>JAEZYU010000109.1 GCA_023418915.1 Bacillota bacterium
CATAGGCGAGCAGCAAGCCTTGCTTGCGACCAGCCCGGATGCATAGGCGAGCAGCAAGCCTTGCTTGCGACCAGCCCGGATGCATAGGCGAGCAGCAAGCCTTGCTTGCGACCAGCCTCGTTGAAACGCGCAGAGGTAAGAAAAATTTTCTACTAAGCGTAATTTACGAAGTAAATTATCGACTAATCGAAAAATTTTCTTTGAACGATGCGTTATAACATAAAATTATACAGCAGCACAAATGATGAAAACTGTTACAGGGTGGTGATACAGTGCCGGAATTCATAAAAAAGTATCTTGATCAGTTTAAGGAGTTTTGGGGAAGTCTTGAAAAATCTCAAAAAACACGTCTTTACATAACCTCTGCAATCGTTGTGATAGCTATAAGCATATCAATATTTGTACTGACAAGGCCACAGCGAATAGTTTTGTTCACCAATTCCGACCAGAAGCAGATCGGTGAGATGATCAACATCCTTAATGACAATGGAGTATGGAACAGCGCTGAAAATAATGGCACAAGCATCGTTATTGATAAAAAAGACAACAATAAGGCTCAAATAGTGCTGGCGCAGGCAGGTTACCCCAAAGAGGGATTCACATTTGAAGATGCCATTTCAAGTATAGGGATCACGACCACACAGGAAGACAAGAAGCATATCTGGAAACGGCAGCAGATCTCTGATCTGGAATCGAAGCTTGAAATGCTTGACAACATAGATGAAGCAGCGGTTACGCTCGCTACACCGGAAACATCGATATTTCTCAATGCAAGTGAAAAACAGCCACGGCCTACTGCATACGTGATGGTAAGGCCGAACCGGAAGCTGACGGCAGCCCAGGTGGAGGGCATAGTGATGCTGGTTTCAAGAAGCGTCGAGAATCTGGATCCCAATGACGTCACTGTTGTGGACAACAACAGCAATATTCTCAATTCGATTTCAGGTGATGACTCCATAAGTGCAGTCAACAGTCAGGAGGAATTGAGGAAAAAGAGAGAGAATGAACTGGAACAAAAAGTTCTTGACTATTTCAGCGGCGGGCAGTTTGACAATTTTGACACACTTAGGGTAGTAGCTAATGTAACACTGGATTTCGACAAGGAGAAGTCCCAGATCAAAACCATAACCAATCCGGAGGGAATGGACAGTGGTGCGGTCATTAGCAGCAGTACCAGCGAGGAAAGAGTCAAGAATGGAACTGATGGCGGAGAACCGGGAATTGGTTCAAACCCTGGCACAGGAGGTGCGCCGTCATATCCGACCGGAGACGGTTCAGGATCAGAGTATTCAAATGTTCAGGAAGATATTAACTATGGATATGATGAAACGCTGAGAGAGCATGAAAAAGCAACCGGCAAAATGATAGCGGAGGACTCAGGACTTGCCATCTCTCTGTGGTATGGACAAAAGGTCACTGACGATTCGCGTATGGATGATAGCTTCATAGACTCAATAAAGACAGCAGCCGGCACAGCGACTGGTATTCCTGTCAGAAACATATCTGTTAATAAGCTAAAGCTGGCGCCGCAGGAGGTTGTGGAAATTTCGACAACTGACAGACTGAGAGAGCTAGTCAACGATTATGGATTCTTTGCACTCATGCTGCTGCTCATTGCCGGACTGCTTATCGTCGGCATCCCAAGGAAAAAGCAAACAGCACAAGAGCCTGCCATGGCACAAATCGCAGGAGGACCAAAGTTTGTAGTACCTGACCAGGATGAAGATATCCCAGAGATTGAACTTGAGGAAAGATCAGAAATCAAGAAACAGATAGATAAGTTTGTAAAGCAAAAACCTGATTCTGTGGCGCAACTGCTCAGAAATTGGCTGTCTGATGACTGGGATGGCTAAGGATAGTATTTTGAGAGGATAAAAGATATGGCGAGATCATCTGGAGTGAAAACTGAAAGATCCGGACGTGAAAAGGCTGCAATGCTGCTTATTTCTCTCGGCCCTGAAAAATCTGCTGAGATATTCAAGCATTTGAAGGAGGAAGAAATCGAGCAGCTGACTTTGGAAATAGCCAACATTAGAACTGTGACCCCTGAAGAAAAGGAAAAGGTCATGGAGGAATTCTATCAGATATGTCTTGCACAGGAGTATATTGCCGAGGGCGGTATCGGTTACGCAAAGGAAATACTGGAGAAGGCGCTGGGAACACAAAAGGCGCTCGATGTAATAAACAAGCTGACGGTGTCACTGCAGGTGAGACCGTTTGAATTCGTCAGGAAGGCTGATCCGGCACAGCTGCTGAACTTTATCCAGAAGGAACACCCTCAGACGATCGCATTGATACTTGCATACCTCAAACCCCAGCAGGCATCGGTCGTGCTGGCTGCGCTTCCTCAGGACAAACAGGCGGATGTTGCAAGACGCATTGCGGTAATGGACAGAACATCTCCGGAGGTTATCAAGGAAGTTGAACGCATACTGGAGAAGAATCTATCATCCCTTGTCACTGAAGACTTCACAGCCGCTGGAGGAGTCCAGGCTATTGTCAACATACTCAATACCGTTGACAGGGGCACTGAGAAATATATAATGGAAACACTCGAGATCGAAGATACCGATCTGGCGGAAGAAATCAGGAAGAGGATGTTTGTGTTTGAGGACATACTTACATTGGACAACCGTTCCATTCAACGGTTCCTGCGCGATGTCGAGAACAACCAGCTGGCTATTGCACTAAAGGGTGCTACAGAGGAGGTCCAGAAGGTCATTTATTCAAATATGTCCAAGAGGCTTGCTGAGATGATCAGGGAAGATATCGAATATATGGGTCCTGTCAGGCTGAAGGATGTTGAAGAGGCTCAACAGAAGATAGTTAATATCATAAGGAAGCTTGAAGATGCTGGTGAGATCGTCATTTCCAGAGGCGGAGGAGATGAAATAATTGTATAACAAGGTATTTAAAAATAATCAGGTTACTTATGGCAGGCCGTACCAAATCAAAGTGCCGGTCAATATTCGAAAATTTCAGGACATAAATGAAGACACAGAGGCTGACGCTGATAATTCCTCTGCATCGAATCCAGAAGTTCTGATTGAAAATGCCAGAAAAAAGAGCGAAAAAATAGTAAAAGATGCGGAATTGGAAGCAGAGGGTCTGCTTGAGCAGGCTCGGCAGAAAGCGGAAACAGAAGCAGCAGGCATAGCAGAGGAAGCATGGCAGAGAGGTTATGCTGAAGGAATGGAAGCTGCGGCTGCTCAAAACATCGCATTGCTGGAAGAAGCCGAGAAGATAAAACAGAATGCCGCTGAGGAATACGAAAGCATATTAGCCGGCATGGAAGCTGATATACTTGAACTGGCTGTAAAGATCGCACGTAAGGCTGTAGCAGGAGAACTGGCTTCAAACAAAGACGTGATACTTCAGTTGGTGAGCAGTGCATTACAAGAGTGTTCAGAAAAAAATGGCGCCGTGATCAGGGTATCGCCTTCTGACAGTGAATACCTAAATGAAAACAGGGATCAGTTGGCGACAATGGCAGAGGGAGCCGGAGATATAGAGATTAAGCCAGACAGTATGATTAAGCCCGGTGACTGTATCATCGAAACACCTCTTGGAAGCATCGATGCCGGAGCGGCAACAAGGATGGACAAAATGGAAGAGGCAATAAAAGAGGAGTTCGAAGGCAGATAAATCCGGGGGAGGTTCTTGCGAAATGCAGATAAGCCTTCAAAAATATCATGATATATTAGACAGATCGAGCTTTGTCAAGCATTTTGGAAGGGTGTCAAAGGTGGTTGGTCTGACAATAGAATCAGACGGGCCAGAAGTCGATATAGGCGAGCTTTGCAAGCTCCACGCATCAAAGGGAAGAAAAATAATTCAAACTGAGGTCGTGGGCTTCAGGGACAAAAAGGTGCTGCTGATGCCGCTGGGTGATATGACAGGCGTAGGGCCGGGTAATCTGGTGGAAGCATCTGATACTGTACTGAAGGCTGGTGTTGGTGAGGACCTGACAGGTCGTGTCCTCGATGGTTTGGGTTACCCCATAGACGACAAGCTGCCATTCAGACCTGAGCAGTATTATCCTATCAATAACAATCCGCCTCATCCACTAAACAGGAAAAGAATAACAGATCCTCTTACACTGGGGATAAAATCCATAGACGGACTGCTGACAGTCGGCAAAGGCCAACGTATCGGCATTTTTGCGGGCAGCGGTGTCGGCAAGAGCACTCTGATGGGTATGATAGCAAGGAACACAAAAGCGGATGTCAATGTGATTGCATTAATAGGTGAGCGCGGCAGGGAGGTAAGAGAATTCATAGAAAAGGATCTGAAGGAAGAAGGCCTTTCCCGCTCTGTAGTAGTTGTGGCTACATCAGACCAGCCTGCACTCGTAAGACTGAAAGGCGCATTTGTAGCAACTGCGATAGCAGAATACTTCAGGGATCAGGGCAAAGATGTATTGCTGCTTATGGATTCATTGACCCGTTTCGCCATGGCGCAGAGGGAAGTGGGGCTGGCAATCGGAGAACCTCCTGTATCAAGAGGGTATACTCCATCAGTTTTCGGTACGATGCCCAAATTACTGGAAAGAGCAGGTAATTCTGAAAAGGGCTCAATTACAGGTCTTTATACCGTTCTTGTCGATGGAGATGATATGACTGAACCTGTCACTGATACAGCACGGGGAATTCTAGACGGTCACATAGTGCTTTCACGTTCATTGGCGAACAGAAATCAATATCCCGCAATCGATGTATTGGAAAGCGTCAGCCGTGTTATGCCTGATATTATAACTAAAGAGCATATGATAGCTGCCGGAGAGGTCAAAAAAGCGCTCGCCATTTACAGAGATGCCGAGGATCTCATAAATATTGGAGCGTATGTAAAGGGCAGCAATGAGAAGATAGACCACGCTATAAGTCTTATTGATAAAATACTTAGTTTTATTCAGCAGCCGACGGAAGAAAGATTCACTTTTGACGAGGTCCTGGCCTTGCTTGAGGGTGTCCTTCAATAATTTCAGGGGTGTATAGATGGCAAAGTTCATATTCAAACTTCAGTCAATCCTGAATATAAGAATACAGCAGGAGGACAGCAAAAAAAATGAATTGGGCAAGGCCATTCAGTTATTGGAAGTTGAAAGGAAAAAGCTGGACGGCCTTGAATATTTACTTGAGGAAACTGTCAAAAGGTTCAATGAAAAGACAAAAAAATCAACCGTTCATGAATTAATTGAATACAATGAATACCTGTCATTACTCAATTCCAGGATAAAGACACAAAAAGAAAATGTTAATAATGCAGCCTTGTATGTCGATAAAGTAAGAGAAGAACTGATACAGGCCGTTAAAGAGAGAAAAATACTGGAGAAGCTCAAAGAAAAGAAACATGATGAATATCTGATCGAGCAAAAGAAACTCGAGCAGAAAACAAATGATGAAATCATCAGCTACAACCATAATGAGAGTAGTGTGGGAGATTAAGAATGCCAGCTAATTCGGATGCAAACTCTAAAAAAAAGAGCGGCTCTAAAAAGAGGCGTAAATTATTTTCGATATTAATGATAATTTTGGATATAGTTATTATTCTCGCTGCATTCGGCGCAGTTTTTTATTTCATTTTCTACAACAATATTGGCGGAGTAACTGAAAGGTACTATTCGACGGTAAAATCAATACCTGTGCTGAATCTTGCTCTGCCTGAGCCTCCTGATCCGCTGAATCCCAAATATATGACACAAGCTGAGATAAGAAATAAATACATCGAGTTCAAAAATGAAAACGATCAGCTTAAAAAGCAATTATCAGAAGCTGATTTAAATTCGAAAAATCTGCAGGTTTACAAGGACGATCATGATAAGCTCACCGAAGAAGCCCAGACAAAACTGCAGGATCTGGACACGCGCGAGGCTGCTGTAGAAGAAAAAGAAAGGCAGCTGGAGGAGTTGCAACTGAAAGTTGATGAGTCGATAGCAAACGGCGATTTAGATGCCTTTAAGGAATACTTTGAATCCATTGATCCGGAAAATGCTGTGTTGCTTTATGAAGCAGCACTAAAGAAACAGCAGATTGATGAAAACATCAAGAAATTCGCTCAGGTATATGCGGAAATGGAGCCAGGATCGGCGGCAGCTATATTTCAACAGCTTGGAACATCAAAGCTTGATATGATAACTGAAACTCTTCAGGCAATGAACAGAGATGCTGCTTCCGAAATATTACAGTCAATGTCCCCTGATTTTGCCGCAAAAGTAACTGAAAGGCTCAATGAGCTGTATAAGGGGAATTGACAACGGATCATAGTCAGATAGTTCAAAGCAGCGTATGAAAAGACGCTGCATATGACTATATAGGCCCAGATGCACATTGAAAAGTAAAAAGTAAAGGAGGTGAAGAAATGAACCTGAATGAGCTATTGATGGGCAGTGTAATGGCCGATCAAAATGCTTCGGTTTTTTCTGGTGCTGGCAAGCAGAAAGGCAACGGAAATCAGAATACCACAACGTTTGGACAGATTCTGAACAGCAGGTTATATGAGGCTTCCGGTGTGTCAGCGGATACAGGGAGAAATAATGCAGGCGGCTGCATAAAGGGTCGTTCTGATAGTACAGCAGCAATGAGGGAACCGCTGTACAAATCATACCGGCAGCTTATGCAAACCAATAGAAAACCTGAAAAAGCTGTAGCAGAAGACCTGAAAAATACTGCAACATCAAATGCGGCGGCAGAAAGAACGGATAATAGAAATAAGGCAGACAGCAAAGCAAAAAGACAGGAAGCATCAAACAGCATTCTAGCGATATTGGCACAGATGCTGGGTGTGGATCAGACGAAGCTTGAGACTCTTTTAAACCAACATGGTGTACAGGCAGACGAACTGAATGATGCACAAGGTCTTGAGAAAACAGTATCTGTGCTGTCCGAAATATTCGGTTTGGAAGATGGACAGGCCGAAGCGCTTCTGGAACTCATGCAGCTTATAAACAAATCAGTTGCGTTAGAGCAGGCAGATCAAGAAATCACGAATGTCAGCGATGATACACTGATGAATGAAATCGGTCAAAAGGAATCAGAACTCACAAATACAGCATCGGCACATGTGCCTCAGAAGACGGATCAGGCTTCGGAGCTAATACAACAACTAAGAGCACATATTATTCAAAAGCTTGATGAATATGCCAAGAAGCTGGAGGATGGTCAGGATACTGTCGTAAGAGAAATCAAAGAAGCGTTGCTGGCATTTATGGGAAAGGCAGAAGAGGGAAAGAAAAGTGTGATCAATGCAACTGCTGCAACAAGTGAAAGTACGGCAGCCGATGTTGATGATATCGGCTTACAGGATGTATCCTTGTCAGATCAAAAGGATAAGCAGGCTGATGAAGAAGCTGATGAAAACAGTTATCAAATGATGAACAGGAGCAATGATCATAGTACTGCACCTCAATCTCAGCGCATTAACATGGAAATGCAGCAGCCGGAAGCATTTCAAATCGTAAACAGCGATGCTGTAAGTCAGAGTGAGGCGGATATGCCTGAGACGGCAGTGAGGCAAACATTACCGGCAAGAGAGATCATAAACCAGATAACCGAAAAAGCTGCTGTCACACTGACACATGACAAATCCGAGATGGTCATGGAACTAAAGCCAGAAAGCCTTGGCAGGATTTCCCTTAAGGTAATCACTGAAAATGGTATAGTAATGGCAAAGTTTGTGGCGGAAAACCGACAGGTACAGCAGGTCCTCGAGTCAAATATGCAGATACTCAAGGATTCACTGCAAAGGCAAGGTATCAGCGTTCAGAGCCTAAGTGTATCGGTCAGGCAGGATGGCGCACAGACAGGAGAACATAAGCCTCAGTATGCGAACACACAGGGTATACGCAGGAGAAGCTCAGCTGCCGGTACAGCCAAGAGTATGGGCATGATTAATGGATTTGTTGAAGAGTCTGCAGGAAGCAATCCATATCTGTGGGATGACAGCACTATCAATATTACAGCATAGGAGGTGAGAGATATGAGCGTATCAGTAAGCGGTTACCAAAAAACGATACAGCAGATAATCGATGAAAATGCATCAAAGCTAAGCAACAGAGATACGGGAGAACTGGGGAAAGACGATTTTTTGAATCTGCTGGTGACTCAGCTCAGATATCAGGACCCGCTGAATCCTACGGATGACAAGGAATTCATCGGACAGATGGCGCAGTTCAGCGCACTGGAGCAGATGCAAAACCTCAACACAAGCTTTTCTGCAACCAAGGCATACAGCCTGATCGGAAAAAGCATACTGGCCAACGTAGCAGACCCGACCACAAAGGAAATTACCCAGGTTTCTGGTGATGTCTCCAGCGTCAGTGTTAGCGGAGGAAAATATTATGTTGTGGTCAGGGGAATAGAGGTAGCGGTAGATGATGTAGTTGAGGTAACTGAAGGTACATATTCCTCACAGAGCAACCTTTCTCAGTTTACAACTCTGATAGGCTGTATGGTCAATGGTATCGTATACAACCCATCAGATGGTGACATGATCAAGGTTACAGGTACGGTGAAATCGCTGCAGAAGGGAGTTTATGAAGACTATGCGGTGATGGATGGAGTAAGTGTTGAAATAGCAGGCCTCAATACCACAGTCAAGACTACGGATACCGAGTATATCAGAAACACACTTGAAACAGCTTATGAAAACGGAGAGCAGGTCGATATCATTATCAAGGACAGTGCAACCGGAAGGCGGGTACCTGTCACGGCAACACTGGCAGAACTGAATATTTCGGAAAATGGCAGGATAACAGCGGTTCTCAATGGTGTGCATGTACCTCTGGACAGTATTACAAGTATCTCCAGCAAGGAGCAGGAAGCCATCGTAGACGAGGATGATGATTCGGACATCGTAGATGAAACAGACGGAGATGAAGTAATAACAGAGGATGAAGACAATAATGCTGAAGAAGTGACAGATGAAGCTACAGGACCTGACGGGCAGGAAGGTGATAGCGATGGTAATTGATTCAATGGGAAACAGCATCAACAGGCCTGTAATAACCCGAAAACCTGCTGTATCGGGAACAGGAGCGGCAGGAAATCTGCACGGACAGCAGAACGTAACAGCCGGGAAGTTCGAGAGCATCCTGAGGCAGAAGCAGACGGAAGCAGCGGAGATCAAGTTTTCAAAGCATGCGGAGTACAGGCTTCAGTCCAGGAATATCAGCCTGACTCAAGCCCAGAAGGACAAAATGAAGGAAGCTGTTTCAAAGGCTGAGTCAAAGGGAGTCAGGGATTCGCTGGTACTGATGGATGATCTGGCGTTTGTGGTGAACATCAGGAACAGAACGGTAATAACAGCGGCAAACAGTGATGAACTGAGGGAAAATGTATTTACCAACATCGACGGAGCAGTGATAGTATAGCAGCCGGACCCTTTCGGGAGGCTGGACATCCCTGAATGACGGAGGGGATGTGACAAGTATGAAGGAGGTCGAACAGACGATATGATGAGATCAATGTTCTCTGGTGTATCAGGTCTCAGGGCACACCAGACAAGAATGGACGTAATAGGCAACAACGTAGCCAACGTGAATACGGTAGGCTTCAAGTCAGGAAGAGTGACATTTCAGGAAATATTCAGCCAGACCTTAAAGGGCGCCAGCTCTCCTGACTCGGCAACAGGCAGGGGCGGTACGAACCCGATGCAGATAGGCCTCGGTCTTGGTGTAGGAGCAGTTGACACAATTACAACAAGAGGAAGTTTGCAAAGGACTGACAACCCTACAGACATGTCGATAGAGGGCGATGGCTTCTTCATCTGTAAGGGCGGCGCCAATGATACATTTAAATTTACTAGAGCAGGCAACTTCGGTATAGACAGGCTCGGCAACCTGGTTACCGGCAGCGGACTCAATGTATACGGCTGGCAGGCGCTCAAGACCGACGGCAGCGGAGAGTTCGACACAGAAAAACCAATAGAGCCGATAAACCTTTACACTGACGAATACAGGAACAAGAGGATAATATCGGCCAAGTCGACATCCAGAGCGCAGCTTTCCGGAAACCTGGACGCTTCGATGCCTGCAATGGGAACAGATATACCAACATCTGAGCAGAAATTTTCGGTTCCAATGACTGTTTATGATAGTCTTGGAAATGACTACAAGGTGAATGTAGAATTTTGGAAGACGGAAGCTGATGCAGACGGGTCGACATGGCACTGGGAAATTCCTTCACCGACAACAAACGAGTACACCACTGATACGGCATCAGGTTCATTCAGTTTTGATGCGGAGGGTATAATAGATCCAACTACGTTACCGACTGATGCTGTAACATTTGAACCTGCAGAAGAGACAGGTACCGGTCCATTTGATGTAACTCTTGACTTTTCCAAAATTACCGCTTTTGCAGCAGATAACTCAGTCAAGCCGCAAAGTGTGGACGGTTACCCGTCAGGCAGTCTTGTTTCATTCAGCGTAGGCTCCGATGGTATACTGACAGGAATATACGACAACGGTCAGCAGCAGTCACTCGGTCTGATGGCCATATCGGGTTTTGAAAACCCGGCCGGTCTTCAGAAGGTCGGAGACAACATGTATGTGCCGACCACAAACTCAGGCGACTACAAGGCAGTAAAAGCCGGTTCCAACGGAGTCGGAACACTCAATCCAGGAACCCTTGAGATGTCAAATGTGGACCTTTCAAAAGAGTTCACAGAGATGATTGTTACACAGAGAGGCTTCCAGGCAAACAGCCGAATCATCACGACATCAGATGAAATGCTGCAGGAGCTTGTAAGCCTAAAGAGGTAATGCTGAAAATCTTCTGAGGAAAGTAATATTAGCAGCTTTGTATTTGTGTAAAGTGACTAGATAAAGCGATTAAGTTACTTAATTCAGATATTTCAGCTGTGTGGTTGTATGGTGCTTCTCCTGAAATTTTAACGGATGACTGGTTAGTCAGTCAACAAATCAGTTTGAGGAGGAGTACCTGCAACACATATATATTTAGAAAGGATACCAAAACTTGATAAATTTCACATAAAAAGTGCATAATTCGCCATTTTTTGAAATTATCTATTGAGTTTTTGGGGTAAAAATATTATGATTAAACTGACCAGGCTTAACGGCTCGGTTTATGTCCTGAATAGTGATTTGATCGAGACTGTGGAACAGACTCCCGATACGGTCATTACCACAGTCAATACAAAAAAATATGTCTGCAGGGAGTCTGTGGATGATGTGATCGCAAAGATCATTGAATTCAAGGGCGGTATACAAATCTATGCGGACACACACAAATGATAGAGGGGGCATAAGTTTTGGAGTCAAAAAGTACGTTCTTTATATTAATAGTTATCGTGGCAGTCCTTGCACTTTCGCTAGCTGCACTTGCAGGATATCTGGTGATCGTTCAGGGCAGCTCATCTAATGCGAATGGCACCGGAGAAGAGAATCTTACAGAAAACGGCGAGAAGATCAAGGAGATCCCAAAGGAAGAGGAACTTGTCAAGATACCTCTCTACAGCGATGCGAGATATTTCGCCCTCAAAAAAGCCGACCCTGATTCGACATCAATAATTCAAGCAAATGTTACACTGAAATGCTACAAAACACTAAAAAGAGACAAGAAAGCTGTTGTTAGTGATATACTAGCTGCCAGATCCGAAGAGATCCAAGAGCTTGTTGTCAGGTTTTTTATGACATTGACAGCTCAAGAAGTAGAGGATCTTGCTGTGCTTGACAGGGCAAAGGAAGACCTTACAAATCAGATCAACAGTCTTTTGAATGAAGGAGAAGAGAAGCCTGAGGATATCGTATACAAGGTAATTTTCTCAGAATGGCTTTTCCAGTAAGGTTCTGTGCAGCAAACCCCGGGTGGTACTGATCAAATTTTATCCGGGCTACAGATGGGAGGTGGTTTTTAATGGGTGATATTCTTTCACAGAATGAAATAGATGATCTGCTTAAGGCGCTGAGCACGGGCGAGATAAACGCACACGAAATACAGAACACCTCACAGGAGAAAAAGGTTAAAAGCCACGATTTCCGCAGAGCCAGCAAATTTGCCAAGGATCATATAAAGACTCTAAATATAATCTATGATAATTACGCACGGCTTGTGACTAATTTTCTGACAGGCTATCTGAGGACACTGGTGCAGGTGGATGTAGTAACAGTTGAAGCGCTTCCCTATAGTGACTTCAGCAATTCAGTTGCGAATCCTGTCGTATTGGCAATAATTGATTTTGCGCCATTGTCAGGATCAGTAATGCTTGAGATCGAACCGACTATCGCATATGCACTGGTTGACCGTATCCTTGGCGGCCGTGGCTCTTCAATGGAAAGAATAAGGGAATTTACAGAAATAGAGTTGGCTATCATTGAAAGGATAACCATACAGATACTCAATCTGATGCGGGAGCCGTGGGAAAATGTTATTTCAATACGGCCGAGGCTCGATAAGATAGAGACCAATGCACAATTTGCTCAGATAGTTGCACAGAATGAAACCGTAGCGCTGATAACACTGAGTGCACGAGTCGGAGATGTCGATGGTATGATCAATATATGTATACCGCATATGGTGGTAGAGCCGATAGTTTCAAAGCTCAGTACTAAGTTCTGGTTTTCAAGTGTTGAAAAGGAGGCAACTCCTGAGATGAAGCAGAGCATTGAAGCCAGAGTACAAAACGCTTATATACCTGTAAAAGCAGTTTTGGGCAAAACATCAATAACCGTCAATGATTTTCTTGAGCTGCAGCCAGGAGATGTGATCGCACTGGATACCGGCGTCAATGACGAATTGGAGGTGCATGTCGGCAACCTCTTAAAATTCCATGCGATGCCCGGTGTGAAGAAAAACAAGGTCGCAATCAAGATATCAAAGGTATTGAAGAAGGAGGAAGACTGATGGGAGATATGTTATCACAGGCTGAAATAGATGCATTATTAAATGGTGTCACCAGCGATGCGCCGGCAGAGGAAGCCGGCGGTGGAGAAGGTCTCGACCCGCAGGAAATAGATGCTCTTGGAGAAATAGGCAACATAAGCATGGGTACATCCGCTACCACGCTGTTTACACTGCTCGGACAGAAGGTCACCATAACGACTCCCAAGGTAACTGTCAGCACCTGGAGTGAACTGTCAGCAGAGTATTCGAATTCATGTGTTGGAGTTAAGGTGGAGTATACAAACGGACTTATTGGAACAAACCTGCTTATATTGAAAGAGCTAGATGTCAAAGTCATCACGGACCTGATGATGGGCGGAGACGGATCCAATACAGAAAGCACGTTGACAGAGCTGCATCTCAGCGCAATCAGTGAAGCAATGAATCAGATGATTGGTTCGTCTTCAACGTCAATGTCATCGATGTTTGATAAGAGAATAGATATTTCGCCTCCGAAAGCATTTGTATTCGATGTTGATAATTTTCGACAGAATGTAGGTATGGATGAGAGCGAGAAAGTAGTCAAGATATCATTCAAAATGGTGATAGGCGAACTGGTCGACAGTGAAATTATGCAGATACTGCCTCTGTCATTTGCAAAAAAAATGGTTGAGAACCTCTTGGGAATGGAGCCTGATGCCGGAACGTACAAACTGCCGGATGAAGCTTTTGACACACCGAAGCCTGCAGCAGAAAGTGTACCGGCGATGCCGGAACAAAACATAGTGTCTCAGCAGCAGCAGGAACAGCAAGTGTACAGCCAACCACAGCCACCGATGCAGCAGCCGCTGCACGAGCAGCAAAGCTATCAGCCGGATTATGGCTTTAGTACTCCGGAGCCGAGGCAGCGCCGTGAACCTGTAAATGTTCAGCCGGCTCATTTTCAGAGCTTTGAAGATGGCAAGATCCTTCTTGATAAGAATAACATAAACCTTATCATGGATGTACCGCTTCAGGTGACCGTTGAACTTGGAAGGACTGAAAAACTGATCAGGGATATTCTTGAATTCAGCCCAGGATCCATTTTAGAGCTTGATAAGCTGGCAGGCGAACCTGTGGATATACTCGTTAACGGAAAGAATATCGCAAAGGGTGAGGTAGTGGTAATCGACGAGAGCTTTGGCGTGAGGATCACAGATATCATACACCCCAGCAAACGGTTGTAATGGAAAATCTTCTTGATTAAAAGACTATGAAATGTTAACATAAATATACGGCTCAATACACACATAATAAGGGGAGAGGATTATGGGTAAAAAGATTTTGATTGTTGACGACGCTGCATTCATGAGAATGATGATCAAAGACATATTGACCAAAAACGGATATGAAGTGATAGGAGAAGCCGAGCACGGCGGACGAGCAATTGAAAAATACAAGGAATTGCTGCCTGATCTGGTGATAATGGATATAACGATGCCTGAAGTAGACGGTATACAGGCAGTCAAAGAGATCAGGAAGATGAACCCCGATTCCCAGGTGATCATGTGTTCCGCGATGGGTCAACAAGCTATGGTTATTGAGTCGATACAAGCAGGAGCAAGGGATTTCATCGTAAAACCATTCCAGGCAGAAAGAGTCATCGAAGCTGTAAAAAAGGTCTTAGGCTGATCGTTAGTGCAGTATATAGATACAGACCTGCCGGAAAGTGTGAATGTCACTTGTAAACCGGGAGAATACGATGGAATTTGATGTAGATGGTGTATTAAAATTAATATTGTTACTTGTCGGATTTTGTGCTTTGCTGTTTCTTACATATGTAACTACTAAGTATATCGGACAAAAACAGATCAGAACGATGCGAAGCAAAAACATAAGTATATTGGAGACGGTGGCGCTTGGTACTGACAAGAGGCTGCATCTTGTAAAAGCTGGAAACAGCTACTTGTTGATTGCCACGACATCCAAATCCATTGAGTTTCTTGCAAATGTCGATATCGAAGAGACAGATGCCGAGGAAGCTGCACAAGCGGATAAGGAAATGCGGTTTGATTTTAGGGCCATACTTGATAGATACAGCGGCATGTACAGGGCGAAGAAGGAAAAGAGAGCGGTAGAAAAAGGCGAAGATTCTGCAGAAAATATGGAAGAGCCAAAATTTAAAAATAACCTGGACAAGCTGAGGACGATTGTTTACAAAAGTCAAAATACAAAGGTCAAAGAAGATGGGGTTGACGTTACCAATGATAAGTAAACTGAAAGGTTTAAAGATCGCAGTTGTATTGTCGATAATGACTTTTTTCAGTTCGGATGCGTATGCTGAAACCACCTTCCCATTCAAGTTCGGTTTCAATGTAGAACCGGCTTCCACTCCCCAGGAAGTATCATCGAGCATCCAGATACTGTTGATGCTGACAGTATTGTCTCTGTTACCATCCATCTTAATAATGATGACCTCGTTCACAAGGATAATAATAGTGCTGTCGTTTATGAGAAATGCACTCGGAACACAGCAAATGCCGCCTAATCAGGTTCTGATCGGGCTTGCTTTGTTTTTATCCCTTTTTATTATGACACCTGTCATAGGAGATATAAATACACAGGCATATGAACCCTTCAACCAAGGAGAGATAACGCAGGAACAGGCTTTTGACAACTCGTCGCAGGTGATCAAGGGTTTTATGCTCAAGCAATTCGGAGACAATGAGAAGGATCTTGCGTTTTTTGTTTCACTGGCAAAGATAGAAACACCTGTCAAGGATCCAATGGAGCTGCCTCTTACAGTAGTAATCCCGGCATTTATCATAAATGAGCTGACCATTGCCTTCAAGATCGGATTTTTGATATATATACCCTTTCTCATTATCGACATGGTTGTTGCCAGCACATTGATGTCAATGGGAATGATGATGCTCCCGCCAATTATGATATCGCTGCCTTTCAAGGTATTGCTGTTCATCATGGTGGATGGCTGGAATCTGATTTCCAAGACTCTGGTCTCATCGTTTATAACATAGACAGACGGAAGATTAAGCCAAAGAACAAATCCGCAGGAGGTGCATGATGGATCAGGACGCAGTCATAACTATTGCACAGAATGCATTATTGACAGTTATATATGTATCTGCCCCCTTGTTGTTGGTCAGCCTGATCATAGGTCTTGCCGTGAGTGTTTTCCAGGCTACCACACAGATACAGGAGGCGACGTTATCCTTTATACCGAAGGTTTTATCTGTTATTCTTACACTTGCCGTATTGGGTTCATGGATGCTGAGTATGCTCACGGAATACACAAAGGGCCTGTATGAAAATATTTTGCAGTTAATCAGGTAGGTATTCCGAGGAAATATTTCATCAATGGGAGGTTTGGTGTGTGCAGATACCGGCGGGGCTTATATTAAATGGTTTTGATGCTTTTCTGCTGGTCTTTGTCCGCATGACCGGTTTGTTTGTAGTAGCTCCGATTTTTGGAAGAAAAAATGTACCGGCATACTTCAAGATCGGTTTTTCGTTTTTAATGTCATTGATCCTTGTCAACACAGCTGTGGTGCAATCAGTACAGTATGATGAAAACCTGCTCGGATATGTACTGCTTGTTATAAAGGAGTTCATGATCGGACTGTCGATGGGATTTGTGGCTTATCTTACTTATACTGCGATATATATTGCAGGTGAGGTAATTGATATGCAGATTGGATTCGGAATGGTTAATGTAATGGATCCGATCAGTAATATACAGGTGCCGATCACCTCTAATGTTTACTTTATTATCAGCATGCTGATCTTACTTGCAATAGACGGACATCATATGCTGATAAAGGCGCTGTATGACAGCTTTACTTCAATACCGCCCGGCAGCGCTGTTTTTGATGCCGGACTGTACAACGGTATTTCTGCTCTTTTTAGCACAGTGCTTACAACCGGCTTCAAAATGGCAGCGCCTGTGTTAGCAACGATTATTATTGTGGATATTGCGCTTGGAACAATATCCAGGATGGTGCCGCAGATGAATATTTTCGTGATAGGAATGCCACTGAAGATCATTGTTGGGCTGATTATATTAGCAATTACGATACCGATGTTCATTAATGTTTTAAGGGAAGTCTTTGAGTTAATGGGCATAAGCGTGGCCGATTATATAAAGGAGCTTAGTCCGGGATGATTTATAAGATAAATCTCCAGCTGTTTGCACAGGGGCCTGGGGGCGGCGATAAGACAGAGAAGGCTACCCCGAAAAAAAGACGTGAGGCCAGAGAAAAGGGTCAGGTATTTCAAAGCAGAGAAATATCTACGGCTCTTGTGCTGCTTTTTGTATTTATATCGCTGCGCATTTTTGGCAGAAACATCTACATCCAGTTGGTCGAGTTTGCCCAAAAGGTATTTACGGAATACCCTATGATCGAAGACCTTTATGTACCGGATATAATAGTAAGGGTATTCATAGATGGACTTATTGTGTTTTTCAAGGCTATAGGTCCGGTATTTCTGATAAGCCTGCTCACAGGGCTTATAGTGAGTTACGCTCAAGTCGGATTTTTGTTCACGCTCGAAACGCTTAAACCGAATTTCAGCAGAATAAACCCGCTCAGCGGCATTAAAAGGATATTTTCGATGCGCGGACTGGTTGAACTGCTTAAAGCTGTGATCAAAGTGTCTGCAATTATTTATGTTTCCTATTCGTATCTGAACGGAAAGGCACAGGCTGTTGTCACCCTGATGGATACGGACGTCATCGGAATAGCTGCATTTATAGGGATCACATCTGTGGATCTTGCCATAAGGATTTGTATTGTTCTCGTGGCGCTTGGAGTATTTGATTTTGCTTACCAGTGGTGGGAATATGAAAAGAATATGAAAATGACAAAGCAGGAGGTCAAGGAGGAATACAAGCAGATTGAGGGAAATCCCGAGATAAAAGCAAAAATCAAGCAGAAACAACGACAAATATCGATGCGAAGGATGATGCAGGAAATCCCCAAGGCGGATGTTGTCATCACCAATCCTACGCATTTTGCATGTGCACTCAAGTATGATGCGCAGGCTTCTCCTGCTCCAATGCTGCTGGCGAAGGGGCAGGATTATATTGCGTTTAGGATAAAGGAAATTGCCAGCGAAAATAAGGTGGAGATCGTAGAAAACAAACCGCTTGCGAGAGCCATATATGATACGGTGGATATTGGACAGGCTATACCGCCTGAATTATATCAGGCAGTAGCAGAGGTGCTAGCGTTCGTATATAGTCTGAAGGGTAAGACTGCTGCCGGTTAAGCATCATATTTGCGCAATACAGTTTTATAGGACGGTGTCATCAGAAGTCCATCGGATCAACTGTGTTTATGATAAATACAATACAAACTATCAGGGAGCAAGGAGGCTACCAAAGCTTTGAAAGTAAGAGATATGTCAGTACCGATCATAATAGTTGCCGTAGTTCTGGCATTCATAATACCGCTGCCGGGTGTTATAGTTGACATTCTGCTTGCAGTAAACATTATGGTATCAGTCATAATACTGCTCAATACCGTCTATATGAAGGAAGCCCTTCAGATGTCGATTTTTCCGTCGTTGCTGGTTATGACCACACTGTTCAGACTTGCTCTTAATGTCAGTACATCAAGGCTGATCATTGGGCAGGGCGATGCAGGAGATGTAATTGAAGGCTTTGGCAGGTTTGTCGGCGGAAATGATCTGGTAGTAGGCTTTATCATTTTTATTGTCATCACACTGGTCAATTTTCTGGTAATCACACGCGGATCAGAAAGAGTTGCAGAAGTTGCTGCAAGATTCACTCTCGATGCTATGCCCGGGAAACAGATGGCCATCGATGCAGACCTGAATTCAGGGCTTATAAATGAGACGGAAGCAAAGGAGAGACGAAAGAAGGTCCAGAGAGAGGCTGATTTTTACGGTGCTATGGATGGTGCCAGCAAATTTGTTAAAAGTGATGCCATCATGGGTATCATTATAACAGTACTTAACATAATAGGCGGCTTGATAATGGGTATGGTGTCCAGAGGAGAATCTGTGGAAGAAGCTCTTTCTACCTATACTATACTGACCATAGGAGATGGTCTGGTTAGCCAGATACCGGCTCTTATGATATCTACTGCTACCAGCTTTATCGTTACAAGGGCAGCGTCAGAATCCGATCTCAGCACAGACTTTTTAAAGCAGGTATTCAGCAATCCAAAGGTGCTCTATATAGCTGCCGGGTTAAGCTTTATACTGGCTTTTTTTCTTCCTACGATACCGTTTATATTAATGGCTGCGGTCCTTGTATTTCTAGGATACACGTTGTCCAAGCAACAGGCAGCAGAGCAGAAGCAGCAGGAGGTTCAGATAGAGGAGACTGAAGTTGAGGAAATACGAAAACCGGAGAATGTTGTTACTCTGCTTCAGGTTGACCCTATAGAACTTGAATTTGGCTACGGGATAATACCGCTGGCTGATGTGAATCAGGGCGGAGATTTGCTTGACAGGGTTGTTATGATAAGAAGGCAGCTTGCGCTGGAGCTTGGTATGATCGTCCCGATAATAAGGCTGCGTGACAATATACAACTGGCGCCCAACGAGTACCAGATCAAGATAAAAGGAGTTGAGGTAGCAAGAGGCGAACTGATGCTGGATAATTACCTTGCCATGAACCCGGGGCTGGTGGAGGAAGAAATCGATGGAATAAGGACGACGGAGCCCGCCTTCGGCCTTCCGGCTATTTGGATAACCGAACAGCAGAGGGACAGAGCGGAGATGCTTGGCTATACAGTTGTTGATTCACCATCTATTATTGCGACGCACCTTACAGAGATCGTTAAAAAACACGCACATGAGCTTACCGGCCGTCAGGAAGTCCAGACGCTGTTGGATAATGTGAAGCAGAACTATCCAGTCATCATCGAAGAACTGATACCCAAGCTGATGTCAGTGGGCGAGGTGCAAAAGGTACTTGCCAACCTTCTGAAGGAGGGAGTTTCCATAAGAGATATGGTAACGATACTCGAGACACTTGCAGACTATTCGGCAGTGACCCATGATACGGATATGCTGACAGAATACGTACGCCAAGGGCTGGGCAGAGCTATTTCCAGGGCATTTTTCAACGAACAGAATTCAAGTGTGATCACATTGGACCCAAAGCTGGAGCAAATGATGCTGGATTCACTGCAAAAAACAGAGACCGGTACATATCTCTCTTTGGAGCCAAGTGTAACAAACGCAATACTGGGAAGCCTTTCCAAGCAGGTTCAGAAGCTGATTCAGATTGGACAGCAGCCAATTGTGCTCGCTTCACCTGTTGTGCGGCTTTATTTCAAAAAGCTTGCCGACCAGACAATACCAGGTATAGCAGTGCTCTCCTATAATGAACTGGATCCAAATCTGGAGATACAATCGGTAGGAGTTGTGAGTATATAGTATTAATTGTCGATTTTTATACGAAATAGTAAAATAAGTTGTTTTATGATAAAATGATTAGAGTAAATTACTATTGTTTTTGTGCGAGGGAATTATGAAGATCCGCCGCTACATGGCTAAAAACACACAGGAAGCGATATTGAAAGTCAAAATGGATCTGGGCAGCGAGGCTCTTATCCTAAATACCAGAAAGGTTAAGAAGAAAGGCCTTCTTGGTCTGTTCTCAAAACCGTTGGTTGAAGTACTGGCTGCCATAGATGAATACAGCCCGCAAAAAAATGAGAGCGACGGCTCTAAGAACACCTTAAACAACAGCCATGCTGTTTTATCTTCTAATACAACAAATTCCGACGAAAAGGAGGAAAAAATAACTAATCTGGAGAATAAAATAACGAGTATAGAAGAAATGCTCCAGAAGCTGTATTCACAAGTGAAGACAGATGAAAAGCCTGTACCAAATCAGACGATCATTGAGCGTCAAAGTCAGGTTTCCAGTATAACGGAGGTTTTTTACAATAACCTACTGAAAAATGAAGTGGATCAGGATATAGCACGAAAGCTGACAGAGGCGGCAGCGACCAGATCATCGGCAGGAAAAGGAGTCAATGATATCGCATCACAGCTGTCAGCAATAATAGCCGGATTGTTTGGAAAACCAGAGACTATAAGGATCAGCAGTGAGGGTAAACCGACTGTGGTAATATTCGTCGGACCGACTGGAGTAGGAAAAACTACCACGCTGGCAAAAATTGCAGCTAATTTTCTTCTGAACCAGAAGAAAACTGTCGGGCTCATAACAGCTGATACATACAGGATAGCGGCTGTAGAACAGCTAAAAACATATGCAGAGATACTTGGGATACCAGTATCGGTTGCATATACTCCAACTGAGATGAGAGATGCAGTAGCTCTTCATCAGGATAAGGATCTGGTGCTTATAGATACGGCAGGCAGAAGCCACAGAAACAAGGCGCAGTTTGAAGAGCTTAAGGCGCTGATAACTGCATCGAATGCTGACGAGGTATATCTGGTGCTGAGCGCTACTACGAGCATAAGGAATTGCAAGGAAATTCTGGATAGCTACAGCTTCCTGAAGAACTATAAACTTATATTTACTAAAACAGACGAAACACCGGTGCAGGGAATCATACTCAATGTAAGATATCTGACCGGTAAAAGTCTTTCATATATCACTACCGGACAAAGCGTGCCTGATGATATTGAAACAGCAAACATCGAAAAGATAACGAAGAATCTAATAGGGAGTTATACCAGATGATGGATCAGGCAGAAAAACTCAGGCAGGTAATAGACAACCTGAAACAGAAGCAGATAGGGAACAAGGCGATGATACCTGCACTTGCGCCAAGGAGGTCCGCAAAGGTAATAACTGTCACCAGCGGTAAGGGCGGCGTCGGAAAGACAAATATCACGATAAACCTTGCAATGGCACTAAGTGAGCAAGGACGCAGGGTCATAATACTGGATGCAGATTTCGGACTTGCCAACATTGATGTACTTTTTGGTATCGTACCGAGGTACACATTGCTGGATGTGATAACAAATAAAAAAAATATACTTGAGGTTTTGACGGATGGACCTAAAAACACAAAATTTATATCCGGAGGGTCAGGCGTCGAAGATTTGATGAAGCTTGACAGGCAGCAGATTGCCAGGTTTGTTGAAAACATGGCACTACTTGATAAATTGGCGGACATAATCATTGTAGATACTGGTGCCGGGTTATCGGAGAATGTAATGAGCTTTATAATGGCGGCAGATGAAGTGCTGCTTGTGACAACACCGGAACCGACCTCTATCACTGATGCCTATGCGTTGATAAAGATGGTTTCCAACAGGGACAAGACAAAAAAGATAATGGTCGTGGTGAACAGGTCGGAGAACAGTAATGAAGCCAATGATGTGCTAAATAAGCTTGTACTGGTGGCGGATAAATTTTTGGGGATACCATTGGAGCCTGCAGGGTATATACTGCAGGATGATGCGGTAATAAAGGCAGTGAAGAAACAACAGCCATTTTCACTGATTTTTCCTAAAAGTCAGGCTGCCAGAAACATAAAGGATATATCCATAAGGCTGACAAACAGTGAAAGCAGCGAAGAATTTCAGCCAAATTATGGGATAAGAGGTTTCTTGAACAGATTGGTCGGCTTTATGAAAGCATGACCGGTACAGTGAGGGAGATACATGGAGCTAAGAGATCTGGAAACAGGCACAAGGCTTGAACTGGAGCCTGTTGGCAGAGAGGATGATAATAACAGCACAATTTATGTGAGCAGGCTGGAATGGCTGGAAGGAGAGAATACCGCAGTTATTGACGCTCCTATAAATAAAGGAAATGTAATACCGCTGGAGCCTGATTCATTATTTGATGTGTATTTTTTGAGCAGGAAAAGAAAGATGATAAATCTTTTCAAATTCCGTGCGGTTGTAAAGGGAAGGCTGATCATAGACAATCTGCATGTGCTGGTGATAGTAAAAAACAGCGATATAGTTCGGGTCCAGAGGCGCAGCTACTTCAGGCTCGATTGCTTTATGGAAGTGCGATATAGGCTATTAGGTGCATTTAACAGCAGAAATAATGACGACATCCCATTTCGGACTACAATGGCAAATGATTTGAGCGGCGGAGGTATACGTCTTTTACTCGATGAAAAGCTGGATCCGGGGACACTTGTTGAATGCGAGCTCTTTGGAGAACAGACAAGAGCGGTAAAATTCCGAGGGGTGGTAGTAAGATATGATGACACAGATAATGGGGGACAGTATAAGTACACTGCGGGAATTGCTTACATAGATATTGAGGATGCGGATAGAGAAGCGGTAATACGATATATTTTCAGGGAACAACGCAGACTACTCAGTAAAGGATTGGATTAGGTAATGGCAAAGGTCATAGAAGTCCTCGTTATAGATGATTCGGCGTTTATGCGCAAGGTTCTGACGGATGTAATGGAAGGCATAAGAGATATCAAAGTGGCGGCAACGGCCCGCAATGGTCTGGAAGCATTGGACAGGATACGGGAGAAGCAGCCGGATGTTATTACGCTGGATCTGCAAATGCCTGCTATGGATGGGTTAACCTGCATGAGGGAAATCCAGAAGCTTACCGATGCACCGGTCATTATACTCAGCAGTCTTACTGTTGATGGAGGGAGTGCGACAATAGAGGCACTTGAATCAGGTGCGATCGACTTCATTACAAAGCCATCAAACATATTTGACATTTCGGGAAGGCAGAAAGCGGATGAAATAATAAAGAAGATAAGAATGGCTTACGGTATAGCAAAAAAGCGGATGTCTGCAGTTTTGACATCGGGACCGGAAGCAGATAGGGAAAGATATAGAAACAGCAAGCTAAAAGCACTAATAGCGATCGGAACCTCAACAGGAGGTCCGAGAGCTTTGCAGGAGGTCATACCGTATATCCCGGAAGACATACCTGCAGCTATATTCATAGTACAGCACATGCCGCCCGGTTTTACAAAATCGCTTGCCGAAAGGCTCGATGCTGTAAGCGGCTTGACTGTGAAAGAGGCTGAGAATAATGAAATTGTCCGGCCCGGCTGTGCTTATCTGGCTCCTGGGGATTTTCATATGGAGGTTATAAGAGAGCCGGATGATATACTTAAAATAAAGTTGACGAAAAATGCTCCTGTCGGAGGACATAGGCCTTCGGTTAATGTTTTGATGAAGTCAGTAGCAAAAACCGGTTTTCAAAATGTAATAGGTGTGGTGATGACTGGGATGGGTAATGACGGTAAGGATGGTGCAGCTTGCATCAAAGAAACAAACAAAGGGATCATCATATGCCAGGATGAAGCGTCGTGCGTGGTATATGGAATGCCAAAATCGGTAGCAAATGCCGGTATAGCAGATGCGGTGGTCCCGCTTAAGGAAATAGCAGGTGTGTTAGTCAAATATATGGGGGTGGAGCAATAATGGACATGAGTCAATATTTGGAGATTTTTATCGAAGAGACAAAAGAGCATTTACAAAGCTTGAATCAGAGTCTGCTGCAGATGGAGAAAAACCCCGAGGATCGCTCAATGCTCAATGAGATATTCAGAGTGGCACATACACTGAAGGGAATGTCTGGAACGATGGGCTTTAACAGGATGTCCACTTTGACACATGATATGGAAAATGTTCTGCATGCCCTGAGAAATAACGAGATAAAGATTAACCCCGATCTTGTGGATGTTCTCTTCAAATGCCTTGATGCTCTCGAGGGATATAACGCAAAGATTATCGAAACCGGATCAGAGGGTACAAGTGACAATAAGGAGCTGATAGAGGCTCTTTCTGAGCTGCTGAATAACAAGGAAAGCAAAAGCACATCTGCAAAGGGACAAGCCGTTGTTCCGGCTGCAGCATCTGCCGCATCGTCTGCAATGGGAACCGGTATTATCTCTGCAGGTCTTGAGCTGGATCAGTATGAGACAAATATAATAAACAAAGCAGCTGACATGGGCAGCAATGCGCTGCAGATCACGGTAAAACTCAATAAGGGGTGTGTTTTGAAGTCAGCCAGAGCATTTATAATATTCAAGACGCTTGAAAGACACTCCGAAATCATAAAATCCGAGCCAAAGGTTCAGGACATAGAGGATGAAAAATTTGACTTTGAGTTTACGGTAATTGTCCTGACAAAAGAAGATGAGGCTGTACTAAACAAGGATCTGAATTCAATTGCAGAAGTAGATGAAGTAATAATAAACATGGTTAAGGAGAAGAATGCGGCTGCAGCACAATCTGATGCTGATACTCGGCCTTCATTGGAAACGACCATCGACCCGGTTGCTGAGAAGGCTGCAGCTGCGCCTGCCATTGAAAAGACTGAAGTGCCTGCAAAGAAAACAAAAACAGGTAAAACAGTGAGAGTCGACATCGATAGGCTTGATGTACTGCTCAACCTTGTGAGCGAGCTGATAATTCAAAAAACAAGGCTGGAAGGCCTTGAAGGAGTAGAAAGGACACAGCAGTATGGAGAGGCGATAGAATACCTCGAACGCATCACGACAAATCTTCACGATGCTGTTATGAAAGTGAGAATGGTGCCTGTTGAAACTGTATTCAACCGTTTCCCGAGAATGATAAGGGACATATCCAAGGATCTTGGCAAGGAAGTTGAGCTTGAGATGTCCGGAGTAGAGACAGAACTGGACAGGACTGTCATAGATGAGATAGGAGACCCTCTCATCCACTTGCTGAGAAACTCCTGCGACCATGGAATTGAGTCCAGGGAGCAAAGAAAGAGCCTGGGCAAACCGGAGTGCGGCAAAATCGAACTCAAAGCGTATCAGGACGGTAACAACGTAGTTATAGAGGTTGGCGATGACGGTCAGGGTATAAATGTGGAGAGGGTAAAGAAAAAAGCTATAGACCGCGGACTGGTAACAAAGGATATGGCAGCTAATCTCACTAAGAAGGATATTATTGATTTCCTGTTCAAGCCGAGCTTCAGTACAGCAGACCAGATAACAGATCTTTCCGGCAGAGGGGTAGGCCTGGATGTGGTAAAAACAAAGATAGAGACACTTGGCGGTACAGTAGAGGTCGAAACAGAGCTTGGAAAGGGCAGCAGATTCTTTATCAGACTGCCATTGACTCTGGCTATTATACAGGCGCTGCTTGTAATGGTCGGCGAAGAAAAATATGCGATCCAGATCAGCTCCGTACATAAGATAACAAACATAACCCCTGCTGATATAAAGATGGTGCAAAAGCAGGAGGTCGTGATGTACAGGGATTCCGTCATACCGATAGTCAGGCTCGACAGAGTGCTTGAAGTGCCTTCCTGCAATGATGAGGAGCGTAAGACTCTTACACTTGTAATAGTTAAAAAGGGAGAAAGACTAACGGGATTCATAGTTGATAGAATACTTGGACAGCAGGAAATAGTACAGAAATCACTCGGAAAGTTTCTGACAGGCATTAAAATTATAACCAGCGCAACTATCCTGGGAGATGGAAATGTTGCACTGATACTTGATGTTAATGCGCTGGCCAATTAGTGCTTCTTGAGGATTTGATTAACATGGGGGGGTTGAAAATGGCAGATAATTATACGGCTGAAGCAAAAAAATATCTGGTTTTCAAGCTTGAGAATGAAGAGTTTGGTATAGACATAGGCAAAATTGCAACTATCATTGAAAAGGATATGAGTATTGCCAGAGTTCCGAAACAGCCGGCATTTCTAAAGGGTGTTATCAACTTAAGGGGTGAGATCATCCCTGTAATCAGCCTGCGTCAGAGGTTTGGACTTGTTGATGATGAGTATGATGCAGATACCAGGATAATAATCTTAAAGCTTGATGAAATATTGGCCGGCTTGATAGTTGATTCAGTAGCGGAAGTCGTAGAGCTCGATGAGGAAACAACTGAGAGTATAGCTAATGTAACAGGAGAGCATTCGCTTGATTATCTTACTGGTGTGGGAAAGGCGGATGGAAGGATCATTACGCTTCTGAATCTTGAAAAAATTGTGTCTTTGGAGCAATCTTCGATATAAGCTTTGGAACAGGTGTTAAACAGGAGAAAATGATATGGTTACGGATATTAATGATTTGAACAACCTGCATCTGGATGTATTAAGAGAAATAGGGAACATTGGCGCCGGAAACGCTGCAACGGCTCTTGCCAAGCTTTTGAACAGGAAGATAGATATGGATGTACCCAGAGTAAAAATAATGGGCTTCAAGGATGTCAGCGAGACTCTGGGAGGAGCTGAAATACCGGTGGTAGGCATATTGCTGAAGGTTGATGGTGACCTGACAGGCAATATCATGTTTATACTGGAGCAGCAGGCAGCGGCATTACTGGTCAACATGCTGATGGGAAGAGATCCTGAAGAAGCGCAGCAGGAATTTTCAGAACTGGAGATCTCAGCGCTGAAGGAGATTGGCAACATATTGGCCGGATCATATCTTTCATCATTGTCTTCGATGACAAACCTCAAGATCGTGCCGTCAGTGCCGGATCTTGCGATCGATATGGCGGGAGCCATCCTGAGCGTACCTGCCATAGAGTTCGGAAAGGTGGGAGATACGGTGCTGTACATCGAGACTGAATTTTCAGAAGGCGATGACAAGGTAGTCGGGGATTTCTTCCTGGTGCCTGATTATGATACTTATGATGTTTTACTGAAGGCTTTAGGAGTAATTTATTGAATGTGCAGAATTATTAAGGTTGGAATGGCTGATCTGCAGTCATCTGAGCATCCTTGCGTTTTAACGACACTTGGATTGGGTTCTTGTGTGGGTATAGCACTGTACGATCCGATCAAAAAGGTTGCCGGTCTGGCTCACATCATGCTTCCATCGAGCCAGCAGGCTCGTAACAAATCAAATATTGCAAAATTTGCAGACACCGCCATCACCAAGCTTATCGAAGATATGGTTGCCATCGGTGCAGTAAGATCGAGGATCGTAGCAAAGCTGGCAGGCGGAGCGCAGATGTTCTCGTTTAACGATGCATCTGAAATGCTTAGAATAGGAGCGAGAAATGTGGCTGCATCCAAAGAGTTACTGAGCTTGTTGAGAATACCTGTCGTTTCGGAGGATACCGGAGGTAATTATGGAAGAACCATAGAGATCCATTCCGAAAACGGCAGGCTGAAGATCAAGACTATAGGTCACGGTATAAAGGAGATCTAGATATGGATATAATCCGGAAACTTCCATTTATGTCCGGATGTCTGGCGGCGATCCTGGCGGGCATTATAAGCTTTGCAGCCCGAACGGACAGCCAGACGATATATTTCCGAATGGCAGTGATGATGTTTCTGTTTTATATACTTGGCGCATATGTGAAAAATACTGTTATATCGATAAAAAGAGAAGCAGAAAGAAGGAAAATAGAGAGAGAAATAGAAGAAGAGAAAAAGCTGAGACAAATGAAAGAGGAAAGAAAAGCTGAAGCACTTGCAGCAAAGCTTAAGAAGATAAAACCGATGCAGGATCATGATAACGATACAACAACAGCCGATGCACAGCAAAGCGACTTTGAGCCTTTGGCTGTGAGCATGGCAATAAAAACAAAAGTTAAAGAGTAAGTAAAGTATACGGGGGATTTAAATGCTTACTGACAGCAACAAGCAAAAAGAACTATGGAAGCAGTACCAGCAGACGAGAGATCCGGCTGTAAGGGAATCTCTCATACTGGCCTATTCTCATCTTATCAAATATATTGCAGGCAGACTTAACATCTATTTCGGATCCAATGTTGAATACGACGATTTGGTAAGCTTTGGAGTTTTCGGATTAATTGACGCAATTGATAAGTTTGATATCAACAAAGGCGTCAAATTCGAGACTTACGCTTCGCTAAGGATAAGGGGTGCAATAATCGACAATATCAGGGAAATGGATTGGGTCCCAAGATCACTGAGACAAAAAAACAAGGAACTGGAGAAGGCATATTGGGAGGTGGAGAATGAGCTTGGGCGGTCTGCCACTGACAAGGATATCGCCGGAAAGCTGAATGTTTCTTTAGAAGATTTTTATAAGCTGCTCAATGAAGTAAATGTGTCCTCCATGGTATCATTGGAGGATTTTCTGGAGCAGAATTATGAAATAGGTATGGATGTCACGACCAGCAATAAGAAGGACAGGCCTGAATATGAAGCGGAATTGACCGAATTGGGCGAGATACTGGGAGATGCTATCGACAGGCTTCCGGAAAAGGAGAAGATGGTACTGACGCTGTACTACTACGAAGAATTGACTTTAAAGGAAATAAGTGCGATAATGAAGGTGTCCGAATCTAGAATATCTCAGCTTCACACAAAGGCGATCATGCGTCTTCGCGGCAAGCTTGCAAGGCAGAGATCCTTACTCGACGACTGATTTACATAATATATATAGCAATGGGGGCTTCATCAAAATGGGTCGAAACTACATCGGTAATAATATGAATGATGGTTTTTATGAAGTACTGTACCAAAATGATGGTGTATTCCTCTGTGTATATCCTCCGGAAGCCAACGGGAAAAGGCTGGAAACTAATGATGTTGTTGATCGTCTTACACGCAAGATGATCAAAGGATTTGACAGGAATGTGGTAGATATTGCCGTGCGAAGAGCCGACAAGTCACCTGTTAAAATAGCGGAGCCTCAGGATGAGG
Organism: Bacillota bacterium; assembly: GCA_023418915.1. Taxonomy (GTDB): domain Bacteria; phylum Bacillota; class Clostridia; order Acetivibrionales; family DTU013; genus DTU013. Next base: position 29,398 of record JAEZYU010000109.1, read on the forward strand.
TTAAAGTCAATGCTTCAGCTATTGTTACGATATCTCCGGAAAAAATGAAGGGGTTTGTAACATTTACACCTCCTGACAACGGCAGGATGCTGACTATCGAGGAAGTTCTGGATACGCTTACCAGGAACGGTGTGATCTATGGCATCAATAAAACCAATCTGGAGACGATAATCAAGTATCCGGTATATAACGAAATGATTTGTGTTGCTGAAGGAACTCCGCCTGTAAACGGCCAAAATGGGAAGGTGGAATTCCACTTTGATACCAAGAGAGAGAGCAAACCGACTATCCTTGAAGACGGACGCGTAGATTTCAGGGAGCTGAACCTGATACAGAGTGCTGAAAAGGGTCAGACCCTTTGTACGTTGATTCCTCCTGTCCCCGGAAAGCCGGGAAAGACAGTTAGCGGGACGGACATAACGGCGTTGGACGGCAAACCGGTCGCACTGCCAAGAGGTCGTAATGTCGTTGCTTCAGAGGATGGCACGAGGCTCATAGCGAATGTAAGCGGACAGATAAGCTATATAGACGGCAAGGTAAGTGTTTTTGCAACATATGAGGTCCAGGCAGACGTAGATAATTCGACAGGGAATATCAACTTTATTGGCAATGTATCGGTAAGGGGAAATGTCCTTTCCGGTTTTGTTGTAGAAGCAGGCGGGAACGTCGAAGTCATGGGTGTTGTCGAAGGAGCCATTATCAAGGCCGGAGGCGATATCATACTTAGGAGAGGCATGCAGGGTATGGGCAAGGGTGTTCTTGTAAGCGGCGGGGACATAATCGCCAGATATATTGAAAACAGCAATGTAGAGGCAAGAAATGATATAAAAGCCGAAGCAATAATGCACAGCAATATTAAATGCGGAAACAAGCTGGAATTATCCGGCAGGAAAGGCTTGTTGGTCGGGGGCAGCTGCAAGGTGGGCAAGGAGATCACTGCAAAGGTCATAGGATCACATCTTGCAACGATCACCGATATTGAAGTTGGTGTTGATCCGACTATAAGAGAGAGATATAAAGCAGTAAGAGACGAGATTATTCAAATCGAAACTGATCTAAGAAAGGCTGAGCAGGCAATCACCATATTAAGAAAGCTTGAGATGGCAGGAGCGCTTACGCCTGAGAAGCAGGAGATGCTGGCAAAAAGCGTAAGGACGAGGGTGCATTTTACAAACAGACTATCTGAGCTCAAGGAAGAGATGAACCGAATAGATGCAAAACTCCAACAGGATGCATATGGCAAGATAAGGTGCTATAATTATATATATCCAGGTACGAAAGTCGCTATTGGATCCTGCATGATGTATGTCAAGGAAAACCTGCAGTATTGTACATTGTACAGGGATGGCGCTGATATCAGGGTCGGCGGCATAGATAGGTGATCGGCTCTGGCTTGCTGTGCCGGATGAGGATGTGAGTTTATGGCAATAAAACCGGTAGATTTACAGATGATGATACCAAGAACCATGGATGCTGCAAAAATGAGAAGTGATGAGATGCAAAAAAATGCAGCACTTACTCAGCAGCAGGCAGCAGCGGCTCAAAACAAGGCAGATGATACTGTAAGACAGGTCTATTCACGTTCGAAGACAGAAGATGTACAAATAAATGAAAAGCAGAAAGAAAACAATCACAAAGAAGAGAACAAAAAAAAGAAAAAAGATGCTGATGAAAAAAGTGAAGAAAAGAGCGGCAGCAAATACAGAAAAACAATAAGGACGAGCACGATCGATATTAAGATATGATCGAAAATATGATTTGATTAATATAGTTGTCATTACAAATGAAAAAATGTCGGATGATTACTGAATGGTCATATCCCGGGAGTTGTCCGATAACTTATGAGAGGTGTGTAAATGAGCGGTTTTTATGTAAGTCTGATATTTGTGGGGATCATGCTGGTAGCGATCTCTCTGGTCCTTGTCCTTCTCGATAAAAAAAATGTCTTTGTGTTCCGAAAAAACATAGAAGAAAAGCAACAGGAGCTCGTTGAGATCATCAATGACGCAGAGCAGATGATAGATGAATTGAACCGATTCTCAGACTATATAGTCAATCAGATGGATCTAAAAAGCGACGAACTGAACAGGAACATAATGGCAGCGGAAAAAAGGATAAGTGACCTTAATCAAAAAGCAAACTCGGTATTGGACAGTAAAGCATCTGAGCCAATAAAGTCAATGTCTGAAAGCAGCCGCAGCGAACAACCGGCAAAGGAAACACAGGTGCTGATGGAACCTGAGATGTCAGAGATGGCAGAACGGCTGGAAGCAGCCGGGATTGCTGCACCGGCTGCCTTAAATACAGCTGTATCGGCAGCAGCGGCATATAATAGAAGCAATGTTAAAGCTGCTCAATCCAGGAAAAGAGAAAAAATCATACCATTCAACAACAAATATACAGAGGTTCTGCGCCTTTCAAAGGAAGGTATGGAGGAGCTTGAGATCGCAAAGAACCTCAATATGGGCAAAGGCGAGGTTGAACTTATAATCGGCCTGAGGAGATGAAACTTAAAGCAATGGGAAGATTCCACCTTAAAAGCTTGCTGCTTGGCATTGGCATAGGGATCATAATCACCTCTATAATCAGCTTGATATACCTTTCGGGAAGAGATCCTTTCGCTGATTTGACAGAGGAACAGATAATGAACAGGGCTGAAAAATATGGCATGGTAAGAAAATGACTAGAAAATGGGCCCAAGTGAAACCGGGTGAAAAAGGGGGATTATGTTCCTTGACAATAGGTTTGGGCTGTTGTATAATTCATTTTGCAGCGTTTGAAAAAATGCCGAAGTGATGGAATTGGCAGACGTAGTGGACTCAAAATCCACCGGTAGCGATACCGTGCCGGTTCGAGTCCGGCCTTCGGCACCATATCACTTTACCAAAATAAGATGCCGTTGACCAAAGGTCGGCGGCATCAACTTTTTAACGCTTTAAAGCGATAATAGCTCAGTCAGAGCACCGTGAAGAGACTTCCCGGTGCTTTTTGATATTGCGAAACATTTTTGCCTTTGCCTTCGTCTTAAATATCGAAGATGCATTATAATGTTGAATTGCCTATAAGCTGCATAAACGCAAGGAGGGGCGATAGAATATGAATAAAAAATATACCTTACTCACATTGCTGGCTGTGCTGATAATAACCGGATTGGTATCGTTTTTATGGCTGACAGGCATATCCAAAGCCGGTCTTGCCGAAAGCGATGATGAGCCATCTGAACGGCAGGTTATTCATTCATCAGCAGACATCGAAGACATTGAAGTTTACAATATGCTGCACACAATGAGTGGTGAACCGGAAGGCATTGTAAACGATGGAGCTTCGAAAAGAGCAGCGGATATCAGCAACGATGACGATGAAGATTTTGAGGATAAACATTATGAACAAGTAAATGAAGTAATTGATTATGAAACAGTTGAGGGAATAAATGAAGAAAATACTGATGACCAAATGCAAGAGGATGATTTAGCAGAAGTAGTAGACATAATTTTTAGTGACAATCCGCCTGTACTGCGAAATATTGAACAGGAGAAAGGCATTAGTATCTTTGTAAGACCGTCGGAAACAATAAAAGTTGATCCGGAGTTAGCAGAAAAGCTGAGAAAGGATGCCGAAACGACAAAACAGCCATTGACCGGATTGTTCAGGACAACGCTGGATATTTTGCCAAACGATGAGGAATTAAAGCTTGATTTTTCCATCGAGAATATCTCTGGTGAGGATCAGGAGTATTATTCAGGCTCCAGCCAGAAGTATGACTACTTTGTTTGTGACAACCAGGGTAAAGAGATATACAGGTGGTCTGATAAAATGTGTTTTGCAACAGTAATAACTGAAACATTACATAAAAAAGGCGAAACAATCTCATTCTCCCAGACGTGGGACTATAAAGACAATGCAGGCAGCAGAGCTCCTTCGGGAGAATATTCGGTTACAGTGAGAATAATTGCCAGGCGTGACGACGGCAGGTTAATTGACCAGGATGAATTGACTGCCAAGGAGTATTTCATAGTTGAATAAAGCAATATTTGATTGTTTATAACATTTTTTTTGGGGTATATTTTGATCATAATCATATCCGGTTGTTATTTCGTAAACTATTTCAATTTTGCTTAAAGGGGGAGTACTAAAATGTATTTCAAGTGGAAGGATGAATACAGTACTGACATAGATGTCATAGACAAGCAGCATAGGCAGCTGCTGGAGATTGGCGCAAGGATATTCGATCTTGCAAATGCGGATGACGGTTATGACCATTATGATGAGATCATGGATGTGCTTCATGAACTAAAGGATTATACGGTATATCATTTCGGCTTTGAGGAAAATCTCATGGAGCAGTACGGCTATGAGCATTATGATTCTCACAAGTTCCAGCATTATTTCGTGATAAAAAAGATTGAGAAGTTTGAAGCTGAGGATATAGATGATAAGCAGAAGGAGACAGTTCTAAGGCTGGCTGAATTTATTTCTGACTGGATTGCAAATCATATCCTGAAGGAGGATATGAAATACAGGGAGTTCTTTAAAAGTAACGGAGTCAGATAAAAAACAGGTATTGTGCTTGAAATAATATTTTTATTGAAACCTGATTATATTTAAATTATAATTTGGTTTATGAGCAACCTATCAATGGGAGCTTTACAACATAACTTTCAAAAATGACAGAGTAGGTTATTGCGCGTCAAGTGCCAGACGGACGGGAAGTTGCCGCTGGACGAAAAATCCTTTGGGATTTGCGGTGCAATGATCGCATTCCGCTGTCACATGAGGGCATTTCCTTCCTTCTGTGACGCATTGTCGTTGAGAAGGGGCCCAGGCGGCTGATGACTCTTTTCCGGCCAGCGGGCCTATTGAAGGGGAGGAGGTGCTTTTATGAAAAAGACAAGAGTCCTTGTATTCATGAGTCTGCTGATATCTATGAATGTTTTACTCACACATGCTGTTCCGGTCATAAAGACTGATATTGGCAGGGTCAGCTTTGGCTTCATACCGCTGTCATTGTCATCAATGCTGTTCGGACCGGTCATTGGAGGGTTAGGCGGTGCATTGAGCGATATCATAGGTATGATCATTGCTCCGAAGGGACCATATTTCCCGGGGTTTACCGTAAACGCTTTTTTATCGGGTGCGACGTATGGCCTGTTTTTGTACAAAAAACACAAGAATATGACGAGGATCATACTGGCAGTACTGTGTGTGTCTGTGTTCATCAATATAGGTCTCAATACTTACTGGCTGACGATTCTTACAGGGAAGGGCTATATTGCCATGCTTCCGCTGCGCATCATTCAGAATATAATCACAACGATAATTCAGATCATAGTGATACCTGTTGTGTGGAGACTCGTTGGAAAAAGTGTGGAAGACGGAATTTTGAGACAGCCTGCATAAAAATATTCTATCGCATCGTTCATGAGAAAAATTTTCGAAATTTTTCTTACCTCATATCCTAGTATAAAAACGGGGAGCATATCAGACAGGCTCCCCGTTTTTACGCTTTTATTCTATTATTTCAAAGCTGTATCCCTCGCCGCAGTTATCATCTATATTATTAAAGGGATCTATGAAGCTGAGCTTCAGATAATCCTCCTTCAATGCAGGTATCGTAGTTTCGAAGCCTGTGGCGTTTTTTACCATAGGAACATCCTGTTCACTGTCCCAGTTGCTCCCATATCCGAGATGCAGCGATATTTCCGGAGATCCCTTTTTTGACAGCATGCCGTCATACAAAATGGTAACCTTGTCTCCTACAATAGGAGATGCCGGGCTAATTGCCACACCTTTATCGAGATAATCTAAGTTTTTTGTGATTTTTTTCTGCATATATTCACCTCTTTTAAATCTTGAATGAAATGAACTCTTATAAAGTATTGAATACTCGAGCGTTGAGATTTCTTTTTCATTATTAGCATATACATCTTAAGATAATACATTCACTTGCTAAGGAATTTAATAACAGCACTATTACAGAATTTTGTGAAGAATTTTTTTTTATAAAATGCCAACACTAAACATGTGTTTATTGAAATCGTGCATAATGATCAATAAGGGGATATAGCATATGAAGGCAGTAATTATGGCAGGCGGAGAAGGAACCAGACTGAGGCCGCTCACATGCAACAGACCCAAACCCATGGTTCCCGCAGCCGGCAGACCTGTTATGGAGCATATCGTCAATCTACTGAAAACGCATGATATTTGTGATATAGCTGTTACGCTCCAGTATTTGCCCGATCTTATAAGCGAATATTTTAGCGGCGGCAGATCCTTTGGTATAAGGATGCGGTATTATATTGAGCAAAAGCCTCTGGGAACTGCAGGAAGCGTAAGGAACGCAGAAGAATTTCTTGATGATACGTTTCTTGTTATCAGCGGAGATGCCTTAACAGACATTGACCTGACCGATGCAATCCGATTTCACAGGGAAAGAAATGCAATGGTCACGCTGGTGCTTAAAAGGGTCGATATCCCACTGGAGTACGGTGTTGTTGTTACAGATCAAGATGGGCGGATAATTCGTTTTCTTGAGAAACCGGGCTGGGGAGAGGTTTTTAGTGATACTGTCAATACAGGCATATATATTTTTTCACCTGAAATATTCAGATATTATGACAAAGATAAGGTATTTGACTTCAGTAAGGATCTATTCCCGATCCTCATGAAAGAAAATAAGAGAATGTATGGATATATCACAGAGGATTATTGGTGTGACATAGGCGATATAAATGCATATATACAGGCCAATTATGATATATTGGACAGGAAGGTCAAAGCACATATATATGGACGTGAGATAAGAGACGGTGTATGGGTCGGCCAGGGAACTACAATAGAAAGGTCGGCTAAGATCGAAGCTCCATGCTATATAGGAGCAAACTGTCATATAAGAGATAATACTGTGATTGGAAGCTTTTCCATAATAGGTGACAACTGTGCAGTTGGTGAGCGCAGCAGTATTAAAAAAAGTGTAATATGGAAGAACTCGGCCATAGACAGTGATGTGCAGCTAAGGGGATGTGTCATATGCAGCCGAACGAATCTAGGGCAGGGTATGTCTGCATTCGAGAATTCTGTAGTTGGTGAGTTTTCAAATATCGGTGAAAGAACAATTATTAGACCGTCAGTAAAAATATGGCCTGGGAAATTCATCGGGCATAGTATGGAAATAGAGTCCAATGTTGTATGGGGTTCAAAGGCAGGCAGGCAGATTTTTGGAAACAGAGGCGTTTCAGGTATGATCAACATCGATATGACTCCGGAATTTGCTGCAAAGCTAGGAGCATCCTTCGGCGCAGCTATCAAAAGCAAGGGAACGATCGGTGTAAGTTATGACGGGTCTGTTGCAGCATCGATGATAAAGAACGCATTGATATCAGGCTTGCTCTCGTCCGGTGTACATGTAAATAATTATAAAACGCTGCTGTTGCCGGCATTGAGGTCTGCAGTCAGGTTTTACAAGCTGGATGGAGGCATTCACGCAAGCTTGTGCAGCGGAAGCAGGATGAAACTGTCACTGGATTTTATTGATAGAACAGGAAGCAGTATAGACAGATCACTGGAGAGAAAAATTGAATCGATATTCCAAAGGGATGATTTTGCAAGGTGTGAAGGCGATTGCCTCAAAGGAATAACAGAGATACCGGGTTTTGGTGACTTTTATCTAAAAAATATAATGAATGATATTAAATCTGGCAGACTTGATTTCAAAGTAGCGTTAAGCGGAAAATCAGGATATGTGATCAATACTGTTTCAGGTCTGCTGACGGATTTGAGCTGTACAGTCCAAAGCATAGCTGAGGTCGAAATCAATGAAGCTGCTGTGCCTGATATTGGACAGTTCTGCAGTTTTGTAAAAAATGGCCGCTTCGATCTTGGTGTATTGATAGAGGATTCATGTGAAAAAATGCTGCTGGTCGATTCACAAGGCAGGCTTATTACCGAGGATATGTTCATTGCCTTGATCACAATGGTGCTATTCAAAAAAATAGGCGGTGGTACTGTGGTCGTACCTGTTTCAGCCAGTCAGGCCATTGACAGGATAGCTGAGGAATATAAGGGTAATGTGATCAGGACCAAGACCTCGCCCAGAGATTTAATGGGAAGGCTGCTGGGAAGGGAAGCCAAGGAGGAGCTTCTGGAGCAGTTCACCATGCATTTCGATGCGGCAGCAGGTCTTGTTAAGCTGCTTGATTTCATGGCACAAAACAAAACAAGCCTGCATGAAATGGTGGACATGCTGCCGGCTATCCATATGCGAAGGCAGGAAGTAGAATGCAGCTGGGATGCAAAGGGCAAGGTGATCAGAAAAATTATCCAGGAGCATTTCGGAAGCAGGATAGAAACACTCGAAGGCGTAAAGGTCTATAACGACAACGGATGGGTATTGGTGCTGCCGGATTCGGAAAGACCTGTCTGCAGTGTCATCGGTGAAGGCTTCAGTGAGGAGTTTGCACAGGAGCTGACCAACATATATGCAAGAAAGGTGAGAGAGATCAGCCGAAGCTGAATACAAAACTATGCATCTGGTTGACATATTCCACTTGAAATAATGGTATATAAAAAGTAGAATTGAGATAAGGAGAACAAGATTGAGCAAGCAGACGGAGACATTATGAAAAAACCGGCGAGTCGGTATATTTTACTGATAGTTTTTATTTTATTCGGAATAATTATTGCCGTACAGCTTAAAAGCACGCTTTACGCAAGAAAGATGACCGCTACAAGTACGCTCAGCGTTGACATGCTCAAGGAACAGATAGCTGAGGTCAATAAAGAGGTCGAAGAGCTGAAAGCATCGATAGATGAGAATGTAGTGATGCAGAATGATATCATTAGGGAGTATATCACGCTGCAAAACGACGATAAGCTGACGGAAGATTGGGGACTGATCAAGCTGCACACAGGTCTGTCAGGTGTGTCAGGTCCGGGGATCACAATAAAACTTGATGATGCTCCTGCACGACAACCTGATACTCCTCTGAAGTGGCTCATCATACATGACTATGATGTCAGGACCATACTTAATGATCTCAAGAAGGCCGGCGCTCAGGCGATTGCCATCAACGGCGAAAGACTGGTGCCCATGAGTGAACAGGTGTGTGCAGGTCCTACTATTCTCATAAACGGCAACAGGCACCCCGTGCCATATATCATTGAAGCGATCGGGGATCCTGATGTATTGTTTAATAGCATTAGTACTAGCGCCAAAGTAGCTGAAATGACAGAGTTCAATATCAGGGTCGAAATAAAGAAGTCCAAAGAAATTTTAATTACCAAATTCAGCGGCGCTGACAATCTGGACAGATATATATCAGGACTGGAGGTAGTCGAGAAATGAAAATCGCACGTAATATAGCGATGATGATAGTATGTATATTGCTGGGGATCATGCTGTCGCTGCAGTATAAAAGCGTAAATTACAACCAGACAATGGCGAGCCTGGACAACAAAAGGCTTGAGGAATTAAAGGAGGATTTGATAAAGCTCCAGAATCAAAGAAATGAACTTCAGGAGAGGTACATCAAGCTGGAAGAAGAGAATCAGACCTATGCAAAGGTTAAAGCAGGCGACAGCGAAGCTGTGCAGCAGATACAGAACAACCTTAAAAAGGCAAGGATCTTTTCGGGTCTTGAGACAGTCAAGGGAGCCGGGATAATAATCACACTCGACAACAATGAATTTATACATGTGATGGATTATGATATTCTCAATATAGTCAACGAGTTGAGAGCCAGTGGTGCTCAGGCGATATCTGTCAACGATGAAAGAGTCGTTGCTATGACGGAAATACGTGAAGCAGGTCAGTATATAGTAATAAACGGTAAGCAGTTCCGGGCGCCCTATGTGATTAAAGCTATTTCAGATCCTGACGAACTCGAAAGATCAATGACACTGATAGGAGGCCAACTGGAGTTTCTCACAGAAGAAGTTCAGCTTAATGTGAGTCTGAAGAAATCAGATGAAATAGTGATAAACAAATTTGTAGATGACGGCACATCTATAAAGACAGATCTACTGACAGCCGTAGAATAGCAGATACGAAAACGTAATCAGTGTAATGAAAAGGCAGTGGATTTCTTGCATTGATTGAAAAAGTAATCGGTATATTTTCAGACCTCCATAATACAAATATATTGAAGGCAAAATCGGCCTTGACTTGAATACCATCGAATGTTGGCATACAAGCCGGGGCTTTTTTACTTTGTATTTGGAGGTCATTTTATGCTTTTTTATAAATACAAGGATAAGCAAATAAGTATGAAGGTCATAGCTGTATTGCTCATGCTATTCTTAGCAGGAGCGTGTCTTTCAGGGTGTTCGTCATCAAAAGCTTATGATCTTGCTCTTAGTGATCTTGGAGGTGTGTATGCGAGCAGCTTCAGTGATCTGGATATAGAAACTGAGATAAGCGGAAAACTCTCTGAAGACGAAGAAACAGAGGATTCTCAGGCTCAGGTAAGCTGGGGCAGGCTGGATGAGGAACATGAAATCGTGTTGAATAAAGCAGCAGCCAGCGGTGAGATAAGCAACGAACTGCTAAGATGGGGTATTTCAAGAAGGCCGGACAACCTTGTGCCCAAAGCAGATCCCGGTGCGCCCGGGCTCCTTGCCAAATATGGCAGTGTATGGATAGGAGATACGGAGAAAAGTGTAATATATCTAACCTTCGATGAAGGGTATGAAAATGGGTATACGCCTGCGATACTCGATACTCTGGTTGCAAATGACGTCAAAGCGATTTTTTTTATAACAGGACCTTATTTGAAAGAACATCAGGATCTTGTCCGAAGAATGGTAGAGGAGGGTCATACGGTAGGCAATCATACAATACATCATCCCAGCCTTCCAGGATTGGATGACAGCCAGCTGGAGGAGGAGGTGCTTGGACTGGACAGAGCCTTTAATGAAAAATTTGGACAAAACATGCGATTTTTGCGGCCGCCCAAAGGTGAATACAGTGAAAGGACACTTTCTCTGACCAATAAGCTTGGGTACTGCAACTTATTCTGGAGCTTTGCATATGATGATTGGTACCGCGATAAAACCAGAGGACCGCAGTATGCGTATGACATCGTCATGCGGAACCTGCACAACGGGGCGGTTCTGCTGCTGCATGCGGTATCCAGGGACAATACTCAGGCTCTGGACAGCATCATAAAAGGAGCGGCAGAAAGGGGATATTCCTTCGGAGACCCTGCAGATCTGCTTACATCCGGGAAGGCTGGAGATGGATCTTATGGCGAAGAATAACGCCGGTGACAAAAAAGAAAAACACAGGAATAGAGATAAAAGCAGTACAGATAAAAAGAGGATCAAGGAAAAGTTCACAGAAATGCTTGAGCTTCCAAAGGAATTGGTCTTAGATCGTCCAAAGCTAACTATGATAGGACAGAGAGATTTGATGATAGAAAATTACAAAGCAGTTCTGGAATATGGAATAGGACGTATGAGAGTCAAAACAGGGTCCGGTATTGTGAGGATAACCGGGACTGATCTTACAATAAGGGAAATAACATCCGAAGATATCATCATATCAGGAACGATCAATACGCTTGAATTTATCGATGCGGGGTGAAGCTCTTGTTATTCAGACTGTGGAATTATCTGCGTGGATATGTTATTATTATAGTCGAAGGTTTTTTCATAGAAAAATTTATTAACATCTGTTCAAGACGGCATATTCTGTTATGGGATGTGAGGATGCAGAGAGAGCGTCTGGTCACTATGAGAATGACCGTAAAAGGATTCAAACTCATAAGGCCTGTTGCAAGGAAATCCGGATGTAGGGTAAGGCTGCTGAAAAAAACAGGCCTGCCGTTTGTATTTAATAGATATCGCAGACGGAAAGCGTTTTTTGCAGGAGCTGTTTTATTTATCCTTTTGATTAATTTCCTTGCATCCTTTATCTGGAGCGTCGAGATCACAGGGAACAATGAGCTGGGAACAGAATTCATTGAAGATGCGCTTGAAAGGAATGGAATAAGGACAGGAGTTCTTAAATACCACATAGATACCGACAGTGCTGTTGACAGTATGATGCTCGAAATCGACAGGCTGTCGTGGATCAGTATAAACATAAGAGGTACAAAGGTCAAGGTAGATGTAAGGGAAAGAAGAGAAATGCCTGAGATCGTACCAAGGCACATACCTTGTGATATCATAGCGCAAAAGGACGGCATGATAAAGCAGGTGATTGCAAAGGAAGGCATCGAAGCAGTTGGTGAAGGAGATACTGTAAAGAAAGGACAGGTATTGATATCAGGAAGCATCCCTGTGAAGAGCACCGAAAACCAGAGCAGACTTGTACACGCTATGGGGACTGTAAATGCCAGAACCTGGTATGAGCAGGAGGCACCGGTTATACTGACAAAAACTGAGAGGCTGAGAACCGGAAGAGTCACTAAAGATAATGTTCTGATACTGTTTTCGTGGAAACTGGATATTATCAGGAAAAAGAATAGGTTTACAAATTTCACAATGGATGAGTCCAGAAAAAAGCTTTCAATTGGTGAGAATCTGGTATTCCCATTTGAATGGGTTACGGTCAGCTATTATGAAGAAAAAACAGTTGAGGCTCACATTAGTGAAGGGGATGCTAAAAGAATGGCGGCGGACGAGGCTTACCGCAAAGCCTTAGAACAGGTGCCGGAAGGAGCCGAGATAACAGAAAGAAGCATACGATTCGTCGATCAGGATGGCATCCTGACTGCAAGGGTCGTTCTGGAATGCATAGAAGATATAGGTATGTCCAAACGGATTGGAGGAAATTGATTGGACGATTATGAAAAGACAGTGGAGTTTGAGAATATAGAACATGCAATTATTTTATTTGGTCAATTTGATGAAAACGCAAGAATAATAGAGGATGGCCTAAATGTAAAACTGATTTCCAGAGATACGGAAATAAAGATAACAGGTGTTAGAGACAACATCGAAAAAGCATCTGCCGTTGTTGAAAAGCTGTTATCTATAATAGAACGGGGCGAAGACGTTACAAGACAAAATGTAAGCTATCTAGTAGACCTGGCTTCCGACGGGATGATGGATAAGATCGGCGAATACCCCGGTGACTATATATGTGTGACGGCCAGAGGAAGGCAGATAAAATCAAAGACACATGGACAGAAACGTTATGTGAATGCCATAAAAGAAAATACAGTTGTGTTTGGGATTGGTCCTGCGGGCACAGGCAAGACGTTTCTGGCAGTAGCAATGGCAGTGATGGCTTTCAGGGACAAGCAGGTCAACCGGATCATTTTGACCCGCCCTGCAGTTGAGGCGGGAGAGAAGCTTGGGTTTCTTCCGGGTGATATGCAAAATAAGGTCGATCCGTATTTGAGGCCGCTCTATGATGCGCTGTATGAAATTATGGGTGCAGAGACATATCAGAAGTATCTGGAGAAGGGTATGATCGAGATCGCACCGCTTGCATATATGAGAGGACGGACACTGGATGATTCCTTTATTATACTGGATGAAGCCCAAAACACTACACCGGAGCAGATGAAGATGTTCCTTACACGTATCGGCTTTGGTTCGAAGGCTGTTGTAACCGGTGATATAACACAGGTCGACCTTCCCGGTGACAAAAAGTCGGGTCTTCGTGAGGTCACAAGAATACTTAGGGATGTAGAAGGTCTTGAATTCATATATTTGACTGGAAAAGACGTTGTCCGCCATGAGCTCGTCCAGAGGATCATAAAGGCATATGAGAGGTTTGATTCACGGAAGAGCTGATATGGTACAATTGGCAGCATCTATGATGCTTTGAATAAATCGGATAGGGGGCTTGATATTGAAATCGGTCAATAAAAAATCCCGGAAACAGATTTTGTCCCGCTTCAGAAATAAAACGATACAGCGTGTGCTGATCGCAATAGTGACAATAGTCATATCTGTCGTAATTATTGAAAATGGAGCTGCGCCAAAGAAGTACAGGCTTGAAGCCGGCGAAAGCTCCAGATATGATATTACGGCTCCCAGGGAAATCGTGAATGTGCTGCTGACAGAAAAGCTTGCAAAAGAAGCCGCTGAGAAGGTTCCACCTGTAATGGAAAGACTCGATGATGTCCCGATCGATATCATCAATACTGCCAATGAATTTGTCAACCAGATAAAAGCAGCCAGGCTGAGCATTAGCAATAATCTTCAGGAACAGGGGATCTATGAGGGTACGCTGAACTATGATGAGATCCTTGAACAGGAGAGGGAAAGAGCAGCGGAAACTCTTTCACTCAATCTGCGGCAGATAAACATACCGTTCACCGACGAACAGGTCAAGTACCTCATAAGCTCAATGTCTGAGGATGAGCTTTGGATGTTCGAGGCTATGACCATAGATCTGGTCAGTTCGGTCATGAAAGAAGATGTCAATGCAGAAAACCTCTCAGAAAAAATTGATTATGTAAATAATTCGTTCCACGAAAGCGAACTTTCGCTGGAGATGAAAAATATGGCCGGTACTACTATAAAGGCTCTATTGAAGCCAAACAGTATAGTCGACGAGGAAATGACTGACAAAGCCAGGACCGAAGCCTACAATACGGCTCTAGAGAATAAGCAGACCATACAGGAAGGTGCAAGGATCCTCAGCTTTGGTGACATAGTCACCGAGGACAAGCTGGAGGTCCTGAGGGAATTGAATCTGCTCGAAACAGGCGGCTTTGACTACACCTTTGCCGGCGGTATACTTGCTGTTGTACTGATGCTGTCATTTTTACTTATCTTATACATCAACAATTTTTGCCGAAGAATAATACATGGTACAAAGGAGACCCTGCTGCTCTGCGTCATAATACTTTTGACACTGGTTTCAGCATGGCTGCTGGTACCTGTGAGATCATTGCTCATACCTGCTTTTATAGCTCCAATGCTCATAACAATACTGTTGGATCTTAGGCTGGGGATAATAGTGAATACAATGCTGTCATTTGCGATATTTTTTATCACCAACGGAGATCAGCAGTTCCTGTTTACCAGTCTGATCGGAGGCACTGCCGCTGCATTCATAGTGACCGGAGCAAACCAAAGAAGCCGGCTTTCCGCTTCCGGTATAGTAATAGCTGCAGTAAACGCTGTGGTTATTGCCAGCATGGGACTGATTAACAAAAGTGGTCTTGTAACTATTGCGAACAATGCAGCGCTTGTTGCTGTAAACGGTATGCTTTCAACCATATTTACCATAGGTACTCTTCCGTTCTTTGAAAGCACCTTTAATATTATAACGCCTTTGAAGCTTCTTGAGATGGCTAACCCCAACCAGCCGCTTATGAAAAAACTGCTGATGGAAGCGCCGGGCACATATCATCATAGTCTTATGGTCGGCAATCTTGCAGAGTCTGCTGCAGAGGCGATAAGCGGGAACGCTCTTCTTGCGAGAGTCGGAGCATACTATCATGATGTGGGCAAGCTCAAAAGACCCAACTTCTTTAAGGAAAATCAGCTTTCCGACAATCCTCATGACAGGATGACGCCTAATTTAAGCACACTTGTCATCACTTCACATACAACTGACGGCGCAGAGATAGCTGAAAAATACAAAGTACCGCTTGCGGTAAGAAACATAATAAGTCAGCACCACGGGACCACTCTTGCGGCGTATTTCTATTACAAAGCTAAAAAAAGTGATAAAGGAGATAATATTAAGCAGGAGGACTTCAGATATCCTGGCCCGAGACCGTCAACCAAGGAAGCTGCAGTAGTTATGCTGGCCGACTCTGTGGAGGCAGCTGTCCGATCCATGGTCGAAAAGACAGAGGGCAAGATGGAAGGCCTTATAAGAAGTATAATTAAAGACAAGCTTGATGACGGGCAATTGGATCTTTGTGACCTCACACTCAGGGATCTTGATATGACAGCTAAATCGTTCATACATGTATTCGGGGGTTATTTTCATGAACGGCAGGAATACCCTGAGATGAAGACAAAGAGACTGGACGAAGAAGCAGCAAGGAATCAGGCGGAGTTACCAGATGCAGCTGACAGCGGAGAAGTAAGACCGGTTCTGACTGAAAGCAGCATAGGAGAGCTGATGATACAAGGTGATCAGAAAGCACCGACAGTCCGCAGGGAGGGCGAGAGGGTTGAAAAACATCGCACATAAGGACATAGAGCAATCAAAAGTGTTTATTGATAATGAGCAGACTGACATTGAAATAAAGCAGGAGTATTATCTGTTGTTGAAAAAGACTGTTATCTTGTGCCTCAAAGAAGAGGAAATAAAAGTGGGCTGTGAAATAAACATGCTGCTGACTAATGACGAATCAATACGGCAAATCAATGCTCAGTTCAGAGATGTCAATACTCCGACGGATGTATTGTCATTTCCGATGGCAAGAATAGAAAAAGGTGAAATATTTGACGAGGGCAGCGATTATGATATTGATGAAGGCCTTCTTATGATCGGTGATATCGTTATATCGATGGAAACTGCGCAAAGACAGTCAGAGCAGTATGGGCATTCATTTGAGAGGGAGATCGCTTTCCTGACTGCGCACGGTGTGTTTCACCTGCTTGGATATGACCATGAAAATATGCAGGATGAAACTGAAATGATAGAAAAGCAGAAAGCCGTGCTTGGTAAACTGGGGCTAAAAAGAGCATGAAAAACAGGAGTCTGATTGACAGCTTCAACAATGCATTGAATGGAATTATTTCCACATTCAAAACTGAGCGAAACATGAAGATACATTTGTCAGCAGCATCGTTGGTGCTTATACTGTCTCTCTTTTATGATCTGACCAGAATAGAGTTTATGATCATATGTATAACAATTGCGCTGGTAATCATCTGTGAACTGTTCAACACGGCAATTGAGGTTATTATAGATACACTCATCGGTGTATATCATCCCAGAGCAAAAGTAGTAAAGGATACTGCGGCAGGTGCTGTTTTTGTATCGGCGATGCTTTCGGTAATCGTTGCATATTTCATATTTTTCGACAGAGTCAGTACAAGCCTTGAGTCAGGGATCGACAGAATAAAACAGGCGCCTATGCATATTACCGTAGTTGCAATTGTAGTAACAATGGCTGTTGTACTGGTGCTTAAAATGATATTCAAAAGAGGAACTCTGTTCAGCGGAGGTATGCCAAGCGGACACTCTGCCATAGCTTTTTCGGCAACTACCGCTGTAGCGCTGTATTCAAACAATTCGAGCATAACGATACTATTTTTGATTGTTGCATTACTTGTAGTACAAAGCAGATTAGAGGGGAAAATACATAATATAATAGAACTGTTCGCAGGAGCCATAATAGGTTTTCTGGTGACGCTTCTCATATTTCAACTCATTGCATAGGACTGAAGTATATGACATAAGCAAGGAACAGGAGAGCGGGAGGTAATGATAATTGTTCAGATCAGGTTTCGTTTCGATAGTCGGACGTCCCAATGTCGGTAAGTCAACACTTACAAATAAGCTTATCGGTGAAAAAATATCAATAATATCAAGTAAGCCCCAGACCACCAGAAATACTATCAAGACTATTATCAACACAGATGAAAGTCAGATCATATTTATTGACACACCCGGTATTCACAAGCCCAAAAACAAGCTTGGTGAATACATGGTAAAGTTGGCTGAGAACACACTGAACGAAGTGGATGTGGTTATGTTCCTTGTTGAGGCCGCAGATGATAAACCCGGCGCAGGTGACACTTACATCGCAGAGCAAATGAAAGCACTAAAAACTCCGGTGATTTTGATTATAAACAAAATCGATCTTGTAAAAAAGGAACAACTGCTCGAAAGGATAAAGAACTTTTCACAGCTGATGAAATTTGAGACCGTTATCCCTATATCCGCTATGAATGATGAAGGAACAGACATAGTACTAAAGGAAATAACCAGATTACTTCCGGAGGGTCCCAAATTTTTCCCCGATGATATGATCACTGATCAGCCGGAAAAACTACTGGCTGCAGAACTTATACGGGAAAAGATACTGGAGCTTGTCATGGAAGAGGTTCCGCACGGAACAGGTGTGGAAGTGATATCATATAAGGAACGTGAAGGAAGGAACCTGCTGGATATCGAGGCAAACATTTATTGTGAACGCAGCACGCACAAGGGGATCCTTATCGGTAAAGAAGGTGCAATGCTCAAAAGAATAGGATCGATGGCCAGAGCTGAAATGGAAAACCTGCTTGGCGTCAAGGTCTTTCTGAAGCTGTGGGTCAAGGTAAAGCCTGATTGGCGCAACAGCGATAATGTTCTAAGGACGCTGGGATATAAATGATGCAGAGAAAAATGCAAAGATAAAACATGTTTACAGCATAATCACATATTACAAGTATACAAACTCCTTTTTAGAGAAACATAAATATATGCGGGAACAATTCATTGCTTTACTTTATTAAGAAGTATGGAGATGTCCCGTATTACTGCAGATAACAAAGGATAAGGGGGATTTGTAATGTTGAAGGATTTTGCATGGGATACATTTATAAATAAGGGAAATCTGGAATCCTATATATTTTACAGAGAAATAGAAGAAGGGGAAAGGGCTGATGAGCAAAGAAAGCTTGCTGAGGCTGAGGCAGCTCCGAGTGTAAGCAACGCATGAGGCTTTGTATTTCGATCAGCTCCATGATTTGTCATGGGTTTTCTCAAAACCAAGGGGATAGTCATTAAAGAGGTTAGTACAGGCGAAGCAGACAAGGTACTAACTATATTTTCGAGAAATAAGGGCCGCATCTCAGCTCTGGCCAAGGGCGGAAGACGGCCCAGATCCAAGCTTTCTGCAGCGTCACAAATGTTGTGCTACGGAGAGTACATGCTGTACAGCGGAAAGGAAATGTACTCAGTAAACAGCTGTGATGTGATAGAACCATTTTATGAAATACGCAACGATATGGAAAAGCTGACATATGCAGCGCATTTTACCGATATTGTGCTGGAGATAATTCAAGAGGACCAGCCTTCTTCAAAGCTACTGAAGCTGCTTCTGAATACGCTGTACATGCTTTCAAAGACAGGAAAACAGCCGGAATTGCTATCGAGGATATTTGAATTGAGAGCACTGGCATCAGCGGGGTATGCACCGCATGTAAATGCATGTATGAGCTGCGGTTCCGCTCCTGACAGGCATTACTCCTTCAGCTTCGCTAAATGCGGTTTTTTATGCGACAGAGAAAAGTGTGCCGGTGAAGATGGTTCCTCCGTTTTACTGTCTTCAGGAGCTTCAAGGGCAATACAGCATATCATATACTCACCAATGGAAGAGCTGTTCAGCTTTAGCATGTCTGCTGAGCCACTGGAGGAGCTTGGGTTCATATCAAGGAGATATCTTCGTGAAAGACTGGAACGCGACTTTACCAAACTGGACTTTTTAAAATGGGTATGAGGTAAAGGGACACACCTCAACAGTGGGTATTGCTTAATGGCTGAGGCATGTCCCGCCAAAGACAATAAAAAGAGAGAGGTTTCATAGCCTCTCTCTTTTTGGTGCGGTCGATGGGACTTGAACCCATACGGTCTCCCATACGCCCCTCAAACGTACGCGTCTGCCAGTTCCGCCACGACCGCATTAATCATGTCCAGCGCCGGTCAGCAAGAATTATTATACTAACATAAGCTTGCAGTGTCAATACTTTTGAATAAAAATAATAAGCCAAATAAATGTAAAGCTCATGTATTGAAATATGCCCCGTCTATTGGTAGAATTAAGACATGTCGTTATTGTTGTGGAGAAATATCGCTAAATAGACAAGAAATGAGGATAAACAAATGGCTGGCTTTTTCGGATTATTCGATTATAACAAACCTGGACCTGGTGTTCCAAAGGATGCACCTCCAAAGTCTCCGTTTATAGTGTTTTTTGAGATTCTCCAAAGAAAATTCTGGAATCTGATCAAAATCAATATGATGTTCCTGATTTTCAATCTACCTGCTGTGCTGGCAGGAATGTTCATCTTGTTTTCATTTTTTCCAAATATATTTCCGAATGCGATGGAAAACCCTGAAACCCTGCTCATGGATACAATTATGAAGTTTGTACTGCTGACATTGATGACATGTGTTCCTATGATCACAGTCGGACCTGCACAGGCAGGCTTAACTTACATTCTGAGAAACTATGCCAGAGAAGAGCATGCATTTATATGGAGCGATTTCAAGGATGCAGCAAAGAGCAACATGAAGCAGAGCTTGATTGTGAGCACCATAAACTTTGTAGTCACATTTCTTACACTGATTTCAATACGTGCCTACTGGGTGCTCATCGGCGCAGGTCAGATACCCGGATTGCCCGGTACAATAGGCCTTGCTGTGATGTTCATGATGTTTTTGATATTTGCATGTATGAGCATCTACATCTATCCGTTAATGGTGACCTTCGATACCACTTTGAAGCAGCTTTATAAGAATGCATTGATTTTTGCAGTGATCAAATTCCTTCCCAACCTGCTAATACTGCTGTTAAGCTCTTTTATAATATTCTTATCTTTCGGACTCATTATTCCGTTCAACCCCATGATAGGCTTCGTCCCATATATTTTCCTGACAATAAGCCTTACAGGCTTTCTAACGAACTTCTATGTCTATCCAAAGCTGAAAAAATACATGATAGCGCATATCGAAGAAGAAGAGGATGAGGACGAAGACGAAGAAGACGAGGAAGAGGATGATGATGGCGTTGAAGAGTCAACTCAGGCTGGCAGCCCTCGTTCCGAATCGGCAGAAGATAATTACGATGATGAAAACAGAGATGACGAAAGTGCCGGTGATGATGGGATAAAGAGGTATTATTGATCGGTAAGACTTTATATTAACAAGATAAGAATTAAAGCTGCTCTTGAAATCAAGAGCAGCTTTTCTGATGTATCAGTTAATAGCTGCGAAATTGTCAAAGCCCATATTCCTTTGTTATGGCGCTTACTGCCTTATCAACATCTTTCTCATATATAAGACAGGATATATCGATTTCTGAAGTTGTGACAAGCTTGATTTCCACACCCTCATCAGCAAGCACTGTAAACAGGCGGGCTGCAACGCCGGGAAGGCTTCGCATGCCTTCACCATATACCTGCAGTTTAGTGTTGCCGGCATCGACCTCGACCCTAAGATCCTTCACCGATTTTTTGAATGCATGTAATGTACTCAGTGCATTTATAAGATCATCAGACGGAATACTGAACGAAGTACTTATGCTGCCCCTGTAAGGCGGGGCCTGATTTATCATATCGATGTTGATGCCGTTTTTTGCTATGGCATTGAAAATATCTGATATCAGCCTGGCATCGTTAGGCAGCTTATCAATTGTAACTAACGCAACATTATAGGTGACATTGATGCTTGAAACCGGTTTATCAGTCATAACAAAAACCTCCGTTTCAGTCAATTTGCTTCGCTTAGATAGTCAATCCTCACTTATCAGGTCATTCATATCGTACATGCCGGGAGCCTTGCCGAATAAAAACCTTGCCGCCCTTAGTGCGCCTGTTCCGAAAATCTCCTTTGACATCGCTGTATGGCTTATTTCTATTATCTCGTCATTGCCGGCAAATATTACTGTATGCTCTCCGACTAACGTACCGCCGCGGATCGCATGCATGCCGATCTCGTTCCTGCTTCTTTTTTTTCTGCGGGAATGCCTGTCATAGACATATTCCTGCTTCTGATCCAGAACGGAATTTATGGAGTCGGCTATAGTAAGTGCGGTCCCGCTGGGAGCATCCAGCTTTTGATTATGGTGCTTTTCTACGATTTCGATATCAAAGTTGGATTCCAGCAGTTTTGAAGCTCTTTTAACAAGATCGATCAATAGATTTATGCCAAGCGACATGTTTGCCGTGAAGAAAACCGGTATGGATCGTGAGGCTTTTTCCAGAAGCTTGACCTGGGACTGTGACAGTCCCGTGGTGGCGATAACAGCTGGAATTTTGTGATTTATTGAATAGGAGATCAATCCGTCCAGAGCTGCAGGATTGGAAAAATCGATGATCACGTCAGGTTGTATGCTGCATTTATTCAAAACAGTACATACAGGAAATGGATTATTGCCGTTGTCAGCAATGTCATATCCTGCTGCTATGCAAAGATCATCGTATTGCTCTGAGAGTCTTGTAATGACCTGCCCCATTTTTCCGTTACAGCCGCTCAGTAAAATTTTGATCAAGTTTTACACATCCCTTAAATTAGTTTGTAGTTTTTCATTGCTTTTATCAGCAGTTCCTTATTTTTTTCACTCATATCGACCAGCGGCATACGACATTTGCCCACGCTCATGCCCATCAGGTTCATTGCTTCCTTGACAGGGATAGGGCTGACCTCGGAGAATAATGCTTTAACCAGCTCAACTACTTTTAGCTGGAGCCTTCTGGAGCCTTCGATATCACCGGCAAGGAATCGGGACGCCATGTTATGAGTATCTCCCGGTATTATGTTTGCCATCACTGAAATGACACCTTTCCCTCCGAGCGACATCAAGGGTACGACAAGGCCGTCCTCTCCGGAATATACTGTGAAATTTTCACCGCAAAGGTTTATGATCTCGGCGACCTGATTCAGGTTGCATTCCTTGATGGCAACGATATTGTCAATCTCAGAAAGCTGCTTTACAGTATCAGGGTTAATATTCAAATTTGTTCTTGATGGCACGTTATATAATACCACAGGTATGCTTATGCTTTTGGCAATGGCTTTAAAGTGTTCATACAACCCGCGCTGCGTCGTTTTATTATAGTATGGGCTCACACTAAGTATAGCATCAGCGCCTGCCTGCTCTGCACGTTTGCTCAGATTTATTGCGTGCATAGTGTCGTTGCTTCCTGTCCCGGCGATTACAGGCAGTCTGCCATTTACTTTTTTAACTGTGTAGGATATGACAGCTATATGCTCGTCATCAGGCATAGTGGAAGCTTCTCCGGTAGTTCCGCAGATCACTATCGCATCTGTTTTTTCTTTTATCTGGAACTCTATGAGCTCGCCAAGCTTGTCATAATCAACGCCGTCCTTTGTAAATGGCGTCACTATGGCAACGCCAGCTCCTGTGAAAACACATTTCTTCATGCTTTATCGACCTCCATTAATTTTATTTCGTTTCGTCTCAAAGCCAGCCCTCAGCCTTGAGCAGTTCAGCCATCAGCACACCGCCGCCGGCTGCTCCTCTGATCGTGTTATGGGACAGGCAGGTGAATTTGTAGTCAAACAGATTGTCTTCACGCAGCCTTCCGACTGCGATCCCCATACCGTCCTCAAGGTTTCTGTCGAGCCTGGTCTGCGGCCTGTCGGGTTGATCAAAATAGGTGAGGAACTGTGCGGGCGCACTGGGCAGCTTCAATTCCTGCGCTCTGCCTTTGAATTCTTTCCAGCATGACAGTATTTCATCCCTTGACGGCCTGTTCCTGAATGAAATGTATACAGCTGCCATGTGTCCATCGGCAACAGGTACCCTGTAGCACTGCGCTGAAATCACAGGACCTGAAGCGGGAACTATTCTGTCGCCTTCGATGGAACCCCATATTTTCAAAGGTTCATTTTCACTTTTTTCCTCTTCGCCGCCAATATATGGTATTACATTGTCAATGATCTCAGGCCAGTCCCTGAAGACCTTGCTCGCACCCGAAATCGCCTGATAAGTCGATGCAAGGACCTTGTCGGGTCCGAACTGCATCAGTGCATGTACAGGAGGCACATAGCTCTGCAATGAGCAATTGGATTTCACTGCTATAAAGCCCCTTCTGGTACCCAGACGTATTCGCTGCCTTTCGATTATAGCAGCATGTTGAGGGTTGACCTCGGGTATTATCATGGGAACATCATCTGTAAATCTATGGGCGGAATTATTTGATATGACGGGCATCTCAGCACGCGCATATTTTTCTTCGAGTGCCATTATCTCGTCCTTTTTCATGTCGACAGCACAGAAAACCATATCAGCCTCATCCGCCATTTTTTCTATTTGATTGACATTTTTGACGATGATGTTCTTTACACCCTCCGGCATTGGAGCATCAAGCTTCCATCGACCCTCTACGGCTTTTTCGTAGGGAAGGCCTGCAGACCTTTCGCTGGCACCGATGGCTGTTATCTCGAACCATGGGTGATTTTCAAGCAGCGTTACGAAACGCTGTCCGACCATACCGGTCCCTCCGAGAATTCCAACCTTGATTTTTGAGTTCATAGCAAAAACCTCCTGAAAAAAATTAAACTGCCGGCGATGTGCCAGCAGTCCTGTTTGTCTGTTCCCTGTAAGCAGGGTATCCAAGAACTGATAGCGCTCCATCAAATGCTTGATGACAGTTGCAAGGCTGTTCGCTTTTGCAACCAGGATCCGGTACTGCAGGGGACTGAATCCTTCGGCGCTTCACCCTTTCACTCTGCTTCATCGGCTCCTGCGGCCATATGCAGCGTTACTTATGAGAAGCGCACCTCTATCGTTTCTATATTATTTGCAATAAAAGCTTTAAATAATAATAACATCGGTATTACTTATTGTCAAATGTTTTATATCGCATCTTATATTACAAAAATATTAAAATTTATCAGAATGCCTATAAAATAGCCGAAACAGAAGGAAGAAAGGTATTTGATGTCGAATAATTAATCAAATAAAAGATTGAACAGGCCATATTTTACACAAATGAGAAGGGGATACCATGATCAGAAACATACTAAAAAAAGCAGCCCTTTTTGTGACAGCTGCAGCAATGCTTACAACTGTATTCTGCGTTTATGCGGATGCAGAAAATGAAACAGAAGCAGAAACAGTAAGAGTTGGTTTATACTATAAAGGAAGCTCTGTCAATACTGCTCAGTCTCTTTTTGATGTATCGGCGCAGGCCGGCGTTCAGTTAGGATTCGTTAAAAACGGTATATTTGAGGAGATCTGCACAGAAGCCGGCTCTTCACCTTTGTTCATACGGAAGGACTCTTATTATTACGATACCGGAAACGGTCTCAAGGAGTTCGAACCGTCCAATACCAAAATCACCGGGACAAAATACGGACCATACCATATTAAAATAGGAAACGATCACGCTGATGCAGCTTCAGCTGCCGGACAGGCATCGATATTCCGTCAGGCGGGGATTGATGCGTTTATAGCATACAATGACGTATGGCAGGTGTGGACAGGTCTGTATGTCGATGAGGCCGGTACCAGTGAGGCAATAGAAGGTATAAGAGCTGTTTTGGGTGAGATAGGCTACGAAATCATAACACCGTCTGATGACAGAATAGCTGTTATTAACGGACTATATAAAACAATATGCATATTCGGCAGTAAAACAGACTATTTTCAAGCCAGACCGGCACCCGAGAATGACCCGCCAATGATAAATATAAAAGGAAACACATACAGAGGCGCTCTAGAGGTAAGGAGACTGGCGAGCAGCGATATGACAGTAATTAATGTTGTATCGATGAATGAATACCTCTATGGGAATGTACCTCCGGAGATCGGAGGCAGATCACCGGCTGAAGCTCTGAAGGCGCAGGCTGTGGTATCAAAAATGTATGCTCTCAATAATAGAGGCAAACACGGCAATACCGGCTTTGATATATGTGCAACAACGCACTGCCAGGTATATAAGGGCTACAGTGTCGAGCTACCCGAATGCAATAAAGCAATAGATGAGGTCTGCGGCAAAGTGATCACCTATAACGGAAAACCTGTAGAGCATGTATACTACTTTGCTTCAGGAGGCGGAAGCACTGAAGATGTTCGTAACGTATGGGGTTCATCATATCCCTATCTTGTCAGTGTCAGCGATAAATATGAGAAAATCTATACATGGACCAAGACATTACGAGCATCTGATGTAAAGGCAAAGCTTCCCGGACTCGGCAGCATTCTGGGAATCACCATTATGCGGACTGCACCTACGGGAAGGGTCACTCAGCTTGCAGTGACCGGAGCCAGCAGGGGAGAGCCTGAATATTATTCGAATGAAAAATGCCGCACATTATTTGGACTTGACAGCCAGCTTTATACCATTACCACAGATTCCGATGTTTTTGTAGCAGGGTTGTCGGATAAGCCGGAATTGTATGTTGAAGAGGATCAGGATAGTAAAGACAGCGTTGATGAAACAGCCGGCAGCGAAGCTGCATCAGACTCAGAGACAGGTGATACCGCCAAATCTAATGATTCATCGAACATACAGGAGAATGATGCTGTCAAGCAAACAACTGAGGTTGAGGAGAAGACAAGTCAGCCGCCTGTAAAAAAGCCGGCCTGCTCAGATCCTGCAAAGACACAGCTTGGCGGTAAAAAAGTCATAACAGCATCAGGTGTAAATAAAGTTGCAGGCGTGAACAATAAGGTCACGATCCTTGGTGCGGGAGGCGCTGTCAATAAATCCACTGTTATACCTGAAACATATACGTTCACAGGCAAGGGCTGGGGCCATGCTGTTGGGATGAGTCAGGAGGGCGCTATCGGTATGGCGAAGGCCGGAATCACATATGACGATATAGTCAGGCACTACTTCCAGGGTACCGATGTGAAATAGCCGCAGAGGCAATGCCAGCACCGGCAGGATTCATAATAAAAGCCTTACTGAAGCTTTGAGAGTGTTTGTATTGCAAAATGGTATTTTATGTAGTATGCTTTCCTTTATATAAGACGATGCGTTATAAAAAATGGCTGCATTTGATGCAGCTAATTCTTTGAGCTGAAACGTTATGAGGATAATTGTCATAAGTTTGTAAAAGCTAATATATGATGCGATAAGGAGTAGAACATAGGAGAAATGAAATCCAGTGATTTTAGTTATGAGCTTCCAAAAGAACTGATAGCACAGGAACCGATAGAGGAACGGAGCAGCTCAAGGCTGCTTGTACTTGACAGGGCAAGCGGTAATATTGAACACAGAGTTTTCAGAGATATTATTGAGTATTTGAGAGAGGGCGACTGCCTTGTCCTGAACGATACAAGGGTAATACCTGCACGACTGCTGGGCAGAAAAGAAGAAACAGGCGGCGGTATAGAATTTGTTCTTTTGAAAAATATCAAGGCAGATATATGGGAAGTGATCCTAAGACCCGGCAGAAAAGCCAAGCCGGGTGCCAGATTTATGTTCGGCCCGGGAGATGAGCTTCGTGCAGAAGTAATCGAAGTAATCGAAGGCGGCAACAGACTGGTGCGGTTCGAATATAAGGGTGTCTTCCAGGAGGTTCTGGATAAAGTCGGAATAGTACCATTACCACCCTATATAACAAAAAGACTCGAGGATCCTGAGCGTTATCAGACTGTATATTCCAAGTACAAAGGATCTGCTGCGGCTCCGACGGCGGGACTTCATTTTACAAACGGACTTCTTGATGAACTGGCAAATCAAGGTATAAGTATAGCATATCTGACTTTGCATGTAGGACTTGGCACATTCAGACCGGTCAAATCAGAAAATGTGGAAGAGCATATAATGCATTCCGAATTTTACAATCTGGATGAGACATGTGCCAATGTGATCAACCGGACTAAAGCAAGCGGAGGAAGGGTGATTGCGGTAGGAACCACCAGCTGCCGCGTCCTCGAGACAGTCAGCACGGACGATGGCAGTGTCAGACCTGCATCGGGATGGACTGATATTTTTATATATCCAGGGTACAGATTCAAGATAATAGATGCAATGATAACTAATTTTCATCTGCCTGAGTCGACGCTGATTATGCTGGTTAGTGCATTTGCAGGAAAGGATGCGGTGCTTGAAGCATATCGAAGGGCAGTTGAGCAGAGATATAGATTTTTTAGCTTCGGTGATGCAATGCTGATAAAATGATCAGGTAAACAGGCTTACAAGGCATATATGAATGATTTGAGGAGATAAAATGGCTGCGATAAAATATGAACTGATTAAGAAATGCAAACAAACAGGGGCAAGACTCGGCGTTGTACACACTCCCCATGGCTCCTTTGATACTCCTGCCTTCATGCCGGTTGGCACTCAGGCTACAGTAAAGGGAATGACACCTGATGAATTGAAGGAGGTCGGAGCGGGAATAATCCTGAGTAATACATATCATCTATATATGAGGCCTGGAAATGAACTTATACGGGAGGCAGGAGGCCTGCACAGGTTTATGAACTGGGACAGGCCCATACTGACCGACAGCGGAGGCTTTCAGGTATTCAGCCTGAGTGACCTTAGACATATTAAAGAGGAAGGGGTTACCTTCAAATCACATATAGATGGTTCAAAGCATGTATTTACACCCGAACTGGCAATGAAGATACAAAATGACCTTGGGTCTGACATTATTATGTCGTTTGATGAATGCATCCCATATCCGGCAGATTATGACTATGCCAAGAAATCATTGGAGAGGACCACCAGATGGGCTGCCCGCTGTAAAGAGGCTCATATTAATACGGAGAAACAGGCGCTGTTTGGTATAGTGCAGGGCGGAGTATATCCCGATTTAAGACAGCAGAGTGCAAAAGAACTCGTGGAACTGGATTTTCCGGGCTATTCCATTGGAGGACTTAGTGTAGGTGAACCTGCGGTAGATATGTATAAGATGCTTGATTGTACAGTTCCACTGCTGCCGGAAGAAAAACCCAGATATCTCATGGGAGTCGGCAGTCCGGATTATCTTGTGGAAGGCTCCATTCGCGGTATAGACATGTTTGACTGCGTATTGCCCACGCGCATAGGCCGTAATGGTACTGTTATGACGTCTGCAGGCAGAATAATAGCGCGCGATGCAAAATATGCAAGAGATTTTTCACCTCTTGATCCCGAGTGCAGCTGTTATGCCTGTAAAAATTATTCCCGGGCATATATAAGACATCTGCTAAAGGCACAAGAGGTACTGGGAATTAGGCTGACTACCTGGCATAACCTAAAATTTCTTTTGGACTTGATGAAAAAGGTCAGACAGGCTATAATGGATGATAGACTGGGTGATTTTAGAAATGAATTTTTCAGCTCTTATGGGTATAAGCAATAAAATGGATTATTAAGGTTACATAGCCTATAATAAAATAAAACTATACGAACGGAGGGTGTATATGCCAGAAGGACAAGGCGGTGGTCTGTGGCTCACACTGGGCTACCTTGTATTTTTTATCCTGATAATGTATCTTCTTATTTTCCTGCCTCAGAAGAGGAGGGACAAGAAAGCAAAAGCAATGCTCGAAGCCATGAAGGTCGGTGACAATGTCACCACGATCGGCGGCGTATCAGGTAAGATCGTCAATATCAAGGACGACGAAATCACAATAGAAACCGGTGTTGAAAAAACAAAGGTCAATTTCAAGAAATGGGCCATCAAGGAAGTAATAGCTCCGGTCGAATCCTGAGAAGACAGACAGAAATACAGCCGCATTATAACGCATCGTTTTGTAATAACGGCTGCAAAAATGCATATGATGTTGATAAATGCAATGAGTCCCGTGCAATATCGAAAGATACAGCGGGATTTTTTGCTTAGGTAGAAAAGCTCAGCACATAAAAACCAACTGGAAGGAACTTGTTTTCACTGTCTGACACCCTTGTTCTATTATAGTATGCTCTGTAATATTATATAGTAAGATATATACATACTACAGGAGTGATATTCATGCCCAGAACGACAGGTTCAAACCTAAAGCCGGAAGAGTATGAAGGACTCAACCTTTTTTCTTTGCTAAAGGGTCTTCTTGCTTCCTATATAATAACTATACCTGCATTCATGCTTTTTGCGCTCATACTTACAAATGTGGATTTTCCGCAAAAGCTTGTAACGCCAATGGTAGTCATTATTACTGTCATAAGCGTATTGACTGCAGGTTCTGTAGCAACGAGAGGGGTGCGCAGCAAGGGTTGGCTCAACGGAAGTATGGTAGGCCTGGTTTACATGATCATCCTCTATTTGCTCAGCAGTATTATCTTCAAAAACTTTACAATAGACAGGAATGTGGTGACCATGACTGTTATAGGCATACTTACAGGAGCAATAGGCGGGATAATGAGCGTTAATTCAAGGAAGAGCACCAAATATAAATATATCGACGGTTGACCTTTTCAATAATGCACAAGTATGCTATAATATTCAACGCAAACCACAGACTTTATTTCAAGAAAATTATTTCATACGGGAGGACTACATATGAAGCATATAAAGACTATCAATACTCCGGCTTTAAAAAAGGATATTAAAAACACTGGATGCGGCGAGTGCCAGACATCATGCCAATCAGCATGCAAGACCAGCTGTACTGTGGCCAACCAGAAATGTGAAAAGAGATAAAATTGGAGCTTATTTTGGCAGCGGGGGGCTGTGCGCCTCTCGCTGTTATTGTGTCCGGAAATGATATCAGCCGACTGTATCAAATGAAATACTGATCAGTATGTCGTTGCAGAATTCAAAGCCGGTACAAAACGGGGGATAAAAATGGTACACAAATACAGGATGCACGCAAGCAACATAGTTTTGGATGTCAACAGTGGAGCCGTACATATCGTTGATGACGCTGCATACGAAATAATTGACATCTTTAATAAGTCTGACAAGGAGATCATAGAAGAATTATCAGGCAAATATAGCAGCGATACTGTGCGAGAAGCGCTTGCCGAATTAAGGGAATTACAGTCTGTGGGGCAGTTGTTCTCAGATGATATATTTGAAGAACAATTGAGCGCCTATTCAGCTAACAGTAAAGGTAGATCCATAATCAAGGCATTGTGTCTTCACATAGCTCATGATTGTAACCTGAGATGCAGGTACTGCTTCGCCTCTACAGGTGATTTCGGTACAAAAAGGACACTTATGTCCACAGCTGTCGGAAAAAAGGCAATAGACTTCCTTATCGAAAGGTCCGGATCAAGACGCAACCTAGAGGTCGATTTCTTCGGGGGAGAGCCCCTTCTGAATTTCGACACTGTAAAAGAAATAGTACTGTATGCGCTGGAGAGGCAGAAAAGCACTGGTAAGAATTTCAGGTTTACTATCACCACCAATGCCGTACTGCTAAATGAAGATCATAAGAGATTTATAAACAAATATATGGGAAATGTGGTGCTGAGCCTTGACGGAAGACGCGAGGTCAACGACAGGATGCGTTACAGGGCAGACGGCAGAGGCACATATGACGACATATTGCCCAAAATAAAGGATATGGCTGAATCCAGAGGACAGGATAATTACTACGTAAGAGGGACGTTTACACGGGAGAACCTTGATTTTTCAAAGGATGTTCTGCATTTGGCCGATTTGGGCTTCGAACAGGTATCGGTGGAGCCTGTGGTTGCTGCAAAGGATACAGGCTTCGATCTAAGGAGAGCAGATCTGCCGGTGCTGTACAAGGAATATGAAGCATTGGCGCTTGAATATGTTAAAAGACACAGGGAGTTAAGAGGCTTTAATTTCTTTCATTTTATGATGGATCTCGAACAAGGCCCGTGCCTGATCAAAAGGATGAAGGGCTGCGGCTCGGGTGATGAATACCTGGCTGTTACACCAGAGGGAGACTTATATCCGTGCCATCAGTTTGTCGGCATGGAGCAGTTCAAAATGGGAAATGTTAATAACAGCTTCGATACGGACGATTCTATCAGCAGTATGTTCAGAAAGCAGAATATTTACACGAAGGACGAATGCAGAAGCTGCTGGGCAAAGTTTTTCTGCAGCGGCGGATGCGCTGCTAATGCATGGCAGTTCAACGACTGTCTGGACAAGCCGTATGACATAGGCTGCGAGCTTGAAAAAAAGAGGGTCGAATGTGCTCTTTGGGCAAAGGCGGCCGAATTGGACCCGGAGTAAAAGACACAATAAGTTTTATATGATTCCATTGAATTGAGAGGTATCATTATGCTTACAATAGAAGACATAAGAAAAAGTGAGGAGGTTAAGACCTTTCTTGCTCTTGCAGAGACACAGATGCGCGTATTAGGTTATACTGAACACTCCTTCAGGCATGTAAAGCTGGTGTCGGACACAGCGGGCAGCATACTTGAAAAGCTGGAATTTCCCGAAAGGGAGATCGAGCTTGCCAGGATTGCAGGATATCTGCATGACATCGGAAATGCAGTAAACAGAAATGATCATGCACATACAGGAGCAATATTGGCGTATCAGATGCTGACAAGGATGGGTATGGATTATGATGAAGCTGCGCAGATTATGATGGCTATTGGTAACCATGATGAGCATACTGGTACTTCTGTGAGTAATATATCGGCAGCGCTTATATTAGCTGACAAATCCGATGTGCACAGGAGCAGGGTCAGAAACACGGATATTTCAACATTTGATATACATGACAGAGTCAATTATGCGGTTGAGAGATCGGTAATAACTGTTGACAGTGACAAAAAAACGGCAGACCTTGTGCTAAAGATAGATACGGAAATATGTCCAGTTATGGACTATTTTGAGATATTTCTAGTCAGAATGACGATGAACAGAAGAGCGGCAGCATTTTTAGGGCTTCAGTTCCAGCTGTTCATCAATGATTCGAAGCTGATTTGATTTGCGGAAATACAGTTAGGACCTCCAGCCGGCAAGTACTTTTATATTGACTCACCGAAATGATAGTAATATAATAACCACATGCGGCTAAAAAAGACCGCATTTGGTTACTATAAAAAGGGGGATTTATACAGATGAAAGGGAACAACGGGCTGAAAATTTTCCTCGTTTTTGCCTTGATTGCCGTGATGACATACATTTGTTTCACGGGCAGTCTATTCGGCCTTGTAAAGATACCTGGCATCAATGATATTGTTCCAGGCATCGATATAAACGGGGGCATAGACGCTATGCTTTATGCCGTCACAAAGGATGGCAGGAAACCTACCCAGGATGAACTCGATACTGCAAAGGTAATTATCGGTAAGAGACTTGACAAGGTTGGCATACTTGACAGGAATCTAAGCACCGATGTGGATGCAGGCAGAGTTATTGTCCAGATACCATGGGCTCCCGGGGAAACAGATTTCAATCCTGACAAGACGCTTGATATGATCGGGGAAACAGCACTGCTTACATTCCAGGAGGTTGATGCTGATAAGCTCGATGAAAACAATAATCCATTGCCTACAGACAGGACTGTACTTGAGGGGACGGACGTAGTAAACGCACTCCCGGCTCAGAATCCTCAGACGAAAGGCATGGAGGTCGTGCTTGAACTCAATGAAAACGGCAGGAAAGCATTTGCCGATGCTACCGGCAGGCTTATAGGACAGCCTATCGCCATTTTCATGGACGATCAGTTTATTTCAGCTCCGGTAGTACAAGCTCATATCACTGATGGAAATGCGGTGATAACTCTTGGAAACAGGAACGATGAGGAAGCGATTGCAGAAGCCAAGGAGCTTGCTGATACAATAAGATCTGGCGCACTTCCCTTCAAGCTTGAAGCCAAACAGGTAAACGCAATCAGCCCTCTTCTCGGAAAAGGAGCGCTGGATATTACGGTTCGGGCATTCGTAGTAGCGTTCATGTTGATTTGTATATTTATGATCTTCTACTACAGGCTTCCCGGCCTTATAGCTTCGATAGCTCTGTTCTCTCTTGCTGTAATGACGCTGAATTTTGTTTCCTGGATGGGCATTACACTGACCCTACCCGGACTTGCCGGTGTTGTTCTTTCGGTTGGTATGGGTGTCGATGCAAACGTAATTATATTTGAAAGAATAAAGGAAGAGCTCCGCTCGGGAAAAACACTCAAGGCCGCCGTGGATCTCGGCTTCAAGAGAGCGTTTACCGCTATAATCGACGGCAATGTGACTACATTGATAGTTGCAGTGATACTTTATTTCTACGGAACAGGCGCTATGATCTCATTCGCATACACATTGTTCATCGGTGTAATCATCAGCTTCTTTACGGCGCTGCTGCTTACGAGGATGATGCTGTCTGCCGCAACGGATCTGGATATGGCCAGGAAGCCTTGGCTGTATGGCGTTAAGGAGGTGTAGTCATGGTAGATTTGATGGGGAAGAAAAATTATTATTTTGCACTGTCTATACTCATCTTCATTGCCGGTATAGTCGGTCTATTAGTAAATGGTGTGAAGTTGGACATCCAGTTTCAGGGCGGTACTATCATGCAGATAGAAATGCCAAACGATACCTTTAACACGGAACTGGCAGCAGATATCGTAAAGAATTCGATTGGTAAAACCGCCAATGTTAATAAATCATCCACATTCAATGCTGAAAATGAAGCAGACAAGATCGATCTTATGGTCTTGAACATTGCGAGCACCGAAACTCTGACAGATGACGAGCGTTCAACAGTAATAGATGCGTTGAGGAAAGAGTTCAATATCGCACAGGACGCAAGCGTTAATGTAAACAGTGTTGAGCCGTTCATCGGTGATGAATTCAAGGCAAATGCGGTAAGAGCTATAATTCTTTCATCTATACTGATAATCTTATATGTATGGTGGAGATTCAGGGCTATGCATGGTCTGTCAGCAGGAGTATTCGCAGTTGTTGCACTGATACATGATATATTCGTCGTATTCACTGCATACGTGCTCTTCAAGATACCTCTCAACGATTCATTCGTTGCGGCTATGCTGACGATCATAGGTTATTCAATAAATGATACTATAGTAATATATGATAGGATCAGAGAGAATTCTAAGATCATGCGCAAGACACCAATCAGAGAGCTCGTGAACAAGAGTGTGCTTCAGACCCTATCAAGGTCGATCAACACTTCGATCACTACCTTAATAGCGATACTGACACTGTTCATATTCTCAGTAGTCTTTAATATCCAGTCAATCAGGGAGTTCACGATGCCTCTGGTAGTTGGTATAGTGAGCGGTGTATATTCGACGATATTCATAGCAAGTCCTCTGTATATGCTGTGGCAGGAAAGAAAGCTGAATAAAAGAGCTGCTGCTCGCAAACCTGCAAAGGCATAATGCTGTTACAAATACAAATATTAACATAACAATTAGACGGCCGGTACATACGTACCGGTCGTTTTGAGTTATCAGACTTGATACATAGCTGATGCTTTCCTCTATAAGGCTGCAGTAGAATGAATGTATAAAATCAATTGAATA
This sequence comes from Bacillota bacterium, assembly GCA_023418915.1. Classification (GTDB taxonomy): domain Bacteria; phylum Bacillota; class Clostridia; order Acetivibrionales; family DTU013; genus DTU013. The sequence goes on from JAEZYU010000109.1 coordinate 64,356, forward strand.
TAGAAGATAGTGGTAATTTATGTTATGATAGTTTATAGAAAATAGATGATCAGCAATAAAAGCGCATAAAGGCATATGCTTAATATTACCAAATCGAGCAGTTTTGTTCCTGCGTATATTTAAGGAGTGAATTAATGAAGCATGTAAAGCTGTATAATGTGATCTTTCCTATATGGTTTGCACTATTTCTTCCGCCAATGATTTTTATTACCTTGTTCGGAAATTTTTTGATTGATTCTGTTGTCATACTCGTATGCTTTTTCATTTTCAGGCTTGCAGTTCAGCAAATCGAACTGAAGCCTTTCTACAAAAATACCATAGTAAAGGTATGGCTTTTCGGGTTTGTGGCGGATATAATCGGAGCCGGCATATTATTTATCATAGGCATGATCGGAGATATACCGGGATTGCCATATGAGGTCACCTCAGCGATCAACTACGATCCCTTCAGTCATCCGGCAGCACTGAGCATCGTTATTCTGGCATTACTGATTTCGGGAATATTCATCTTCTTTTTTAATTATAAATTTACTTTTGCAAAGCAAGTCGAAGATAAAAGGCTGCGCCTTAAAATAGCGCTGACACTTTCGATAGTGACTATGCCATGGACATTTTTGCTTCCGACAAGATGGTTTTACAGAGGGTTTTGATTTAGGATGCGACGTTAAAATAATTTAGCGAGGGAGACTGGTCATATATGAATAGTAAGGAATGGTTTAAGAAGGAACGGATTACAGACGATATCCTTATGCTCGATGACAGGGGGCAAAGCAATATTTATATTGTAAGAGGCAGCGAAGGGGCTCTCTTGATAGACACTGGATGGGGAATAGGAGATCTGCCTGCGGTCGTGCGCGAGTATACCGATTTGCCTTATTCAGTTGTCAATACTCATGGCCATCCGGACCATGTGGGCGGTGATTATCAATTTGATGATATTCATGTATCAAAGGATGACATATCCTTGCTGCAGCGATGCTTTTCAGAGGAGAGCCGGAGATGGGCTATAAAGTATGTCATCAGAGGCTCTCATCCTGACGGCTTTTCAATAGACTCCTGGAGCTGTGAGAAACCGGGGGGCATAATTCCGATTGGTGATAATCATTTATTCGATCTTGGAGACAGGAAAATAGAGGTTATTTCAGTACCCGGACATTCTCCGGGCTGTATTGTACTGCTTGACACTAAGAACAGAATGCTGTTTACAGGAGATTCGGTTCTTGAGGGTGATATGTGGTTGTATTTAGATGAGTCTGAACCGCTGGAGGTTTATCTTTCCAGCCTGAAAAAGCTTGAATCTATATCTGACAGGTTCGATATGCTGTTGCCCGCACACAGCAGCGCACCTATATCTAAAGGGATAATCCCTGAGCTTATTAGGGGTGTTGAAGGAATACTGGATGGAACGCTTAAGGGCAAGTATCAGCGTACCTTTGCCGGAGAAGGACTGCTCCAGAGATTTGAGAGCTGCGGTGTGATCTATAATGAAAATAATTTGATCAAATAATATGAGATCACAGAAATAATCCAGTAAAAATATATTCATCAGCAATTCAAAATTGGGTAAAATATTTATACATTATGATGCACAGGAGATGACACCTTATAGTTATCAGCTCAAATGCTCTTTTTCATTTTACAAGGAGCATGGAAGATCTGCTGGATATACTTAAAAACTTTTTTGTTCCGCGGTTCTGCCTGGAGAATTACCCAAATCTTATTAGCGGATCTGATAAGGAATTCAGGCTGGCATTTCCCATGACATGTTTTTGTGACCTGCCATTGTCACAGCTTCATGAGCATCTTGATTTTTACGGAGGATACGGTATCGGCTTAAAGAAAGAATGGGGAATAGTCAATAAAATAAACCCTGTTCTTTACCTACATCAAAACTCAGACCTTAGCAGCTATATAAGATCACTTCTGGCAGGTTTCAGAGAGGGCAGGGACAGAAACAAAGGTAATGGCAATGAAAATGCCGGATTTTCTGACACATCGGGCATGTTTTCCATACTAAGCATCCTGAGGCATGTCAAATTGTATGATGGTTATGTAAAGGATGGCAGAAGAGACATGTATAAAAGGTTTTATGATGAGAGGGAGTGGAGATGGGTACCTTTCTTGACTGACAATAAAAATACTGATATATTAAGTTTAACGGAAGAAGAGTTCAATGACCTGCCAGTACGACTCAAAGCTGATTCTGAAGTGGCTGGTATGGCAAAGCTTAGCTTTGCTCCAAATGACATAAAATATATTGTAGTATCAGCAGAAAATGAAATAATGACAATAATGAAGCTCATAGAAAGAATATATGAAAGCTATGACATTGAATTGATAAAATTACTCTATACTAAAATAGTATCTGCAGAACAGATTAAAGAGGATTTCTAATAATTGCAACAGGAGGTCGTTTATGGAAACATTCTATTATCCTGTGGTCGTGGTGGAAAATGCTGAAGAGCTGGAGACTGTGACAAGCTACTGCGATGAGTATAAAATCAGTTTTCAGTTCCTCGATAATGATCTGAACTGCTATCCTGCTCATATACTCATATACTGTGACAAAGATGATTTCAACCTTACACCAGAGAAGCTGTAGCAATCGCATATGAGTCCATTTCAGGCTAAAAACGCCTGGCGGCGGATACAAGTTTGATCATAAGGGGTTGTTTTTATCTTTCTTGTTGTTTTGATTCATTACCATTTACAGTGATCAGTATCAAGCTGAGGTTGACGTTTCATCATTCAGATGCTGTACTTCCTCCTACCTCGCAATAAAAAACCGGCTGCATTAAAATAATGTGCCGGCTGGTTTTATTTTTTAAACACGAAATCCATAATAAGGCTTCCTATGACAGTTTCAGCAGCTATTATGAAGCTGATTTTTACTATTTCCTTTGAAACCATATCAAAATACGGGTCATAAGGAAGCAGCGTATTGTTAAGTATAACCCAAACTGTTCCTATGATATATATACCAAGGAAAGTATATGTGCCAAATTTTATCAGGGTCTTGGGAAGCTTTTGCATTCTGCTAAACGCTGATTTTATTTTTTCTATTTTGCTTGTACGGTTCGACTGCTTCGACTGCATGTCCCAACCCCCCTTTCCGTATATGCATAATTACCAATCAGTGACCATTGTATGTTAACATAATATAGTATGACTATCAAGTTTTAATCTTTACCAGCAGGAAATCTTAGAGTAAAATCATCGTAGGCAAAAAATATGGAAAAACCTCAAAAGAGGTCTTCCAATAATCACGATTTTCCTGTAGTTTAGAAGTTGACAAGACAACAAAAACAGGAGGCATGGTATGAATAGTTTAGCTGCAAAACGATAACATACAAAGAAATTGAGAGAATATTTTATGAAACGAGCTGCGAGGTAGCAGCAAGAACACTGATGCAGAAATATTTGGCAGAGACAGATAATATACTGGAGGAGACCAGGGACCGAGCAGCATTGAGACATAAGGGTACTCGGAATACAGGCATCAAGACGCTGATGGGCGAAGTGCCGATGAAGCGAACCTTATATAAGCGGGTAAACGAAGTCGCATAACGAGGTGTCAATAAGCGAACTGGACAAAAATTCGAGTATGGGACGATTTTTTCTAAATAAAGGTGTATTTTTTGTGAATAAACGAGTAAAACACCGGATTATGTTGACCAAACCGTCCCAAACTCGCATTTTTGTCCATTGCAAACAGCTTATATTGCCAAACTACAATAACACTGCTGATGTAAGACAAACGATCCAATAAAAAGGAGTGGTGGGAAAACAAATGGCAGAACATATATTTAAAACGACTTCATCTGATCGGATGATAAATATCACTTCACAGGTCAGGCAGGATGTCCGGGAAAGCTGGGTCACAGACGGGGTGGTTGTGGTTTTCGTTCCACATACGACAGCAGGCGTCACTATTAATGAGAGTACAGACTCTGTATAATGAGAGTACAGACTCTGTATAATGAGAATGCAGACCCTGATGTAGTATAATGAGAATGCAGACCCTGATGTAGTATAATGAGAACGCAGACCCTGATGTAGTATATAGAACGGAATAGACAAACGGGGTTCGAACATACAGACTACAAGGTGAATGAGAAATTTGCCCACGTTTACTTGACACAAACGTAGGAAATATATAAATATACTATTTGAAAAATTTGTGGTAAAATAAAAGAAAATGACAAATGTACCCGTAAAAAGCAAAAATCAATAAGGAGCAGCGTATGAGAAAGGTTTTTGTGAGCGTATTTGACTGTAAACCAGGAATGAAGATTGCAGAGGATATCTACAATGAATATGGGGCAGTGATCATTACGGACGGGACAGTCTTGGATGAATATATTATTGACCGCATCAGATATTTGGGCTTTACCAGAATTAAGGCTTATGATTCTGTCGGCGATATGATAGAGGTTAGCGGATCGGAACTGTTCAGAGCGCAGTACAATGAAAATCTCAATTCTGTTAAAGGCGTTCTTCATGACATATCCAATGGCAAGCAAATCGATACACAGCGGGTGAATACCGCAACCAGCTCTATTCTGGCCAGGATAAACGAAAACAGAGATATCGTTTCTTGTATTACCGAAATGAGAGCGTCAGGAGAATACCTGTATACTCACAGTGTAAATGTATCGTTGCTTTCGATGCTTATAGGCAAATGGCTGAAGTTTGATTATCAAAAACTGAAATCATTGGTGACGGCAGGTTTCCTGCATGATATCGGTAAAAGCAAGGTGGATCAGGAGATTCTGAATAAGCCGGGTCCGCTTGATGCAGATGAGTTTGAAGAGATCAAAAGGCACTCTGCATATGGGTTTAAGATCGTAGAGAATATTTCAGGCATGAATGATGATATCTTAAAGGGAATTCTGATGCATCATGAAAGAGAAGACGGATCAGGGTATCCTTTTGGCCTAAAGGGCGATCAGATCCACGAAACAGCGAAGATAATAGCTGTCGCAGATATATATGACGCAATGACATCCAACAGAGCATATAGAGAAAGAGTATGCCCCTTTGACGTTATCGAAAGCATTGAAAAGGACAATTTTGGCATCCTGGATCACCATGTAGCAAGCGTATTTCTTAAAAATATTGCATCCTACTATATGGGTGAAATCGTTAAGCTCAACAACGGAGCTATCGGTGAGATAGTATATATCAATCCTTATAATATATCAAAGCCTATCGTAAAATCTGATAATGTCTATATAGATATGTCAGCTGAAAACAAACTAAGAATAGTTGAATTGATCTGAGCTTCGCAAACAAAAAGAAAAATATTTACGATAAAAGCTATAATAAAACGACAGTATATTTTCGATTATACTGGAGTTTTTTTATTTTAGTGTCGAAAGTTGATGTTTCATAACAAATGTACACGAAACATTTTTATAGGACATGCGGCATAAATAAGTTATAATATGCAATGCAATGAGCTTTTATTTTAGGGGGGTTATCATCAATGTCAAGCAGATTTTTTGAAAAGAGTGTGCAAGTGGATAAGGGTATACAAGGCTGTGAGCAGGATAATAGATTTGAAATTGAATATTATCTTCTGGAAAGCGAAATGAACGATTCAGACCAGGGCGTTCTGCAAAAGACCTATGGAATTGAGATCACTAAAAAAATGAATGATGGCTTTACCGAAAACAAACGTATTGAGGGCATTTATACCAGCAAGAGAAAGGTGCAGGAACTCATCAGCCTGCTGGCAGCAAATTCTGTCACGCCTCTATCGCTGCCATACATACTGGACGACATTTTAGGTGCGTGATCATCTTCTCAAAAAAATGTGCATCTTTGTATGCATATTTTTTCTTGCAAAAATCTTATCACCAATGAAGGAATAACATATATTGATGTAGAATATATCGAGGCGGACAGAAATGTTCTGCCTCGTTGTATAATTGAAGTATTTCATTTGAAAGAAGCGTTATATTTCAGAATGCTTAATAAACCTCATCTGAGTTACCCTTGGATTTGAGGTTTTAATATTCGTAATTTATTCGCATCTGCGGTAATAAAATTTTTCTATTACCGAAATATTTCATTTGAGAGATGCGTAATAAAAATAAAGTAATATAAAGTTACAAAAAAGAAGGAATAAAGGCAATTATGTCGAAGTTATTTAGAGTATTTTGGTGGGCATGCTCCGTATAATATTAAGTAATAAAAACTGCAGTCATACCCATAATATCAATACAAACATTGAAAGCATCAAAATGCTGTAAAAGGATGATGGTTCCATAAGATATTCGGATGAGCTGATAGAAGAAATCAGGATCAGCAATGATATTGTTGATGTTGTTTCAGAATATGTAAAATTGGAAAAGCGAGGCAAGAATTACTTCGGCCTTTGCCCGTTTCACAGGGAGAAGACGCCCTCTTTCAGCGTGGAGGCAGGAAAGCAGATATTTTATTGTTTTGGCTGCGGGAAGGGCGGTAATGTTTTTCAGTTTATATCTCTGGCTGAAAAACTTGATTTTATAGAAGCATTGAAGCTGCTGGCAGACAGAGCCAAAATACTGCTGCCGGAAAGCGATGATCCAAAGGAGAAGGAAAGGGCCGAGCTTAAGCAGCAGGTACTTAATGTAAATCTCATTGCTGCAAGATATTTTAATGATGCATTGAGATCAAGGCAAGGGAAAGCAGCGGAAGCTTACCTAAAAAGAAGGGAGATATCAGACAGTACTGTCAGGAGATTTGGACTCGGATATTCATACGATGATTGGGATGATTTGTACAGATATCTGAAGTCAAGGAAGATCAGCGAAGATGCTTTACTAAAAAGCGGCCTTATAATAAAGAGCAATTCGGGTCATTTATATAACCGTTTTAAGGGCAGGCTGATGTTTCCAATCTTTGATGTAAGAGGTAATGTGATAGGCTTTGGAGGCAGAGTCCTGGATGACGCTCTTCCCAAATATATGAACTCTCCTGAAACGGTGGTATACAATAAAGGGAAGCATCTATATGCGTTGAATTTTGCAAAAAACTCAGGAAGCAGCAGCCTAATAGTGGTGGAAGGTTATATGGATGTCATATCACTGCATCAGAGCGGTATCTGCAATGTTGTTGCTTCTTTGGGCACAGCACTGACAGAAAGTCAGGGAAGGGTTCTCAAAAAATATGCAGATGAGATCATTATATCATATGATGCAGATACTGCCGGACAAGCCGCCACACAACGAGGTCTTGATCTGCTCAGAGATATTGGCTGTAATGTTCGAGTACTTACAGTACCGGACGGCAAGGACCCTGATGAGTATATAAAGAAAAATGGACCCGACAAATTTAAGAAGCTTGCGGAAAATGCTCTTCCGCTTGTCGAATATAAGATCAAAATGTTAAGGGGGGAGCATGATCTTTCTATAACTGAGGAAAAGATAAAGTTTCTGAACAAGACTGCTGCGGTGATGGCAAAAGTCGACAATGTAATGGAACGGGAAATGTACATAAAAAAATTATCACGGGAATATGAAATATCAGAAGAGGCAATGCTTTCTGAAGTAATACGAAGAACAAGGCCTGCTGCAAAGCAAAGTCTTAAAATAGCAAAAGCCGTAGAGGCTGCTGATAAAGCTTCATCATCTGCAGCAACTGCGAAAGAAAGGGTTGTGCATAATGAACGATTTATACTGTCGTTATTATGTGTTGACAACAGTATATATACTGTTGTAAAAGAGCATTTTAAGATTGGTCAATATTTGGATGAAGAGAATAACAGGATAGCAGAAATATGCTACAAGAGGATAGAGGAACGCAAGGGCATAACGCCCGCTGAATTGATGAATATCATATCTGACGACGAATCAGGTGCATTTGCGAGGATTTTAAATGAAGAATGTCATTGTGATGATAATCAAAAGGCGATTTTGGGTAAAATTAGGGATATAGAGTTGATGAAAGCAGAAATGAGGCGTGATCAAGTCATCGAAATGTTGAAAAATGAAGTCGGTATGCCGGAAGGCGGATCCGATAAACTGAAACTGGAGTTGAAAACATTGATTCAGGAGATAAGCAGGATAAAAAATATGCCCGAATATAGAATAGAAGGGAGGGGCTGATGATGAAGACACAGGATAATGAAACGGTAAACACTAACAGGAAATCAATCCTGAAGGAACTGGTTGAAAAGGGTAAATCCAAAGGCATGCTGACATATAAGGAAATCATGGATGCTTTTGAAGAAGTCGAGCTTGAGCCCGAACATATAGAGAAAATATATGAAACTGTTGAAAATATGGGTATCGATGTCGTCGGAGATATCGATGCAGAAGTACAGGAAATGCAGAATACTGAGGAGGAGCTGGATCTGTCACTCCCTGAAGGTATCAGCATCGATGATCCTGTAAGGATGTATTTGAAAGAGATAGGAAAGGTGCCCCTTCTGACTGCCGAAGAAGAAGTGGAACTTGCTTTACGGATGGAAAGGGGCGACAATGAGGCAAAAAGAAGGCTGGCCGAAGCAAACCTCAGGCTTGTTGTTAGCATTGCAAAGCGTTATGTGGGTAGAGGAATGCTGTTTCTTGACCTTATACAAGAAGGTAATCTTGGATTGATCAAGGCTGTAGAGAAATTTGATTATAGAAAAGGTTTCAAATTCAGCACATATGCCACATGGTGGATACGGCAGGCCATAACCAGAGCCATAGCCGACCAGGCAAGGACAATTAGAATACCTGTGCATATGGTGGAGACCATAAACAAGCTGATAAGAGTATCCAGGCAGCTTCTGCAGGAACTGGGCAGAGATCCTCATCCAGAGGAGATCGCCAAGGAAATGAATATGTCCGTTGAAAAGGTAAGAGAAATCATGAAGATATCTCAGGAGCCCGTGTCTCTTGAAACTCCTATCGGAGAGGAAGAGGACAGTCATCTTGGCGATTTCATACCCGATGAGGATGTACCCGCTCCGGCTGAAGCTGCTGCATTCACACTCCTTAAGGAACAGCTGCTAGGTGTACTGGACACATTAACACCGAGAGAAGAGAAAGTATTAAGACTGAGATTTGGACTTGACGACGGACGCGCCAGGACACTTGAAGAGGTTGGGAAGGAGTTTAACGTAACAAGGGAGAGAATCAGGCAGATTGAAGCCAAGGCCTTACGTAAGCTCAGACACCCCAGCAGAAGTAAGAAACTGAAGGATTATCTAGATTAATCAGCAGAAAACATAAGCTGACTTTGTTCAAAGATTATTTTTCCTGTCATAGGCCGGCAAGGGTCTGCAAAAGATAAAAACAGGAGGGATGATATGGACAAAAGGATAGGAAATGAAGCTCTTCCTGAGATAGAATATACGACATATGACAGGCTTTTAAGAGCATGGGAGAACTCAATGGAGCTTGTACGGGATTTTGAGATGTATTCCAAAAGGATCGAGGATGATGAATTAAAGCAGGTTTTTAAAGAATTTGCTGAGGACGAAGGCAGGCACGCTTCAAAATTCAGAGATCTGCTGCCGGAGTGGAGACCGGGAGCTGAATAATATTTGAAGCTCATGAAAGCGGAAGCATCGACGAAAAACAGAGCGAAAAAAACAGATAGTATATTATGTTTTGCTAAGATCGAGAAATTTTATTATAAAAGCACTTGACCTGTACAGTGTGCGAAAGTATAATATTATTTGTTTCGTTCCTCAATAGCTCAGTTGGTAGAGCATGCGGCTGTTAACCGCAGGGTCGTAGGTTCGAGTCCTACTTGAGGAGCCATAAGGGCCTTTAGCTCAGTTGGTTAGAGCAACCGGCTCATAACCGGTTGGTCCGGGGTTCGAGTCCCTGAAGGCCCACCACAGAGAGTGAGGGAAGTATCCTTGCTCTTTTTTATTACCCGGCTTATCAATAGTTAGCTGAAATATCATATTTATCATTGTTGTTATGCTCTTTTTTCAGTGGTGTCATCAAATGGCCTGTCATAATGCATGTTTAGCGTTACCGTAAGCTTCGAAGCTCCTTCATTCATCTTTTTCAGTGTTCCGCTTCCAAGACTGTCAGGAAAAATAGTTTCAGCTGCAGTTTCAACATCCTTGACCGATTTCCTTGAATATGCTCTGCTCATACATAATGTACTCCATTTCATAATATTTTAGTGTATAATTAAGCATGTACATTTAGCAGTTGTTTTATTACGTTTGGAGATGCAAATGAAACTAAATACTAGACTTAGGAAGATAGCAGAAAGTATTCCGCAATGCAGAGTGATTACAGATGTAGGTACAGATCACGCATATATACCGATAGAAGCAGTGACGGCAGGAAAATGCGAAAGGGCTCTGGCAGCCGATCTGAGACCGGGACCTCTTAGGGTAGCTGTGGCTAACATAAAAAAGTTCGGTCTTGAAGGAAATATAGAAACAAGGCTTGGAGACGGTCTTAATCCAATCGATGATTCTGAATGTGATGTGATTGTAATAGCAGGAATGGGTGGCCCGCTGATAAGAAAAATACTGTCGGATTCTTTTGAAAAGGCAAAAAAGTCACACAGACTTTTACTTCAGCCAAACAATGCTGTAGATGCGCTGCGCAGATGGCTTTATGAAAACGGCTTCAAAATCGCCGCTGAAAAGTTGATTGAAGACTCCGGAAAGCTTTATTGTCTTATGGAAGCCGAATGGACAGGCAAAAACGTGAAAAAGGATGAATTCACATATTACATAGGTGAGATGGTATTTAAAGACAATAATCATCTGCTGGATAAATATCTTGAGAAAAAGCTCGGAGAGCTGAACAGGATAATAATTGGGCGATCACGCTCAGACCCAGGAAAAGTAAGGCGGTTGGAGGATGAAACGTCTATGGATACTCAGACCTGTATTGAGATAAGAGACAAATTGCAGACACTCTTCCAGCCGAAATGAAGAAAAGTACTTCTAAAGGAGCAATGAAGTAAACACTTCTAAAGGCGGTATGAGTAGGAAGGAGAAAATGTTCATGGTCAGGTGCAGAGATGTATTGAATTTTATGGAAAAAATTGCACCTTCAGATCTGGCGGAGGAATGGGATAATATTGGATTGATCGCCGGCAGCATCAATGGTAAAGTCGAAAGAATGCTGGTGTGCCTTGATGTCACAGATGCTGCTTTGAGAAAGGCATCCAGTATAAAGGCTGATCTGATTGTCACACATCACCCTATGATCTTCAAGGGACTTAAGAGTGTAAGTGAAGACAACGTAAAAGGACGGCAGATATACTCAACGATCCGCAGCGGTATAAACATTATCTCAGCCCATACAAATCTGGATTATGCAGAAGCTGGTGTAAATACGCAGCTGGCATCGGTTCTTGGTCTGTATGATACCGCTTTGATAGGCAAAGGTCCGGGGAGAGTCGGTTCGCTGAAGGAAAGGATGAGTTTTGATGCTTTTGTAGCTCATGTAAAAAAGTGTCTGAAGGTGCCTTGTGTAAGAGCAGCAGGAAAAGCTGACGCAGGCGTTATGAAGGCAGCGGTTTTCAGCGGCAGTTTCGACGATGATCTGGATGCTGTGCTTCTGACAGGTGCCGAAGTTTTAGTAACGGGAGATCTCAAATACCATACGGCACTTGATGCACGTGAGTCCAATATGTGTATTATCGATGCAGGTCATTTCAATACTGAAAGGATCGTGCTGCCTTATCTTGCAGCTGCGCTGTCAGAAAGATTTCCCGAGACTGAAGTTATTCATTTCAAGCAGGAGAAGGACCCATTTATAACCTATTGACTATTTTGCAAATATGGATTATTATAATAGTCCAACGAAGCATAACAGCTTCCGCAAAAATCATGAGTAAGCCAGATAATCGCAGGCACAGTGCCGAAAGGCCGTGTCTGAGGAAAGTCCGGGCTCCACAGGGCGAGGGTGCCGGGTAACTCCCGGTGAAGGCGACTTCAAGGAAAGTGCAACAGAGATATACCGCTTAATGCGTAATACCTCCGGTATTACTACTTAAGTAAGGGTGGAAAGGTGAGGTAAGAGCTCACCAGCGGCATGGCGACTTGCCGGTCTATGTAAACCCCATCCGGAGCAACACCGCAGAGGGACACATTGGTAGCCCGCCAGTCCCGGGCAGGTGGCTTGAGCCATACAGAAATGTATGACCTAGATAGATGATTATCTAATACAGAACCCGGCTTACAGACTTACTCATAACAATTATCAGAAACACCAGCTTAAAGGCTGGTGTTTCTGCATTTTTTTCATTCATTGTACAATAATATATTAGTGAATCTAATCTAATATGAAGAGGTGCTTATGACAAAGGATGAGAACAGAGTCATACCAGACCTGGCATCGGTCTCTCAAGCAGCACAGGCCGAAGTAAACAAGGAAAATGAAAAAATCAACGAGATTAAAGAACTGGGAAGGATGACGGTTTCCAACCCAAGAGGTAATATTCATTGTCTTACTATAATCGGACAGATCGAAGGTCACATTATACTACCGCCGCAAAACAAAACGACAAAATATGAGCATGTGATTCCCCAACTTGTAGCAATAGAGGAGAATACTGAAATAGAAGGTCTGCTGCTGATCTTAAATACAGTCGGAGGCGATGTCGAAGCAGGACTTGCTATTGCAGAAATGGTTGCAAGTATGGATAAGCCAAAGGTTTCCCTTGTGCTGGGAGGCGGACACAGCATAGGCGTGCCTATGGCAGTTTCCACAGATCATTCATTTATTGCTCCATCTGCAACGATGACAATACATCCTATCAGGCTTAATGGTCTGGTTATTGGCGTACCACAGACCTACGAGTATTTTGACAAGATGCAGGAGAGAGTGGTTCAGTTTGTATCAAAAAATTCAGGGATATCAAAGGATGACTTCAGGGAGCTTATGCTAAAAACAGGTGAGCTCGCTAATGATGTAGGCACTGTACTGTTCGGAGAGGATGCTGTTAGATACAAACTTATTAATGAAGTCGGAGGACTGTCCAATGCAATGAATAAATTGTATGAATTGATAGAGCACAGAAGGCTTAAGTCAAGCACAGGCGCAATAGTAACAGGAGGAGAGCTGCAATGATATTGTACTCAATAGTGTCTCCGGAAATCGTATTTGACGGATATGATGATACAAAAAGCATCAGATATTTTGAAGCTGAATACAGGGGAGAGAAAGTGATAGTAGCACAGACCGGCGACAGGGATTATAAAATATCAAGGCTTATGAGTACGTGTCCGTCAACATTTCTGGATCCGGCATTTCAGCCGGGAAGAGTACTGAGGGAAAGTGATTTGAAATAGTAAAGGGCTGACATGCTGTCAGCCCCTTTGTAAGCATCGGTTATTCCAGTTTGAACTTGGATATAGCCTCCTGCAGTTCCTCTGATGATGCTTTCAGTTCGTCTGCAAATCGTGAAAGCTCCTCTATGCATGACAGCTGCTCTTCGGTGGAGGCGGTAACCTCCTCGGAAGAGGCCGCAGTTTCCTGAGACACTGCTGATACATTTTGGATGGAATTGATGGCCTGTGCCTTATTATCCTCCATCTCTGTTATTCTGGACATGATTTGCTCAACCTGTTCTGACAGCAGTTCCATAGATCCCATGATCCTGTTGAATATATCTATGGTTCCGAGTACGGCATCATTTTGTGATTTTAGTATAAGTTCTGTTGCTGTTGCTTTTTCTACAGTCTTTGCAGTCTGGTCCTGGGTCGATTTAATGATATTAGCTATTTCACGGGTTGACTCCATAGAGCGTTCCGCAAGCTTCCTAACTTCATCAGCCACGACAGCAAAGCCTTTGCCTGCTTCGCCTGCGCGGGCAGCTTCAATTGCTGCATTGAGGGACAAAAGATTAGTCTGATCTGCTATCCCGCTTATTACCTTGACTATCTTTCCGATAGATTTAGAGTGGACATCCAGTTGCTTTATATCTTCCATGATCTCTTTGGTAATGTCCGTTGTCCTTCCGGCCTTTACATCCAGATCCTCTACTGTGGAAAGACCGCTTTGCGTCAACGCCTTTGCGTTTCCTGTCAGATCATCGATATACTTTGCGTTATTTGTGACATCATTTATTTTTTCAGCCAGCAGGCTTATTTTCTCGACACCCTGTTCTGCGTCAGTTGCCTGAGCCGATGCTCCGGTCGATATCTCCTGAATAGCTCGCGTAATATCCTTTGACACATTAGATACCTGAAGTGATGTGGAAGATACCGTATTGGCAGATTCGGTAACTTTTACTGATACGCCTAACGCTTGCTCGATCAACCTTCTCATATTGACAATCATCGAATTGATGCTTCTGGTCAATGTGCCAAGCTCATCCATTCTCCTTGATTGCAGAGTGACAGTCATATCTCCTGAAGCCGCTTTGACAGATGCACTAATTATCCTGTTTATGGTTCTTCCCATGCTGCTTGCCATCAGTATGCCTGTGGTAAATGCCAGTATTGCCGCTATAAAAGCCATTATTACAGTAAATAAAATTATTTGTCGCGTAGATGCGATGAGAACTTTCTCCGGGATCAATTCAAGCAGTATATTTCCGGTGTCGGATAGCTTTCTGTAGACCATCAGATATTGTTCTCCATCCAACTCAACGTTTTCAGAGCCTAATGCTTTTTCAGATGCTCTTATTCTCTCTAAAAAATCCTGATCGATCAGTGTGTCTTCTCCGGTTACATCGATGCTGTTGGTCATGATTCTGTTGTCAGGAGTGATCAGGCTGAACAACTGTCCGTCATGCATCAATTGTGATTCGGTCATTTCCCGAATAACATCAGGCTTTAGGTCTATTATAACAACACCAACCGTTTTAAGGGATGTTGTGCTTCGAATGATCCTGATGAATGAAAGAAAGTAATTTTCTTTTGTCATTTCAAACCTTTCATCCAGTTCATCGTGTGCTCCCAACCATGTACCACGGGTTATATCTTCCTGTGCTATTTTAATGAAGGATGCTTCTGAAATATCGCTGAAACCTGCAAGCGATTTGATTCTGCCTGTTGTAATAGGCAATATGTTATCATCAGTTGGAATAAGCGTTAATCTGCTAATTTCCGGAGTGAACTGAGCCATATTGATCAGTGTGCTTTCCACATTCCTGTTGAATTTATTTATTTCATACATATCATCTGTGCTATATTTGCCTACCAGATAGTTCTGTATGTCAATATCAGCAAAAATCTGGCCTGACAGGTTTTCTACCGTCTTGAGCACTACATCCATATATTTGCCGGAACTTTCTATCGATGCGACAGATGCATTCTCTATATTTCCTTTGGCCATCTTCGATGAGTTATTATATGTTGTGACTCCCTGCAATGCGATCAGCAATATAGGGATCATGAATGCAAGTATCAGCTTTGTACGGATCTTTTTTATACCCTTGAACAAACGCGGCAGATTTTTTACAGAAATGAAAGCTTTTTTCAGAAATTCGAGTAACGATGTTAATATCTTCATATAACACCAACTTTCATAGTTTTATTATATAACATAATAATATATTTATATGTTTAATATTATACAAAAATCGCCAAAATCCTTTATTTTGATAAAAATGGTTTATAATATATTTTTCTGTGCCGATTCAGGCTGTCAGCTGCCGGTAATGACGAATTTGATAAAGTTAACTCTTAGCTGTATCTGTACGGGATTTGATGCTCTATATTTTCCTAAATTTTTTACCCTAAACCTGCATTTTTTGAGCAGTTTACTTATTTTAATATTATGTGAGGCAAATTGTTCAACTTGGTTGAGCAAGTGCATAAAGTGGTCAAGTCTGGAATATCAGGTGAAATTGTGGTATAGTGTTAAGGGGACAATTCTTTGCAGCGAGTTAGCGTCACAAGTGAAGGAATGCCCCCCTTTGAAAGGTTAAGGGAGCCGCCTCTGTATGAGGCAGTGAACTACAGATGAGGCATGTCCCTTTTGAAAGAGAGCAGAGTAACACTCCTTTACAAGGAGCAAAGTAAAGGGACATTTCGCAGCTTTTACATCGGAGAGCGGCTACACAGAAGTGTCCCTTGACTGATAACACACCGGGGGTGGAATTTTGAGAGGTAAGAAGACACAAAGGAAAAAGAAATACAAGGTCAAACAGAAATATCAGGTAAGCTATTTAAATGAAATACAGGGTATATTAGTACTTGCTCTGGGAATACTGATGCTGATGAGTTTTTATTTTAAAAACTCCATTGGAATGTTTGGCACATTTATACGAGAAACGTCTCTTGGGATGCTTGGTATCCCGGCATTTTTGATTCCTCCGATCGTGATTCTTTACGGTGTGCTTCTTATATTTGCACACGAAAAGCTTAATCTGCAAAGAAAGCCGATATATGTTCTTGTACTATTCATCCTCGTATCAGCGCTGATACAGACAGGCAACTACAAGCCGGAGCACTATAACGGCCTCACTCCGTTCAAGGCTCTTGAGATGTTCTATACCGATGGAGCTTCACTAATGGGAGGAGGCGTTCTTGGCGGCCTGCTGAGTTTACCGTTTCTTGTCACATTTCATGTTCCGGGGACGATAATTATACTAATGGCACTATCACTTGTAGACATTATATTGCTCACAAACAAATCAATATCAGCCTTTTTCAAGAGTATCAGAATTCTGTTTATTAATAAAAAAGCAGCAGCATACCGCGAGAATATAGAAGAGGATGATATGCAGCCTTTTATAGAAGAGGATGGAGATGAAATATCCTTACGCTTTGATAAAAAACCAAAGGTAATAGATTTTAAGATCGAAAAAACCGCCAGAGAACTGAAGAACAAAGAAAAATCAAGAAAAACTGCTGCCAAGAGGGATATACAGGAATCAGAAGCTGTTTTTTCAGAGGATGATGTTCTGGGAAATAGTTTTGAAACTCCTGACGAGTCTCCACTGGAGCTGGTCATTGGCGACATCAAAAAGGGAAAAGAAAAAAAGAAGGCGGCCAGGAATGTAAACAGTATCACTAAAGGCTCCGAAAATAGTCCCGGACTTCAGGAGATCGTCATTAAAGGTGTTGGCTCAACTCCTGCTAAAACGAATATAAAATATGCATATCCGCCATACGACCTTTTAATTGAAGAGACCTCTGATGCAGGAAATTCAAAGAATTATAGAAACCAGGTATTGGAGGGCGCTAAAAAGCTGGAGGATACTCTCACAAGCTTTGGAGTGTCCGCCAAAGTAGTGAATGTGACAAGGGGACCGACAGTCACCAGATATGAGCTGCAGCCCAGCGCCGGTGTCAAGGTAAGTAAGATTGTAAACTTGTCGGATGATATAGCTTTGAATCTTGCAGCTCCCGGCATTAGGATCGAGGCCCCGATACCGGGAAAGGCGGCTATAGGCATTGAAGTGCCAAACAAGGAAGTAAATATGGTTCGCCTTAGGGACGTCATAGAATCAAATAAATTTGCACAGCACGCATCAAAGCTGGCATTTGCTGTGGGTAAGGACATATCCGGGGAAACAGTCATTGCAGATATTGCAAAAATGCCTCATCTACTGATAGCTGGCGCAACCGGTTCAGGTAAAAGTGTATGTATAAACAGCCTGATTGTTAGCTTGCTTTATAAATCCTCCCCGGAGGAAGTAAAGCTGCTTTTGATAGATCCGAAGGTCGTTGAGCTGGGTGTATATAACGGGATACCGCACCTTCTCATACCGGTTGTGACTGAGCCCAAAAAGGCAGCTGGAGCGCTCAATTGGGCTGTCCAGGAGATGGTTAACAGATACAAGCTTTTTGCTGACAAGTCGGTGAGAGATATCAAGGGTTACAACGATCTCATGGCCAGAACAGGTGAACAGCCGATCATGCCGCAGGTAGTCATAATTATAGATGAGCTGGCGGATTTGATGATGGTCGCACCCAATGATGTGGAAGATGCGATATGCAGGCTTGCACAGATGGCAAGAGCTGCGGGTATGCATCTGGTACTGGCTACTCAGAGACCATCGGTAGACGTCATTACAGGTGTCATCAAAGCCAATATACCTTCGAGGGTATCCTTTGCAGTATCTTCGCAGGTGGATTCCAGAACCATACTTGACATGGCTGGTGCGGAAAAATTGCTTGGCAGGGGCGATATGCTGCTGCACCCGGTTGGAAAAGCAAAGCCCATACGAGTTCAGGGTGCCAATATAACAGATGCAGAAGTAGAAAGGGTTGTTGAGTATGTGAAGGCTCAAGGCAACGCCGTTTATGATGATAATATTATCGAGGAAATTAATAATGAAGATAAGCCAGCTTCCAACGACAACATCGACAATGACGAGCTGCTTCCAAGAGCAATAGAAATGGTAATGGAGGCAGGTCAGGCTTCAGTTTCACTTATACAGCGTAAATTCAAGGTTGGATATGCCAGAGCGGCAAGGATCGTGGATCAAATGGAAGCCAGAGGCATAGTTGGCGGCTTTGAGGGAAGTAAGCCCAGACAGATACTGATTACAAAGCAGCAATGGTACGAGATGCAGATGACTGAAAATGATAAAAATTTATGATGTGATCGTTCCGAATGCGGTCATTGGTTAGGGGGATCAGCATGTCAGTGGTCAACGGGTTTTTGATCATATTGATGCTTCTTTTGCTAATCTATTCTTTATACAGGTCTATAAAAAGAAGAAGCCTGCTTATGCTGATACCTGTAAGCCTGCAGTTTTTTGCATCAGTATTGGCAGTCCTGAGTTTTTATAATGATATTGAAGTTCTTATGTTAGTTGAAGCTGTATACATAGCTTTTGGAATCATTCCTCCAACATTTCTGCTCATTTACGACTATTGTAAAATGACCCGCAAAGTAAAATCAAATGGAACCTTCGAGGGACTTGTAGAGAGAGCTCGTTCCGTAGCTTCCGAATCCTCCTTCCCGCATGAAGGCATCAATGATATTGAGAAAATGAGACAGACATCTGAAATAATGGATGACCTTAAGGAGATGCCCGATGAAATACGAATGAATTTCAGAAAGTGCATCGTACAGGCAAATATGCTCATGAACAGACGTGATCTGAAAGGC
Organism: Bacillota bacterium; assembly: GCA_023418915.1. Lineage (GTDB taxonomy): Bacteria > Bacillota > Clostridia > Acetivibrionales > DTU013 > DTU013. The sequence goes on from JAEZYU010000109.1 coordinate 83,330, forward strand.
GCGCTTTACATATATGATACGTTGTCAAAGGCTGGAGGCAAATACTGCACTCTTTACTATAACTATGCATGTCTTTGCTATAAGCAGGGGTTGTATGAGGAAGCGCTGAATGCTTTTAAGAAGTCTATGGAACTGTTTGATGGTGAAGAAGCCGGTAAATGTTTAATTTGTTTCAATCTGGGGAACACATCATTTATGCTGGGGAACTTCGAAAGAGCCGCACGGTATTATGAAAAAGCACTAAAAAATTACCCGGAAGACTTAAAAACACTTGAAAACCTATCATACACCTATGTCAGGATGGGTGAAACAGAAAAGGGCATTGAAGTACTTAAAAAGATTCCAGTTGACGAAGGACAGTATCGTCCTCATTATGTATGGGGCAGACTGTTTTCTGAAGCAGCGATGTATAAAGAAGCAGAAGAAGAGCTGAAAAAAGCGATAAAGCTGAATCCGGACGGTGTTGAAGCACTGGAGGAGCTTGGAAAGGTTCTGATCAAGCTGGATAAAATCAATGAGGCGATCTCTGTATACGGTGATATTCTGCAGTTGGATCCTGAAAATTATCTATCCTGGTATAACAGGGCAAATGCATTTGTCAGGGCAAAACGCTGGAGAGATGCAGCCGTATGCTATAAGGAGGCTGTAAGGATCAGGCCTGACTCCTATAAGAGCTATTACAATTTGGCGATGGCACTGGAAGAGTCTGGAGACAGAAAAGCTTCAATCGAGGCTTATGAGAAGGCTATAGAGTTAAGTCCAGGTTTTTCTGATGCATATAACAACCTGGGAATAGCGCTTTCTTTTGAAGGTAGAAGGGAAGAGGCGCTGGAGGTCTATGAAAATGGTATAAGAAGCAGCTCTGAGGATTACAGCCTGTATTTTAATATGGGAATATGTCTATTGGAAGAGGGAAGATACATGGAAGCCGCAGGTGCATTCAGAAATGCCCTGGATATTAAGCCGGACGAACTTGAGATATATTACTATCTAGGCGCTGCACTGACAGAAATGCGCCATTACAACGATGCGATCGAAGCATATGCTTCAGCTTTGAAAATAAAGCCTGCAGACGGAGAGATACAGTACAATTTAGCTGCAGTATACGCTATGCTGGGCAGATATGATATAGCCTTCGAAAATTTGAAAAGGGCAGTCGAACTTGATAAATCACTTCTGGACGATATGAAGGTCAACCGTGCTTTTGATGGAATGCGCGGCAGACCAGACTTCAAAATGATGATCTCTTAAATAAGTCTGATAACATTTCTGTCATATCCAAAATGAATATTTGATGTTTAAAAGCAATTATTTGTGTTAGAATTAGCATTAGCGGTTTTGGCCGCTGAAATATTATTTGTTGCAGAATACATATGCAACGAGGGAGTATAATGGCATTTTTACCGGTTAACAGGGCGGAAATGGAAGCAAGAGGCTGGGACAGCATTGACTTTCTTTATATATGCGGAGATGCGTATGTCGATCATCCAAGCTTTGGCCATGCGATATTAACCAGGCTTCTGGAGAGTGAGGGCTATCGTGTAGGTGTTTTGGCTCAGCCAGACTGGAGAACCAGCAATGACATCATGATGATGGGACGTCCTAACTATGCAGTACTCATATCCTCCGGTGTTATCGATTCAATGGTAAACCACTATACAGCAAGCAGGAAACCAAGGAGCAGCGACAGCTATTCGCCTGGCGGAGAAGCAGGCCACAGGCCTGACAGAGCCGTTATAGTTTATGCCAATAAGGTGCGGGAGGTCTTTAAGGGGATACCTGTCATCATAGGCGGTATCGAAGCCAGTCTGAGGAGGTTTGCTCATTACGACTACTGGGATGACAAAGTCAGAAGATCCATATTGCTTGACAGTAAAGCCGATATGCTTGTATATGGTATGGGAGAAAAGCCGATATCGGAAATTGCGGCGCTGCTGGCAAAAGGGGCGGATATTGGAAGGATCAGAAACATCAGGGGGACGGTATTACTTTCCGATGTATATGAAGAAGACAAGGACTCTATTCTGCTTCCGTCATATGAACAGGTGCTGGAGAGCAAAAGATCCTATGCAGAGGCATTTATGCTGCAATATAATGAACAGGATGCAATCACAGGAAAAACCCTGATTCAACCTCATGGAGATAAGTTTGTGGTACAGAATCCGCCTTCATTTCCTCTTTCAGAAAAAGAGCTTGACAGGATTTACGCTCTTCCCTATGAAAGGACATACCATCCATCCTATGAAGTATCGGGAGGTGTACCTGCGATAAAAGAAGTCGAGTTCAGCATCACAAGCCATAGAGGATGCTATGGCGGTTGCTCTTTCTGTGCTCTGAATTTTCATCAGGGAAGGGTCATACAAAAAAGGAGCCAGGCGTCAGTAATAAATGAGGCAAAAAAGTTGATATGGCATCCCGGTTTCAAAGGTTATATACATGATGTGGGCGGTCCGACGGCAAATTTCAGAAATACAGCATGCGACAGACAAAGGAAGTATGGTACCTGTAAAAGCAGACAATGCCTGTATCCGGAGCCATGCAAAAACCTGAAGGTCGACCATCGTGAATATCTTGATCTGCTTCGTAAGTTGAGGGAGATGCCTGAAATAAAGAAAGTCTTCATACGTTCAGGGATCAGATATGATTATTTGATGCTGGATAAAAACGATGAGTTTTTCAGAGAGATATGCGAACACCATATAAGCGGACAATTGAAGGTAGCACCTGAGCATGTAGCGGACAGAGTGCTGAGTAAAATGGGCAAGCCTGGAAGAGAGGTATATGAGGCATTCGTCAAAAAGTTTTACGAGATCAACAAGGAACTGGGCAAGGAGCAGTATCTGGTTCCGTACCTAATTTCCAGCCATCCCGGAAGTGATCTGAAAGCAGCTGTCGAGCTGGCGGTTTATTTAAAAAGGATAGGATATACTCCCGAACAGGTACAGGATTTTTATCCTACTCCCGGTACATTATCCACCTGTATGTTTTATACCCGGTTTGATCCAAGGACCATGAAAAGGGTTTATGTTCCTGTATCTCCCAAAGAGAAGGCTATGCAGAGGGCATTGCTCCAATTCAAGCGCAAGGCTAACTATGCTCTTGTCAAAGAAGCATTGCTGACAGCAGGCCGCAAGGATCTGATCGGATTTGGTCCTGATTGTCTTATATGGCCGGAACGGTCGGAAAAATTCAGGGCAGGCAAAAGGAAGACAGTTGGCGTCGACCACAAGGGACCGAAGAATAGAAAGGAAGGTGAAAACGCAGTACGAAAAGCGAAGGGAAGAAAAACCAATAACTCAAAGAAGAGAAGGAAAAAGACGGCCAGATAGTAAAAAAAACGGTCACTGCTGGAAGTTTTGTTTTTCTTGACATAAAAATTAAAAAAGTTTACAATTAATTTGTATTTTGCACAACAGCAGGCAGCGTAAGCTGTCTAAGCATTATGAATAGCCGGTTTAGTGGTGGTCAGTGGTTGACCGAGGTCAACTGCTTTACCCATGCAATCGGGGCTGGTCGTTGATAGAGATCAACTGCTCGCCCATGCAACCAGGGCTGGTCGTTGATAGAGATCAACTGCTCGCCCATGCAACCGGGGCTGGTCGTTGATAGAGATCAACTGCTCGCCCATGCAACCGGCATGACCATTGAAAACTGAATAATAGGAGGTGTGTGCTATTTTTGAATTGGCTATTGGAATTTTGATTGGCCTTGTAATTGGAGCAGTAGTTGCTTCTTTTATATCTTTTCGGATCGGATACAACCGAAGAAAAATCGATGCTGAAGCTGAAATCGGAAGTGCTGAGCAAGAATCTAAAAGAATTGTCAATGAAGCTTTGAAAACAGCCGAAAGTAAAAAAAGAGAAGCTCTCCTTGAAGCAAAGGAAGAGGTTCACAGAAGCAGGATCGAACTCGACAGGGAGATCAAGGAAAGAAGAAGCGAAATCCAAAGACAGGAAAGAAGACTTGTCCAAAAAGAAGAGTCACTTGATAAAAAAGTGGAAGCTCTCGAGCAAAAGGACGAGTTGCTGAACAAAAAGCTGAAGGAAGCCCAGGCAACACAGGAAAAGACTGCGGTACTCCACAAGCAGCAGATCGAAGAACTGGAAAGGATATCAGGACTTTCCATTGAAGATGCAAAGCAGTATCTGCTTAGAAATGTGGAATATGAGGTCCAGCATGAATTAGCCGTACTTGTGAAGGAACTGGAAGCCAAAGCGAAGGAAGAAGCCGACAGAAAGGCAAGAGAAATCGTTGCTACGGCAATACAGAAATGTGCGGCAGACCATGTATCCGAAACCACTGTATCTGTGGTACCACTGCCGAATGATGAAATGAAGGGCCGCATAATCGGACGTGAAGGCAGGAATATCAGAACACTCGAAACTCTTACGGGGATTGATCTTATTATTGATGATACTCCAGAGGCAGTTATACTGTCAGGCTTTGACCCCATAAGGAGAGAGATAGCCAGAATAACTCTTGAAAAGCTCATTCTTGATGGAAGGATACATCCGGCAAGGATCGAGGAAATGGTTGAAAAGGCTAAAAAAGAGGTCGACAATACGATTCGCCAGGAGGGTGACAGAGCTACCTTCGAGACCGGTGTGCACGGATTGCATCCTGAAGTCATCAAGCTTCTGGGTAAGCTGAGATTCAGGACAAGTTACGGGCAGAACGTACTGAATCATTCCATTGAAGTTTCAACTCTGGCAGGTATCATGGCAGCTGAGCTCGGTGCTGATGTGATACTGGCAAAAAGGGCCGGACTTCTCCATGATATCGGAAAAGCAGTCGACCATGAGATGGAAGGGTCGCACGTCACGATCGGAGCTGATCTTGCCAAAAAGTACAAAGAAGGAAACGACGTAGTAAATGCGATTATGTCGCACCACGGTGATGTGGAACCTACTTCACTTGTAGCGGTACTTGTACAGGCTGCTGATTCAATTTCTGCAGCGAGACCTGGTGCAAGAAGAGAAACACTTGAATCATATATAAAGAGAATAGAGAAACTTGAAGAGATAGCGAATTCCTTCCCCGGTGTAGATAAATGCTACGCCATACAGGCCGGAAGGGAGATCAGGATCATCGTCAAGCCCGACGATGTATCAGATGACGAAACAGTTATGAAAGCAAGAGAGATAGTTAAGAAGATAGAAAGTGAACTGGAATATCCGGGTCAGATCAAAGTGAATGTTATTCGAGAAACCAGAGCAATCGAATATGCAAAATGAAAATCAGGTAATATAAAAAGCGTGCTTAGCACGCTTTTTATATTTTGTATGATATAGTAAAATAAGCATGAACATATTATTATTGACGGACGGAGGAACGAGCTTGAAGGTATTATTTATAGGAGATATAGTTGGAAGTCCCGGTCGAAAGGCAGTTAAACAATATATCACTGAAGTAAAAAAGGATTATGGATTTGATTACTGTGTTGCAAACGCTGAAAATGCAGCAGGGGGCTCAGGCATTACATATGTAGTTGCTCAGGAGCTGTATAAATGCGGTATCGATTCCATCACAATGGGAAACCATACATGGTCTAAAAGGGAAATCACTAATTTTATCGACGGCGATACCAGGCTGGCCAGACCGGCTAACTATCCTGAATGCATTCCAGGTAAAGGATCTGTCATAATAGACGGCAGGCTTGGAGTGATAAACCTTCTTGGCAGGATATATATGGATCCTGTGGATTGTCCCTTCAGAACTCTTGACAGAGAGCTTGAACTTATCAAGCAAAAGGTAAAGACAGTAATAGTGGATATACATGCTGAGGCCACATCTGAAAAATGTGCCCTGGCCTGGCACGCAGACGGCAGGGCAAGCGCTGTATTGGGTACACATACTCATGTTCAGACAGCTGATGAGAGGATATTGCCATGTGGTACGGCTTTTATATCTGATGTTGGAATGACTGGGCCGCATGATGGAATAATTGGGGTTGACAGAGATATAGTGCTTGAAAAATTCCGTTATTCGATGCCTGTCAGATTTGAAGTCGCAAGAGGAACTGTACAGTTCAATGCAGTCATCCTTGACATTAATGAGAGGACAGGCAGGACTGTCGGGATAAAGCGCATTAATCACGTGTTCGACCTGCAATGATTATACAGAAATAGGACAGCAAAATAATCCCTTATTTACAGAATATTCGGTTTTCTGATTTATTTTTCTATTTTTTAACTGAATAAAGAGGAATTTGGATTTTAATGTAGAATTTCTCTATTATTATAATATTGTATGCAATAGGGGGTTATTATTATGGATGTTTTAAAAATCTCAGCAAAATCAAACCCAAATTCCATAGCAGGTGCACTGGCAGGTGTAATCAGAGAAAGAGGCGTGGCGGAAATGCAGGCGATCGGCGCAGGGGCTTTGAATCAGGCTGTTAAAGCTGTGGCAATTGCGCGTGGATTTGTGGCTCCGTCCGGTATCGAACTGATCTGTATTCCGGCATTTACCGATATTGTGATTGACGGTGAGGAGAGAACTGCTATAAAGCTGATCGTAGAACCTAGAAAGTGAGCTGTTTTTGCTTATTAAGGCATAACGTATCCCAAAATACCGCTGGTCGTTTCGACCGGCGGCCTTTTTATTTAAGGTATCTTTCAAGAAGCGTATCAATATGCAATTGTGAGTCAAATTCATGACCCTCCGCAATGCATCAATCCTGTTCTGAAGAACTGTCCCCAAGTTACGTTATTGAGTATGAACATCAGATATGGTAATATGAATGTGATGTGAATTTGGAGGGACAGTTCTTGAAAACCATTGAAAAAATAGGATGTGGGACGATCCTCGTAACAGATGGATCTTTGAAATATATTAGGTTTGAATGCCTGAATGAATATGACCAGATTTTATCGCATTTTATGAGCACCAGGATCGGCGGTGTCAGCCAAGGTGAGTGTTGTTCGCTTAATCTGGGCTTTAACAGAAACGACGACAACAGAAATGTTTTGGAAAACTACAGACGATTATGCACCTGTGCTGATATACAACCTGAAACTATGGTTATGACAAACCAGGTGCATGGAACAAGAGTGAGTAAAGTAGATTCTATTGATAAAGGGAAGGGCTTCATCAAAAAGAGCGATATCAGGGAAACAGACGGATTACTTACAGTTACACCCGGTATTACGATGGTTACATTCCATGCTGACTGCGTGCCCGTCTTTTTGTTCGAGCCTGTAATAAGAGCTGCAGCGCTTCTGCATTCTGGGTGGAAAGGGACTCTTTCAAATATAGTATCATCTGCTGTGCTTGAGATGAAAAGGCTTCCGGGATTTGATCCCAAAAGGCTTGTTGCGGTATTAGGTCCTTCTATAGGCCACTGCTGCTTTGAAGTGGACGAGGACGTTTATGATAAATTTAAGACAAAATATGACAGCAAAAAGTTTTACAGAGTTAAGCCGGACAAGAAATGGAATATCGATCTGAAGGGAATAATCAAAAAGGAATTGGCCGATGAAGGGCTTGATGTGAATAACATACACGACAGCGGAATATGCACTAAATGCCGAAGCGACCTTTTTTTCTCACATAGGGCAGACGAGGGAAGGACTGGCAGCATGGCCGCTTTCATGCAGATAAAGCCGCAAGGGAGTTTCTGATGAAAAAAATTAATGCCTCGATAATTTTGCTGATACTGTCGCTGCTTCTGCTGACCTCTTGCCAGACAGGGCGCGAGCTTGAACAACTTCAGCAGCTTCATGAGCAATACAATATTGATGTCGATGAAAGCAAATATGTCAATGACGATGATATACTGGACAGAGGTCCGGTCAAAGGTGGTATACTTAGGCTTTTCACTACGGAACCAGATACTTTGAATCCTGTGCTCACCAAGAATATGTTCAACTCAGACATACTGAGCTTTATTTATGAAGGAATGACAAGGCTTGACGAAAATCAAAAGGCCGTGCCTGTTCTTGCAGACAGATGGTCGGTTTCAGCCGACGGTCTTATCTGGGAATTCCACATTAGAGACGGTGTGAATTGGCACGATGGAGAATCTCTTACTGCGTATGATGTGGAATTTACTATTCAGACAATACTCAACCCGGCTATAGAATCCGTATATAAGCCATTGCTCCTGAATATATCGACATGTGCGGCAGTAGATTCTTCAACAATAAGGATCGCTCTAAAAAAGCCCAATTCATTCACCCCCGAGATGATGGATTTTCCAGTGTTACCAAAGCATCAGTTCGTAAGCATGGATGTCCTTACCGCATCGAGCCAGTTGAAGCCGGTTGGAACGGGGCCATATATGTTCAAATCACATACCGTAGATGAAAACGTAATCCTGATACTCAATGACCACTGGTGGCTTTTTACTGAAGATGAAGCACTGAAAACTGAAGGAATGTATCTGGAAACCATACAGGGAAACATATACAAACATGCAGAGGATGTAATGGCAGCATTCCAATCAGGCGATGTTGATGTAGCAGGTATTGCTGTCAATGAATACCACAAATACAAGGGAAGGACGGACCTTACCATCAAAAAATACACATCCCGTGATTTTGAATTTATATCCTTCAACTTAAGCGACCCTGTATTTTCGGATGTATATGCAAGGCAAGCCGTTTCACTTGCCATAGATAAAAACAAGATAATAGGTGAGCTGCTGCCCGGTGAAGCTGAAGCCGCCGAATTGCCGGTATTGCCGTCAAGCTGGCTGACACAGACAGAGAAAGCATCTGCTGTTGCAGCACCGGATGCGGATACGCCGGAAGAGGTATTGGAACTGGGCGGGTGGAAGAAAAACCAGCAAGGCTATTACAAGGTCATTAAAGGCGCAAGAAGATATCTTAACACTGAGCTTGTAGTCAACAGCAACAACAGTATACGTGTGCGTGCTGCCCAAATGGTCTGTGAACAACTGGAAGAGGCCGGAATAAAGGTGAAGCTGGTACAGCTTGGATGGGATGAGCTGGTTGGCAGAATCAACTCAGGTAAGTATAAAATGGCGTTTATAGGGTGCAGGGTGCCTCAGATCCCTGATATTTCATATTTGTATTCCAGCAGTTATCTGCCTGAATCATCATCAACCAAAGAATTGAGTAATGCTCGAAATATATCCGGTTATTCAGATGCGGAGGTAAATAATGATATTACATCATTATTTACGGAAAATGGTGCCTATATGAGAAAGAATATATTTAAAGTGCTCAAAGAGAAGGTTATCAGTGACTGCCCATATATCGGTATGTATTTCATGAGGGATGCTATGGTTTACAGCAAGGAAATAAAGGGGAGGATGGCACCGGACACATGGAACAGGTTCAATGATATGACCAATTGGTACAAGCCTGAAATCTACTGACTTACTTTCATCTGCAAAGGAAATGCTTGAAGTAAAGATGTAAAAGTTATAATCTGTAAGTAGCAATAACTGAAGTAATATTATTACAATAATCATGAAATGAGGAAAGATATGCTCTGGATCATTATTACAATACTGGTGGTTGCAATAGATCAAATCTCGAAATTCATAGTTGTCAGGAATATTGACACTGTCAATATGATACCTGTCATTGACAAATTCTTTTATCTGACTCTGCATAAAAACCAGGGAGGGGCATGGGGTATTTTTCAGGACAGTAAACTTATGTTTTTAATACTAATTCCGGTCATATCAATGATTATCATTTATTTTATTATAAAGAACGACAACAAATTTCTCCGGACCATTCTGGCATTGATACTTGGCGGAGCAATTGGGAATTATATCGACAGAGTTGCAGAGGGAAGCGTGACGGATTTTCTGCTGTTCTATATAGGCACATATCCGTTTCCTGTTTTCAATGCAGCAGATATTGCAGTGACCTGCGGAACTATACTGCTGGCGGTATATGTGCTGTTTATATATAAAGAACCTGTAAAAAGCAAACAGGAAGAAAAAGACAATGAGGAATGAGACTTACAATATAACCGCCCCGGAAGCCGGCAAACGCCTTGATGTATGGCTTACAGATGCTCTTGGAGATTTATCAAGATCATATATCGACAAGTTGATACAGGAGGGGAATGCAACTGTCGGCGGAAAAACAGTTAAATCAGGCTATAAGCTGAAAGCAAACGATCAGGTTAAGATATGCATCCCTGAGCCGAAGGTTCTTGAGGTAAAGGCTGAAGATATAGAACTGGACATAATTCATGAAGATGAAGATATTATTGTGATAAACAAACCAAGAGGAATGGTTGTACATCCTGCGGCGGGAAATTATACCGGCACATTGGTGAATGCGCTTATGAAGCACTGCGGCAATTCTCTGTCCGATATAAACGGAGTTATAAGACCCGGTATCGTACACAGGATCGACAAGGACACATCCGGCGTCTTGGTGGCAGCAAAGAATAATAAAGCTCACTCCATGCTGTCCGGACTTTTAAAGGAACACAACATCAACAGGATATACATTGCGGTGGCTGAAGGTATGATATCTGAAGAATGCGGAACGATAGATGCTCCGATTGGAAGACATCCGGCGGACAGAAAGAAAATGACTGTAAACATCAAGAATGGCAGAAGGGCAGTGACCCATTTTAGAGTACTCGAACGCTTCAAATCGACCACACTTCTGGAAATGAAGCTCGAAACGGGCAGAACGCATCAGATACGAGTGCACATGTCACATATTGGTCATCCTCTGGTTGGCGACAGTGTTTATGGCAGAAAGAAGCAGATATATGAAATCCAGGGACAGGCATTGCATGCCGGAACCCTTGGCTTTATGCATCCGGGAACAGGTGAATATACAGAGTATACAGCGCAGCCGCCTCATGAATTCAAGGAGCTTGTGGAAAGGCTGAGGCAGGAAACATAACTTTACAGGAAACATAACTTTAATGGATAATTATATATAAATTGCAGCAAAATATATAGACAAGCCGATTCAGGTATGATAATATAAATTAAAATTTATAACCTTTTAATTAGTCCCGAGAGGCTGGAAGGGTACCATATATGAAGTATATTGAGGGTTTTCACCTTTGATATTCATGCTTCCTGCCGTCGGCTGGAAGCTTTTTTGGTTTTACGAAGAATAACGAAAGGGAGGGGTCCTCAAATATGATTGACAAGGCTGAAATAATGGATGAAAGCGGTATAATGAGAGCTGTTACCAGAATCGCTCATGAGATCATAGAAAAAAACAAGGGTGTAGATGACATCTGCCTTATCGGCATACAAAGGCGGGGCGTGCCGCTTGCGAAGCTTATAGCATCAAAAATACGCGATGTAGAGGGAAAGGATGTTCCTGTTGGGATCCTTGATATTACATTCTACCGTGATGACCTCAGCCTGTTATCGGAGCATCCTGTTGTAAACGGTACACAGATCGACTTTCCGGTGACCGAAAAAATCATAGTGCTTGTAGATGATGTCCTTTATACCGGTAGGACAGCCCGATCCGCAATAGATGCGGTCATGGACATTGGCAGGCCGAGGATGATACAGCTGGCTATACTCATTGACCGAGGCCACAGAGAGCTGCCCATCCGCGCCGATTATGTAGGAAAGAATGTCCCTACTTCCAGGACAGAGATGGTCAATGTCAAGCTCTTTGACATCGACCGTGTGAATATTGTTACATTGAGTGATATTGAGTCAGGTGTGAATTGTTGAGTAAGGGGTTTCGCCTTACTCTTTTTTTAAACCTGCAGCAACAGGTCTTCATTCACCGAAGCCTAAAGAGTTCAGTGTCCTATGGAGGCACAAATATAGAATCAATATCGATGAAGGCGGTATGAAACATGAATCTGAAATCAAAAGACTTGCTTGGACTAAAGGATCTGTCAGCTGAAGAGATCGAATATATACTCGATACAGCAAAAACTATGAAATATGTAATAACCTCAAACAATAAAAGAACACCTCATTTGCAGGGCAAATCCATAGTGACTCTTTTTTATGAAAACAGCACCAGAACAAGGCTTTCCTTTGAACTGGCATCAAAATACATGAGCTCCAGTTCTGCTAACATATCATCCTCTGTGAGCAGCGTAGCTAAAGGAGAAACGCTGATAGACACAGGCAGGACAATCGATATGATGGGCACCGATGTTATAATAATCAGGCATCCGCAGTCAGGTGCGCCGCATTTGCTTGCAAAAAACGTAAAGGCTTCAGTTATAAATGCAGGAGACGGAATGAACGAACACCCTACACAGGCTCTGCTGGACATGTTCACGATGAGAGAAAGGAAGGGAAAGCTGACGGGCTTAAAGGTTGCGATACTTGGCGACATATTTCACAGCAGAGTGGCAAGGAGCAATATATGGGGTCTTGTCAAAATGGGGGCAGAGGTTTCACTGGCGGGACCGGCAACGCTGCTTCCTCCCGAGATAGAACGGACCGGAGCAAGGGTGTACAGTACGATACATGAAGCTCTTATAGATGCTGATGTTGTCATATCGCTCAGACTTCAGCTGGAGCGCCAGAAGAAAGCTCTGTTTCCGTCGGTAAGAGAGTATTCCAGATTCTTCGGTCTGGATGACAACAGACTTAGGCTGGCAAAAAAGGATGTGCTGATAATGCATCCGGGGCCTGTAAACCGCGGTGTCGAGCTAACAAGCTCAGTTGCCGACCATGACAGCTCTGCGATAAATGAGCAGGTGACCAATGGTGTTGCTGTGAGAATGGCACTGTTATATCTATTAACCAGGAGGGGATCAAATGAAGCTGCTAATTAGAAATGGGCATATAGTCGATGCCAAAACCGGCATTGACGGCATTTACGACCTGCTTTCAGAGGACGGAAGGATCGTTGAGATATCCAATGATATAGACAGGGATGGCTGTGAAATAATTGATGCCTCCGGAAAATACGTTCTGCCTGGCCTTGTAGATGCTCACTGCCATCTCAGAGACCCTGGTTATGAATACAAGGAAGACTTGGAGAGCGGGACCAGAAGCGCAGCCAGGGGCGGCTTCACATCTATCGCTTGTATGCCAAATACAAATCCTGTCATTGACAGTGAAGCTGTCGTCAAATATATACTCAATAAGGCAAAACAGGACGGATGCATAAATGTATACCCTATTGGAGCCATTACAAAGGGCCAACGGGGTGAAGAGCTGGCCGAGATAGGCGAACTAAAATTTGCAGGTGCGGTAGCAATATCGGATGACGGAAAGCCAGTGAAAAACTCATCATTGATGAAAAAGGCAATGCAGTATGCCTCTATGTTCGATATGGCAGTAATTTCCCATTGTGAAGACACTGACCTTGCTGAGGATGGTGTGATGAATGAGGGATATACATCTACGATCATGGGTTTGAAGGGCATACCGGCAGCAGCGGAAGAGACAATGGTAGCAAGAGAGCTGATACTGTCCGAATACCTGAAGATCCCTATTCATATTGCACATGTAAGCACCGCTCTGTCAGTGGAGATGATAAGAAATGCCAAAAAACGGGGTGTTAAGGTGACATGCGAGACCTGTCCTCATTATTTTTCACTGACCGAGGAAGCCTGCACAGGTTATAATACCAACGCAAAGGTAAACCCTCCGCTGAGAACTGCTGATGACCTTAATGCTGTCATAGCAGGTATAGCCGATGATACTATCGACATAATAGCAACAGATCATGCACCTCATCATGCTGACGAAAAAAATGTTGAATTCAGTCTTGCCTCCAATGGAATTATAGGTTTTGAGACTGCATTGCCTCTGGCAGTTACAAATCTCTTAAAACCTGGTGTTGTATCCATGAGCAAGCTTGTTGAAAAAATGTGCCTGAATCCCTCAAAATTGCTTGGAATCAACAAGGGCACGCTTGAGCCTGGGAGCTCCGCAGACATAACAATAGTCGATACAGATGAACTGTTCACAGTAGATACCTCTAAATTTGTATCAAAAGCGAAAAATTCTCCCTTCGGAGAATTCAAGCTTTATGGTTTAGTTTGGGGAACGATTGTCAACGGAAAAGCTGTTGTCAGTGAAAATGTTCTTCTATAAGTGAGCAGAAACTTTAAATTGACAATGCGTAATAATACAACCGGGAGGTAACTATGTTTATTGACAAACTCATATCCGGGATAAAGAAATATGGCAATCCCACCGTGGTCGGACTAGATCCGAAACTTGATTATGTACCCTCAAGCATCAAGAAAAAAGCCTTCGGAGAGTATGGCCGCAGTTTTACCGGGGCTTGTGAGGCTATTATTGCATTTAACAGAAAAATCATAGATGCGGTTTGTGACATTGCTCCGGCGGTCAAACCTCAGCTTGCATACTATGAGATGTACGGTATCGAGGGTATCCGCGCCTTTAATGAGACATGCAGATATGCAAACTCAAAAGGTCTGCAGGTAATTGCGGATGGTAAACGAAACGACATCGGTTCCACGGCGGAAGCTTATTCGGCCGCATACCTTGGGAAAACCATGCTTGATGGCATCGGAAGTACTGTACATGACGTCGATGCACTCACAGTAAACCCATATCTTGGATATGACGGTATCAAGCCCTTCATCGACGAGTGTAAAGCATCAGGAAAGGGCATATTCGTACTGGTGAAGACTTCGAATAAGTCATCAGGACAGCTTCAGGACATAATCGCACAGGATGGCAGACATATATATGAAAAAGTTGCCGAGTTGGTAGAAGAGTGGGGAAGCTCCGTGATTGGTGTGAATGGATACAGCTGTGTCGGAGCTGTCGTAGGTGCGACATACCCTGAGCAGGCTTCAATTCTGAGAAAAATAATGAAAAAGGCATATATTCTGGTGCCCGGATACGGAGCACAGGGAGGGACTGCGAAGGATGCTGTCAGAGCTTTCGATGATAACGGTCTTGGTGCAGTAATAAATGCGTCCAGAAGCATAATGTGTGCCTGGAAATCAGATAAGTGGTCGAACAAATATGGAGAGGACGGATTCGACCAGGCTGCAAGAGATGAAGCCGTCAGGATGCGCGAGGATATCCGGCTTGCTCTGGAAAGCAGATAATGAATAAATAGGTGACTGACGCAGACAATTTATTTTAATCCATCCACGATTTGAAAGGAGAACACAATGCCAAGACGTAAAGATGTCAACAAAGTAATAGTGATCGGATCCGGGCCGATAGTGATCGGTCAGGCTGCGGAATTTGACTATGCAGGGACCCAAGCCTGCCGGGCATTAAGAGAGGAAGGACTGGAGGTAGTACTTGTAAACAGTAATCCCGCCACTATCATGACTGATACAAATATGGCAGATAAGGTATATATTGAGCCATTGGATATAAGAACGATAAAAAAGATCATCAGAAAGGAAAGACCCGACAGTCTGCTGCCTACTTTGGGCGGACAGACAGGACTCAATCTGGCTATGGAGCTGGCTGAGTCCGGCTTTTTGAAGGAGATGGGGGTCAAACTCCTTGGTACAGCCACTGAGGCGATAAAAATGGCTGAAGACCGACAGGCCTTCAAGGATACGATGGAGAGCATAGGGGAGCCCTGTATTGCAAGCAAAGTCGTGACATCGCTCGATGATGCGCTTTCCTTTGCAGAGGAAATAGGGTACCCGGTCATAGTAAGGCCTGCATATACACTTGGAGGCACAGGCGGAGGCATCGCATACGACAGGGCGGAGCTCACCGAAACAGCATCGAACGGATTGAGACTCAGTCGTGTAAACCAGGTGCTGATAGAGAAGTGTATCTCCGGATGGAAAGAGATCGAGTTTGAAGTCATGAGGGACGGAAAAGGAAATGCTGTTATGATATGCAGTATGGAAAATGTCGACCCTGTCGGAGTTCATACCGGAGACAGTATAGTAGCGGCTCCATGTCAGACACTGACAGATAAGGAATTCGGCATGCTGCGTTTAGCTGCTCTTAATATAATCAAAGCGCTTGGCATCGAGGGAGGATGCAACGTACAATTTGCGCTGCATCCTACAAGTTTTGAATACGCAGTGATAGAGGTCAATCCACGGGTGAGCCGTTCCTCCGCACTAGCCTCGAAGGCCACCGGTTACCCAATCGCCAGAGTGGCAACAAAAATCGCTATTGGCTATTCGCTCGACGAGATAAGAAATGAATTGACAGGAAAAACATTTGCATGCTTTGAGCCCGCCATAGACTATATAGTACTGAAGATCCCCAAGTGGCCATTTGACAAGTTCGTAAAGGCAAAGCGGACATTGGGGACCCAGATGAAGGCAACAGGTGAGGTCATGTCAATAAGCGATTCCTTTGAGGCAGCGCTTATGAAGGCTGTAAGGTCACTGGAGCTTGGCATATACACACTGGAGCAGGATATATATAAAAAGTTGAAAATAGATGATGTTGAACAAAGACTGACAAATATAGATGACGAAAGACTGTTTGTGATTGCAGAAGCGCTGAGAAGAGGCATTTCTATAAAGAAAGTAAATGAAATAACAAAAATAGATGAATTTTTTATTAATAAAATATTTAATATAGTTAAGATGGAAGAGGAGTTAAAACAGAGCAACTGGGAAGCATTGAGCCCAGAATTGCTCAGCAGAGCTAAAAAAATGGGTTTTACCGATAATGTAGTCGCAATGTATACAGGATCAGACACTTCACATATTAAGAAATTCAGAAAGGAACACGGAATAAATGTTACCTTTAAGACTGTTGACACCTGTGCGGCCGAATATGAAGCTGTGTCACCATACTATTATTCCACATACGATCAAGTCGGCGAAGTGAAGGATACAGGAAGAAAAAAGGTTCTGGTCATTGGCTCGGGGCCTATCAGGATAGGGCAGGGTATAGAATTTGACTACTGTTCGGTGCACTCTGTCTGGGCGCTGAAGGAACAAGGGTTTGAGACGATCATAGCAAACAATAATCCTGAAACCGTCAGTACAGATTTTGACACTGCAGATAAGCTGTATTTTGAACCGTTAACCATTGAGGATGTTGAGAACATCATAGAAGCAGAGAAACCTGAAGGAGTGATAATCCAGTTTGGCGGACAGACCGCAATAAAGCTTGTTAAGCAGCTCAGTGAGCTGGGAATCAGAATACTGGGGACACAGGCAGAGGATGTGGATGCCGCAGAGGATAGAGAAATATTCGACGGAATATTGGAGCAAACAGGCATACCAAGGCCGAAAGGAAAAACCGTCTTAACTCTGGAGCAGGCCCTTGAAGCAGCAAACGAGCTGATCTATCCCGTTCTGGTGCGGCCATCCTATGTACTGGGAGGTCAGGGAATGGAGATCGCCTACAATGACAAGGACGTCACCGAGTTTATGGAGATCATCAACCGCGTAAGGCAGGAACATCCCATTCTGATAGACAAATACATGATGGGCAAGGAAATAGAGGTGGATGCGATCTGCGATGGTGAAAATGTACTGATCCCTGGCATTATGGAGCATCTTGAACGCGCCGGGGTCCATTCCGGCGACAGTATATCTGTTTATCCTGCCATATCACTCAGACCTTCTGTGGTGCAGAAAATAACACAATATACGCAAAAGCTGGCAAGAGCACTTAATGTACTTGGGATGATAAATATCCAGTATGTACTGTACAACGAGGAATTATTTGTCATAGAGGTCAATCCGAGATCCAGCCGTACGGTACCATATATAAGCAAGGTAACTGGTATACCAATGGTTGATGTGGCTACAAAGGTGATGACAGGTAAAAAGCTAAGTGATTTCGAGTATGGTACCGGTCTGTATCGAAATGCTGATCACATTGCTGTAAAGGTACCGGTGTTTTCATTTGAAAAGCTTCACGATGTGGATACGAGTCTCGGTCCTGAAATGAAATCAACAGGAGAAGTGCTTGGAATAGGTGAAACATTCCACGAAGCGCTGTTTAAGGGAATCACTGCCTCAGGCATGAAGCTGCCGTCAGCAGGCGGAGGAATATTAATGACTGTCAGGGATTCGGACAAGACAGAACTCGTGAATATAGCAGAGCAGTTCGAAAGGCTTGGATTCACACTATGGGCTACAGGAAGGACGGCAAACACGCTCAATATGCATGGTATAGCGACAAATGCTGTCAGAAAAATTGGTGAAGGGTCGCCAAATATTTTGGATCTAATATCATCAGGAAAGGTCAATCTTGTAATAAATACACCTACAAAAGGACGTCAGCCTGAGCGCGATGGTTTCAAGATACGACGAAAATCTGTTGAGATGTCTGTGCCGTGTCTGACCTCTCTTGATACGGCAAGGGCAGTATTGAGCTGCATTGAGATGGAAAGCAGCGGAGACGGTCTCGATGTGATTGACCTGAGCATATTCGATAAAACGAAAGTATAATGAGGCATCATATTTTATGCCAGGAGGTAAAAATGTCAAAACAACTCTCAGACAGGATCACAGTAATAGAGGAAAAGGCAGAGGGTATAATAAGGATGACTTTGTCCTGCGAATACATCTCCTTAAATGCAAGACCTGGACAGTTCGTGAACATTAAATGCTGTCAAGGCAATGAGGCACTGCTCAGGCGGCCAATCAGCATATGCTCGGCAGACAGGGAAAACAACACATATGATATATACTTTCAAAAAAAGGGGATCGGTACCGAAATACTTTCGAAAAAGAAGGAAGGAGACCTTCTGGATGTGTTGGGACCCTTGGGCAGGGGATATGATACGGATATCGGATATCGCAGGGTCGCTCTGATAGGAGGAGGTATAGGGATCTTTCCGTTGTTGTTTGTGCTCAATGAAAGCAGGGCAGTCGTAAAACGATCATATCTTGGTTTTCGTACATCAGCTCTTGTGGTTCTGGAGAATGAATTCCGGGAGAGGTCATCATCTCTCGAAATAGCTACGGATGATGGGAGTTATGGTAAAAGGGGATATGTCACTGATTTACTTGAGAGGGACATTTCCACCGAAAAGTTTGATATGATATATGCATGCGGACCAGAGCAGATGCTCAGAAGGGTAGCTGAAACAGCAAAAAGATATGATACAAAATGTCAGATATCACTTGAACAAAGAATGGGGTGCGGATTCGGAGCCTGCCTCACCTGCGCATGCAAAATCAACACAGGTGACGGCGGATGGCAGTATGGCCACGTTTGCAAGGATGGTCCTGTGTTCAGCAGCAGAGATATAATATTTGAATGATCACAGAAGGAGGGCAATATGGGAGATAAGGATCTTTCGGTTGAGTTATGCGGTATAATCTTAAAAAATCCTGTAATAGCAGCATCAGGGACATTCGGCTTTGGACGGGAGCATGCCGATTACATCGATTTGAATAAAATCGGCGGCATAAGTGTGAAAGGTCTTACACTCAGGCCCAGGCAAGGCAACAAGCCCCCAAGGGTAACAGAAACCCCGGCTGGAATGCTGAACAGCGTAGGACTGCAAAATCCCGGCGTACACAGCTTTGTAAAAGATGAAATCCCATTTTTAAGACAGCATTCTTTGGCAGTCATCGCTAATATTGCAGGAAATACGACAGAGGAATACTGTGAAATGACCGAGATTTTATCGGACGCAGATATCGATGCCATTGAGCTCAATGTCTCATGCCCCAATGTGAAAGCAGGGTGCGTGGCATTCGGCAATACGCCCTCCGGTATTTCAGAGATCACATCTCAGGTGAAAAAATACTCCAGGAAACCCTTGATAGTAAAGCTTACTCCAAATGTGACAAGCATAACTGAGATTGCAGCGGCTGCTGAGGATGCCGGAGCTGACGCAATATCACTGATCAATACGCTTGTGGGGATGGCAATCGACATAGAGACAAGAAGACCGGTACTCGCAAATAACACAGGCGGTTTATCGGGGCCTGCAGTCAAACCTATAGCAGTAAGAATGGTTCATGAGGTTTACAGAACTGTCAAAATACCCGTTATCGGCATGGGAGGTATCTCAACAGGAAACGATGCTGTCGAATTCATGCTCGCCGGAGCCTGCGCAGTTATGGTGGGTACAGCCGGCCTGATTTACCCCGATGCCTGTATAAAAGTATGTGAGGGAATAGAACAATATATCAAAAAGCATAATTTTATAGGTGCTGCCGATTTGACCGGCAAGCTGGTACTAAATGCGTGAAAGGTGAGGTGATATGTTGAAGACCAGATTGATATTTGTAAGGCATGCCGAAGCAGAAGGCAATAAAATAAGGCGTTTTCACGGCTGGACCGATTCGGGTCTGACCGACAAGGGCCATCTTCAGGCAGAAAGAGCGGCATCCAGACTGAATGATATGGTTATCGATGTCATTTACTCCAGCAGCCTTAAAAGAACAAGGCAGACTGCAGAATACATTTCAAAGATCACAGGACTGCCCGTATTGACATCAACAAACCTCAGAGAGATAAATGGAGGCGACTGGGAGGACCTTACATGGACTGAACTGGAACAGAGATGGCCAGACGAATACAAGATATGGGAAAATCGACCCCATATGCATCGAATGCCAAATGGCGAGTCGATGGAGGAATTCCAGACAAGGCTTCTTGACGAAGTTATGTCGATTGTTGAGCGTCACGAAGGGAAAAATATATGTATAGTCACCCATGGTACTGCTATACGAGCTATGATATGTCATTTCAGAGAATGTACACTTGAAGAAATGATCAATATTGCCTGGTGCGATAATACCGCAGTAACAATTATCGATTATGAGGAAGGCGCCTTCAATACCGTGCTGGAAGGCGATTCTACACACCTTGGAGCTGAACTTGGAACGATAGTGAATCAAGATTGGTGGGAGGACTACATGAAAAAAGTAAAAGACAGGAAGAAAAAAGATTAGTATTCGGAGACTTCCATACAGTACGAAGTATAAGAGTTAATCTATATAATACAATATGTTGTTGGAGGATATTAATATGTCTGATGAAAGACTGGTCAACTGGTTATTCGAGACTAATGCCGTAAGGGTCTGTCCGGAAGGGAAGCCATTCTGGTACACATCCGGCACCATTGGTCCATACTACATAAATACACACTTCCTTTACGGAAGTGAAAAAAGGGCGCTGGAACTGCTGGAGACTATCGATGCGGTAAAGGCAGACAGAATAAACTGTCCCGGCAGGCTGTTTCCTGTGCTTGAAGCCAATTATGATTCTGACGTAATCTACAGAGGACTCATCGACAGCATGATCGATTTTATAGGGAACAATATGAATGTGGACAATATCGACTATGTGTCCGGAGGCGAAAGAAGGGATTGGTTTTTTTCACTGCTTGTGTCCAAAGGTTTGGGAAAGCCTCATATCACATTATATAAGGATCTTTCTGCAGTGGTTACAGAAAACGGTGAGACAACAACTGTTGATACGATCAACGGTGCCAGAGTCCTGCATATAGCCGATCTCATCACAGAAGCATCCAGCTATGAAAGAGCATGGATACCTGCAATAAATAACATCTGCGGCCAGATGACAGAGAGTGTTGTCGTTGTCGACAGGCTTCAGGGCGGATCGGAACTGCTTGAGAAGAATGAAGTCTGCTCCTTTGCTATGGTGTCGATAAATAAAAGCTTTTTTGACAAAGCGCTGGAACTCAGACACATTGATATAGGTCAATATAATATGCTTATGAGCTATACTGCCGACCCTCACAGCTCAATGAAAGCATTTTTGACCGGGCATCCTGAATTTCTTCAGGACGCTTTGAAAGCAGATGCAAGAACAAGAGAGAGGGCACAGCTCTGTATCGAAAAAAAGATTTATAACTGACGGTAAAAACATAAGTGCTTTATTATGCAGCAATAGACTACTTAATACTGGATGATGATATATGAAAACAATTAAGCTGATATTTATTCTGGCAATAGCGTTCTCACTCCTTCTGAACGGCTGCGTAGCTTCTAATGACAGCGACGCTTCAGATCCTTCAAGCAATAATGGGCATGATACAGGCAGTCAGAACGGAAACAATGCAGCAGAGGATGATGGAAATGACATCCCGAATGATAATGAATCCGGGAATATTGGGCAGCCTGATGATGATGAAAGAATCAAAAACATGATTAGCAATATGGGCCTGCATGAAAAAATAGGTCAAATGTTCATGATCGGCATTGAAGAAACTGCAATGAACGATGATCTGGAAAATTATATCAAAGAAAGATTTCCCGGTGGGAGCATTCTGTTTGGACGAAATTCACAAGATCCTGATCAGCTTCTTGAATTGATTAATTCCTTGAAAAAAGTAAATTCTGGAAGGATACCGCTGTTTGTTTCAGTGGACGAAGAGGGAGGGAGCGTCAGCAGGATGCCGTCTCAGCTGCACGAGCTGCCGTCTGCATGGTCGATAGGAGAGCTGGACGACGATTTGCCAGCATATGAACTGGGCAGTCTTCTGGCTCAGAAGATCGAGATTTTCGGCTTTAATATGGACTTTGCACCTGTGCTTGATATATGGAGTAATCCGAAAAATACTGTGATAGGGGAAAGAGCATTCGGAACTACTGCTGAGATTGTCAGCCGTCACGGTATACCGTTGATGAAGGGTATCCGAGAAAATGGAGTAATACCTGTGGTAAAGCACTTTCCGGGTCATGGAGACACAGAGACGGATTCTCACGTTGGTCTGCCCGCAGTCAGTCACGATATCGAAAGTTTGAACGGCTTTGAACTTGTTCCATTTAAAAAAGCAATTGAAGAAAATGCGGATGCTGTAATGATTGCGCATATACTGATGAACAGAATAGACCCGAAAAACCCGGCGTCTCTCTCGGAAACCGTAATAAGCAAGCTACTCAGAGAGGAAATGGGCTTTGAAGGCGTAGTGATCACCGATGATATGACAATGGGAGCGATAACAAAAAACTATGATATCGGAGAAGCTGCTGTCAGATCGATTATAGCCGGAAGTGATATTATTCTGGTTTGCCACGGCTACGACAAACAGGCTGAGGCCATCGATGCTGTAAGACAGTCTGTCGAATCAGGTCTTATTGATCAAGGAAGGATAGATAAAAGCGTAGCCAGGATTTTAAAGTTAAAGGATAAATATGGTTTGACGGATGAAGCTGTTGATTATGCGGATGTGGACGTAATTAATGAAAAAATTGATGGGTTTTTGTCACAATGGTATAATAGATGAGGAGATTATTCCTTTACCGTAAGAATGGAGGAAGAAACTAAAGTTGAGTACTAGGGAAAACATAATCGTCCCTGATGAAGAAATGATCAGACAGGAAGCGTTCATACACTCCGTTAGGGAATTGAATCCGCAAGCCGATAAAAAGTATACTATCAGCACCTTCGGCTGTCAGATGAACGAGAACGATTCTGAAAAGCTGGCGGGAATGCTTGAATCAATGGGATATAACCGTACGGACAAAACGGAAGACAGCGATTTGATACTATTCAATACATGCTGCGTCAGAGAAAATGCTGAACTCAAGGTTTACGGCCATCTCGGTGCACTAAAGGCACTGAAATCCCGCAAGCCTGAGATGATTATTGCTGTTTGCGGATGCATGATGCAGCAGAAGGATGTCGTAGAGCACATACTAAAAAAATTCAGGCATGTTGATCTGATTTTTGGTACACACAATCTTCATAAGCTCCCTGAGCTCTTGTACAAAGCGGCCAGCAGTGAAAAAGCAATTGCTGATGTCAGTTCATCAGACGGGTATATAGCAGAGGGCGTACCTATCAGGCGGGAGCATGGAGTTAAGGCCTGGCTGACCATTATGTACGGCTGCAACAATTTTTGCTCCTATTGCATAGTGCCGTATGTCAGAGGACGGGAAAGAAGCCGAAGGCGTTCTGATATACTTGATGAAGCAAAGCTTCTTGGACATCAGGGGTATAAGGAAATAACCCTGCTTGGACAGAATGTAAACTCCTACGGACTGGGTCTTGGGGATGGGACAAGCTTTGCAAAACTTCTTCGAAGCCTGGAAGATGCCGATGGCATAGAAAGAGTGCGTTTCATGACCTCACATCCAAAGGATCTCTCAGAGGAATTAATATCTGCCATGGGAGACTGCTCCAAGGTCTGCGAGCACCTGCATCTGCCGGTGCAGGCCGGCAGTGACAGGATACTTGCCGAGATGAACCGTAAATATACTCGTGAGCATTATTTTGGACTGGTTGACAGGTTAAGGAACCGGATTCCCGATATATCGCTCACTACTGACATCATAGTCGGTTTCCCCGGCGAAACTGAAGAAGATTTTGAGCAGACGCTGGATCTGATCGAGAAAGTCAGATTTGACTATGTATACACCTTCCTTTATTCAAAACGCACAGGCACTCCGGCTGCAAAAAAAGCAGAACAGGTAAGTGAAGAGGTAATGAAAAGGAGATTCGACAGGCTTCTGGAGCTGCAGAATATAATAGGGAAGGAAATAAACAAAAGGCTCCATGGAGTACAGACTGAGATACTGGTAGAAGGTCCAAGCAAGAACAATATCAATACCATGAGCGGCCGCACCAGATCAAATAAGATCGTTAATTTCAAGGGAGGAGCTGATCTTACCGGCAGACTGCTGCAGGTCAGGATCGAAAATACTGGTACATGGTCACTTGAAGGCAGGTTGGTTTAACAGGCTCATCATATGCAACACAGCTGAGTCATATTGATTTTGGAATGTAATGCAAGCTGAACTATAGAAAAAGATATTTGGGGGCGTAATGATGGAAGTATTGATAAAAGCAAAAGAATTAGGTGAGCTGCTGGCTGAATCGCCGGTATTAAAAAGGCTGAAAAGCGCAGAGACAGCATTGGAAAATGATGAACATGGAATGACACTGCTGGAGGATCAAAGACTGCTTCAGATAGAGCTGATAAAAGCTGCTCGGGAAAAGAATACCGAGGTAGACCTCAATGGTATCAAGGAAATGCTTGTAGATAAACAGAGAGAAATCGACGAGTATTCCCTGACTCATGAATATATGGAAGCAAAAAAAGAATTTGACGCTTTGATGAAAAATATTAACGATATAATAACACATGCTGTCACAGGTGAGGAGTGTTCACCTTCCCAATGCGCTTCCTGCGACGGATGCAGCTCACATCAGTAAAAACATAAAGTGAGGTCGGTATTTGTGCCTGTAACACCAATGATGCAGCAATACCTGGACATTAAAGAGCAGTATAAGGACTGTATACTCATGTTCAGGCTTGGCGATTTTTATGAAATGTTTTTCGATGATGCCTCTCTGGCGTCAAGGGAATTGGAAATCACACTGACCGGACGCGACTGCGGTCTCGAGGAGAGAGCTCCGATGTGCGGAGTACCTTTCCATGCGGTGGATGGATATATATCACGTCTTATACAAAAGGGCTATAAGGTAGCCATCTGTGAACAGACTGAAGATCCGGCGCTGGCTAAGGGTATTGTCAGACGCGAGGTGATAAGGGTTGTCACACCGGGAACTGTCACTGATACTTCAATGCTCGATGAGAAGAAAAACAATTATCTTGTTTCAATATATGCAAAGGGCCAAATGTTCGGTTTTGCCGCAGTGGATGTATCTACAGGATATTTTTCCACCACAAGGATCACGTGGGGAAACACACTAAACAAGCTCCTTGATGAAATCGCCAAATATTCGCCGTCGGAGATAATAACAAATCAATCATTTTATCAGTCGCAGCACTATATGCAGCAACTGAAAAACAGGTTCAATGCATATATCTCATCGCTGGATGACCAGTACTACGACGAGTGCTTCTGCCGTGAACTGCTTTACCAAAGGCTCTGTTCAGAGCCGCTTCCGGAGGAAAACAGCGAACTGTGCATCAATGCAAGCGGTGCATTGATGAGTTATCTTGAACAGACCCAAAAAGTGAGCCTTGGACATATTCAGCAAATAATCCCATACACACTTGAAGAGTATATGATTATTGACATAGCTACCAGAAGGAATCTGGAGCTCACTGAAACCATGCGTGAAAAGGCTCGTAAAGGAACTTTACTGTGGGTATTGGACAAAACGATGACATCGATGGGTGCAAGGACACTCAGAAGGTGGGTGGAGCAGCCTCTTGTCAATACCGGTGACATAAATGAACGCCTTATGGCAGTAGCTGAGCTGAAAGACAGATACATGGTCCGAATGGAGCTGCGGGAGCTTTTTAAAAGAGTATACGATATTGAGAGACTGATCAGCAGGATTGTTTTGGGCAGCGCAAACTGCAGGGATCTTACCGCTCTTAAAAACTCGCTGTGCCAGATTCCTTTTATCAAGGATATACTTGCTTCGTGCGACTCCGGTATGGTTTTAAAGTGCAATAGTCTGATGGATAAGCTTGATGATATCACAGAGCTTATCGAGTGCTCCATAGCCGATGATCCGCCTGTTTCAGTCAAAGAGGGCGGAATAATAAAGACAGGCTATGACGGCGAAGTCGACAGGCTTAGGAACGCCTCAGCCAATGGAAAGCAGTGGATAGCATCCCTTGAGTCACAGGAGCGTGAGAGGACAGGTATTAAGAATCTTAAGATCGGCTATACAAAGGTATTCGGCTATTATCTGGAGGTAACTAAATCATATTTTCATTTAGTGCCTCAGGAGTACATAAGAAAGCAGACACTGACAAACTGTGAGAGGTATGTGACTCAGGAACTGAAGGAGATGGAGGAGACCATACTTGGAGCAGAAAACAAGGTTGTCGAGCTGGAGTATCAGATATTTACCAAAATAAGAGAAGAGATTTCGTCGCAAGCAGGAAGAATAAAGAAAACCGCCGCTTGCATATCTGATCTTGACGTGCTGTGTTCTCTGTCCGAGGTTTCAGACAGGGAGAATTACTGCTTACCTGTCGTCAATGATGACGGGGTGATAAATATTGAAGGCGGCAGGCACCCGGTAGTCGAAAAGATGCTGGAAACAGGCTCCTTTGTCCCGAACGACACGCTGCTTAATATGGATGAGAACAGACTGTCCATTATAACCGGTCCAAATATGGCAGGCAAATCAACCTATATGAGACAGACAGCACTTATAGTGCTAATGGCGCAGTTAGGGAGCTTTGTGCCTGCTGACACAGCTGTCATCGGCATTGCAGACAGGATATTCACAAGGGTTGGAGCGTCTGACGACCTGGCAGCAGGCCAAAGTACTTTCATGGTCGAAATGTCAGAGGTCGCCGGGATTCTCGAGAATGCTACAACAAAAAGCCTGCTTATTTTAGATGAGATAGGGAGGGGCACCAGTACATTCGACGGCCTCAGCATTGCCTGGTCGGTCATTGAGTACATCTCTGACATTGATAAGGTTGGAAGCAGGACATTGTTTGCTACACATTATCATGAACTCACAGAGCTTGAGGGAAAGCTTTCGGGGATCAAGAACTACTGTATAGCTGTAAAAGAAAGGGGAGACGACATTATTTTCCTCAGGAAAATAATCCGCGGAGGCGCTGATGGCAGCTATGGCATACAGGTGGCGAAGCTGGCAGGACTGCCGCTGTTTGTGACCGAAAGAGCAAAAGAGCTCCTTAAGGAATTGGAGGCCGCTGATATCAGCAAGCAGCGTGCAAGACGCAAAAAGGCAGCTCTGGAAGGCCAGGTCGAGTTTTTCATTCCTGACGGCAATGAGGACAGGTCTGAAAGGGAAGTACTTGAAGAGCTCAAATCAATCGACATATCTGCGATAACTCCTCTCGATGCGATGAATGTTTTGTATAAGCTTCAGCAAAAGGCAAGAAAGGGCTAAAAATGGGAAAGATCATAATCCTCGATGAAAGCACAGTCAACAGGATAGCAGCCGGCGAGGTGGCTGAAAGGCCGGCATCAGTAATTAAGGAGCTGGTGGAAAACTCCATAGATGCAGGTTCGTCAGTTATTAGTACCGAGATCCGAAATGGCGGCATATCCTTTATAAGGGTGATCGACAACGGTACCGGCATGCCTGCAGACGATGTGGAAATGGCTTTTGAACGCCATGCCACCAGCAAGATCAGAAGGGCTGACGACCTTGGCTCAATCACCAGCATGGGCTTTCGCGGAGAGGCTTTAGCCAGCATAGCAGCTGTTTCCGAAGTACAACTGCTCACAAGAACCCGCGATTCTGTTCAGGGTGTATTCATAACGGTCAAAGGAGGATCGGTGATTGCGATCAAACCGGCCGGATGCCCTTCAGGTACGTCCATTACAGTAAGGGAATTGTTTTTCAACACTCCTGCCAGGTATAAGTTCCTGAAAAAGGATACAACAGAAGCTGGTTATATTACTGACATTCTCAGCAGAATAGCCTTATCCCATTCCGATATATCCTTCACTCTGGTCAATAACGGGAAAAAGGTTCTGCATACACCGGGAAATAGTGATCTGAAAAGCACTGTTTTCAGCATTTACGGGGCAGAGACTGCAAAACAGCTGCTGGAAGTCGATTATGCCGATGAGAACATCAAGATTACAGGCTTTGTGGGAAAGGCTGAAATATCTCGTTCAAACAGGACCCATCAATCGATCTATATAAATAAAAGATATATAAGGAACAAAACGATCACTTCCGCCATCGATAATGCTTATTCCACTTTCCTTATGAAGAACCGTTATCCCTTTATTCTGCTCAATATAAGCATCAATCCTTTGAATGTGGATGTCAATGTACACCCGTCAAAAATGGAGGTCAAATTCTCCAATGAGCATCAAATATTCAGAGCTGTTTACCATGCGGTCAACAATGCTCTACTGTCGCGTTCTTCCGTCAGGACGCTGCCAGGTTCATACAGTGTTGATGAAAACAACTATACCGAAGATATAGACAGTTACGGACCTGACAAACGTTATGAAAACGGTAAGCATTCCAGTTCAGAATTCCGTTTCAGCGAAAAATCCTCGGGCAAGCCTTCATATACCCAGCAGGAGTTTGAATGGGTGAAGCGAGGTCTGGATGAGAAAAGAGAAGCTGCCATTTCTGGAAAAAAACTGGATGATTCTGCATTGGAAAAAATAGATGGCTCCATAGAGCAGCCATGTGGTGCTTCTGCTGTTGACGATATTGACATAAATGGGACCATTGAGTCATCTGACAAGTATGACAGTAACGAGCATACCGATAAGGAAATAATGATTTCAGAGAGTCATAACAGTACTTATTATCAGCTGTCTGCGGGGATTAACGAAGACAACAGGTGTTCTGAAAATGCATCTTTGCCTGTTGTATATGATGATAGAAGAAAGAATTCTCAGGAAACAGTATTATTTGATAATGCAAAGATCATCGGTCAGATATTTTCCACATACATACTTCTTGAAGGAGAAGATGAGGTGTTTCTTCTTGATCAGCATGCGGCTCATGAAAGGATAAGATACGAAAAGCTGAAAGATGCATATTGCAGAAATGAACCCTTTTCTCAGATGCTGATGTCAGTAATTAATGTCGACCTTACAAGTTCTGAATATCAATTCGCAATGAGTGAAACCAAATTTTTTAATAAGCTTGGTTTTTCCTTTGAAAGCTTCGGTGAAAATTCACTTATCCTTAGATCAGCACCGCTGATTGACGGAGATTTTGATATAAAGGGCGGTTTTCTTGATATTCTCGACTTCGTTATGAATGAAAGCAGCGGTGAAAAAAGCCTGATCGCAGATGAAGCACTATACAGAATGGCATGCCGTTCTGCTGTAAAGGCTCATAAAAAGCTTAATGACAAGGAGATAGACGCACTTTTAGCTGAACTTTCATCCCTGGACAATCCATATACATGTCCACATGGGCGTCCTGCCATATTCAAATTAAGGCGTTATGATCTTGAAAAATTGTTCAAGCGAATAGTATAAACAGTTAACTACTGGTTACAATTGGTATGTAGAGAGGGGGTATGACTTTTAGTGGAACCTGTCATCGTGATAGCAGGTCCGACAGCATCCGGTAAAACCGGATTGTCTATAGAGCTTGCCAAGCTTATTAATGGCAGTATCGTTTCTGCCGACTCCATGCAGATATACAGGCATATGGACATCGGTACCGCAAAGCCTGATGAAAAGGAAAGGGAAGGCATCAGGCACTACATGATCGATGAGGTGGATCCTGACGAAAATTACAGTGTGGCAAGATACTGCGAAAATGCACTGGAATATATATCAGCAATCATCCGGGACGGCGGCCGTCCAATAATTACAGGAGGTACTGGGCTTTATATCAATTCTCTTGTGTATAATATCAATTTTTCTGAGACGATCTGTGATGAAGAACTGAGAGCTAAGCTTAAAAAAGAGGCGGAGGAGAAAGGCAACAGGCACCTGTATGAAAAGCTGCTAGAGTTGGATACGGAGGCAGCATCGAAGATTCATGAAAATGATGTCAAAAGAGTGATACGGGCAATAGAGGTTTATACCCACACTCAAAGACCTATTTCAGAGCATGTTAAGCTATCCAGGCTGGAACCGGCTCCGTACCGGTATATCGTTTTCGGACTGAACTGGGACAGAAAAAAGCTGTACAGGAGAATCGAAGAGCGGGTGGATAAAATGCTCGAGGCAGGATTGACAGATGAGGTAAAAAGGCTGATAGAAATGGGATATGACAAAGGTTCGACAGCAATGCAGGCGATAGGTTACAAGGAAATAGCAGGTTATTTGAAAGGTGAATACTCTCTGGAGGAGGCTGTATATATTCTAAAAAGGGATACAAGGCGTTATGCAAAAAGGCAGTTGACCTGGTTCAGACGAATGCGGGAAATAAAATGGCTCGACATGGATGAAAACACTGACTTAAGGGATACTGCGGAAAAAATAATTCATGAGTGTATTGCAACGTTTGGAATAATCTTGTAGAATAAAAATGATTCTTACTTGATTGAAAATGGTCGGGGAGTAAGGATTATATCATTAAGGAGGATTATCAGGTGAACAAGTCTAACATTAATTTGCAGGATGTATTTCTGAATCAGGTCAGGAAAGAGCACATTGCCGTTACGATCTATCTTACCAATGGCTTTCAGCTTAAAGGCCTGGTAAAAGGCTTCGATAATTTCACGGTCGTGCTTGATACCGACGGCAGACAGCAATTGGTATACAAGCATGCGATCTCCACTATCAGCCCGATGAAATTAGTCAACTTTATTTTCAACGATAACAGGGAATAGAGTTGAATCCATAAATCTGTTTCTTTCTGTGACCGCTGCTAATATAACCCTGGCAAGTGGTGGGATTGAGCTGATAATGAACAGTGACATACATCGAAAGAAAAAGAGACCTTACGCAACATATGTTCTGTAAGGTCTCTTTTTATGTTTTATTTAATAGGTAATTTTAATTTCATCATAAACGTCTGAAAACACCAATCACTTTTCCAAGTATCGAAAGGTCATCGCGCACAATTATGGGATCCATGTAACTGTTTTGAGGCTGCAGTCTGACATGATCCTTTTCTTTGTAAAAAGTCTTGACTGTAGCTTCATCTCCGATCAGTGCGACCACTATGTCACCATTGGCGGCTGTCGACTGCTGCTTTACCAATACCATATCCTTATCGAGAATACCTGCTTCGACCATACTGTCTCCCTGTACCTTAAGCATGAAAGCGGTAGAGTTCTGTACATAGTCAACAGGCAGCGGGAAGGTGTCTTCCACATTTTCCACCGCAAGTATCGGAAGGCCGGCTGTGACCTTGCCCACGATCGGGATATCAACGAGCTCTTTGCGCGAATAGTAATCCTTATTTGATTCATCTCTTCGGGATGTTTTGCTGGTTCCTCCGATAACCTTTAAAGCTCTTGGCTTTGTAGGGTCCTTCATAATCAATCCGTTCTTTTTCAGCTTTTCCAGATAGCCGTGTACGGTAGATGTGGATTTGAAGCCAACAGCACTGCAAATTTCGCGTACAGATGGCGGATATCCCTTTTCTTCGACCTGTTTATTAACGAAGTCTAGAATCTGCTGCTGTTTATCATTGAGTTTCTTATTCATGAATTACACCCCTTTAAACAACTTTTATCCGGAACCGTAACGCATCGTTCCATAATATTTCCTGCTTAATCTTACTTATTATCCTGTTGTATTACTGTTATGTATATTAAACTGCGTATTTCAACTGTGCATTTTACGGTCTTGAGACACACTCATCATCTGCGTTGCAACCTGCTGAAATAATTATAATAGAAAAAATTGATAATGTCAAACAAATGTTCGAAAAATATGTTGACAACAGAACATTAGTTCGTGTATAATCTTAAATAGAACAAACGTTCTGCAAGGAGGCTGTCATGAAAAGGAAATATGTTTTAAAGAATCGCAAGCGTTTTTTCACGTTTGTAATGACACTTACAGTACTGTTTTCGTTATTAGTTTTTGCAGCAGCAGCAAACGGAGCAGGTTTTGAGGAGTACGATACGGTAGTCGTTGAGAGGGGAGATACATTGTGGGATCTGGCAAAAAGATACTGCAGTGATACTGACATCCGTCATTATATAGAAATGATAAAAACCGCCAATGATATGACTGACAGTATGATATACGAAGGTGATATGCTGAGGATGCCTGTTTAAGCAGTATCTTGTCTTATTTCAGCCAGTACACTTTGCCAGATATCCATATCATAGGTTATACTGTCTGTTTGTTCGATATCAGGTATAAGTCCCAATCTCCACAGTGATATGCCCTGTATGCCGAAGTACCTTGCAAGCTTTATTTTAGCTAATACACTTCTTGAGTTTTCATACCAGACCGTGTTCTCAATACCCGTTTCGGGATCGGTATATTTAAGGTATGGATTCTCATAAGCATCATGGTAGTTATATGAAATCTCTTTGCCGCTATTGAGCAACTCAATGAAATGCTCCAGATCATAACTCAAAGGCTGCGAATTGATAGTTTTTCCATCTTTTTTTTGCCAAACTGTCCAGTCAAATGATACCTGCAGCATGATCCTGCTTTTATCCTGTATTCCGGTATTTATGTCTGTTATTGCCTCAAGCGCATAGTAAACGTCTTCGATCGGAGTAAGAGGTGTTATGCTGACTCCTCTTTGCATTTCGGCATTTGTGAGCCTTTTTGCATCATAATCATGAGCCATGAGTATCACCTTGTCAGCCAGTGTCCCGATAGTCCTGTAGTCATAGCCATCTATACTGGCAGAGCTTCGTTTTGGATGAATCAACGGATGTACTGCAACATACAATTTTTTGCCCACACGGTCGAGAGCCGAACGTAAGTCCTTCAGGAATGAATTGAAACTGTTTTTAAGCTGTTCACCCCTTAAACCTTCAAAATCGATAACTACACCATCGAAAGAACCGGTTTCACTATCATGCAAGATATTATTGAGTGCATCTGTTATGTCATTTATGACTTTGCCGGATACTTCAGTATTATTAAATATGTATTCAAGCATCCCCGTATCTATCCCGGTTTGAGGGTCCGTTACCTTTGTCTGATGATTTGCATATACCATAAGCAACGCAGGTATTCCCGCATCTTTCAAAGTATCGAGCCTGCTGCTGAAACCAAGCGGCAGATAAAAATCATTATATCCCAGAGCATTGCGGGACATATTTAAAACTATATTTTCTTTGGCTTTGTCAATGCTCAGACTGCTCCATCCAAAACAAACCGAATTAAAATCAGTCAGCTTTTCTCTCTGCGAGGAGGAACTGATGGCGTAAAAACCGTTGAGCTCACTGATCTTACCATCCATTATACGGAGCATCCTTATAAGCATCGCTGCTGCCTGTTCTCTCAATATGTTCCCCTTTGGTAAAAAAGAAGGAGAATCACTAATGATGCCGAAATCCTTTGCTATGGTGATGTGGCCTATATTTTCTGTGACATCATCATAGGGCTTGTCAAAATATGAAAGCCTGTCAGCCAGGTTCTTATATTCCAGAGCATTAACTATCATAACAGCAGCTTCTTCACGTGTAATGGGATCGTTGGGTCTGATGGTGTCATTTTCATTTGATATGATATCATACCTCAGAGCTGTCTCGATTGGCCGGAAATAGAACTTTTTAGTGTTATTGTTATCCGAGAATGAACCCTGCTGCGGCACCGGTTCATCCAAGTCCAGCAGGTTAATGAGCATTGTAATGAATTCGCCTCTTGTCATTTCTCTGCCGAAACCGAAATTATTATTGCCGATACCGTCGGTTATTCCCATCCGTCTCAGCTCGTGGACAGGCTCGTAGGCATAACTGTTTTCAGGCACATCGGCAAATGGTTCAGTTTTGTCTGCTGATGTATTATTGTTTGAGATATATTGTGCATATGACAATGCAGATAGTGAAATTATCATTGAAAATAAAATAAAAAAGCTTATCAAATTTAAACGTTTTTTTAGCATACGACCCTCACAAGTACCAAAATAACCATAATTTTTACATAACTCAACATAAGTTTACCATAAGAGAATGAACAACTGCAATATTCGGGGATGTTATGTTATAATAAGGAAATAGGAGAGGGGAATACAAGTTGTGTTAATAATAAAGGCATGAAAAACTATAACATAAAAACGACAACACCAAGAGGTTTGAAATGAAATCTGAGATATACCTGGACAACAGCGCAACCACAAGGCAATTTGATGAAGTGACTGCACTCATAGCAGACATAGCTTCAAATAAATACGGAAATCCATCCTCGCTGCATACAAAGGGCATAGAAGCTGAAAAGCTTGTCCGCAGCGCTCGGGAGACCATAGCATCAACTCTTGGGACTGAGCCCGGAGAAATATATTTTACTTCAGGGGGCACTGAATCAAATAACCTTGCAATACGGGGCTATCTTGATGCCAACCCCAGAAAAGGAAAGCATATCATAACCACAAAGATCGAACACCCATCTGTCCTGGAACTATACCACCATTTAGAAACTCTGGGTTTCAGGGTAGATTATCTGGATGTGGATGACAACGGAAGGATCATACCCGAGCAGCTTAAAACAAAAATATGCGGAGAGACTTCGCTCATAAGCGTGATTCTTGTCAATAATGAAACCGGTACGATACAGCATATGGAAGAAATATCATCCATAAGAGATGCTCTTAATGTCCAGACGGTAATACATGCAGATGCTGTCCAGGCATACGGTAAGATTATGATTTCTCCTGCAAAAGCGGGCATAGGCCTCCTATCCGTCAGTTCACACAAGATCCACGGCCCTAAAGGCGTAGGCGCATTATTCGTATCCAAAGGGACAAGAATAAAGCCATTGTTTTATGGCGGCGGACAGGAAACGCTGCTTCGTTCGGGAACTGAAAATGTTCCCGGTATAGCAGGTTTCGGGCTGGCTGCTCAACTGACATTTACCAGACTTGATGTGAGCAATGAAAGAGTGAGCTATCTAAATCATCTTTTGATAAACAGGCTGGCAGCTTCCGGCATTGCTCACCATGTCAATTCACCACAGGATGCATTGCCCTACATTACAAATATTTCCTTTGAGAATGTTAAGGCGGAGGTATTGCTTCATCATTTGGAACAGAGAGGCATATTTGTTTCGACCGGATCTGCATGCTCTTCTCATAAAAAGAACAAAAGCCATGTGCTGTCTGCCATGAACATCCCGCCAAAGTTTGTTGAAGGAGCGGTAAGATTCAGCCTGTCAGGGGATAATACTGAAGAAGATATAGTCTTGACAGTCGAAGCTTTGCGGGATATTATTCCGGTTATAGACATAAAAAGAAAAAACAGATCCGGGAGGAAATAATGAAAAAAGTCATACTCGTAAGATACGGTGAAATCATTTTAAAAGGCTTAAACAGGCCTGTTTTTGAAGATAAACTAATGAGCAATATCAAAAAAGCTCTTTACGGCCTTGGAAAAATATCGGTGAAACGTTCACAGGCGAGGATATATATAGAGCCAGAGGATGAAGGATTTGAATTCGATGAGGCTGTTTCCAGGGTAACTAAAGTATTTGGTATAGTTTCTGTGAGTATAGTATGGAAAATAAATTCCGATTTTGAAGCAATCAAAAGGTATTCTCTTGAAATGATGAGAAAATATATAGCAAGACTTGCCAGAAATGCAGATAAGCCAGGTGTGAGAAAGGTTTCCGCAGATTTGCCTGGATCTGTTGGTTTTAAGGTGGAAGCTAAAAGAGGGGATAAGAGCTTTCCAATGCAGTCACCTGAAATCTGTATGGAGCTCGGAGGATTCCTGCTGGAAAACATACCAGCGCTCAGAGTGGATGTTCATAATCCTGATTTTATTTTTTATGTGGAGGTGCGGGAAAGTACATATATATATTGCGACATCATTCCCGCATACGGCGGCTTGCCTGTGGGAACAAACGGAAGGGCCATGCTTCTGCTCTCTGGAGGCATAGACAGCCCTGTTGCCGGCTGGATGATGGCAAAAAGAGGTATGGAAATAGAAGCAGTCCACTTCT
Organism: Bacillota bacterium; assembly: GCA_023418915.1. Lineage (GTDB taxonomy): Bacteria > Bacillota > Clostridia > Acetivibrionales > DTU013 > DTU013. Next base: position 119,555 of record JAEZYU010000109.1, read on the forward strand.
ACAGCTATCCCTATACAAGCGAACGCGCCAAGGATAAAGTGATCACTCTAGCCGGGATACTCTCGCGGTTCTGCAGCCGTATCAAGCTTCATATCGTACCTTTTACCGAGATACAGCTTGAGATTAACGATAAATGTCCTGAAGACCAACTGACGGTTATTATGCGAAGAGCAATGATGATGATATCTGAAAAAATTGCTAAAAAAAGCGGAGCACAGGCATTGATCACAGGTGAGAGTCTCGGTCAGGTAGCCAGCCAGACTGTGTATGCTCTTGCCGTCACCAACGCAGTGGTAAATATGCCGGTATTCAGACCGTTGATAGGAATGGACAAAAATGAGGTTATAGAAATTGCAAGAAGAATCGATACCTTTGAGACCTCTATACTGCCTTATGAAGACTGCTGCACGGTATTTGTCGCAAAACATCCCAAGACAAGACCAAGGCTTCCCGAAATTGAAGAGCATGAAGCTAAACTGCGTCTTGCGGAATTGATGGAAGATGCTGTTAAAAATACCGAAACTATGGTCATTGGTGAGTAATTACCACGCATGTACTATGACCCCAAGGGACAACAATATAATATACAAATATGCTTTTTTAAGGAAGGTTGTTGTCAAATGGCGGTCGCAGGCAGAAAGAGCCTGAAGTGGTTAATTTATGCATTGGTGATGATTTTGGCTGTAATAACAGCTGCCTTTTTGATATTATCTCATATCTTTACCGGAAATACGATCAGAAAAGGTATCGCCATCGAAAATACAGATGTGTCCTGGCTCTCGGCTGAAGATGCCAGACAACTGATAGCTGACAGGCTGACAGATACTTATTCAAATAACAAAATATCTCTTACATACGGCGGCAGCAAATGGGAGGTTCCGCTAAAAGATATAAATTATGGCTTTTTGGTGGACGATGCAGTAAAGCAGGCCTTTTACATTGGAAGAGAAGGCAGCATATTTCAAAATTTGTTTGATTCCTTAAAGCTGTCAAGGAGCAAAAGAGAACTGGAAGTAGAAGAGGTCTACGACAGAGATAAACTAAAAGTTATAATTGAGGAAATCAAAAAGCAATGTGATTCTACTGCAGAGGATGCGGAAGTAATCTACAAAAATGGTCAGTTTTCATTTAAACGCGAAAAGCTGTATAGGAATATGGATATTGACACCAATTTAAAATTGGTAGAAAATCATTTAGTAAAGAGGCGCTTTGGCGAAATTGAATTGATTGTTGAGGAAAAAGAACCCAAAATAACATATGATAAAATAAAGGACATAAATAATGTTATTGCAAGCTTTTCTACAAGCTTCAACAGGAGGGATGTAAACCGTACCGACAATATCAAGCTTGCATGCAGCAGAATAGACAATAAGTTGCTGATGCCAGATGAGGAGTTTTCAATGAATGATGAGCTGGGACCGCGAACTCATGCAAATGGCTACAAGCAGGCACCGATCATATTCAAGAATGAATTGGTCCCAGGAACCGGCGGCGGTGTATGTCAGGTATCATCAACACTTTATAATTCAGTGCTTCTGGCAGGACTGAAGGTCACTGAGAGGGAGCATCATTCGATGACCCTGAGTTATATAAGCCCTGGGAGAGATGCTACACTGACGGAGGAAAGTATCGATTTCAAATTCGTGAATAACTTGGATTATCCTGTTCTCTTAAGCGCAGATGTATCCGGGAGTAAGCTTAACATCAAAATACTCAGCAGGAAAAACGATGATGGGATAGAAATCAGACTAAGAACGAAAACCACAGGCGTTTACAAGCCTAAACCCGAACAGATAATACTGGACAACACTTTAGCTCCGGGTGAAAAAAAGATCGAACGTAAAGCCAGAAACGGTTTGCGAGTGGTTCTTTACAGAGAAGCCTATAAAAACGGAGTACTTCAGTGGAGCGAGAAGCTGAATGAAGATTATTACAGACCTGTTCAGGGAATAACGAAGGTAAGCAGTGACGTATATCACCAACATCAGGCACAGGTCAAAGAAAACAGTTAGTTGCAGCATGCACCTTCTTCATGCTGATATACACAGATGAGCATATTGTGAAGGCTATGTTATAATGTAAGCTGGAAACGAGGGGTCAAAATGGATGAAAGCTTGTACAGTAAAGAGGTCGTTTGTCCGGTTTGTTCAAAAAACTTCACTGTAACAAAGGTAAAATCAAGAGCTTGTAAGGTAAAAAACAGAGACTCTGATTTTTGTGTACATTACGAAACCGTCAATCCACTGCTGTATGATGCGTGGGTTTGTGAAAACTGTGGTTATGCGGCACAGTCTGAAAAGTTTCTTGATATACCGGCAAAGGAAGCCGGCATACTGAAGGAAAAACTGATGCCTAAATGGAAAAAACACAGTCTCAGCGGCGAAAGAAATGAAGATACAGCTATTGAAGCATTTAAGCTTGTGCTTATCAGTCATCAACTAAGGAGTGCTAAGGCCAGTGATCTGGCAAAGGTATGCATGCGAATTGCATGGATGTACAGGTACAAGGGTGAAGAGGAAGAAGAAAAGAAGTTTGTAAGCCATGCCTTGAAATATTATACGGAAACATATGAAAAAGAAACATTTCCTGTGGACAAGCTGGATGAATATACATGCATGTATATGATAGGGGAGCTTAATTTTAGGGCAGACAACTACGAGGAAGCTGTAAAATGGTTCAGCCGACTGATAGGTTCAGAGGAAGCGAGAAAAAAGCCTACACTGATAGAAGCTGCAAGAGATCAGTTTCAGCTTGTAAAGGAAAAACTCAGATAGAATGGCGGAGACAGTATGAAAACAGGTAAATTACCTAATAGTGTTCTGGAAAGAATAGTTTTTAATAAAATAAAAAAGATACATAATGAGATATTGATCCGGCCAGGTATAGGCATGGATTGTTCTGCTGTCGATTTCGGTGAATATGCCTGCGTTCTGTCCTGCGATCCGATCACAGGCACAGCTAAGGAAATAGGGCGACTTGCCGTACATATAAACTGCAATGATATCGCATCCTGCGGAGTCGAGCCGCTTGGGCTGCTTGTCACTATATTATGCCCGGCCGGCTCTTCAGAGAATGAACTGGAATCGATAATGGAACAACTGACTTCTGCCGCCCGTTCAGTCAATGTTGATATTCTGGGAGGACATACTGAGATCACTAATGCTGTCTCGAGGTTTGTCATTTCATGCACCGCAATGGGCAAATGCCTGAAAGACAAGCTGGTAACTACCGATGGCGCAAAGCAAGGAGACAACCTCATCATAACAAAACACGCGGGACTGGAGGGTGCTTCCATCATCGCTCATGAAAAGGAAAATGAACTGACAGTGGCTCTCGGTCAATCGACAGTGGAAGAAGCAAAGGCTTTCATGGATGATATAAGTGTTGTAAAGGACGGTGTAACAGCAGCCCGTTTCGGTGTGAATGCAATGCATGATGTGACTGAAGGCGGTCTGTTGGGGGCAGTTTGGGAGCTTTGTGAAGCCTCAGGCACAGGTGTTGATATTTATGAGGATAAAATACCTGTTAATATGTCAACCATAAAAATATGTGAATACTATGGTATAGATCCGTATAAACTGATATCCAGCGGTTGTATGCTCATATCTGCAGCCGATGGTGACACGCTTGCTGAAATACTGAATAAGGAAGGTATCAGTGCCGCTGTCATCGGTAAGCTGAATGATACCAAAAGAAGAAGGATCATTTCACATAAGGGGATCCGGGATATTGAATCACCTGGGAGTGATGAATTATATAAGGTCTTGTTGTAATTTATAATACGTTAGTGGTAGGGGACATATATCGCCTCGCTATAACACTTGACAGGATTTTGTCAAATGTTTATAATCATTCTAGCGAAGCAACTGTTATAATGTTAATAAAGCGGATGATAGCCATGGAAGGACGAGGGTCTGACTGTGAGCTGACGCACCTCTGGAGAGACCGTCAAGGCGCCGAAGGGGCAAATCCCATTTATATGGGAAACAACTCTCAGGCAAAAGGACAGAGTGGTCATGTTATATTGGTAAAATATGTACTGCAGAGGTCAAATCTTATGGTTTGACCTTTAATTATTTATAACGAGGTTGGAAATATGCTCGCACTGTAATCTTCGATCGTTGTCAGGCAAATCGGCACTCGCTGCTAAGCTTTTTTCAGCCTGAATGGATTATTGTACGTAATGAAGCGGGGGATATCTATCATCTCGTTATAAAATCATAATATGGAGGTACAAAATGTATAGGATCGATGAAATAAAAAGGGTGGACCCTGAAGTTGCGCAAAGCATTGAAAATGAAGTCAACAGACAGAGGAACAAGCTGGAACTCATAGCCTCGGAAAATTTCGTTGAAGTTGCCATACTTGAGGCTCTTGGCACTCCGCTTACCAATAAATATGCTGAAGGATACCCCGGAAGAAGGTATTACGGCGGATGCGAACATGTTGATGTCATTGAACAGCTTGCCATCGACAGAGCAAAGGCAATATTCGGTGCGGATCACGCTAATGTTCAGCCACATTCAGGAGCTCAGGCCAATTCGGCAGTTTATTTTGCAATGCTGGATCCGGGTGACATCATACTTGGCATGGATCTTTCACATGGCGGGCATTTGAGTCACGGCATGAAGAAAAACATATCAGGCAAGTATTACAGATCTGAGTTCTATGGAGTCAGAGAGGATACCGGATATATCGATTATGAAGCACTTCACAAGAAAGCTTCTGAAGTAAAGCCAAAGATCATAGTAGCCGGAGCAAGTGCCTATCCAAGAGTGATCGACTTCAAGGCCTTCAGTGAGATCGCAAAGGACTGCGGTGCATATCTTTTAGTCGATATGGCTCATATAGCTGGACTGGTAGCCGCAGGTCTTCATCCAAACCCTGTACCATATGCTGATTTTGTTACGACCACTACTCACAAAACATTGAGAGGACCTAGGGGAGGCATGATACTTTGCAAGTCTGAATATGCAAAAGCAATTGATTCAGCTGTTTTTCCAGGCACACAGGGTGGTCCGCTGATGCATGTAATAGCTGCAAAGGCTGTGAGCTTCAAACAGGCAATGAACGATGGATTCAAAGAGTATCAGATGCAGATAGTCAAAAATGCAAAAGCGCTAGCTGAAGCATTAGTGAATGAAGGTTTCATGCTGGTCTCAGGAGGAACTGACAACCACCTGATGCTTATCGATCTGAGCAGCTTCAATGTGACCGGAAAGCTTGCGCAGAATTTGCTCGACGAAATAGGCATCACAGTAAATAAAAACACAGTACCATTCGATAAACAGAAGCCTTCCGTAACAAGCGGCATCAGGATCGGCACACCCGCTGTCACGTCAAGGGGCATGAGGGAGCCAGACATGAAGGAGATCGCCAGCCTGATCAAGCTGACAATAACTGACTTTGACAATTCAGCCGACCAGATAAGGACCAGAGTATCTGCTTTGTGCGAAAAATACCCGCTGTATTGATAATTTTGCTCAGTGTATATGATAACTTGTTGATTAAAGTGCCTTATTGGACTAAGATAATAACGGGGTGGCAGAAATATTCTTCCACCTCGTTAGCCTATCATTACACGAAAACTAACTGCAGGAGGAAACATGGCCGATAAGAAGGAACCACTTGCATACAGGATGAGCCCGCGGACAATTGAAGAGTTTGCAGGTCAGGAGCATATAACGGGCAAAGGAAGACTGCTGTACAGGATGATAAAGGCCGACAGGATGTCATCCATAATACTCTATGGGCCTCCCGGTACAGGAAAGACCTCTCTTGCCAGGATAATAGCAGCAACAACCAAATCTAATTTCGAAAAGCTCAACGCTGTTACAGCCGGTGTTGCAGATATAAAAAGAATCGTTTCCGATACGCAAAACCCCATGTTCAATCAAACCGGAAGGACTGTACTGTTCATAGATGAGATCCACAGGTTCAACAAAGCTCAACAGGATGCGCTTCTCCCGTTTGTTGAGAACGGGACTGTCGTACTCATAGGAGCAACTACCGAAAATCCTTACTTCGAAGTCAATAAGGCACTGATATCCCGCTCTTCTGTCTTTATGCTGAAGCCTCTGGAAAGCAGGGATATCGAAAGAATAGTAAGATCAGCGCTTTCTGACAAGGAAAGAGGACTGGGAAGTTATGACCTTGATGTGGAAGAGGATGCGATTTTATACCTTGCCGAAATATCAAATGGTGACGCAAGGATAGCGCTCAATGCAATTGAACTTGCTGCTGTCACATCCGAAATCGAAAGTGACGGACGGATACACATAACAGTCAGGACGATAGAAGAATGTGTGCAGAGAAAAGCAATTACTTTTGATAAATCAGGTGAGGCACATTACGATAACATCAGTGCATTTATCAAGTCGATGCGGGGAAGCAATCCGGATGCGGCTTTGTTCTATCTTGCGAGAGCTCTTTATGCCGGCGAAGACCCTGAATTTCTTATAAGAAGGATAATCATCTGCGCCTCAGAGGATGTTGGCATGGCCAATCCATCCGCTTTACAGGTGGCGGTTGCGGCAGCACAGGGCATACATATGATAGGGATGCCCGAAGCCCGGCTTTTGCTTGCTCATGCTGCGGTGATGGTGGCAACCAGCCCCAAATCAAATTCGTGCTATAAAGCTCTGGACAGTGCAATGTACGATGTAGAAAATAAACGGACAGGCGAAGTTCCTATGCATCTTAGAAACGCTCCTGTCAAAGGCATGGCAGAACAGGGTTATGGCAAAGGATACAAATACGCCCATAATTACCCAGGTAATATAGTTAAGCAGGAATACTTCCCTGAAGGAATGGAAGGCACTGTTTACTATGAGCCCACATCAAACGGTTACGAAGCACGGATAAGGGAATGGCTCGAAAGGTTCAGGAACAGCTGAATTTTCATCGTATTGTATATTATTTTATTGATTCGCTTTGCTTAGTAAGTCTGATGGAGTTCTAATTCAACTGACCAAGGCAATCAATATAACAAGGTGATACGCTATAACCCGGCCACCAATCAGACCCATAGTGGTCAGAGCTGAAGGCCAAGACAAACGGAGGAATATATGAAGAGAAGAATTTTAGCCTGGGTACTTTTGGCAGGTTTTTTACTGCTGTTGATCAATGTCATGTTCATCAAGTTTTATTGGCAGCTGAGCATGATCGTATACATGATCATAGCTTTTGCATTCCTGATGTATAATGGTAAACTCAGAAGGATGCAGGAGGCAGAAAAACTACAAGCTAAAGCTGATAATGAAAATACTAACAAGGAATGAGGAGCAAATATGCATTTTAAATATGGTTACGGAAAAGGATATAAGGAATTTGATATAAATGATGGCAACATAATGGCAGAATTGAGTCAGAACAAGGTCAGTTATGACCTGACGGGCATCGAGGAAGTCAGACGTGCTCTCAGTGAGCCCATTGGAACCGCAAGACTATCGGAAATCATAAAAAAAGACGAAAAAGTAGTAATTATCACCAGCGATATCACAAGACCGATGCCAAGCAGTATTGTCCTTCCTGCTGTCATAGACGAGCTTTTGAAGGCAGGTACACAATATTCTGATATATCTATTGTGTTCGCCTTAGGCAGCCACAGGATGCATACACAAGAGGAGATGAGGTATCTTGTAGGGGATGAGATATATGACAGGATCAAATGTGTTGACAGCGATGTAAAGCGCTGCAAAATGCTTGGAATGACTTCACGGCAAACACCCGTAGAGATATTTGATGAAGTCGCAGATGCAGATCGAATCATTTGCCTTGGAAATATAGAATATCATTATTTTGCAGGTTACAGCGGCGGAGCCAAAGCCATAATGCCGGGAGTTTCTACAAGGGCAGCGATCCAGGCTAACCACAGCGCCATGGTTCTAGACAAGGCAAGGGCGGGAGCCGTTGATGACAATCCGGTAAGGCAGGATATCGAGGAGGTCACGAAGTTCGTCCCGATAGATTTTATTGTGAACGTAGTCCTTGATGAAAACAAGAATATAATCAGGGCGATCGCAGGACATCATATTTACGCCCACAGAGAAGGCTGCCGTTTTCTGGACTCCCTGTACAAAGTAGCAATACCAGACAAGGCAGAAATAGTGGTAACAACACCTGGGGGCTTTCCAAAAGACATAAATCTATATCAGGCTCAAAAGGCGCTCGATAACGCCAAACATGCGGTTCGGGACGGTGGCGTCATAATATTGCTCGCTTCTTGTACTGAAGGCTATGGTGAGAGGGTATTTGAAAAATGGATCAAAGAGTCTGATTCTCCGGACAGTCTTGTAACGAAAATAAAGTCAAATTTCGAACTTGGCGGACATAAAGCCGCTGCGATTGCCCTAGTTGAGAAGAAGGCAAGAGTTTTCATCGTATCCGACATGGATCGCAGCATGTCTGAGAAGCTGTATATGGAGCCCTTCAACAGCATGGATGAAGCATTGGATAAAGCATTTGAAGAAATGGGCCAAGATGCCAGAGTACTGCTCATGCCGCATGGAGGATCCACCCTTCCGCAGATAAAATAAATATTTTTATTGACAAATACAAAACATAGTGCTAATCTTTATTTTGATAACCAAGTATTTTACTAGGAATTAATCAGTGATAGTACTGCTAAAGTTGACTGATGACCTCTGATGCTTTTACTGCAGGATTTCAGACCTGTTAATGAAAGCCATATTCAGAGCTTGAAATGACTTTATACAGCATCAGAAATGATTTTATGCAGCACAGTAGGTTAGAAAAATATGTGAGAATGCGGAGGCGGAACAATGAAGCTTTCAACTAAAGGCAGATACGGCTTGAAAGCAATCCTTGATCTGGCTGTTCACGGCAATGAAGGGCATGTTGCATTAAAAAGCATTGCAGAACGTCAGGGGTTGTCAGAAAATTATCTGGAACAATTGTTTGCCGCTTTAAAAAAGGCAAAACTGGTCAAAAGTGTCCGTGGGTCACAGGGCGGTTACCTTTTAGGGAACAGTCCTCAGAAGATATCTGTCGGTGACATACTCAGAGCATTGGAGGGATCGATGGCACCGACGGATTGTGTATCAGAAGGCTGTTTAACTGCAAACTGCAGCAATACAGACAATTGCGTTACAAGAGGTGTTTGGGAGAAGATCAGGGACGGTATAAATAATGTAATAGATAATATAACGCTGCAGGAATTGGTTGATGATTATATCGCCTCGGATCATAAGGAGATTCTTAGATTATAGAATAAATGTTAAAATTCAGGTGACATTTATTGCCTTGTTAGTGCAAAATATATGAACAGAATATTTGATATGAATGAATGTACCACAATAACTAGATAAGCAATAATTTATTTTATATAAAGGAGCATAAATAATGAGCGACAGAAACATATATTTAGACCATGCAGCCACCACACCGGTCAGAAAAGAAGTTGTCGAGGCTATGCTGCCGTATTTCATAGATAGATTTGGCAATCCTTCATCAATATACTCCATCGGCAGGACAAGCAAAAAAGCAGTGGAAGAAGCCAGAGAAAAGGTGGCCAGGTCAATAGGAGCAGAACCAAGAGAAATATTTTTTACCGGGTCAGGTACTGAAGCCGATAACTGGGCAATTAAAGGGGCTGCATACGCCAACAGAAAAAAGGGCAGCCATATCATAACCACTGCAATCGAGCATCATGCCGTGATCCATACATGTCAGTATCTTGAAAGTGACGGCTTTGAGGTTACATACCTGCCGGTGGACGCCGACGGGTTGATCACTGCTGAACAGGTCAGGTCTGCTATAAGGCCCGATACCATCCTCATAACTGTAATGTTTGCGAATAACGAGATTGGGACCATCCAGCCTATTGCCGAGATCGGCAGGGTAGCAAAGGAAAACGGGATATACTTCCATACAGATGCTGTACAGGCGATGGGTAATGTTAAAATAAATGTTTCAGATTTGAATATAGATATTCTCTCGATGTCATCCCACAAATTTTATGGCCCGAAGGGGATAGGTGCTCTTTATATCAGAAGGGGTGTGAAGCTGACATCCTTCATGCATGGAGGAGCACAGGAAAGGGGCAGGAGAGCAAGTACTGAAAATGTGCCTGCAATCGTTGGGCTGGCCAAAGCTCTGGAGATCGCATCCGAAAATATGGATCAGCATAATAAAAAGCTTACAGCACTAAGAGACAGGACAATAAATGAGATTCAACATAAGATTCCTTTTGTAAAATTAAATGGACACAGAGAAAAAAGACTCCCGGGTAATGTGAACTTTTCATTTGAATTCATCGAGGGAGAATCCCTGCTTCTGATGCTTGATATGAAGGGTATCGCTGCATCCAGCGGTTCCGCCTGTACGTCAGGCTCACTGGATCCTTCCCACGTCCTGCTTGCCATCGGGCTTCCTCATGAAACAGCTCATGGTTCGTTAAGGATCACTTTTGGAGAAGAAAACACGGATCAGGATGTGGACTATCTGATGGAAGTCCTTCCGGAGATAGTGCAAAGGCTTAGAGAAATGTCACCGCTTTATGAGGCAATGTGTAAAAGGTGACCGATACCTTGGTCGGTCAACAATTAGTAGATTATTAGTAAGACCAATGTTTTGATTGGTCAACAGTATTACCTGAACCTTAAGTAGATTCAGATAATGCCGGGCATAAAGACAAATACCAGGTGGGCGCCACCTTAGAAAAGAGGGAATGCATATGTATAGTGAAAAAGTCATGGATCATTTCTCGAATCCAAGAAATGTTGGAGAAATAAGTGATGCAGACGGTATAGGTCAAGTCGGCAATCCTAAATGCGGAGATATAATGAAGATGTATCTGAAAATAGAGGATAATATCATTGTAGATGCCAAATTTAAGACATTCGGCTGTGGAGCTGCCGTTGCCACAAGCAGTATGGCAACGGAACTGGTGAAGGGCAAGACTGTGGAGGAAGCACTTAAGATTACAAACAAGGCAGTAGCAGAAGCACTGGACGGTCTGCCGCCTGTAAAGATGCACTGCTCGAATCTTGCAGAAGAGGCAATAAGAGCTGCGATTGAGGATTATCAAATAAAGAACGGAATCATTGAAGCAGGCGGAGGTTGTAAAGCCTGTTGTAAAAGGTGTGAAGATGTACACCATATTATTGATGATGATGAATAGGTGAAGCATGACAAAAGGTAAAGTGATGCTTGGCATGAGTGGCGGCGTCGATAGTTCAGTTGCCGCTGCTGTGCTCAAGGAACAGGGATACGAAGTGATCGGCGTTACTATGCAGATATGGCCTGATACTAAGGAGGAGAAAAAGCAGACAGAAGGCGGCTGCTGTTCTCTCTCTGCTGTAGATGATGCCCGCAGAGTTGCCGACAGATTGGGTATAAGCTACTATGTGCTGAACTTCAAGGATATTTTCCAGGAGAAGGTTATAGATTATTTTACAAACGAATACCTGAAGGGAAGGACTCCAAATCCGTGCATAGCCTGCAATCGCTTCGTTAAATTTGAAGCCCTTCTGACGAAGGCTGTTTCAATGGGGATGGATTATATTGCTACAGGTCACTATGCGCGTATTGACTATGATAAGTCACTTGACAGGTTTCTTCTGAAAAAATCGGTTACTGCCGAAAAGGATCAGACATATGCCCTCTATACTATGACACAGGATCAGCTGAGCAGGACACTTTTTCCCATAGGTGAGTACAAGAAGGATCAGGTCAGAGCTCTGGCAAGAGAGCTGAGGCTTCCTGTTGCGTCAAAGCCCGACAGTCAGGAAATATGCTTTGTAGATGACAATGATTACGGTAAATACATACAGGAGAATGTTGATGCCGAGATTAAGCCGGGATATTTCGTCGATACGGAGGGCAACAAGCTTGGAATGCACAAGGGGATAATCCACTATACGGTAGGTCAGAGGAAAGGTCTTGGTGTATCATTCGGCAAGCCAATGTTTGTTGTCTCTGTAAGACCTGAAGACAATACTGTTGTCCTTGGCAATGCAAATGAAGTTTATTCCGCCGAGCTGACTGCTTCAGATATCAACTGGATATCTATCGACAGTCTTAATGATGATATGAAGATCACTGTAAAGATCAGATATTCCGCAAAGGAAGCTGCAGCTACCATAAGGCCGCAAGGCGACAAAGTCATCGTATTGTTCGATGAACCTCAAAGAGCAGTCACTCCCGGTCAGTCAGTTGTGTTTTACCATGACGATATCGTTGTTGGCGGCGGGATAATTGACTGATACTTTATACCTTTGGATGTTTTGACTTGGTAAGAAAATTTTTCTACTAAGCGTAATTTACGAAGTAAATTATCGCCTAATCGAAAATTTCCCTTCAAACAAAGTGTTATAATGCATCAAATACAGGTCTTCTCTGCTCAAAATGAACAGTATATTTGAATCCGGCATCACGCAGCACCTGTGCGAAATATCCAAAGCGTGCTGCTATATCGTCGGTTTTGTGAGCATCAGATCCAAGACATATCAATTCACCACCCATCTGACGATAACGCTTGAGTATCTCTGTATCATAAAGAAAATCAGGTCTTTTATCTCTGTAAGTACCAGTGTTTAGTTCAAAGCCCCGGCCATTTTCTATGAGTTCCCTGAATATCATATCAAACAAGTCAGAATGTTCAGCATATCTTAACATCCTGTCATCATAATCTGCATATCTTGTTATGTATCCAAAGTGTCCTACCATATCAAATGACTTTAGATTCCTGACCATATAATATATTTCTTCAAGATAACGTGTGTAAGCCTCAGCTTTGGACTTGCCAATATAAAATGTCTTTGAGTATGGATCAATCCGATCAATAATATGGATGGATGCAAGCACATAATCAAAGGGGTATTTTCGTATCACCTGGAGTGAATCATCAAGCACGTGGGGCTGAATACCAACCTCGACTGCATTAAGTACATTTATACTGTCTACATACCTTTCATGCACATCATTGATTACGCAAAAGTATTTATCAAAATCCACCAGGAAGGTTTCTTCCCCTGGGAAGTCATAGTCTAAATGATCGGTAAATGCAACGCCGTCCAAACCCAGCTTTATGGCTGATTCACATGCTTCTTCGGCATCCATTATACTGTCTGTGGAGAATTTTGTATGCATATGACAGTCAAACATGAGTTACCTCCGTAATATAGCCGTTTAATGACAATATATCATTGGAGTAATTGAAAATCAACCTGACAGCATGACTTCGCAGTATGAAATATGACGAGCAGCAGAAATATACGAGCTTATGAAACATGGCGAGCAACTGAAAAATGATGAGCAGCTGAAATATGAAGAGCATATGAAATATGATGATCTGCTGAAATATGACGATCTGCTGAGGGTTTATCAGGGGAGGCGATACATGTCCCCACCTAATAACGTATTTTCAGTCCTTCAGACTGAAAAACGCTGATACGTCTTTTCACACACTTCGGGTTGAGCACTGCCGAACCGTGCTGATAAGCGCTTTTGAAGTTTAAAGCTGAGAGCTGAAAAACAAAATGTTAACGGTAAGTGTTGGCATTTTGTTTTATAATCAGGCTGCCGCTGCCATTTATTCCTGATATGCTTAATAGGCGCCAGCTTCACTGCCGTTATATAAGAAAAATATGGTTTATAAAAAGGAATTGAAGGTATATAATATTAAGGTCCGTAGATTATTCAGCGAAAATACAAAGAAGCAGGAGGATATGACAATGAGCGATACAAAAACCGAAGGACAAAGGCTAGAGGAGCAGCTTTCCTATAAACAGAAGAATATTTGGGAAAAAGCTGATGATGCTTATATTAAGAATGGCTTTGACTTTTGTGAGAAATACAAAAGTTTTCTTGACAGCTCAAAAACAGAACGTGAATTTACTGCAAATGCTGAAAAAGCAGCTGTTGCAGCAGGTTTCAGACGACTGGATGATTTGATCGCTGCCAACAGCAAGCTGCACCCCGGTGACAAGGTATATCACATTAATAGAAATAAATCGGCCGTATTTGCAGTCATCGGAAACAAACCAATTTCAGGCGGAGTCAACATACTGGGATCACATATAGATTCACCTCGCATTGATCTTAAGCAGAATCCTCTTTATGAGGATACCGAGCTGGCATTTTTTAAAACTCATTATTATGGCGGACTAAAGAAATACCAGTGGCTCACAATACCACTTGCTATTCATGGTGTTGTGGTAAAAGGTGATGGAACATCTGTCGAGATCGTGGTTGGTGAAAACGATGATGACCCGGTATTCAACATCACCGACCTTTTGCCTCATCTGGCCCGCGAACAAATGCAGAAAAAAATGAGCGAGGCTGTGACCGGTGAAGGCTTGAACCTTCTTCTTGGCTCGATACCTTACAAGGATGATAAGGTAAAGGAGAAGGTTAAACTGAATATAATGAGAATTCTGAACAAAAGATACGGTATTGTCGAGGAAGACTTCCAGTCGGCGGAGTTGGAAATAGTACCGGCTCAGAAGGCAAGAGACGTCGGATTTGATAAAAGCATGGTCGGCGGATATGGTCAGGATGACAGGGTTTGTGCTTACCCTGCACTTAAAGCAGTCATTGACATTGACACTCCCGAACGTACCGCTGTATGTCTTCTTACAGATAAGGAGGAGATAGGCAGCATGGGGAATACGGGAGCACAATCCAGCCTCCTGCAGGATTTCCTTGCCAATATCATTGCTTTAACAGACGACAATTATTCTGATTTGAAGCTGCGCTCATGTCTTTCAAAGTCAAAAATGCTTTCAGCAGATGTAAATGCAGCTGTAGACCCTAATTATGATAGTGTTTATGAAAAAAGGAATGCCACATATCTGGGACATGGGATCGTACTTCAGAAATTTACCGGATCGAGAGGTAAATACGATGCCAGCGATGCCAGCGCTGAGTTTGTGGGTGAGGTCAGAAAGCTGTTCAATGACAGCAATATAATATGGCAATCGGGCGAACTCGGAAAGGTGGATGAAGGAGGGGGAGGAACAATAGCGCAGTACGCAGCCAACCTCGGGATCGATGTCCTGGACTGTGGTATTGCAGTACTGTCGATGCACTCACCATTCGAAATCACAAGCAAGATGGATATATATACGACCTACAATGCATATAAGGTCTTTTGCAGTCTGAAGTGAGCTTATCTTAAAAAGGTCCCATGCTAGGCATGTGCTAGATCTCATGCTAGGCTCGTGCTAGATCCTATGCTGAGCTCGTGCTAGATCCCATGCTAAGCTCGTGCTAGATCCCATGCTAAGCTCGTGCTAGATCCCATGCAAGGCATGTGTTAGATCTCATGCTAGGCTTGTGCTAGATCCCATGCTAGGCTTGTGCTAGATCTCATGCTAGGCTTGTGCTAGATCCCGTGCTAGGCATGTGCTAGATCCCATGCTAAGCTCGTGCTAGATCCCATGCTAAGCTCGTGCTAGATCCCATGCTAGAGAAAAAAAGTCCGATACGATATCTGGAGTACCGGACTTTTTTGTTTTAGGTGTGCCCGGCGGGAGCACGTTCTAATGGGTGAAAGTCTCTAATCCGCCCGGTAGTGGGAAGGATATAGCCGAAGGCAAGGGTGTCCATCGCGAGGTGGAATCTGAAGGAAGCCGGATGTCGGGAACATACTAACCGATGGGCAAATCTCTGGTCTGACGTATAGAAATCACATTAGGCTATGCATGAGGGTAAGGCTGCCTAACAAGTCGAAGCCCAATAGCTACACGGAATCATGTATGGTAGATCCATGCACATCAACTATTGAAAGCGCCGTGTACCGAACGGTACGCACGGTGCAGGGAGAGGACGGCGGCTAATCACCGCCTCCTACTCGATCATCAGGTAAAAAATTCCATTGGCCTGTCTGTAAGTATCATCTGCTAATCGACATTCTTAGTGGACGCTAAACATGGGAAATAACTTAATTTTTCAATTAATGGGATAGTATGACGTGAAAATGGTTGACATAAAGCAATATTAACTACCTTATGTAATCACTGTTGTTGAAAAATCCATTTTTTACGGAAAATTTTACCCCATTAATTGAAAAATTTAACAGTTTCCAATCTGTTTTTTGATAAGTTTGGGAGAAGTCTGTTCATATGAAATGATGACCTTGGCTTAGTAACCATGGAGGTTCCCTATTCAAATAGTAGGGAGCACCTGCGCTTAATGAGCAGGGAAGACCCTGTTTAATAGGAGGGAGGGACTTGGATTTTCAAGAATGGCGGACTCTATATGAAAAATTAGGGTAAGGTATGCAATAATTAGGCCGCCGTCCTTACCTTAATTTTTCATATTGGGTCCTGATCTAGCGTGTCATTAAAGGTCCTGATCTGTGTGTCATTAAAGGTCCTGATCTGCGTGTCATTAAAGGTCCTGATCTGTGTGTCGTTATGGAGTCTGATCTGCGTGTCGTTAAAGGTCCTGATCTGCGTGTCGTTATGGAGTCTGATCTGTGTGTGGTTAAGGGTCCTGATCTGAACCTGTTATCGATGTATCATCATTGGATGGATTATCTGCAGTTACATCTTCACTTTCATCATCTCTATCATTTTCTTCATCTGTCTTCGGTTCCGGAGGAACATACTTTGCTTTTTTTGTGAGATAAAAATCCTTCGCCTCACGCTCTGCAGTTACGAAAGTATCATCACATATGAAGCTCTCTGCCATTATCTTTCTGGAAGCAGGTACATTACAAATATAATACCATGGAGAAACATCATAGGTCGTTCCAGGCATCGGAATAAAGCTTATATTTTCCACTTTAAAATTACTTACATATCCAGTCATTTTAACTACTTCATTTAGTGTGAGGTTTGTTTCTACATTCTCAAACACCGTATTTATAACGCTTGTAAGCTTCGGGAGATATTGCAGCGTAAGCTTCTGCTTCATCAATTCCTTTAAGAACCGCTGCTGAGCCTCATTTCTCTTCAAGTCACTTCCATCGTAATACTTTCTAAGTTCCTTGGTCCATCTGTTAGGCTTACGGAATCTGACATACTGCTCTGCCTGTGAGCCGTATAGCGTCTGCTGGCCTTTTTTTAGGTGAATATGAAGGTTTTGCAGCGGATCGTCATAATCCAAATCAACGGGTATATAATAATCAATACCATCAAGTAGGTCGATTATCTTTCTAAAGGCTGAGGTATCTACAAAGGCATAATACTTGATATTTACATCAAGAAGCTCAGAAACTGTCTTTACTGTAAGATCCACGCCTCCGCTTGGATATGCGTAATTGATCTTTCTTTCCTTGTTCTTAATAAAGACCCTGGTATCCCTTGGTATGGACATTATATTGATTTTCCCGGATTCGGGGTCAAAATTTGCTATCATCATTGTGTCCGACAGATTATTTACCTTGTCACCACCAAGGAGAAGTATATTAAAAGGTTCCTTGTTCTGGACAAGAGGCCGAATTATTTTATTGATAGGATTATCTTCGTCGGACGATGCATAAACATCACTGCTTATTGTATCGGTATGACTATTTATTAAAACAAGTATACCCGAACCAAAAAGAAATAGTATGGTTAATACAATTACTGTCATTGAAAAGTAAAACTTTCGTGAATCCATCTTTTTGACCTCTAAACTAAAGTATATCTGTCTGTATTTTGACTTATCTGTTATACAGACAGTTCCATTTCCCAATATTTCTATATCATTATAACGCATCGTTCAAAGTAAAAATTTCTTTGTATTACACTATACCCGCCACATAGCGTTTTTCATCCCGAAGGGTTTGAAAAGACGTATTAGCGTTTTTCATCCCGAAGGGGTTGAAAATACGTATTAGCGTTTTTCATCCCGAAGGGGTTGAAAATACGTTATGATGTGAGGGACATATATAGCTTCATTGTAACTATAATATTATAATGAACTAAGTTTTTTATGTAAATAGCAATTTATTTGTCCTTGTTGTAATTAGCAAGGGGATTGCTGTCTACAGCTGTTCTCAGCTGGTTACTGTCCAGATGTGTATATATCTGTGTCGTGGAAATACTTTCATGACCCAGCAGTTCCTGAAGAGACCTTATATCCACATGACCGTATTTATACATCAGTGTTGCCGCAGTATGGCGCAGTTTATGAGTAGAATAGCGTTCAGGATCAAGTCCAGCTGCTCTGATATATTTTTTTACTATTTTTTGAACCGATTCCTTACTGATCCTCTGTTTACGTGCGCTCAGGAACAGAGCGTTTCTGTCCTTAACGGCATTCACAGGACGTACCTTCATATATCCATCCAAAGCCTTGATACAAGCCTGGTTCAGCGGAATGCTCCGTTCCTTGTTTCCTTTTCCTATGACTGTAAGTACAGATCCCTTTATGTTATTTAGGTTTATTCCAACAAGCTCTGATAATCGAAGCCCGCAATTCAAAAATATCGTAATTATCGCATAATCGCGCTCTGAAAACTCACCATCTATGGAGTTCAGGAGCTGTTTACTTTCTTCTACATTAAGATATCTGGGTAATCGTTTCATTATCTTTGGAGATTCCAGCTCAGCAGCAGGATTGAAGTCAATCAGTTTTGCCTTGAATGTTATATATTTAAAGAAGGATTTAAGGCTGGCGACTTTTCGTGCTCTTGCATATGAAGAATTATCCCGGTCGTTGCTTACGAAAGCCATGAAAGCATAGAGATCGCTTAATGATATCGATTTGATAAAATCCAGGTTGAGGTCGGTAATGCTGATATCATCAAATTCAGAGCTTTTATCGATGAGATTTTTATGCAGCTTCATAAAGCGAAAGAAGACACGAAGATCATAGAAATAAACCTGAACAGTGTTTATGGATTTTCCTTTGATAGTCTGCATGTAGCTAAGAAAATCCCGTAAAACAGGAAACATCTCAAAATCATTTATATTTTTCATTTGTAAGACCTCACATTGGTTTATATATCAATATTATAACATATTGGCATATCTTTCAATAACACTCCCCTAAATTACACGAAATTTATATTTCGTGTAATTTAAATTTTAATTTTACTATATCCCCTTACAGAAGTTCGACTTAATACATTATTCAGTTATTATTTCTATGTTATGACGTCAGTTCTGCATATAATAAGGTATATAGGCTGTGTCAGTAATCATATCAATTTTTTTGCAGAGGTCATGCATATCGTATCTGTGCGCCAAATGGCAATATACCGAGTTTTGAGAGTTTAAAATGCTGCATACCAAATGGTATGCCGATAATGGTAAGACAAAACAAAAGACCCAGTATAAGGTGTGTCAATGCAAACTCCCACCCGAAGAAAATCAGCCAAAGTATATTAAATAATAGCCCTCCAACGCCAAAATGACCAAGATCGACATCCTTGCCGAATGGCCACAAGACCAGGCCTGCAATTTTGAAGCACTGTATACCGAACGGAATCCCTATTATCGTAACACATAGTACCAGGCCTGCCACGAACCATAATACAGCCAGAATGATTCCACCAAGGAGCAGCCATATAATATTACCAAGCGTTTTCATGTAAACCTATACCCCCTGCCATTTACTTTTATCAATCCTGCCATTCACTTTTTAGTAATCCTGCCATTTACTTTTATCAATCCTGCTATTCACTCTTGTTAAGCTGCTAAGTAAACTGTTCAGATAATAATACTTCAATTTAGTATTAATGTCTGATTTAGTATTGTCTAATAGCGCATCATTCAAAGTAAAATTTTCGTTTATAGAAAATGCTTCTTACTTCATATAATTTCATATAATATGATTAGCTTTCTTTTGAGGCTTAGGAAATCCAGTCAGTTTCTCCCGGATATATGATGAACTGCTCTGTCTGGAAATCAAGTCTACTTTGACAAATGGTTCAATTCTACCTTGAAACTTATAGATTAAGGGTCCATCCATAGTCGTTATGATAAATCATATGCTTTGTCATGCCACCGTCGACAGTTATATTTTCTCCTGTAATGAAGCTGTTGTTTTCATCACACAAAAACATCGCCGTCTTTACAATATCCTTCGGATTTCCTACTCGATGGACCGGATGCTGATATTTGTCAGCAATACTGTGATTTTCTTCGAAATGATGGTCTGTATTTGCGTTCGTATCGATCCACCCCGGGCTTATACTGTTGACTCTCACTCTGCCGGACAGGCTTACCGCCAATGCGTGTGTCAGTGCTATGATCCCTCCCTTTGCGGCAGAGTAGCTTTCTGTATCGATCTGAGACATAAATGCACGTGTTGAAGCGATATTTACAATAGAGGCGTTTTCTGAAAATCGATCCAGTAACAGCTTTGTCAGTATATAAGGCGCCGTAACACCTACCCGAAGCACATAGTTGAAGTCATCAAAGCCGCATCCGGACAATATGCCCTTTTTGCTCAAACATGCATTGTTGATCAGGATATCGACCCTTCCGTAAGTTTTTTTTACAGTATCGACAAAAGAGACAAGCACATCCTCTTCTGCAATATCACCATGAAAAAACAGGCAGTCTCCGCCGGCTGAAAGGATAGTATCAAGAGCCTTCTCCCCTCCTACCCTGTCAGCATCAATAAAAGCTGTCCTTGCTCCCGCCTTGGCAAATTCATTGATCAGGCAAAGCCCGATACCGTTTGCTCCGCCGGTAACGACACATACCTTATCTTTAAAATCCATAATAATACCTTTAAATCCTTTCTGTAAGTAGCTATGATGCTCAATGCGGTATGTTATTATGAGAACCAGTCACTAACAATATATATTTCTTTTGTGCGGAATGCAAGAAGTAAATGTGGCACAAATACTGCGTGCAAATACTGCGTGCAAAATAATAGAGGGTCCGCCAGGCTTGTTAGGCCGGCAGACCCCTTTGCGGCCATCAGTCGATGGCCACCTCCATTTCAATCTTCAACTAAGATCACTCCTTTCATCAAAGAGTCGGCTCCGGAAGCCGCAAGTACAAGATATCCCGTACAATTTGATTATATGCGCAGTGGATGCCTATTACAATATAATGATCGACTATAAAAATACTTTATTTTTTTGCCGCTTGCAATACACTTGTCGAGTTTCGTTCACAGCATCTTATGCAATGCGTTTATTTCATTCTTAACCTCACTTACTCTGGCAGAAAGATTTCTGCCAGCAAGACACATATAGCTGCATAATCCACAGCTTATGCATAACTCTGGGCTGAATTTCTCAGCTTGCTTATAGTCTCCCCTGTCAGCCATGTCTGCGATCCTGTTTACAAGGAGTCCCTGCGGGCATACGGATACACAGGCACCGCACTTCGAACACAACGGTGATTCTTTATACCTAGGCATTTCAGCTGCAGCAATCAAATTTGTATCCCTTCCGATTATATCCGTATCCTCAGCCATTCTGGCTTGCATAATTCCTCCTCCGGTGAATACAGAGCCCTTATCCGGGTATACCTTTTGTATAGCTTCCATTACGGGATACCCTGTATTGACTTTGGCAACCGCTGCATTTCCCGTCCTCAGGTCTGAAATGGTTATATATTTCATATCTGCCTTTTTATTAAAACGTACTGCTTCATATACAGAAAGCACTGTCTGGACATTAAGAACAAGTATTCCAAGCTTAGCCGGTATAAAGCCTACAGGTACGTTCTTTTTAAGAATGCTTCTGATCAGGAGCTTCTCATACCCTGCTGGATAATGATCCTTAACTCTAAAGGTGGAGACACCCTCCGGCAGCGGGAGATCATATTTGCCGTTTACTGCAATTATGACCTTTGAAAAACTGATGCATCGCACTATCAACTCTATGCCCTGTGAAATATCGTCATACCTGTTGAGCAGCAGCCATTTATCGTGAATCAGGCCAGGATCGCATTCCGCAGCATTTATTATGAAGTATTTATTTTTGACATTTGAATCCATTACTGTCCTGAGTTTTTTATCTGTTGGAAACGCTGCTCCTCCAAGGCCAAAAACTCCGTTTTCTCGTATTCTTTCAATAATGAGATCAGTATCTTCAGTCGATATAATTTCATCTTTTTTGTCAGAGCTGTCAGAAGCGGTTGCTTTGGTCTTCTCATATATTGATTTGGACTTCTCGCTTTTAGTTATTGTCATATCTATAATATTATTTCTTGCATCTATATTCCCGGAGTATGGATTCTTCAATATACCGGCCGCAAGAATCTTCTTTTTCCTGGGATTACTGCTGTATTTGTCGATTAAATATGATGTTGCGTTAAGGCTCATGATAACAGCCGGCATTATAATAAAAGGATTTGATGTCAGCATCGGTACAAATGCACACAGAAAGCCTCCTGCAAGGCCTGCAGTCTTCAGAGGCGTCACAGTGACAGGATCTGTTAGTACGATGCATCCAAAAAAAATACTGCTGGTGATCATTATATCGTTGTATACAAACTCCCCGGTAAGAACGGTAAGCAACGCACCTGCAAAAAATCCCAATGAGACATACGGCCTGAATAACACAAAGGGTAATGAGAGCAATAAGGCAGGTATCAATAGATATGTCGGTGCTAATGTATAATCTGCACCGGTAAAAATAAGGCGAATGATAAAATAGCCAAGGATAGCCGGGTTCAACGGGTTTTTCCCTGTTCCTCCCCACAGCTGCTTGCCTGGAATTATTGCTGCAAAAACACCGAGTAGTTTGCCCCACAACGGTATCTCTGGTGTAAGTACATGAATTATTGCAGCAGTAACTGCAGCCGAAACAGAACAAATCATCCTCTTATGTCTTGCAAAGCTAAAGGCTTCATCCAGAAAAAGCGATAAAGCCAAAACAACTGCAAAAACAAGTATGTCTGCCGGCTTTTGCAGCCACTGCGGAAACATATAAAGCAGCAGAACAATAAACAGTCCGGCCATTATATGCTCATTGGACCACTTGTTATGTATCAGAGGATAAGCTCTCATCATTTGACTCCCGCAAAGAAGCCATGAAGCCTGTGCAGACCTTTGCCAAAAAGCATCATGGGACATGCTACCGCAGTTTCGATACCTGCTTGAGCACATTCATCAAGAAGCTTTTGATCTGAAGTCTTGCCTCGATGGAACAATATTTTGCGGATACCGTTGTTTTTCAGTTGTTCAACAGCCTTTTCTGCATTCTCTCTGTTTAATAGGATATATGCAGTCTTTGGAGCTGAAGGAAGCTCACTGATATCTTTGTATACCTTGACATCAAATTTCCCTTTTTCTTTATGATTTACGGGAAATACTTTCAAGCCGGCATCAGTGAATGCTTTGTAGATCATACTGCTGAATTGTGGTGTACGGCTGGAATAGCCCATAAATATTATCTCTTTTTCCGTAAAAAAGCCCTTGGTCAGTTTATTCATATCACAACTCCAATCTACATACTTAAATGTATTTGTTCATTGTAATAATATACGGAAAAATACGCTGTTTGTCTACCTATACTTTCAGAAGCACAATAATAATAGAAGTAAGACTCATGCATACATTAATAAGACAAAGAAACATTACAGCCTGCTTTGGATTCATGCCTGCAGACAGGAGCCTGTAATGAGCCTGGCTTCTGTCTGCTTTGTAAACAGGCTTGCCGTCCATGAATCTCTTAATGACGACGAAAAGGTTATCAAATATAGGCACACCCATTGCCAGGATCGGAACGAACATGGATAATACAGTAGCTTGCTTAAATGCTCCGTCCAATGCGATTATCCCAAGGATATAACCCATGAAGCCGGCGCCTGCATCGCCCATATATATCCTGGCTGGCGGCTTATTGTATTTTAGGTAGCCAATTGCCACACCTACAAGTATTACTGCCATCAATGCAGACTTGGACTGACCCTTTGCAAGTGCAGCCACAAACAAAGTCATGGCTGATATAGTCGAAAGACTCCCCGCCAGACCATCGAGTCCGTCAGAAAAATTGATAACCGTTATAACGCCAAATATCCATGTAACAGTCAGTATAAACTGAAGCCATGGCGGCAGTGTCACAGTTTTGGAAAGATCGAACGGATTTGTAAAGCCCGTGAAAACTATTCCTGAAAAATATGCAATAACCCCCGCCAGTGTCTGAACGATGAATTTTGGAAATGCCGGGAAATCAAGACCATGCGTTTTATACCAATCATCTATTATGCCAATGCCCAGAACCAGTACTGAACCTGCCAATATCCCCAAATTTCGTTTGCTGAAACCTTCTGTGAGCAGTATGAAAGCTGTCATGAAGGCTGCAAATATACCGATACTGGCTAAATGCGGCACCGGCTCCTTATGTATCTTTCTTTCAGTCGGCCTGTCTACGAATCCTATCCTGACAGCCAGCTTCCTAAGCGGAGGTATGGATATATTCACAATTATATAAGCTATAATAAAAGCTATGAGATAATTCAAGTATACTCACTATCCTTCTCAGAACCAATTTTCTGAAATCTTTTGTACAGCCAATATTGTATCATACAATTTGGTTTTCTTTACATTAAAAAATTATGTCAAATAGTTTACAATTTGGCATATAGAAGGCTTTGGGACGCACCTTCACAGAACCGCCTCCGCAGAGCATATGTAAGGATGTGTCCCATAAAGGGTGTATCCACTAAATGTGTCATGTCCTATTTGTTGTTTTCAAAATAAAGCATGCATTTGTCAGCTCGATATTTAGCAGTGATTACCTCTACCGGCTGACCGCTTTTTGAATATAGGATATTTTGTATCTTTATGACAGGAAGCCCTGTTTGCACCTGAAGGTACTGTGCGTCGGTCTGATCAGTAAATACTATTTCCAGTGAGCTCTTAGTCCTTACGGGAAGCAGCGGGTATTTCCCTCTTAGAATGTCGTATGAAGGCTTTTTATCCTTAATATCCTCTATAAGGTCTGGGAAAAGCGCAAGTGGTATATAAGAAGTATTATATGAAAGAACATTGTTTTTTTCTGCGGTAATGTATTTTATCTCAGCAAACTCAGTATTTCCTGATTGTCCCTGAGTGCCGAATATATTCTTTAAAAACATCGCATCATTCAGGTTGACAGAACGTAATGACAGTATGTCATGCTGACCTGGTTCCTGACTATCAAGAATGGAGTCAGTGAAGCCTGAGTAATTCTTTATGTCTACCTTTGATTTTGATTTTGTTACAAAGGTGCCCTTTCCCTTTTCCTTATATAAATATCCATTGTTAGTAAGCTCGCTGATTGCCTGCCTGACTGTCGGCCTGCTTATATCGTATTGTTCACAAAGCTCCTGTTCGGAAGGGATCCTCGATTCTCCCTGATATTCTCCTGACTCTATTTTCCTTATGATTAGCTGTTTTAGCTGAGAATATAAAGGAACATTACTGTACTTGTTTATCACGAGATTTCCCTCCATGTTTCGTAAGCATAGCAACACATAATTACATCATTACTAATTCTATACGATTTTTTTACTCAATTCAACAAAAAACTGAATAATTTTCCTGCTAATTTTTTAGTATTTTTACCAAAGGAGATAATTACGGTAACTTGATAGGTTTATATTGCCTGGCTATATATTAGAAAAAAAGTGCGAGATTGGAAAAATCCCGCCAGATACTTATAAATATGAGATTTTTTCGTACAGGTTATTCATTAATAACTGTACATGGTACCACCCAAAAGGATGTATCACCCTAAAATTATAGTATTGTTTAGTATATAATGCAAGTTTTTCATATGAAGCATTTGTCAACAATGTTTGGAAGTATTTTTGCTGCTTGTTATTACGCGCCTATCGCCTCGTTATATTACTGAATATGTGGCTGGTCTACACTTATCTGCCAAGAAGCTTTTTGACGGAAGCTATCTGCACGCAGATACACAGTAACTCCACCGCTTTTTTTAGTTCACTTACCGGCGGCAGTGTCGGTGCTATCCTGATATTCCTGTCCTCGGGGTCTCTCCCGTAAGGATACGTCGCTCCGGCAGGAGTCATCACTACTCCGGCGTCTTTTGCCATCTTCACTACTTCCGAGGCGCATCCCTGCATTGCATTGAAGCTGATGAAATAACCACCGTTGGGTTTATTCCACCATGCTATGTTTTTATCTCCAAGCTCGGCCTCAAGTATGTCAAGTACTATATCAAATTTAGGCTTTAGTATGGCAGCATGCTTTTTCATATGGTTTTCGATGCCGCTTATATCCTTCAGAAACATTACATGTCTTAACTGATTTATCTTGTCCGGACCTATTGTTCTTATGCCAAGCAGCTTTTTGATCTGGTTGGTATTGCTTTCACTGGCTGCCATCATTGCTATGCCTGCGCCTGGGAAGGTGACCTTTGAAGTGGAAGCAAATATATAAACTCTGTCAGGGTTGCCTGCTTCCTTGCATGCTTTAAATATGTTTTTCAAATTGTCAGGCTTGTCAGTCAAATGATGCACTATATAAGCATTATCCCAGAATATCCTGAAATCTTTTGCAGCGGTGCGCATATTGGCTAATCTGTCAACAACCTCATCAGAGTAAGTGATGCCTTCGGGGTTGCTGTATTTGGGTATACACCATATACCCTTTATAGAATCGTCCTGTGAAGTAAGCTTTTCGACCATATCCATATCAGGTCCGTCTTGTTTCATATCGATTGTGATCATCTCAATATTAAAAAGCTCTGTAATGGCAAAATGCCTGTCATAGCCGGGACTTGGGCAAAGAAACTTCACCTTGGGCAGCCTTCCCCATGGTTCCGAACTGCCAACTACACCGAATGTCAATGCACGGCTGACAGTGTCATACATCATGCTGAGACTGGAATTACCGCCGATTATTATTTCCCTTGTACTGACTTCCAGAAGCTCTGAAAAAAGCTCCTTAGCCTCAGGAATACCATCTGACATACCATAATTGCGAATGTCCATACCTGTTGAGGTTTTGAAATTATCCGATGCACCGGGATAGCCGAGCATTTCCATTGAAAGCTCAAGCTGTTCTGTACATGGCTTACCTCTTGACATATCCAATTTCAGGTTTTCAGCTTTAATGCTGTCATATATTCTGTTTAACGAATCGAGCTTCTGTTGCAATTCTTTTCTGTCCAGCTTTGAAAAATCCATAGGATAAGCACTCCTTCGCCATCTGCTTTTCTGATACCCGATTTATCATATTTTAATACATATGACTATGATTTGCAACTCTAGTGCAAAAAAAATTCAAATAAAATATTGTATAATAAAAAACACACACCAATATGCAGGATGTGTATTTATAGGATTCAAAAATTATTGCTGCTAAAAATTCAGATCAGAACCTGTTCTATTACTCTCATAAAATTTCGTCCGGCAATCTTTTCTATAAATCTGCTGCTATAGTTGAGCTGCTGTAGACGTTCAAACAAGGCAGGAATACGCTCTGTACTCTCAAGCCCGATTGGAATGCATTCAATGCCATCATAATCGGCACCTATCCCGATGTGGTCTTCTCCTATGACTGAGCAGATATGTTCTATATGTCTAACAACGTCATCTATATTTGCACTTTCAGTATTATTTAAAAAATACGGATAGAAGTTGATACCAACCACCCCTCCATTGCTCCGGATGTCGGACAGCTGCGAATCGGTCAGATTCCTTTCATGGCAGCATACCGCTTTTGAATTTGAATGGGATGCTATTATCGGCTTTTTTGCCAACGAAAGAACATCATTGAAACTGGCTTCACACAGATGCGATACATCGATGATCATACCAAGTCGGTCCATCTCTGCCACCACCTGTCTGCCGAAATCAGACAGGCCTGCGCCGTGCTGTTCTCCTGAACCGTCGGCCAGCAAATTTCGATGATTCCACGCAAGAAGCATGCTCCTTACTCCAAGCCTGTATAGCTGTCTTAAAACTGAAAGCTCTCCATTGAGGCATTCTCCTCCTTCTATAGAAAGAACTGCAGCAACCTTTCCTTCAGCAATTACTTTATCTATATCAGCTGCGTTACAGCATACAGCGATCTTATCACTGTACCTTTCCTGAGCTTCATATATTACATCGATTATTGATATCACCCTCGTCAGAATGTTGTTTCTATATGTTCGCGGTTCTGCAAAAGCCGCAAAAAACTGGACACGCTCCCCTGACACTAGCAGTCTTTTCAAATCCAGATGGAAACTGTTTTCATATAAATTGCCATTAGTTTCATATACAGATAATGCAGTATCACAATGTGCATCTAATATCAGCATTAAAAAGCACCTCTTATCAGATTAATATTTTTCGGCTCAAATGATTCATTAGTGCGCTTTCCCGTAATTTCAACTATATCGAAGCGCATATTCCTTTCACCCATTCTATTCTGTTTGAGATATATCCATGCCAGTGCTCTTATCTTTTCTCTTTTCGCATGACCAACAGCCTCTGCCGGTGTACCAAAAAGAGCACCTGTCCTTGTCTTGACCTCGATGAAGCATATATATTCCTTCTCAGCTGCAACTATGTCTAACTCGCCGTATCTTCCAGATCTGAAATTCCTGGCGAGTATGTTAAATCCATTTCTCACAAGATAATCAGCAGCAATTTGTTCGCCTTGTTTTCCGAATTCTCGCTTATTCATCCTTCCCCCTGTAAGACTGCGGTTTTTCAAATCTTTCGTCCATGTCTCCTATGAAAGCAAGTATTTGGGCAACTACTTCATAAAGCTCCTTTGGTATTTCATCACCGATTTTCATAAAATTCAATGCTTGTGCCAGCTTTTTATCTTCGTATACGGGGACATCATTCTCTCTTGCTTTTTCTATTATTCTCTCTGCGGTCTCTCCCCTGCCCAGTGCTACTATCTCTGGTGCGTTGTTTCTATCAGGGGAATATCTCAGCGCTGCCGCCTCCCTTATTTTCTTTTCTCTCATCGAATTTCTCCCCCTTGCCGGATTTCTTCATTAATTTCGCTTACATTTGCAGTTTCCAGTACACTGTCAATGTGGTCTGTCAATTTTGCGAAAGAACAGAGCTGTCATATTCGCAGATCTACCCTTTCATGCTTCATTTTTACGACTCGCTGCAGCATTTTCTCCTGAGCGGTCGGAGAAGATGGTTTTCCCATGATGGAATATTTCATGTCAACCAGCTTACAGCCACATTCCTTAAGTCCGGAATATAGGCTTTTTATATTTGCTTTTATAAAATCATTCACTATTTCGCTTTCAGTCCTTAAATTGATACTGATGCCATTACCCTTTATTTCCAGCAGCGTTTCCACTCTCCCAAGATTCGCAGTATCAAGGGACAGGAACAACACAGCATTCTGAGGGTCGATTTTCTTCAATTTGCTTCGCCGTTTCATTACATAAAGCTCAGCTGTCGTTCTCTGACCTGCTATGTCGACAGGCAGCTGAAAGTATAATACATTACCGGTATTTGCCATATCCAGCAGCTTAACAGTTTCATTGATAAGCACAGCAGCTTTTACGGCGTCTTCCCCACCAGCAAATCTATCTGCTGCTCTCAGCAGGATATTCGATTTTTTCAGCAGTTCCGTAACTCTTCCCATTGCTTTATTGATATCAAGTTGTTCATCTGACAATTCTTTATCGATTTTTATAAATATATCATCTATGGATTCTTTTATTTCAGACACCAAATTTTTAGAATTAGTGAAAGTATTATGATTGGATTTATCTTCCGTACCGCTCTTGATTACAGCTATTGTTCCGGCCGACATCTGGCTGCTGTGTATTACTCTGTTTCCGCCTGCCGGTATGCTGCCGCTTGCAGGAACGCTCTGACCGACAGACCCACTCTCATGCCTCCGTCCGCTCGTGCCAGCCGGTGTGTTTTTGTTTGCTGATTGATTTTCGTCTGATGACACATTTAGGTTTACTGATCCATTCCTTCCTGCCGGTTCAAACTCAGATATATTTCCACTTTGTCCTGCAGGTATGTTCCCACCTGCCGGTGATTTCCGGCTTTCAGGACTGTTATTACCGGTCAGCAGGATTTCAACTGTCGGTCTGCTTTTGTCTATTGATAGACTATCACCTGCTTCATTGCCTTCACTAGTCATTCCGCTCTCACCCTTCGACATGTTGGGGGGTGCTGTTTTGCTGTCGACCGATGGCTCACTCTGTAATTCAGGTGTATTATCTGCTGTTGGTGCCGATAACTGAGTCTTCAACTCTCCGAAAGCAGCGTCTGAGATTTTTCCCAATGCATTATGCAGTGATTCAAGAAGTGTTCCCAGCTTCAACTCACCATCGAGAAACTTTGCAAAATATTTGGGGTCGGTTTTTGACGCATCTAAGTTCTTTAGAACGATGAAGGTTGCTTTTTCTGCATCAAGCAATTCATGATTTCTGATCAGCTCTGCCGCTTTTGATATATTCTCCGCATTCGGTTTTACTCCGTATTTCAAGAATTCTGCAGCCAGCCTGATATTCATCTCATCAGGTTTTATTCCCAGTGCTTCAAGTGTTTTCTGAAGCTTTTGAGAAGCTGCTGAAGAGATGTGTGAAAGATCCTTTACGATCCCAAACTCAATAGACGTATTTGATCTTGATTTTACTGTAAGCGTAACAGTCTGACCAGCTGTAATATCAACATCGACACCAGTCGCTGCCTTTAGTATTGAGCCGTTGGAAAGCCTGAGAACTGCTTCGTGCTGCGACGACTCCAAGACCCTTACTTTTATGACATCTCCTGTCTCGAGACGGTTGATCAGATCCCCGATATTGTCCCTGTTTTCAGTTGAAATGGCTGAACGATTGTCAATTCGCATACCGAACACCCCAGATCAAATTAATAAAAATATTTCACACAAGGAGCGCATTTCTGCTGCCTTCTGCGGTGAGTAAAGGCTATATTTCCAAGTAATTCCTGATAGCAAATCAGACTGTAAAATTTTTTATAAAGCTTATTCTATGTATCGGACAAATACCATATTTTTTTATAGCCGCAATATGCTGAGCAGTACCATAACCCTTGTGATTTTTAAAGCCGTAGGCAGGATACTTGGTATCTTCTTTATCTATCAGGCGATCTCTTGTCACCTTAGCTATTATTGATGCCGCCGCTATCGAAACGCTGAGTGCATCACCCTTTATTATCGACTTTTGCGGAATGTTAATATCAGTTAACTCAACTGCATCTATAAGTAACAGCTCCGGTGACGGAGCCACCTGTTCAGCTGCCTTCCTCATTGCTATTTTTGCAGCATTGAGTATATTCACATCATCGATTACTTTCTCGCCGACTATTCCAATACCCACAGAGATCGCTTTTTCCATTATGATTTCATACAGCCTTTCTCTTTTGGACGCACTCAGTCTCTTTGAGTCATTGACTCCCTCAATAAGACAGTTTTCGGGCAATATTACGCATGCTGCTACAACAGGACCTGCAAGCGGACCTCTGCCTGCTTCATCGATACCCCCGATAAATCTCAGTCCTTGCCTGAATGCCTCCCTTTCATACTTGTACATATTTTCAAGCCGCAGCATTTCTTTATCATGTTTCTCTTTTTGTTTATTGATTTTGTCGATCTGGCTCTTTGTCTTCTCCTTCATTTTCATCCCTCGCCTCACTCATTACCGGTATCTCCAGCGTTATATTACCGATCTTCCCACCGCGGAATTCATCAAGCATTATCATAGATATCCTGGTGAGATCTATAACTCCACCTGAAAGAATGCAGCCTCTTTTTTTACCTGCAGCCTCCAGAAGCTCATACCCGCTCATACCATCTGCGTTTTCCAGCTTAAATCGTTTCAGGAACAGCCCCGGATAGTCTGATGAAAGCTTCTTAGCCATTGCTGCAGCCACTTCTGTCACATCCATGATATCATCCTTGATGGCTCCTGTAAAAGCCAGGTTCAACGCTGTGCTCTCATCATCAAATTTCGGCCACAGAATACCCGGAGTGTCAAGTAAATCAATCTCGGGATTTAGCCGTATCCATTGTTTGCCTCTTGTGACACCGGGTTTGTCGCCTGTCACAGCGACAGCTTTGCCTGCGATCTTGTTTATAAATGTAGATTTGCCCACGTTTGGAATGCCGACTACCATAGTCTTGATAGTTCTGAATTTCCTTCCCTTTTGCCTGTCCCTTTCAAACCGTTCCTTCATTATGGTCTTCAAATTGTCTTTGAGGATGTTCAGACCTTTCCCTTTTATTGAATCCGCAAATATCACAGGGATACCTTTATTTCGGAACCACGCTGCCCATTCCCTTGATATGTCAGGATCTGCAAGATCCGATTTGTTCAGGACGATCAGTCTTGGTTTATTTTGCACTATCGAATCTATCTCCGGATTTCTGCTGCTTGCAGGGATCCTGGCATCAAGGAGCTCTATGACTACGTCAACAAGCTTCAGGTGTTCAGTCAAAAGACGCCTTGTTTTTGCCATGTGTCCCGGGAACCATTGTATATTCATAATATCTTTTCCTTTTCAAAATACAAAAGGGACCAAAGGTCCCCTTTATATATCATCTTATTCTTTTACCTGCAGCTTTTCCTTGATCTTAGCAGCCTTACCAACTCTGCCGCGCAGGAAGTAAAGCTTAGCTCTTCTGATCTTACCTTTTCTAACGACCTGTATCGCATTGATCTTGGGAGAATGGACCGGAAGGATCCTTTCAACTCCTACTCCGTAAGATACTCTTCTAACGGTAAAGGTTTCTTTCAACCCGGAGCCTTTTTTTGCTATTACAGTTCCTTCAAATATCTGTATCCTCTCTCTGCTGCCTTCTTTGACCTTCAGGTGTACCTTAACATAATCACCTATGCTGAGTACCGGCAGATCGGATCTCAACTGTTCCTGTTCCAGTGCTTTTATTATATCCATTATTTTTTCCTCCTCTCTTGCCTAGACGTTCATAATGCCTGATTCTGCATCAGCGGACCGCCCGTATTACACACGTCAGATATTATACCACATGGAAGTATTATTTGTAAATATTATTATTTCATCGGCAGTTGGAAGATATTTCGATGCCGTAAGAGGTCCCCAATTCTGCAGGTGGTGCTTGGTAAGAAAACTTTTCTACAAACGAAGGGTTTTCTTTGAACTAAAGTGTTATAATTTGAACAAGGAGGGTGATGTAAATGATAAAAAAAGCTGATGAAATGGTTACAGAGCTTAAGAATCAGATGAGAGGCGGCAATGGGACAGTTGAAATTAATCATATATTTAAGCAGGATGAGCTCAATGGGAAAGCCCGTCTCTTTGCCAGGATATCTTTGAATCCGGGATGCTCCATCGGTCTGCATGAGCATAATGCCGAAGAGGAAATCTACTATATTATAAAGGGCAAAGCTGTTGTGAATGATAACGGCAACACAAAAGAGGTGATCGCAGGTGATGCCGTTCTTACAGGCAACGGCGCATCTCATTCCATTGAAAACCGCTGTGAAGAGCCGGTCGATATGATAGCAGTTATACTCCTTTACACCTGACCATGAGCAGAGCTCTTCTAACGCCAATAATAAGTTGTGTCTTCTATGCTGAGTCGGGAAGAACTCTACTGATCACGAAAATAGCTCCTCTACCGCTGCAATTGTACTGTTTATACCATCTTTACTGATATCCACCGAATAAATTCCGGGAATTGTTGGCAACAGGTATTTCAGCTCTGCTTCCAGATCCCTTTGCTTTTGCAGCAATTTTTCGTAATGTCTGTATTGGTCACCGGAGCGTGCAAGACTGTCCGCCCTTATCCGAAGCTCCAGTTCTTTGGCTGCGTATTTTTCTTTTATGAATCGGTTTTGTATCGTTATCTCTGATATTTCTTTGTTTAGCATCGATATTTTCCTACTCAGTCTTTTCTTCTTTATGAAAAACAACAACGGAAACATCAGAGATACTCGTTTCTGTTCATCCTTAACAAACGCATACCATCCGTTGACTGACAAAGTTATCTGGTCATTGATTTCTCTTATCCTTTTGATGTTTTTGTGGTAATTATCAGTAATTGACTGCAGTTTTTCTTTCATTTCACTCAGAGCCTCTTCAAAGAATGCTCTACTATTTGCAGCTGTACAGTTGGCTGCATTTTCAATCCCTATGTAGTTGTTCTTTAGTTCACCGAGCAGCAACAAAGCCAGTTCCATACGTCTTGACAGCACTTCTCTTCCCATACTATCTACCCTCAGCTTTCTTCAGGTATTTTGCCGATACCCACCCGTTCCTGCCATCTTCAGACTCTACATAATACCATTCAGATCCGGATGGAACGCTGTTTGCCACTGAAATACATATAACAGTTGTATCAAAAGGAAGAGGTCCTCCGTTGACTTTTTCAGAATACGGATCGGGAGCAGTACGAATGTTAAGACCATCTTTTGCGGTAACTTCATATATTGTTTCGTCGTATAAAGAACTGCTCATCTGTTGATTTGAATTCAGACTTGCTGCCATGACCGGATCATCATTTTCCTGTTCTGCTTTATTATCCTTTTTCCAGTCATCGACACCTGCAAATTTATTGATCTCATTGACAGCAATAAAATAGTATGTCTTGCCTTTTTCGAAAAGCTGCCGCTGTAATTCACTAATTTCGGTACCCGTGTATTTGTATGCCAGTGCCCGCCCATAGGATGAATAGGTAAAAAATGCATAAACTGCAGCAAGAATGCAAAAGGATGCAAGTTTGTGCTTTAATACAAATCTCAATGGAAATAAAAGCAAATAAAACAACTGGTATACCCCCTTCTTTACAAATGTAAAGAAACCTGGTCTTTTATTCGAATTTATTCTCAAATCTTCGATACCATATGATCTTTTAAGGTTGCTGCGTCTTCGCCTTCTATGCTTACTATATATCAGTGATTGATTAACTTGAGGTATAGCCTCAGTTTTCACTTCAATATTATTTTCAAGACTGGATATAGGTTTTGAAATCACATTAGGAATGGACTTTTTAGTTTTAACTAACTGTAGTATTGATTTTTTTATGTATGGGAAGATGCTTTTTAACAGCTTTCGAAAGCTTAGTACAATCCCTTCAATCAGATCTTTAATCCAACCGTTCAGATCGAACTTCGCATCGAAGAAAATATCTCTTTCAATAGTGGAATCCTCGTTATTGATCCCAAATGCCGAATAATCTGAAGCTTGTGCAAACTGAAAGCTGATATCGGTTTGTTCCTGCAACTTTAATGAAAACAGCTCCTCATATCTCTCCTGTCCAGTATATCGGGCAAGATATCTGGTGTTTGTTAAGAGATCGGGTTCATTTCCGGCCAAATGTGACTTAAGTGCCCACGCTGCGATATCCTTGTTTGAGTGAGATTCAACAGGATCATCCATTATTTCTTTAAATATCCTTGCAGATTCTCTCAAATCAAGATTTTTCAGCCTTAGCAAAGCAATTCTTCTTATAAACTCATCAGCGTTTCTTATGTAGTAATCGAGATCATCAACAGTATTTAATTTACTTATTATTTTTTCGCAATCCCGCTCGGTTCGGTACCAATCCGGCAATGCACCGTATATCTCTGAAGCCGACAATTACATACCACCCCTTGTACCTTACTTATCATATACTGTCAAATACATGATAACACGTCAGCAGGCAGTAATATGTAGTATATATATCCTTTCGGCATAGGGATTTCGTATCATTTTTTGATTGGTACGTCGGGTCTATTCATCCGATTCTTCTTCAATTAGCTTTTTTTCCTGTGCTGTCAGCTCCAGTTTTTCAAACAGATCCGGCCTTCTCGTTTTTGTTCTTCTAAGAGACTGTACTCTTCTCCATTTGGTAATATTGGCATGATGTCCTGACAACAATACATCCGGTACTTTTTTGTCCATAAATTCGTATGGCCTTGTATACTGAGGATACTCCAGCAAGCCGTCAATGTGCGATTCATCCTCATAGGATTCCTCATTTGAAAGAACTCCCGGTATCGTTCTGCTGACAGCATCTATCAGCACCATTGCAGGAAGCTCTCCACCGGTAAGCACGTAATCACCGATTGAAACCTCCTCATCGACCAGCATTTCCAGAATCCTCTCATCCACACCTTCATAGTGCCCGCACAGTAAAATCATGTGCTCATGTGATGAGAGCTCCTCTACAAGCTTCTGATCAAGGCGCTTTCCCTGAGGACTCATATAAATAAAATACGGCTTGTAATCCAGATCATGAACAACAGCCTCATATGCATCCTGTATCGGCTGTGCACGCATCACAAGGCCATTGCCGCCTCCATATGGATAATCATCTGTTTTCTTGTGTTTATCCTTTGTATAGTCCCTTATATTCCACGCATTGATACTGATCAGACCCTTTTCCTGCGCTCGTCCTATAATACTGCTGCCGAGAACAGTATCAAATATTTCCGGAAAAATGGTCAGTATATCAAATCTCATCCTCCAACAACCCTTTCGGAATAATGACATCAATCCTTTTTTGCTCCACTGATACGTTTCGTACAACACTTTTCAAAGCGGGTATAAGTATTTCCTTACCCGACTCGTTTTTAACCATATAAACATCGTTGCTTCCTGTTTGCAGCACATCCCTGAGTTGCCCGAGAAGTACGCCTTTTTCGTCGTATACGCTGCTTCCAAGTATATCGCAAATGAAAAACGTATCCTCCGGCAATTTTACAGCGTTCTCCCTGTCCACAAGCATAAAACAGTCCTTCAACTCAGCAGCAGCCTCCGGAGTGTCGATCCCTTCGACCTTAATAATCACTGCTCCCTTGAAGTATTTTACGGACAAAAGACTATATCTGCCTATTGTTCCGTCTTTATCTATGTATACCCATTCAAGGGCATCAAATCGTCTGGGATCGTCTGTCAGGGGTATAATTTTTATTTCTCCCCTAATTCCATGTGTGTTGACTATTTTTCCGATTTGAAGATAATCGTACATATTTACCTCCGTATATACTCTCCTGCATGTATCAGATGGACCGGTCACAAAAACAGCGAAGACGAAATAAAAAGGTGTTGTTGAAACACCTTTTTATTATACGATCTCCACTACAACCTTTATATTTTCTTTTATGGCTGCAGCTTTTATCACTGTCCGGATAGCTTTGGCTATCCTTCCCTGTTTACCTATCACCTTGCCCATGTCTTCCTTTGCAACACTGAGCTCGAGTATGATGGTTCTATCGCTTTCTATTTCGTTGATCCTGACTTCGTCCGGATAATCAACCAGAGATTTAGCGATTGTTTCGAGAAGTTCTTTCATTGTGCTTACCTCCCGTTTCAAAGCTGGACATACCGAAGTCACTATTGTATGACTCCTGTCTTTTTTAATAAGGACTTCACTGTTTCTGTTGGCTGAGCGCCGTTTTTGATCCATTTTGCTGCTTTTTCACCGTCAATGTTTATTACGGAAGGATCAGTGAGCGGATTGTATGTGCCGATCTCTTCAATGAATCTGCCGTCACGCGGAAATCTTGAATCTGCGACGACTACCCTGTAATACGGACTCTTTTTTGCACCAATTCTCTTAAGTCTGATTTTAACTGCCATGTCTGTCACCTCCTCTCAAATCGTTGAGCGTTTATCTAAAAAGGCATTCTGAATTTTCCTAATCCCTTGCCGCCTCTTTTTCCCATGTCCGTCATCATCTTCATCATTTTTTTCATTTCTTCGAATTGCTTGAGCAGGCTGTTGACTTCCTGTATCGTTGTTCCGCTGCCGGCTGCGATCCTCTTTCGCCTGCTGCCGTTTATTATACCCGGATCATTTCTTTCCTTGGCAGTCATTGACTTAATGATAGCTTCTACATGACCCATCTTCTTCTCGTCTACTTCTATATTCTTCAGCGCTTTAGAATTCATTCCTGGCAGCATGCCCAGTACCTGGTTCAACGGACCCATTTTCTTCACCTGCTGCATCTGATCAAGAAAATCATCCAGCGTGAACTGCTGTGTCCTGAGCTTCTTTTCCATTTCAAGTGCCTTTTTTTCGTCAAAGGCCTCCTGAGCTTTCTCTATCAGACTGAGCACATCACCCATGCCCAATATCCTCGATGCCATCCTGTCAGGATAAAACGGTTCTATTTCGCTTAGCTTTTCTCCCATACCGGCATACTTTATAGGCTTTCCTGTCACAGCTTTTACCGAAAGAGCAGCTCCGCCCCTTGTATCACCATCTAGTTTTGTAAGGACAAGACCGTCGACACCCAACTTCTGATTGAAGCTGTCAGCAACATTCACTGCGTCCTGGCCTGTCATGGAGTCGATCACCAATAGTATCTCATGAGGATGTACAGCAGTTTTAATGTCGTCAAGCTCATCCATGAGTTCCTCGTTTATGTGAAGACGTCCTGCTGTATCTATTATTACAAGGTCATACAGCTTTGATGCTGCATGCGCTACAGCCTGCTTCGCTATATAGACCGGGTCTTTGCTGTCCTCTACTGCAAATACAGGGATATCCAGCTGATTACCAACCACCTGTAGCTGCTTCACAGCGGCTGGTCTATATACATCACATGCAACAAGAAGCGGGTTTTTCCCTTGCTTTCTGAGCAGATTTGCGATCTTTCCCGTAGTCGTGGTTTTACCTGAACCCTGAAGGCCAACCATCATGTAAACCGTCGGGGGTTTGCTGGCAAATGTGACCTTCGCAGGTACTTTGCCCATCAGATCTATCAATTCCTCGTGAACTATCTTTATGACCTGTTGCCCCGGAGTAAGACTTTCGAGCACATCCTGACCGACAGCACGCTCTGAGACCTTACCTATGAAAT
Organism: Bacillota bacterium; assembly: GCA_023418915.1. GTDB lineage: Bacteria > Bacillota > Clostridia > Acetivibrionales > DTU013 > DTU013. The sequence goes on from JAEZYU010000109.1 coordinate 158,141, forward strand.
CCTTGACCACTCTGAAATTAACGTCAGCTTCCAGCAGTGCAAGTTTGATCTCACGCATCATGTCCTTTACATCTTTTTCAGTAACTCTTCCCTTACCCTTGAATTTATTTATCGTGTCCTGGAGTTTTCCGGACAATCCTTCAAAAAGCGCCATGCCTAATCCTCCATAATGCTTCTGATCAAAAGTGTCGCATCGGAAAGCTGCTGCTGGTCCTGTTCACTAAGGGTTTTTATATCAATAGTCTCCAACAGCTTCAATATGCTTGAAGCTTTATACTTCTGCATGCCGAATCTTGCAATCAGGCCAAGCTTGCTTTCCATATCGAACAGCGCCGACTTGCCGCGCTTAATATTGTCATGGACTCCCTGCCTGCTGATTTCGAGCTCCTGTGCGATCTCTCCCAGTGAATAATCGTTGTTGTAATGCAGGTCCAGAATCTCATACTGTCTTTTTGTAAGCATCTGCCCGTAAAAATCAAGGAGCAGAGTTATTTTATAGAGTTCATCCATATCATCCTACTGTGTAAAGTATTTTTACTTTACACCTAATTTTAAGCGATGATATCAACGCTGTCAAGGAGAATTTTATGAATGGACCGGCGGTGCCGTCAGTCCAGCTGCAATCACAGCGCTTTTCGCCACAGTGTGATCCCTCTGTAACCTCTATCAAACCCCTTGTCGATTAAAACATCATACAGCGGTGAATCTTCTATTTTACATTCATTATCACCACAAGGGTCTCTCCAGTATTCGGTGTACAGATTTTTCTTGGCTGTCCAGAGCTTCCTTTTCCTATATGCATCTATTAAACTTGAAACAGCTTTACACAAAATTTCATTGCTTTCTGTCAACGGCTGTATAGAGTGTCCATATTCCCGGACTGCCAGAACAGGTCTGCCATTGCAGAAAACCAGTGCGTTGCTTTGCTGCTTCGGTATCTTCAGTCTGACATTCTGCGACAATATATCCTTGTATGGATTGGCAGGGTCACAGCAGCACAGTGTGATGTAGTTATCAATATCAGTTGATGTATCCATCATCCTTATTAATTCTATATCCTTATCCCTTGCAAATTGTATCGCTGAGAGCCCATCAACATAAAAGCCTCTTTTTATGCCGCTGGTGAATTCGTTGTTCTTGAGCCAGGTGTAGGATTCTGTCCATGTGAACAAGCCCTTCTCCTGATTGGCTATTTCTTTGGATATGATACCGTAACGATCCAGAAGATAGCCTATATGTTCAGTTATATCAGTCTTTTTTGTTTGCTCAGATCCGAAAGTTCTGTACCATCTGCCCATGTTCGGATAAGTATTGTATTTAGTCCATGGAGAGTTTTTCTTTTGCTTATCCATATAATAACGTGCTACCGTAAACGAGTCATTAGTAACAATACCGCACCAAACAAGCCTTTCCAGCTTAGCCAGCAGATCAGATGCCGGCAGTGCAGTCCTACGGGACAGCTCCTTGATAAAAACAGCTCCGCTTGTATCGAGCACATCAAGGATTTTTTCCTCTGTCTCGTCCATTGTAAATGCACTATCGGTATTACTTGAATCAACAATGTTGCCGCTATATACGCTGTTGCCTTCTCTGCACTGACTGCCATCCCTACTGTCAATGTCCTTGTTATTAACTAAACCTGCCCCAGTATGTACACTATCATATTGCTGTGTCTCTTCGTCACTGCATAGGAAAAATGCTGTCTCCTCAGTATTTTTATTCAATCTGCCCTTCCACCTTACCACTCCGGTTGCACAAAGATAATCAAGCATCCTTGGTTCATATCCGGCTATTCTGGACGGCAGTATGAAATCCTCCCACCATGAAACCGGGTAATACTGCCCCTGGAGCATCTTCAGAACCTCAGGCAGCTTCTCGTCAGGTGCCAGCACCTCGTCAGTGATCAGGTGCCTGCCTAAAATAAATGAGCAGTAAACTTCAGGAGCCTTAGGTTTTATATCGCTTCTTGCCAGCAGCACGGTTTTATGCTTAATCCGTTCGTAAACTCTCTTATGACAATAGATAGACTCTTCAGATCTTTCAAGCTCCTTCAGCTTGTATACTTCACCGCCGGATACAAGTGCTTGCAATGCCTCTATTATGATTTCATTCTTCATTGCATACTTTGATGCTATATCCTTAATACAAAAGGGACCAGAGAACAAAACACAACGTCTTATCAGCCTGACAGCAGCATCTTTTACAGAAGGAGCCAGGGTGAAGACATAGCTGTTCAGAAGATCACCTGCCATATATGTTGTCTCCATGCCGGGCAGACCAACTGTAAGCTTCGTGTTTTCAGGGTCTTTCCCGGAAGTTATGCAAAACAGAGGAAAGTCTTCTGCTGCTACCCAGTATAGATCATCGCTTTCGTCTATATGAGTCCTGACGATCCTTCGCTGCCTCTCCAGCTGCTCTATATATCCAGAAATCGCCCCCGGAGTATCCTCATTGAACACTGATACCGAATATGGATCTGCCCTCAATTCTCCGAAGGAATACAAAAAATAGTATAGTTCATCTGCATTTACGATCCTTCTGTCAAATTTGTATTTATCAAGTTCATTCTTGACAGCCTTGATGGCTCTGGGATCAAGCAGTTCATATTCTGCATTTGTACCTGCAGCGAGCTGAATGAAGTCCCTGTCATTGACAAGGAGCTGGTTTCTTCGCTCTGCAACCGGCAATTCATATGTATACTGATATATCATCCAGAAGTTGAAAATCAGCTCTGAAGAGAACGGTGAGGGTTTTTCCGTATAAACATCGGTGACTTGGATCTTTCCTGCGCTGATTTTCTCTATAACCTCATACAGGCTCCTGATGTCAAATATATCATTCATACACTCACGATACGTTTCGACTACAGTTGGATGATCCGGCTGCCTGAGAACGTACCCGGCTGTTTCTGCACATCTCAGACGCTGTATCCATAGCGGTGTCCTTTTTCCATATCCCTGCATATCGACAAGCAGTGACCGGGTAAGATTATATCTGAGGTTGATATTAAAAAGCGGGTCATCAGGCAGTAGTTCAAATATTTCATCCTCCATACTCTCCCTGTCAAGCAGCGAAAAAATATTTGAAAGCTTTCCTGTGTACCCGAAGATGTGGAATAATATGCCGTCATTGTTGTAGATATACTCCATCCGGCAGTTCAGCAGTCTGGACAGCTTTGCATTGAGAATGACTGCCAGCGGCGCATGGATCCTGCCACCATAGGGCGAATGGATTATTATACGTCTATCACCTGTTTCGTCACTGAAATGCTCACATATTATTCTGTTGACAGACGGCAGATGACGTGTCTCCTGCAGCTGATCGGCTACATATATTCGAAGATTTTCAGCAGCTGTTCTATCAAGTCCACATTCTTTGGACATGAATTCATAATACCCATCGGTATCATATTCTTTCTCCAGTCTTGCCAGATACTGCCCCAGTTTTATGCCCGTTTCATATGTCCTGAGTGTCTTATCACCTATCCAGAATGGAATTTTTCCGCCTGATGCACTGGAGGGTGTCACCAGTACCCTGTCTTTTTCGATTTTTTCAATTCGCCATACAGAGCTGCCGAGGAAGAACCTTTCTCCGATCCTGCTTTCAAACACAAATTCCTCCTGCAATTCACCTACCTTGATATTAGAATCAGCGAGATAAACGTTGTAATTACCTTTGTCAGGTATCGTACCGCCATTCATCAAACACAGCCTTTTACCTGCCGGTGTACTCCTGATTTTACCCGTACCTCTGTCATAATATATCCTTGGCTTCACTGAGCCAGGAACATCGGACGGCGAAGGATCAGACAGCATTAGCAGAACATCCTCAAATTGTCTCTCTGGCAGATCCCTGTATGGATATGATCTGCGTATCATACTGAGCACTTCCGTTTTGTCCTGTTCTCCTTCACATGAGATCGAAACTACCTGCTGAGCCAATATATCCAGACAGCGGCGCGGAACCCGTATATTTTCCACCTCATACTGCTTTGCCTGGTACGAAATGAAAGAGGAATCCAGCAGATCTCCCCTGGTCTTTGGAATTATGACACCTTTACTGACGGCATCGAGCCTGTGTCCGGAGCGGCCTATCCTCTGTAATACCTGTGATACTGAACCCGGTGCACTGACCTGCACTACAAGGTCGATGCTTCCTATATCGATGCCAAGCTCCAGCGAGGAAGTGGCGACAAGGCAGGTGAGCTCCCCCTCCTTGAGCTGCCTTTCCAGTTCTGTTCGTATCTCCTTTGATACACTGCCGTGATGAGTCTTTACAAACGGTTCGTCAGCGAGCATGTTAAGCCCACAGGCCACCATTTCAGCCACCTTTCTATTGTTCACAAATATTAGTGTGGATCTGTGAGCCTTTACCAATGTCATCAGTTCGGCATATATGGCAGGCCAGACCGTATTTTCAGGGAGAACCTTCAGATCCTTTACCGGCAGGATCAGCGATAGGTCAAAAGCCCGTCTTTTATCACAGTTTATTATGGTCGCATTTCTTCCTCCTGATAAAAATCCTGCTGCTTCCTCCAGTGGATTGATTGTAGCTGTCAGCCCGATCCGCTTCAATGGCTTGCCTGCTGTCCTTTCAAGCCTTTCCATGGTGATAGCAAGATGGACGCCTCTTTTATTGGCACATATTGAATGTATCTCATCTACAATGAGGTACTCGACAGAACAGAAGATTTTTCTGGCGGAATCGGAAGTCATCATTATATAAAGCGATTCGGGCGTAGTGATAAGTATGTCCGGAGGATCCTTTATCATCCTTGCCCTGTCCCTTTGAGGCGTATCGCCTGTCCTGACAGCTACCTTTATTTCAGGCAGCTCCATGCCTTCTTCTTCAGCTTTGTGCCTCAGACCGTTTATTGGCAGCTCAAGATTCCTGTAGATATCATTATTGAGAGCCTTCAGCGGTGATATGTAAACTATTTTGACACCTGATTGTTTGTTGGTTTTGTTCTTTTTTTGCGCGATCATATCTGAATTTTGCTGCGAGTCCATATCTGTTCTTTTTTTTGCATAGATCCAATCAAGACACTTTAAAAAAGCAGCAAAGGTTTTGCCCGACCCGGTGGGAGCACAGATAAGCACATTCCTGCCCGAAGCTATCTCCGGCCAACCTCTTCTTTGCGGCTCGCTTGGTGAGCCTACGTATTCGATGAACCAATCCCTTATCAGCGGGTTGAAACCATTCAGACAATCATATTGAGCTTTGTTGCTGTCCATAATTGCCTCCTCTTAAAAGAACAAATAGAACAAGCTATCTGTGATATTGACATATCAAACAGCTGTTTATGCAATTATTTACAATAATAATAGCAAACAAATGTTCTGATGTAAAGAAGATTGTTGTAAGGAAGTTGTACTTGTTATAGTATTTCGAGTATCTCGATCTTATATTTCCGGCCGGGAGCGTTCACTTCAACAATTTCACCTGGTTTCTTTCCTGACAGTGCTCTGCCCAGGTCAGATTCGATGCTTATACACATATTTACAGGATCACTGTCCAGAGTAGTTACAAGAGTCACTTCATCTTCCTCATTATCCTCTATGAACTTGATCCTGGCTTTGCTGTTGATCCCCATTACCGACTTGTCGGAGCTTTCATCATCCACCACTATTGCGGTTGAAATCATTGTAAGCAGGTACTGTATCCTGTTGTCATTATCTCTGTAATTTGCACAGGCTTCTTTATACTCTGCATTTTCTGATCGGTCACCGTGAGCTGCTGCAACAGCCTTCTCCCTCGCTATTTCTGCCCGCTTTACAGTCAGCCTGTAGTCCAGCTCTTCCTGCAGCTTTCTGATATTCTCTTTCGTCAGTATGTTTTTCATATACGTCACTTACTCCTTTGCTGTTCAGGTATTTTAAATCTAACATGTGTATCAGCAACTTGACTCAATATTTCCAGACACCCCTCCAGGTCATTATCAAGTTCAAGAGAATGCTTTGTGCCATCTATCAGGAGCAATTCCACATTCCTTTGTTTTTAATTATTAATAACCCCAATAGGTTAATGCTGTACTAATAATGTTTATTAAATCTGAATTCCGAAAATGTGCTTCCTGATTCGATGTAAGCATTTGCAGTGGATTGACCAGATCCCTGAATAAGGATAACTCGAACCAATTGCCTGGAAGCTTCCTATTTGCTGCTGCATTATATACCAGCTCGAATAATGAAATATGCGCGTCGGCAAAAAACGAGCGATATCTGAAAAACTGGCCTATATCAGCCAAAGAATGTCCTGTGCCGGCTGATTCCCAGTCAACAATAAATAATTTTCCCCGTTCATCAACAATCATATTTGCAGGTCTGAAATCACAATGGATAAATGACTTATAGCTATCAATTTCTTCTATCATTTTTTGCTTATCCAGAACCAATCGTTGTAATTTTCTATGTATATCTTCGCCTATTTTCTCCCTTACCACAGTATTATCCAAGAAATAATGATACCACATTTCAAACGGTGGCACATCATACTCTTCAAATCCTATAACCTTTTTCTCTGGGATATTATGTATGATAGCTGCGGCTTCAGCTGCTTGTTCCAGCAAAGAAAGGTCACATTGCCCGCTTTCGATGATATGCTTTTGCAGAGAGACGCTACTAATGTATTGGTATATGAAAATATTCGCTTTAAGCCTCGTGGTGTGAAACAATAGGTCTGGAACATTTAAGCTGTCTTTTACTATCTCATAAGCAATACCTTCGTTATTAAGATCGTTTATATTAGTTATCCTTAACAAGAATTTGCCTTTATCTGTGCTAACAACAAAGTTGCTGTTTCTACATCCGATCGGTATTGCGCTATAATCTGTGACATTCAGCGTATTGTCATATTCTGAAAGTATACCTTGTATTTCCTCGGTTTTTACATCGATTATTGGTAGCGAGCGTTCCCAGTCTAAATCTGGCAAATTATCAACTCCAGTCTGTCTATAATAAATATAGTTCCTTATTCACCTGCTATTGTCAAATAATTCTCATTACTAAGTGTGCATAACGAGCATTGAGTGAATGTTGTCTAGTTTTATTGTTTTTTCAAGACTATAATTAATATTTGAAAATAAGCTAGCTAATTCTTTTATGGTTCGTTGCTTACCGCCTGTACATTCAACGGACAATCTCAAACCATGCATAACTACTTCCTTGGGTTCAAATTCGCCTGTCAAAGCATCTTCAATGACCAAGAACCTTGTATTGCTGCCGCAATTCCTTGTACAGTTGGACAAAACATTCAAGCATTTGCTGTCATCAAAATCATGAAGAAAATTCATTAGCATGACATAATCAAACAAATCACCTGGTAATTTCAATTCAAAAGCATTACCTTCAATAAATGCAATATTTACGTTGTTCAATTTACTTATTTCATTTCCAACCATACATGGTATTTTAGTGTCGACAATAGTATAGCGACAATCTTTGTACTTCGTTAATATAGCTGTACCTAAGCCTCCACTGCTTCCGCCTATTTCCAGTACTTTTCTATTTGCGAAATCTACATGCTCAGTTACTGTCTTACCTGTTGCAAATGTTATCTGAAAATTGTACCTTGAATAAATCTCGTACTCTGATTCACTAATACTATTGAAAAAAAACTGGGATTCATTTACCGCTTTATTGAATAACTCTGCATAGTGTTTGTTATGATTTTTGTTTATTATGTTATCAAGAATGTACTGATGCTTTTCTCTATTTTCATTTGTTAACACAAAACGATTTCCATCATAATCAAGCAAATTGTTCACAACCAGTATTCTGATAACTGCTTTGTATATGCTTTCATTAAGACCTGATCTCTTGATTTCTTCGATGCTTTTTAACTGAGATGGTCTATTGTCAGCACAACAATTGATTCTATCGAAAAAATATATTGCTTCATACAATTCCATATAATTTTCATAATCCATATAATTTCCCATCCGTTTGAGTAATAACCGGAGGTGCTATTTCTCCCTCCAAATACTGCCATATCAGCCCCATCGGTATTTTCTGTTTTGTCGCAGTATGTCAAGCTTACAATTCAGACACAAGCCTATATTCAAGCTTCTGCTGCAATGCTCTGACTAATCTTGTTTTAGCCCAGCGGCATCAGCTAATAGTGTATTCCGCAGTATAACGGCACCAGATCATGCACTTCAGGCATAAGGTACAGAGCTTTCTGGTCATGATTTCATCACGAGTTGTTGTGACGCTCCATGTCTTACCGAGCAAGGCCTTGGTCGGACACACATCCGCACAGATATTGCAGTTCCCACATTGCGGTTCTTTCGGTACTTCATTCATGGTTACAAAGGGAGCTGTGGTCAAAACCTTGCCCAGCATCAGTGCACAGCCGTACTTGGTAGTAACCAGCAGGTTGTTTTTGCCAATAAACCCCAATCCGGCTCTGAGTGCGACAGTTTTATGCGGAAGACGCCCAGTTTTCAACTTGCCAATACTTTTATACCCTTCTGCTTCTAACTGTCCAGCTAACTTTACAGCAAGATTATCCATCTTGCGTTCGACGTTAATAACCTCTTTCGTTTTTGGTTCCTGACCGGCTCTGAGAGTACTGATATACTCCCTCGATAGAGTTTTGCCAAAGAGAACGGCACAAGAAAACTCTTCAATAATATCAGCCGGTAGCATTGAAATATCGACAAAATAAACAAAATCAGCGCCACTGTCCTTTATGCGCTGCTCCCATATTACATTTAGCTCCATGTTGGCTCCTTTCAAGCACTTCACTCTTTGATAACCGGTATCCAAATTTCACTTTCATAGTCAGCTGCACTCATATTCTTCTCTGACTTATTGTAGTTCGGTTTTTTCACTCATATTGCATCTTTCTTTTTACTGTCAATATACCTCATATAACCTGACAGCAATATGTCATATTACTAAAACTATCAGCGTATTCTATTTTCCACTAATTATGCAGAGCATCATTTTTCGTGCGGCGACGTAAACCCCCTGCCGGCACAGCATTAATCTGCAACTATTTCTCCAGATACACAAGCGATAGATTTTCCGATACTTTTTCTTCTTTAAAAATTCTATACCCAAGCTTTTTATATAAATATATGTTCTTCACACTTTTCTGCCCTGTGAATAACTCGTATCGCTTACAGCCATGAAAATGACTTTCTATGCTATTCATCAATGCAGTACCTATTCCTTTGTTTTGATAATCGGGATGAACAATGAGTTTTCCAATGTAGCAATCATCATCATGTACATTGGCTCTGACGGATCCGATTATTCTTCCTGAATCAACTGCTTTTAGAAATGTTTTAATGGCATATTCGCTCCTAATGTCTTCAATAGTTTGAAGCAGAGGAGGAATTGAGAAGTCCTTGCAGATTTCTGCTTCACTTAAATAGGCTAGCTTTTGTAACGCTAATATCTCTTCCATGTCTGATATAATTGCCGTTTCAATTATCATAAATCCCCCAAAGGCCAATTCTTTCTTTAGTGCAACAATAGTTTACATAAATGGATTTCGGCGCATTAGCATCAGCACGAATTATGCCTCCTCTATATCTTTGATCCATTCCTCTGACGACAAAACTTTACTGAACCTCATAGCCTGTGTTATCAGTATCGCTTTATGTAATTCCTCCGCTGTAATTCTCCCAGCATAATTGGAAATATCGAGTGTCCCGATTGCATCGGACAAAAATTCTACTTTAAAGCCAAGATGAAATCCTTGTCTGGCTGTTGTATCACAACACATTTGTGCCATATACCCGCAAATGGTAATGGTATCAATATTCCTTTCCTTTAACCATTCCTCCAGATCCGTATTTGTAAAACTACCCGGAAGATTCTTTTCAACATAATGGGTATATTTGATTGTTTTGATTCTTGGATGCAGTTCCCATTCCTTACTTCCCTTGTTAAAGGTCAATGATCCTTTTTGCGGCGCTGTGTGTTGTATAATGACAATATCAATATCATTATTTTTAGCTGCTTCCACAGCTTTCAAAGTATTTTCCAAACTGTCCGCAGGATATGTAACAGGTAATTTACCCGTGAAATACTCATTCTGAACATCGATGACAAGCAACGCTCTCTTCATTACTACCATTCCCTTCAATTATTAATCTTTCGCATATAATGATAGAGATCCTTATTACTCATGCATTTTCCAAAGAACATTCTTGGTATTAATATACCATATTATTGATACAGATATCTAGTATCCACGTTCAACCATTAACAATTCCTGTCTTTCCTTTGAAGTGATATGTTGTATGCAATGGAATATATACGATAGACTAAACAGACAATGAACCTCAGACAGTAGATTATGCTATTCCGGTAAAATAGAGTCACCGGCAGAAGAGTATTCTTTTTTGAACTTCTCAAACTCTATTATGATTTCAGGATACGCATCAAAAAACTTAGTCAGCAGCTCGATATTTTTCAACGTATTGCTGCTTATATGATGCTCGATCAATTCAGTCTCCGTCAACAGATTATTGCGGGTTCCTATGCATCTTAAGAACTTCTCAATAGTATTATGCCTCTTCAGCAGAAATCTGCCATATTTCTTACCGCGCTCGGTCAAAAATATTATTCCATATTTCTTGTAATCCAGCAGCTCCAGTTCTGTTAGCTTCTGTACCATTTTTGTTGCGGACGAAGGCTTTACATTGAGCATCTCCGATAAAGTGTTGATGCGCATGTAGCCCTCCTCCTGTATGTTCCTGTAGACCATTTCCAGATAGTCCTCCATTGCTGGAGTCAGCAGCTTATCGTCCTTTAGAAGCAATTGGTAACCGCGGACCGTATGAAAATCATTATCCTGCATCGTTTCACCTCAGTTGACTGAAAAATTATCTTTCTTAATAGAATATATTCGTAACAATGATATTTTATATTTCATATATTAGTCTAGAGTAAGAATCTTTCTCCCGGCTAAAGCAGGTTATATAAATCATATACATAACCTGCGTAGGAGGTATTTATATGACTGATCAATATATTCCGCTAAATATGCTGCCCCTGGGTAAAAAAGCAAAAGTCAGAGCCCTAACGTCTGACGGACATATACGAAGGAGGATGCTCGATCTCGGGCTGATTTCAGATACACTTGTAGAGGCTTTGCAGAAAAGTCCTTCCGGCGACCCTACTGCTTACAACATTCGCGGTGCTGTAATCGCACTACGTTCGGAGGAGGCGAGCAAAATCATTGTCGAAGCACACTGATTTATAGCCTTGAAGTCAGCTGATTCAGAATGTCGAAGTCTACTGATTCAGGATTGCACACAGGATTTTGGGAAATATTTTGCCTGGGTGGACAAAAATTCAGATTTAGGACACTTTATTTAACATAATCCGGATTTCAGTGCTGTTATTGTTCAAAAAAACTAATAATGGGCTTGGAAATCGTCCCAAACTGGAATTTTTGTCCATTTTGGGAATCAGAAGTTTTGCCATTCAGGAAGTCGGATATTTTGTCCATTCAGGAAGCCGTTATCCAATAATTCACATATACCAAAATCCACAAAATCTTAATCTGGAGACTGATTAATCCTGAATGTAATATAAGGAGGATTCCATCCATGGGACTTACCAATCAATCCACAGGTACAGGCGTACTTGGTAATGAACTAAGGATCGAACGTACTGCACCCGATGATAAAGTCATAGCGCTTGCCGGAAACCCCAACGTAGGAAAGAGTACTGTTTTTAACAGCTTAACCGGAATGAACCAGCACACGGGAAACTGGCCTGGCAAAACTGTGACTAATGCCCAGGGAAAATACCGTCATAAGGACACAAATTTCATTATGGTGGATATCCCGGGTACTTATTCTCTTATGGCCAACTCGGCAGAAGAAGAAGTGGCAAGAGACTTTGTATGCTTTGGCAAACCTGATGCAGTCGTTGTAGTTGCCGATGCCACCTGTCTTGAAAGAAATCTGAACCTTGTCCTTCAAACACTGGAAATCACTGATAGGGTTGTTGTATGTCTAAACCTGATCGATGAGGCAAAAAGAAAAAAGATTACAATAGACTGCGATAAATTATCTGAGTTTCTTGGTGTGCCTGTGATCCCCACCAATGCCAGGAGCAAAAAAGGCCTGAAGGAACTGATGGATGCAGTTTATAAGGTTTCTGGCAGTTATACTTCTTTAAAACCTATTAGCATTACATATGATGATGCTATTGAACAGGCATCATCCATGCTTCAGCAAAGAATATGTGAACTGACAGATGGAACAATAAACTGCGGCTGGGCTGCCCTTAAGCTATTAGACGGAGATCCTGTTCTATTGAGCGCTTTGGATAAATACCTTGGCCTTAATCTTTTGGAGGATGATAAACTTCAAGAGCTTCTGGATACAGCAAAAAAGCACCTTGCTGATAGTGGCATCCAGCCAAACCAGTTACGCGACAAAATAGTTTCAAGGCTGGTCAGGATAGCGGAGTCAATCAGCAGAGATACTGTAACCTTTCATAATGATCAATATAATCTTACGGACAGAAGACTAGACAGTATCCTTACCTCAAGAGTCCTTGGAATACCAATCATGCTATGTATGCTTGCAGTGATTTTTTGGCTTACGATAGCAGGAGCTAATATTCCTTCAGGACTTATTGCGGATTTTCTCTTCGGCATCGAGGATAAGCTTACGGAGCTGTTTATTTCGGCAGGCTCACCAAAATGGCTCTATGGTATATTGATTCTTGGTATCTACCGGACTCTGGCATGGGTGATATCTGTCATGCTGCCGCCAATGGCTATATTCTTTCCGCTGTTTACTCTGCTTGAGGATCTGGGTTATTTGCCGAGAGTGGCTTTCAATCTGGATAACTTTTTTAAGAAAGCATGTGCCCACGGCAAACAGGCATTGACAATGTGCATGGGGTTCGGGTGCAATGCAGCCGGTGTTATTGGCTGCAGGATTATAGATTCACCCAGAGAAAGGTTACTCGCTATTCTAACCAATGTCTTTGTACCTTGTAATGGCCGATTCCCTACTCTTATCACTATTGGAACGATTTTTATAGGCGGGACCGCAGGCGGCGCCTTCCAGTCATTAGCTTCCACCCTGGCACTTACTGGGACAGTCATATTTGGTATCGTTATGACATTACTGGTAACTAAAATACTTTCAAAAACGATACTAAAGGGGCTGCCGTCGTCCTTCACACTGGAGCTGCCGCCATATCGCAAGCCGCAGATTGGAAGGATCATTGTCCGTTCAGTTTTTGACAGAACTCTTTTTGTGCTGGGCCGTGCTGTTGCAATAGCTGCACCTGCAGGATTAGTGATTTGGATCATGGCAAATATAACAATCGGTGATACAAGCCTTTTGACTTATGCTGCTGATTTCCTGGATCCCTTCGCCAGATTACTGGGGTTGGATGGGTATATCCTGATGGCCTTCATACTTGGTTTGCCTGCAAACGAAATAGTAGTTCCCATCATCATAATGAGCTACATGGCATCAGGTTCCATGCTTGAACTGGAAGAGCTCGAGGATCTGAGGCAGCTCTTGGTAACACATGGCTGGACATGGCTTACAGGAGTATGTGTAATGCTGTTCTCACTCATGCACTTCCCCTGCGGTACGACCTTATGGACGATTCGCAAAGAAACACAAAGCATGAAATGGACGCTCACATCTTTTGTAATACCGACTGCAGCAGGGATCATAATATGCTTTGTCGTAGCCAGTGTGGTTCGTCTGCTTGGATTGGTATAGTTACCATGTCCCAGTTAATGATTTCGGAAAACGAAAGGAAATGTACAGGTCATGAAAACAAAGCCTCAACAAAGTCCTTTGCATCAAAGGGCTGCAGGTCATCGATCTGTTCTCCGACGCCTATCAGCTTAACAGGCAGTCCCAGTTCAGATTTGATTGCGATCACGATACCACCCTTTGCCGTACCATCAAGCTTTGTCAGTACTATGCCCGATATATTGGTGACCTCGCTGAAGGTCCTTGCCTGAGAGACTGCATTCTGCCCGGTGGTGGCATCAAGGACCAGCAGGTTTTCACGTTTTGCATCGGGTATTTCCCTGTCTACGATGCGCGAAACCTTCCGCAGCTCCTCCATCAGATTCTTCTTTGTATGGAGACGGCCTGCTGTGTCGCATATCAACACGTCTGCCTTTCTTGAACGTGCAGCTTGTATCGCATCAAATATTACAGCTGCAGGATCTGAGCCCTCATCCTGCTTTATCAGCTCCACATCGACCCTCTTTGCCCAAACCTCCAGCTGATCGATTGCAGCAGCCCTAAAGGTGTCTGCTGCAGCAAGGATCACCTTCTTGCCCTGTTTCCTTAGCATGCCGGCAATCTTGCCTATGGAAGTTGTCTTGCCGACGCCGTTTACTCCAATTACCATAATAACTGCAGGAGACGGCTCAATATCCAGCATCTGCGTTTCCTCGCCCAAAATCTCAATAAGTGTTTCCTTTATCAATTCTTTTATTTTTAAAGGGTCTGTGATTCTTCTCTCCTTTACCTTCTTCCTTGTATCATCAATTATCCTCACAGAGGTATCTACACCCAGATCTGCTGTTACAAGCACCTCTTCAAGTTCATCGAACAGCTCTTCATCTACTTTGCCGAACGAAACCAGCACCTGATCTATCTTTTCAGTTATACCTTTTCTTGTTTTTGACAGTCCTTCCTTCAGCTTTTCAAAGAAGCCCATCTTATCCCACCTTTTCTCCCATTTTCATAGATACTATTTTTGAAACGCCATGCTCCTGCATCGTTACTCCATATAGCATATCCGAGCCCTCCATAGTCCCTTTCCTGTGCGTGACCACTATGAATTGGGTGTTGCTTGAGTAACTCTTCAGGTAATCAGCGAAACGGTAAACATTTGCTTCATCGAGTGCTGCTTCAATTTCATCCAGTACGCAGAATGGCGTCGGCTTCAGCCTCAATATGGCAAACAGCAGAGCGATTGCAGTGAAAGCACGTTCTCCGCCTGACAGCAGCATCATATTCTGCAGCTTTTTACCCGGCGGCTGTGCCTCGATTTCAATCCCGCTCTCGAGCACATTATCTTGATCTACTAGTACCAAGCCAGCTCTTCCGCCATTGAACAACTCCTTGAATACAATATTAAAATTCTCATTTATCAGCTTGAATTGCTCTAAAAACTGCTTTTTCATTATGGATGTCATCTCATAAATAACCCGAAGCAGTTTTTCCCTCGCCTGCTCCATATCGTTTCTCTGATTGTTCATGAATTCATATCGTTCTTTTGTCTTTATATATTCTTCAATAGAAGCAACATTAATAGGCCCAAGCTCTTTAATCGCATTTTTAAGCTCATTAATCCTTTTATTTGCACCAGACAGGCTCCCTATATCCTTTTTAATTTCCAAAGCAGTTGAATATGTCAGTTCATATTCATTCCATATTCTGTCCTGAAGAGCTTCCATTTCCGTTTCAAGCCTGGCTTTTTTAACCTCAGTCCTTGAATATTCCTCCTGAAGCAGCAGGATTGTTTTGTTCGTTTCGTTTATTTTATTTACAATATCATAAAGATCCTCTTCGAGTATCTTTCGCTCCTCTGTCAGCCTGTCCATTTCAAAGGTCTTGCCTGATTTTTCCTCGTTGTGCTTCCTTATCCGCGCATTCAGTCCTTCATTCTGTTCTTCCAGCTTGTTGATTTCTATCTTGTTCTTTTCCTTGTCATTTTCTTTTTTTGTTATGCTTCTTGAAATACTTTCTTTTTCGGAATTGAGCCTCTCAGAATTCTCCTTGACACCTGTGATGCTTTCCATTATAGAATTCACAGAAATTTTAAAATCGGTAATATCAGCATGGAGAGCATCACGTACAGCCTGGTCCTCCTTATGCTTTTCCTGATGCTCTGCTACGGTTTTCTTTGCTTCACTGATTTCATTTTCGATCTGAGAAAGCTCATTCTCATATTTGCACATTTCCTGGTTTGTTTCGTTCACTTGCCGCTCCAGTTGATCCTTTTCCTGCCTGAGCATTTCGATCCTTGCAGACAACCTTTTAATATTTTCATCTGTCTGTGCCAGATGGCTTTCATCTCTTATTTTAACCAGTTCATTGTTTTTAATATCACTTTGTATTGAAGCTATCTCTGAGTCTATTTCTGCAATGCTTTCAACAAGCACCTTTATATCCTTTATTAATGCCGTCTCATTGTCCTTCAGCGTTTTTAGCTCAAGATCGAGCTCTGAGATTTCCCTTCCTCTGCTCAGAATGCCGGTGCCTCTGTTGTCGAGACTGCCGCCGGACATGGAACCGCCCGTATTGAGAAGATCACCTTCCAGTGTAACTATCCTGAATGAATACCCAAACCCTCTGGCCATTTTAATGCCGTTGTCGAGATTATCAATGACAACGACCTTTCCCAGCAAACTTCCTACTATACCGTCGTATTTCGAATCGGCTCTTACCAGATCGGATGCTATACCGCAAAAACCCTCACATTGTTTGATCCTGACAAGAGTTGCATTATCAAAGCGCCTTGCTGACACCGAACTGATGGGCAGGAATGTGGCCCGTCCAAGCCTGTTTTTTTTCAGGAATTCGATGGCTTTTTTTGCATCCTCTTCACTTTGTGTAACTATATTTTGCAGAGCTCCTCCGAGTGATATTTCTATGGCCGCCTCATATTTTTTATCTGTTTCTATCAATTGAGCCAATGCTCCATGGATACCCCTGCCGAACTGAGAGGACCCGCGGCAAGCCTGCAGCACTTCCCGCACGCTTCTGTTGTAGCCCTCAAGGTTTTGCTCCATCTCCCTGAGTGTCTTGACACGTGCGCTCTTGGACTGTATGTCAGAGTTGAGCTTGTTCTGTTTTGTTCTCATATCTCCGAGCATCCTGTCGGATTCCTCTCGTTCACCAAGCAGTTCCTGATGTCTTGCCTTCTGCTTTTTTATCTGCTCTTCTGCATTTCTTATACTTTCGTTCAGGTCTTCCTTTTTCATCCTTTCGCGGTCACTTTCGACCACATTTTGATAAATCTCACTGTCAATACTGTGCTGGCGTTTTTGCATATTTTCGATATGTGTCTTAAGATTACTGATCTGCATCTTTTTATCCGACTGGATATCCATTTTGTCCATTATGCCGGATTTCATCAATTCAATATTTCTCTCATCCTCGTCCAATGTTTTTAACAGCTCTTCCATCTGCTTCTCAAATTCGGAAAGCCTGGTGCTGTAATCGTCCAATTGCTTTTCGAGGTACTTCAGTCTATTCTGCTTTCCTGCTTCTTCCTTGTCCAGCAGCCTGATCTTTTCTAAAAGCTCTTCCTTTTCCGAGTCGAGTCTTTCAATATTCTGGTGCAGATTAGCAATTTTTTCGTTATTTAGCTTGATCTCGGAGCTGCAGCGCTCGAGGCTTCCCTCCATCTCATAAAACTGCTGTCTTGCTGCTTCAAGCTTCTCATCGAAAGACTTCAGCAGATCCGTTTTCTCCTTGTTTGACCCAGTGATCTCATCCAATTTCTTATTTTCAGAATCAATCTGGTCTTTAACATTTTTGTATGCCTCATCCAGTATCCTAAGCTTTTCTCGAAATTTTTCCATGCTATCGAGATATACATTGACATCAAGCACCTTCAGGTTTTCCCTCAAATCAAGAAATCTGCGTGCAGTCTCCGATTGCTCTTTCAACGGTCCCAGCTGAGATTCCAGCTCGTTGATGATGTCATTTATCCTTTCAAGGTTTTGTCTTGTGAGTTCGAGCTTCTTCTCTGCCTCCTGTTTCCTGACCTTGTATTTCATTATACCGGATGCTTCCTCGAAGATGTGGCGTCTGTCTTCAGAGCGAGTGCTGAGTATCTCATCGACCCTGCCCTGGCCAATGACGGAATAACCGTCCCTGCCGATACCGGTGTCGAGCAGCAGTTCGGTAATATCCTTGAGTCTGCATGTTGTTTTATTAATCAAATATTCACTTTCTCCAGAACGAAATACCCGGCGTGCTATGGAAACCTCGCCGTATTCTATTGGAAGAGATGAATCAGAATTGTCCATAGTTATGGTTACTTCAGCAAAACCAAGAGGTTTTCTGTGTTCTGTGCCTGCAAAAATGACATCCTCCATTTTGCTTCCGCGAAGTGTTTTTACGCTTTGTTCGCCAAGGACCCATCTGATAGCGTCAGCAATATTGCTTTTGCCGCTGCCATTCGGACCGACTACTGCCGTAATGCCTCCGCTGAAATCGAGGCTAATTTTTTCCGCAAAAGATTTGAAACCTTGCAGATCGAGTCGTTTTAAGTACAAATGGACCCCCCCGTTTGTCATAAGTGCATATTCATTTTAACATAAATTGAGACTAATTCAACAATATTTCAATCCGAAATCACAAGTAACAGGTGCTTGGGAAACACAACCGAAATAAATGCCGCTGACGGTCCGACCCTGACACGACCCGTTATTCGCTCATTACTGGGACTGGCAGTGGCGTTTGTGGAGGTTATGTTTCCCACCTCATAGCCCAACTGCATTACACGC
>JAEZYU010000111.1 GCA_023418915.1 Bacillota bacterium
CATAGGCGAGCAGCAAGCCTTGCTTGCGACCAGCCCGGATGCATAGGCGAGCAGCAAGCCTTGCTTGCGACCAGCCCGGATGCATAGGCGAGCAGCAAGCCTTGCTTGCGACCAGCCTCGTTGAAACCTGGCTTTATCACAAAATATCTTTTGGTTATTTTGTGACTTGGGAAGGAAAAATTTTCTACAAAGAAAAACTTCTTTGAACCGAGAAAAATTTTCTTTGAACCGAAGTGGTATAAGAATGCTGTGTACAATATACCAATGTTTTATAGAAATGAAAGGAATGAAGGGAAATGGGAAAAGTCGCTGGAAGACCAGGAAAGTTGAGTGCTTTCTTGAGGAAAAAGGATATCGTTATTTCAGGACGGCGCTATGGTGTAGAAGCCTTGAGTGCCATGGCACAGGGATTGTTTTGTTCACTTCTCATAGGTACGATACTAAACACTATTGGGACCCAGACCGGATTGTTATTTTTAAGCGAAATAGGGGGCTTTGCAACTAAAATGTCTGGCCCGGCCATGGCTATTGCTATTGGGTATGCTTTGCATTGTCCGCCGCTGGTGTTGTTTTCACTGGCTGCTGTCGGATTATCGGCAAATGAGCTGGGAGAAGCGGGGGGACCGCTGGCAGTGCTTGTTATTGCAATTATAGCTGCTGAGATCGGTAAAGCGATATCAAAGGAAACAAAGATAGATATTCTGGTTACTCCGCTGGTGACCATATTTGCCGGAGTTGGTTTATCTGCGCTGATTGCACCGCCAATCGGTATTGCAGCCAGCTCGGTCGGACAGGTCATTATGTGGGCAACTGAGCAGCAGCCTTTCATCATGGGTATTTTAGTTTCTGTTATCGTTGGTGTAGCGCTGACATTGCCGATCAGCAGCGCTGCAATCTGTGCAGCACTGGGTCTGACAGGGTTGGCAGGAGGAGCGGCTGTAGCAGGCTGCTGTGCGAATATGGTCGGGTTTGCTGTGATGTCCTTCCGTGAAAACCGCTGGGGCGGGTTGGTATCCCAGGGTCTTGGAACATCGATGCTTCAGATGGGCAATATCGTTCGTAATCCAAAGATATGGATACCTGCTGTTTTGACCAGTGCAATCACCGGACCGATCGCAACAGTTGTATTCAGACTGCAGATGAATGGTCCTGCAGTTGCGTCGGGCATGGGAACCTGTGGCCTTGTTGGTCCCATAGGAGTCTATACTGGATGGATCAACGATGTTGCAGCTGGACTGAAGACTTCGATCACAACAATGGATTGGACAGCGCTGATACTTGTATGCTTCATTCTGCCTGCAGTGATCTGCTGGGCATTGGGCCTTGTTTGCCGGAAGATCGGTTGGATAAAGGAAGGGGATCTGAAGCTGGAGAGCTGAACGATTCTGCTGCCAAATTCTGTTTGCAGGCAAACACCATTTCTGCAGATGAATTAGTAAAGCGAACAAAGCCTTTGAACGCATGAGCCAAATGAGCAGCTCGTGGTTTCAGAGGCTTTTGCTAATTCATTCGGCATTATAACTATTTTTCATCAACTGAATAAACTCTCGTTATTATCTATATATTTTTGAGTGAAGTTCAATATTTCCATGGTGCAGTCAACTATGCGGTTGTGACTGTAATGCCGGTTTGTAGAAAAATAGCCGAAATAGCCCCAGGGGTCTTTGATCTGTGAGCCCCAGTCCCATAGCCCGTCGGCATTTTTGTTTGACCATAACCACTTAACGGCTTCTGAAAGGTACAGGGAAGAGCCTCTGAATTGGTTTATATAGTTGAATGAATAGAACCAGCGGCGTGTCTTTTCATATACGAAGTGATCGGGGAGCTTTGCGGGACAGTTCTCCCAGAAATAGCCGTGATAATAGGCGTATTCGCCATGGTGGCGGAGCATGGCCTGTTCAAGCTTTGGAGGGACTTGGTCACGCCGTTTGAGCAGCAGCCCGAAACGCATTGGAACAAGCCTTTTTTCACGGGTCCCAAACACCTCATGCTGCGCTGCGCATTCATGTTCGTAGGAATACTCGCCGCTTTCATATGCTCGTGACACTATATACATCCATTCGCCGTAAGTTCTGTCGCATAATTCGTTGTAGGGCCTGATCGATTCGATAGCCTCACAAATATCTGCTGTCTGCCATGGGATTGCCCGCTCGTTTTTATTGTACAGTTTTTCACGGTTCGTGCCCCTCAGAAAATCCTGCAGGTACTCATAGGCGTTGAACAGTATATCGCGGTCTTCATAGGTGAGACCTATATAGAGACAACGATTGATTGCCACCAGTGATGTTGGAAATCTGTCTTTTGCCGAATAGTCTTTTGAATGCAGATTTCCCCATCCTCCATATGCATCCTGCTCCCGGTAAAGCTCTTCTACGATGTCGCTTTTGAGAAAATCAGGACGAAGGCGGCTAAGCCTTGCATCTCCATATGGGACATCAAGCATGTGATAAAGTATTTTATACCTTACTGCCGGGTATTCGCAATACTCATACAGCCTCATGGCTGTGTCAATAAAATCGTTTTTAGTCAACATAAACAGACCTCATTGCGCTGTGGTAATCGAGTAAAGGTTTATAAGCGCATTAAAACATTTATGGCTATTTAGAGGAGGGCGTCACAGCGATAGAATCCTGCTTAGCTCGATCATGTCTTTGTCCATATCCTTGGTCGTATCGAGTGCTTCGTTGATTTCTATGCCAACTACCTTGTTATCTCTAAATGCGATGACCTGATTATAGACTCCATTGGTGAGCAGTTCTGTCGCCTTTGCACCCATTATGCTTGCCATGACACGGTCACGCACAGTAGGGCTTCCACCGCGCTGTATATGGCCGAGGATGGTTGCCCTTGCCTCGATCTGAGTGATCTCTTCTATTTTTTCTGCCACACTTATTGCTCCCCCGGCACCTTCGGCGATAATTACTATGTAATGCTTCTTTCCTCTGTTTCTGCCCTCGATTATTGGCTTGATTATATCCTTGTTGAAATCAAATGGTCTTTCAGGGAGTATTATCACCTCAGCACCACTGGCGATTCCAACATTCAGAGCTATATAGCCTGCATGCCTGCCCATGACCTCGAGCACGCTGCAGCGCTCATGAGAGTATGCAGTATCTCTTATTTTATCAAGCGCATCCTGTACAGTGTTCAGACAAGTGTCATATCCAATGGTGTAGTCAGAGCAGCCTATATCGTTATCTATTGTTCCCGGAACTCCAATCACCTTCATGCCGTACTTGCTCATATCCAGGGCACCTCTGAATGATCCGTCGCCTCCGATTACTACGATCGCATCGATACCAAAAACCTGTGCCATTGAGATGCCTTTAAGAATACCTTCTTCGGTTTTGAATGCCTGACAGCGGACTGTTTTTAGAATAGTCCCTCCCTTGTGGAGGATATCCGAAACGCTTCTCAGGTCCATCTCGAAGATGTCGCCGTTAATAAGTCCATTGTAGCCCTTATTTATTCCCATGACCTTTAGCCCGTGATAAATGCCTGTCCTGACCACTGCTCTTATTGCGGCATTCATACCCGGGGCGTCTCCGCCGCTTGTCAATACACCGATAGTTTTTATCTCGCTCATTTAGTAACCTCCTGCATTTGCCTTGTTCAGCTCACCATAGACACTAATATTTTAAGATTACCAGAATGTGATACTGTGTCAAGTGATTAGGCCAAAAAAACCAAGACTGGCTTACCCTGACTTGGTTTTTGATGTTGCGCTGTTGTCCGTATATTAGCACAATATATCCTTTAGATATTTTGTGACTTGGTAAGAAAATTTTTCTTCAATCGAAAAATTTTCATTGAACGATGCGTTATAACTCAACTGACCGTAAGGGTTGCTTTCAGAAGACTTTCCGGTCTGGAATCGGGACCGATGAGTATCTCAAATTCACCTGTCTCTACCAACTCATTTTCATATTCATCAACTATATAAAGCTCCCTGGCAGCAAGAGTTATTTCTACAGTCCGGGTCTCACCGCTCCTGATCTCTGCTTTTACAAAGCCTTTTAGCTGCCTTACCGGAGTCACCACAGAGCTGACGACATCGTTTACATAAAGCTGAACGGTTTCTTTGCCATCATAAGGGCCATTGTTTGTCACGTCCACTGATACTGTAACAATGTCATCGACACCGCATGCACTTTGGGAAAGCCGCAGATTGGAATACTCATAGCGGGTGAAGGACAACCCGTAGCCAAAGCTGTACAGAGGTTTGTCCGGCATATCCATATATTGTCCGCCATGCCAGCCGGGCAATTGATTATAGTATACCGGCAGCTGTCCCGAATGATATGGGAAGGATATGGGGAGTCTTCCGCTGGGGTTGACTTCGCCGAATATGATCTCTGCAGCGGCTTTTCCTCCAAATAGGCCGGAGTTGAAGGTTTCCAGCACTGCATCAGCGTTTTTTGCCACCCATGGTATCGATAGCGGCTTACTGTTGACCAATACTACTATCAGCGGTTTTCCGCAATTCTTCAGGCTCTCCAGCAGCTTTTGCTGATTTCCGGACAGTGCCAGATCCGCTCTGTCCTTATACTCACCATTTTGCTCGATGCAGTCTCCGACTACTGCAACTATCACATCAGATCCTGCGGAGCATTCCACCGCTGCTTCCATATCCTCATCATTCAGATCCATGATATCACAGCCCTTATGATATGCCACACTAATGCCTCTTTTCCCTGCGAGCTCTCTGATGCCTCCAAGTATAGTGTGGACAGGCAGCTTCGAAGCTTCATCAGGCTTTGGAGACGGGTGGCTTAGAAAAGTCCAGTCGCCGAACTGTGATTGTACATTATCTGCGTTTGGACCTATTACAGCGATCCTTTTTACCGAATCATCCAATGGCAGCGTATTGTTTCTGTTTTCCAAAAGGACGATGCTTTCTCTGGTGAGCTCGAGAGCAGCATCGAGATGCTCGCTGCAGCCCATGATGCTTTTGGCCTGGCTCAGTTCTGTGTAAGCCCTGCCGTCAAAAAGACCCAGTTCAAATTTGATCTTCAGTATCCTTCGTACTGCGTCATCGATCAATTCCACTGGTATTTCACCATTTTCGGCAAGCTTTAGCGCAGCCTCATAAAATTCGTTTGTATTCATTATCATATCGTTTCCTGCATCTATTGTTCTTCTTACGGCTGTTTCCATATCGTCTGCAACATGCTGATTCACTATGAGGCTGCCTGTGTTGTTCCAGTCAGTCACAACGAAACCGTCAAAACCAAGCTCTTCCTTCAGCAGCTTCCTCAGGACCCTCCTGTTTGCCGTAACAGGTATGCCGTCAATCGATTGGTAGCCTGACATGAATGTTGCACAGCCTGCCTCAACCGCCTTTTTAAATGGCGGCAGGAAAACTTCCCTGAGCTTTCTCATGCTGATCTGGGAGTCATATGCATCTCTGCCCCCCGTACCCTCACCATATGCAATGTAGTGCTTGGCACAGGCCAGTATGCTGTCCGGATCGGACAGTGAATTACCCTGATAACCATTTATTATTGATGCTGCCAGGATGCCTGTCAGGTATGGATCTTCACCAAAGGTTTCATTGATCCTTCCCCATCTGAGATCCCTGCCGAGGCAGAGGATAGGCGAAAAGGTCCAATGGAGTCCGTCTGCGGCAACCTCTCTTGCAGTGATCCTGCCTGCCTTTTCAACAAGCTCAGTGTTCCAGCTGCATGCCATGGAAAGCTGGGTCGGGAAAATAGTTGCTCCATTATGCAGAGCATGTCCCCGAACAGCATCTATACCAAAAAGCAGAGGAATACCAAGTTCTGTACTCAAAGCAAGCTTCTGAAGGCGCCTGGCGTCGTCTCCGAGCGTGTGAAGAAATGATCCTGCACAACGATCTGTGATCCATTCTTCAGCATCCTCTGCACTGACAGATATGAAGCTTATTTGCATCATCTGGCCTATTTTATCTGCCAGAGTCATTCTTTCGAGCAAATCATTTACTCTCTCGATGACAGAGCGAGATTTGTCCTTGTATATGTATCCCACTGAAAATCCTCCCCGATGCTTATTTTCTGGTTTTTTAGCTGTGGTGCTTCATGTATGTGACTGCTAATGATCCACATCAGCAGCATGCAACTGCAGGCCGCTGCGGCTAAAGACTTTTTATTATCTGTTCAGCGGCATCGCCGTACTGATTGCACACTCCAAAGCTCATGGACTTATAGGTCCATGCTGCCCGAGCTATTTTATGCTTTTCAAATATTGAATGAATGTCGTTGTACCAATTAACCGTACTTTCTGCAGGAGCATGGAAATGAACGCCGTATTCACCGCAATACAGGCGGACATTGTGTTTTTTTGCAATGCTTATGGCAGGAGACATTCTTTTTTCAAGGAACCCGCTGCCCATCCTGAAAAAACTTGAAAATCCTGTATCATAGGATTTGAGTTCGTGCGATATCCTGCGGTATTCCTTAATATCTCCGGGATATTGGATCGTTATTTCAGACAGAGGCTTTATCCATTGCGCTCCCTGATGAGTAAAAAGAAACGGATCATAAAAATGGAAGGTGAATACGATATTATCATCATACGGAGCATCCAGCAGCTTGAGAGTGCTGGCACTATTCCAGCGGATGCCGCCGACTACTACTTTAGTAACCGGAGCATTTTTACGGATCTCGCAGATCGTTCTTCGAATAAGATCGTTCCAGAGACTGGTGTCAGCATCAACTACTTCATTGAGCAATTCGAATGAAACAAAGTCGCTGTATTCCCCATATCTTACGGCAAATTCTTTCCATAGGCCTATATAAGCATCCTGTACCTGAGCGTCGGTAAAAAGCGTATTAGACTCGCTGTAAAAAGCGTAGCCGGGCGCTTTATGCAGATCGAGTATTATGTTTAATCCGTTGTCGCGGCACCATTTAACACAATCGTCCACATATTTGATGCCGCCTGGGATAAACCTGCCCTGTTCATCAGCTATAACATCATTGTCGATCGGCAGGCGAACGTGATCGAGCCCCCATGATGCGATCGTCTGTATGTCCTTTTCTGTAATAAAACTGTCATAGTGCGATCGGTCACGCGGACACTGTGAGATCCAGCCGCCCAGATTGACACCCCTCATATAGCCGTCCCATGCTCTCATATACAAGCCACCTTCCCTATATATTTTAAAAGCTGCCCCAGGCTGTCTGCATAGAGCAGTTATGAGTATTATATCCTAAACAGCATACTTTTTCCAAGAAGCAAATATTACTTGCGCTTTTTCTTAATGTGATAGGGATACGTATGAAACAGATTTGTCTGAGATTCTTTTCTTTTTTGTTAATTTACATTATATATAACTACACTTATACTATTATTATACATATTAGGATAACTGATAACCTGCTTTTTGTAATGAATTAACAAATAACGGGGGTGTTTTGATTTGAGCAGCTCTATGCTTAACAATATCAGAAAGGCTGTTTTATTCCTTACGGCTGTTGCAATGATCCTGGTGCTCATGGCGGGCTGCGGGCAGGAAACGGCCAATGAGCGGAATGATATCGCCTCGGATGGTGTCGGTGAAAATGTTTCAGGGAACGGTGAAAACGCCGGTGACAAGGATGGAAGCTCAGGCGGGAGCGGAGATGGTGAGGCTTCGCAGCCGGCCTCGGGTGAAGACGGTGTCGATTCGGCGGATCAGGGGAACGACCAGGCAGATCAGGGTGACAGCCCAGCAGGCCGGGACAGTAACCAGGCAGGTAGCAATACTGAAGGACAGGCTGCGGCATTCGCACCAATAAATTTCGAGAATAAAACTACACAAGGTTTCTCGGGAAGAGGAGGATCAGAAGTTCTTTCTGTGACTGAAGATGCAAATGTTACTGAAGGCGGAAAATATGCACTGAAGGTCGCAAACAGGACTGAAAGCTGGCACGGGCCTTCGCTTAAGGTCGATAAATACGTGGATGAAGGTGCGGAATATAGGATATCCGCATGGGTCAAGCTGATCGAGCCATTGAGTGCTCAGATCCAGCTTTCCACACAGATCGGCAGCGGGAGCGGAGCCAGTTATGTGAATATTGCACAGCACGTTCTCGGAACAGAAGACGGCTGGGTCAGGCTTGAAGGCTTTTCCCGCTACAGTACAGCCAGTGATTATATTACGATATATATTGAGAGCTCCAATGCGAATGCATCGTTCTATATCGATGACATTACCTTCGAATGCACCGGTAAAGCTGTGGCAGGCATACAATCGAATCTGACACCCATTAAGAATGTTTATATAAATGATTTTCTGATCGGCAACGCAATAGCGTTGGAGGATACTTACGGCGTCAGACACGAGCTATTGAAGCTGCATCATAACGTGGCCACAGCAGGTAATGCAATGAAGCCTGATGCACTGCAGCGCTCAAAGGGAAAATTTAATTTCAGCACAGCAGACAAGATAGTCGACAAGACGCTGGCTGCAGGTCTGAAGATGCATGGACATACTCTCGTCTGGCACCAGCAGTCACCCCAATGGATGAACCAGTCGTCCAAGGATGTTTATCTTGAGCGCGAGGAGGCGCTGGAGAATCTGAAGACCCATATAAAGACTGTGGTTGAGCACTTTGGAGACAGAGTCATTTCATGGGATGTTTTAAACGAAGCAATGAGTGATAACCCTGCCAAACCGGAAAACTGGAGGGGAGCGCTGCGTAAAGCTCCGTGGTATCACGCCGTCGGGGAAGATTATGTGGAGCAGGCGTTCCTTGCTGCCAGAGAGGTTCTGGATGCGCACCCTGAATGGGATATCAAGCTCTACTATAATGATTACAACCTGGATAATCAGAATAAATCCAAGGCCGTATACAGCATGGTCAAGGAACTGAATGAAAAATATCAAAAGCAGCATCCTGGCAAGCTGCTGATCGACGGTGTCGGTATGCAGGGCCACTACACAGTCAACACGAATCCGAACAATGTAAAAAACTCACTGGAACGATTCATTTCACTGGGTGTAGAAGTTAGCATAACCGAACTGGATGTCCAGGCAGGCAGAGATTATAAGCTGTCTGATAAGGAAGCCAGCCAGCAGGGCTATCTGTACGCCGAGCTTTTCAAGCTTTTCAGAGAGCATGCCGACAGCATTGCACGAGTGACCTTCTGGGGCATTGATGACGGCACAAGCTGGAGAGCTTCCACGAACCCGACTCTTTTTGATAAGTATCTGCAGGCAAAACCAGCATACTATGGAGTTGCAGATCCGGACAAGTTCATAAAAGAAAATAATCCGGACTATGTTGAAGCAAACCGTTCCTTAGCAAGATATGGCACTCCGGTCATAGATGGCGTGACAGACGATGCCTGGAGCAGAGCACCCGCTCTGCAGATCAATCGCTATCAACTGGCATGGCAGGGTGCGAATGGATTAGCCAAAGTCCTCTGGGATGAACAGAATCTATATGTAATGTTCTATGTGAGTGACTCACAGCTCGACAAAGTCAACGTGAATGAATGGGAGCAGGATTCGGTCGAAGCTTTTGTGGATGAGAACAATAAGAAAACGTCGTTCTATCAGGATGATGACGGGCAGTACAGGGTGAACTTTGAAAACAATGCGTCATTCAACCCTGAAAGTATCGATAACGGTTTTGAATCTGCTGTCAGAGTCAACGGGATGAACTATACTATAGAGATGAAGATACCGTTTAAAACGATATCTCCGGAAGCTGACATGCAGATAGGATTTGATGCGCAGATAAACGATGCTAAGGGTGGAGCCCGCCAAAGTGTTGCAACGTGGAATGACGTTACCGGCAACGGATATCAGGATACGTCCGTGTACGGTACACTTACACTTAAAAAATAGGATCCTGTAAATCGATCCGTTCGTTTGCGGAATTACGTAAGCTTCCAGACAGAAACAGCTGCCTCAGCATATGCTCTGAGACAGCTGTTTTGCCGTCAGCAAATTGCTGTAAAGTAAGAGCCGCCGGAGAATTGATTGCCGATCATTGGCCTTCAGTCAGCGAATTGCGCAGTTTCGAAGAATAAAAAGTTTTCTGAGTCAGTTCCCAAGTAACATAAAGACAAAAAAACAAGCCGCTGTTATTTGGCGGCTTGTGTGACTGTGGATTTATGAGTTTTTGAGTTCTTTATCATTATCTCTTATTTCAACTCTGCGGATCTTGCCACTGATCGTCTTTGGAAGTT
The DNA here is from genome assembly GCA_023418915.1 of Bacillota bacterium. Lineage (GTDB taxonomy): Bacteria > Bacillota > Clostridia > Acetivibrionales > DTU013 > DTU013. The sequence continues at coordinate 10,159 of JAEZYU010000111.1, forward strand.
CTGTAACGAATTCGATGACCCTTGGATACTTGTATGGAGCAGTGACACGTTTTACATGATCCTGCAGGTCCTTCACCAGCTCATCGCTGCCGGTATAGCCTTTTGCCAGTATGACAGATGCCTTGACTATCTGGCCTCTTAAAGGGTCCGGTACGGCAGTAATCGCGCACTCCAGTACTGCCGGGTGTTCTATCAGTGCACTTTCCACTTCAAAGGGGCCTATCCTGTAGCCTGAGCTCTTTATGACATCGTCTGCTCTTCCGACGAACCAGTAATAGCCATCCTCATCACGCCAGGCCATATCACCTGTAAAGTACATATTATCATGCCAAACTTCTTTTTTGAGCTCATCGTCATTGAAATAGCCGCAAAACATCCCGAATGGTTTTCCGTTATCGGTCCTTATGACTATCTGGCCCTCTTCACCGATGTCACAGGAATTGCCGTTTTCGCCCACTATATCTACATTGTAGCCTGGAGCAGGTTTTCCCATAGAACCGGGCTTAGGCTCCATCCACGGGAAATTGGCAACTGTCAGAGTCAGCTCTGTCTGACCATAGCCTTCGGCTAGCTTCAGGCCTGTCGCTTTAAAAAACTGGTTGTATACTTCCGGATTGAGTGGTTCGCCGGCGATGGCGCAATGCTTGAGACAGCTCAAATCATAGTTGGAAAGATCCTCTTTTATTAGAAATCTGTAGATCGTCGGAGGCGCACAGAATGTCGTGACCTTATGCTTTATCATGACATCCAGCATTTCTTTGGCATTGAACCTTTCATGATCATACGTAAAGACTGCAGAACCGCAGATCCACTGACCGTATATCTTGCCCCACATGGATTTCATCCAGCCCGTATCCGACACAGTCAGATGAAGGCCGTCCTGCTTTACACACTGCCAATATTTTGCGGTGTTTATATGTCCAAGAGGATATGTGAAATCGTGCAGTACCATTTTTGGCATTCCTGTTGTTCCCGAGGTAAAGTACAGCAGCATCACATCATCATTCCTGGTTGCCTCACTGCCTGCAGGCTTCGGAAAATCAGGCGATGCCTTGTCCAGCTCTTCAGCTAAATCATACCAGCCTTCAGCCTTACCGTTTACACCAACGATATTTTCAAGGGTTGGTGATTTTTCTCTGGAATTGTTGATATGCTTTATTACTTCATCCTCGGCTACGGATATTATCATTTTTATGCCTGCCGCATTGCACCGGTAGACTATGTCCTTGGATGTGAGCAGGTGTGTTGCCGGTATACCTATTGCGCCGAGCCTGTGCAGAGCCAGAAGAGCATACCAGAATTCATACCGCCTTTTTAGGATCAGCATTACCCTGTCGCCCTTTTTTATTCCCAGAGACTTGAGAAAATTAGCGGCTTTGCAGCTGTAATACTTCATATCGCCAAAGCTGATCACTCTTTCCTCGCCCTTATCGTTGCACCAGACCATTGCCGTTTTGTCGGGGCTTTTCTCCGCCAGTTCGTCAACTACGTCATATGCAAAGTTGAAATCACCCGGGACATGAATCCTGAAATTATCATAGTAGTCGCTGTAATCTGTGAAATTCTGTCTATCAATATATTTACTCAACATAACAGTACCTCTTTTCTGAACCTGATCAAATCCCAGCTTGTATAAATGTCTGCAGGGAATACGGCATAGCTGTCTGGTATATGACTGCTTTCTGATTTTATAGCTAAAAAGCAATGAAGTTATATTATCATACTTCTGAGGCAAATTGAACAAATCACTATGCCAGTAAATACCTGAGCAATATAACATAAAAAAAATTAATGATTTTTATTTTCGAGAGCAAAAACAGGATTATGGACTAAAGGTCTTCTATGTGCTAAAATGTACGGATGTCAGAGAAAATGACAGTAGAAATGTGAGGTTATTTTATGGATCATATATCCACTTCAGATAATATATTTGCAAGATTCAGAAGAACATTTATAGGTGACAGGACATTCTATAGAACCGTGCTCGCTCTTGTCATACCGATAATTATTCAGAATTCCATAACCAATTTTGTCAATCTTCTCGACAATGTGATGGTCGGACAGGTTGGTACGGCTCAGATGTCCGGTGTCGCTATAGCGAACCAGCTTATGTTCGTGTTCAACCTGACAGTGTTCGGTGGCCTGTCCGGTGCCGGGATTTTTGGCGCCCAGTTTTTTGGTGCCGGTGATGACGAGGGGCTTCGAAATACGTTCAGATATAAGCTGTGGACGTCAGCGGTTATATTAGTCGCCGCAATGGCAGTACTATTGACCGGCGGTAGTTCACTAATTTCTTTATTTCTGAAAGGAGAGGGAAATGCTGCTGATGCGGCTGCAATGCTTTCTCATGGACATGCTTATTTAAAAATAATGCTATGGGGGCTGTTTCCTTTTGTTTTGTCACAGACATATGCCAGCACTCTTCGTGAAACAGGTGAGACAATGCTTCCGATGAAGGCTAGTATAACCTCAGTTCTCACAAATCTTTGCCTGAACTATATATTGATCTTTGGTAAGATGGGGTTTCCTGCGCTGGGAGTCGAAGGCGCCGCTATTGCAACAGCCATATCCCGTTATGTGGAGCTTGTTATCATTGTAGTGTATACTCACAGGCATTCAGTGCGTTTCCGGTTCATTGTTGGTGTTTGCCGAACTATGAAGATCCCCAGAGCTCTTGCACTGGCAATATTTAAAAAAGGAATGCCTCTGCTGGCAAATGAAATGCTATGGTCTCTCGGAGTATCAACACTGACACAGATATTCTCCACATACGGGCTGAACGTTGTGGCAGGACTTAACATTTCGAATACCATAACAAACCTGTTCAATGTCATTTTTATTTCGATGGGTTCGGCAGTTGCCGTTATGGTAGGGCAGTCGCTTGGAGCAGGAGATATTCCCCGTGCGAAAGCGTACTCGTGGAAATTAGTATTCTTCAGTGTCTGTACCTGTTTTGTTATAGGAGTTATACTTGTAGTTGCTGCTCCTATCATACCGCGGATTTATTATACGACCGATGATGTACGGAGCCTGGCGGCCCATTTCATGAGGGTAAGTGCTGTTTACATGCCGTTTTTCGCCATATCACACTGCTGTTATTTCACCATAAGGTCAGGCGGCAAGACGTTCATTACCTTTCTTTTTGACAGCGCATATTCATGGCTCATATTCGTTCCGTTTGCATATTTGATAACGAAATATGTAAACCTCACCATTTTTGCAGCCTATCCTCTGTGTTATCTTCCGGATGTGATCAAGAGTGCGATAGGAGTACAAATTGTAAGAAAAGGCCGGTGGGCGCAAAATGTAGTTTCAGGCAATATCTGAGAAGAAAGATAGCATAGTTTTTGTATTGACAAATATATATTATTGGAGTAATTTATATTTATGCAAAATATACGCATAAAGTGTATAAATATTCATATTTTATTACATTAAAAGGAGAGAATGCCATGAAAAGACTAGTTGCTTTATTGACCGTTGTATCAGTACTGGCAATCAGTATATTTGCGCTGACAGGCTGTGCCGGTTCGGACAATGGAGGTGCAAAGGTAAAGGTCATAGACATCCCGCTCACTGAGGAAGAGTATGCATTTGGAGTAGATAAAAATCAGCCTGAGCTTCTCGAGGAAGTAAACAAATTCATTGCCCAGATCAAATCCGACGGGACCTTTGATCAGATACTAAACAACTACTTTGGCGACGGAACACCAAAGACTGTGACATCTTCTGAGCTCGATGCTTCAAAGGATCAGCTGATCGTGGCTACAAATGCCGGATTCGAGCCCTTTGAGTACACCGGAGGCGAGAATAACCAATACCTTGGGATAGACATGGAAATTGCAGATCTGCTTGCAAAGCATCTTAACAAGGAGCTTGTGATAAGCAATATGGATTTTGATGCAGTATGTCTCTCAGTGGGGCAGAGCAAGGCTGACATCGCCATGGCAGGACTTACAATAAAGGAAGACAGAAAGGAATACGTCACATTTTCCGACAAATATTATGACGCAGCACAGAAGCTGATCGTCAAAGCCTCAGAAAAAACATTCGATGATTGCAAATCTGCTGCTGATGTTGAAGCCATACTGTCCGGTTTTGACAGCAAGACAAAGATAGGAGTACAAAATGGTACAACCGGCCAGTTTTATGTCCAGGGCGACGAAGATTGGGGATTTGATGGTTACGATGTTGAATGCATAGGCTACAAATCGGGTTCGCTGGCTGTACAGGATATGCTTAACGGCAACATAAAATATGTTATAATAGATGAAGCACCAGCAAAGTGTATAGCAGAGGCAATAAACGAACTAAACTGATATGCAAAACAAGCTGCCTCCCGTCTTCTTAAGTATTTTCAGGAGCTGTATTGAAACTATATGCTGCTTGACAACTAAAAAGCAGATAATGACAAAATAAAAGTGACATGATACGATACCTCGCCGGATCCGGCGAGGATATTGTATCTTAAAGGGAATGATGATGGGGAATTTTGATAAGAAGCTGGCTAAATTCTGGGAAATATTCATTGAGAATAATGGCTACACCAAGGTACTGACTGGTCTTCAGAACACTTTGATAATCGCTGTAGTAGGCCTTGCGATAGGTATTATAATCGGTACAGTGATCGCAAGCATCAAAGTGCTGCCTAAATACAAAAGATTTCCGAGGATACTGGACAGGATATGTACATTTTATGTGGGGCTTTTCAGAGGCACACCGATAGTGGTTCAGCTGCTGGTGGCATATTATGTTGTGCTGCCGCTGTTTGGCCTGAATATGCCTTCTATCAATGTTTGTATCCTGGTGTTCGGTCTCAACAGCGGAGCATATGTCTCTGAGATAATGAGAGGCGGCATAATGTCGGTGGATCCCGGCCAGATGGAAGCAGGCCGCGCAGTAGGACTTAGCTATGGTATAACAATGATGAGGATCGTAGTTCCCCAGGCAGTCAAAAATATACTCCCAACTCTGGGCAACGAGTTGATAGCACTAGTCAAGGAGACGTCGGTCGTGAGCTTTGTCGGGGCCGCTGACCTCTATGTGGCATTCAGTTATATAGGCACAAACAGCTATGAGTTCATGGTTCCTTACCTTGTGATGGCACTTATTTATATCGTTATGGTCATGATAATCGCTATGCTTGTTAAAACGATGGAAAGGAGCCTGAGAAAAAGTGATAGACATAATTGATCTGAGAAAAAGCTTCGGCAGTCTCGAGGTGCTCAAGGGCATTACGACTACTATTAAGGAAGGCGAGAAAGTCGCTGTCATAGGCCCTTCCGGAAGCGGTAAAAGTACATTCCTGCGATGCCTCAACTGTATGGAGGATCCCACAGGCGGCTCCATAATTTTTGAGGGTGTCAATATAGCCGATCTGAAGGTCGATATCAATGTTCACAGACGTCATATGGGAATGGTTTTTCAGCAGTTTAATCTTTTTAGCAACAAGACGGTATTGGGTAATATAATGCTGGCGCCGCTTAATATTAGGCTTCATGAGCTTCGTGCAAGGAAGCTGAAGAATGCTTTAATAAAGGTAACGAACCCATTTTCAAAAAACAAAAAACCTCTTTATGAAGTAAACACCACGAGGCAGGAGATAAAGTCAGAGGTGAGAAGTAATGCGCTTCGTCTGCTAAAAAGGATCGGGCTCGAGGATAAAGCCGGCGCTTATCCTTCAACGCTGTCCGGAGGCCAGAAACAGAGGATAGCGATAATCCGCGCTCTGGCAATGAACCCGAAGGTGATGCTTTTTGATGAACCCACATCAGCTCTTGACCCTGAAATGGTAGGAGAAGTGCTGGATTTGATAAAGCAGCTGGCAGATGAAGGTATGACTATGGTGATCGTGACCCACGAAATGGGTTTTGCAAAAGAAGTAGCCACCAGAGTACTGTTTATGGACGAAGGTCAGATCCTCGAAGAAAACACGCCGGTTGAATTCTTTTCAAATCCACAGAATCCGAGGGCAAAAGAGTTTTTGTCAAAGGTACTTTGAAAATAAGAGTGGATTCCGGTTTGAACCAAAATTCAGAGCCGGAAAAATTTTTCTGCTGAACTGATGCGTTATATATCGTCAAAACGTGCATTATATATATGCAGTGCTGTTTTAACAGGGTTCATTGACAAAAACCGGGGAGGTTATGCAATGGATAAATGCCAAAGCATTTTATGTTCGGTACAAAGCTGCATATATAACGAAAACAAGGAAAACCACTGCACACTGGATGCAATCCAGGTAAGTGCCGCCGCTAATTCTGACAGCGGAGCGCCCTATGATGAAACCCTATGTGCCAGCTATAAGAGCAACACTAAGAAACGATAGGCACAAATTACAGCACTGAAAAGCAGGTCGGGGGATGACTTTCAAAGTCATCCCCCTGTACATATCATACTTTCTTCTCACTAAAGCTGGGATACTAAGTTATATGCCGCAGTAAAATAGCGATGCTTGCTAAATAGTTATGTACTAGATAAACATCATAAGAAGCGGTATTGTCAAGATTGATGCCAGAGTCGATAATACAACGACCCTAGATGCAAATATAGAATCGCCGTCAAATAATTCAGCGAATATCGCCGTTGTTGCAGCTGCGGGCATTGCGACCAGAAGCACGCAGACTTTAAGGAGCATATCAGACAGCCCAAGCAGCTTTAAAACGACAAACGCAAGTACGGGTATCAGTATTAGCCTTACGGCTGCAGCATAGTAAAGCTCCCAGCCCTTGAGCAGCTTCTTGAATTCACAGCCTGCAATCGTTGCTCCTATAATAAGCATGGAAAGCGGGACTGTCATTGAGCCGACAAGTTCGATGGCTTTAGCAGCAGGAGCGGGTAATTTTAGTGAAAAGGTGAATAGAAGTATACCGATTATCACAGAAACGATCCCTGGATTTAGCAGAGCTTTCTTTATTGTATGCCTGTCAAGCTTTTTTCTGTTACTGAATATCATAATACCGTTGGTCCAGAGAAAGACATTAAATGCTGCCACATATACGGAGCCATACAAAACACCGGTTTTTCCAAATATGCTCTCCAGCAGAGGGAAGCCCATGTAGCCGCAGTTTGAATAAATAGCGGAAAACTTCATGATCTTCTTTGTTTCTGTACTGCTTCGCTTGAACAGGATTTGTCCCAGCAGAATCGAAACGATATGGGCTGCAATGGAAAAAATAAGTACGATCAGTACATTTTGCATAATCTCCTGTGTAAAGTCAACCTGAAATGAGGATATGACCAGTAAAGGGCTGGTGATTTTCAGCAGAAGCTCAGAAAGCTTTTTGCTGACTGTATCATTGATTATATTTCGCTTCTTTGCAATAAAGCCAATTAACATTATTATGAAAAGTATAAGCACTTGATTAAATATAGTACCTGAGCTGTCCATATAAAACCTCACAATGCATAAGTATATGACGGTGAATAATCTAAAGCATATTATAACTGCATAAGACAGCAAAAGCAATGATTACAAAATATCACCTGAGTCATAATGATGACATGAGGAAATAATAATTTATTGAATCAGGCTGCTGTATCGGCAGTAATAAATAAACGGGTTTATCATACAAGGGTGATATATATGGAGAAGCTATTTAAAAGAGCAGGTACCCACAGCGGGAAATTTCACGCAGATGAGGTCATGGCCACTGCCATCCTCAAGGAGCTATTCGATCTGGAAGTAGTGAGGAGCAGAGATCCCGATGATCTCAATGGTCTGGATCTGGTATATGACATTGGAGAGGGTGAATTCGACCACCACCAAATGGATAAGAGATACAGGGACAACGGGACACCTTATGCAGCATGCGGCTTGATATGGGATCGGTTTGGCATGGACATCATCAGGACATATGACGCATCATTATCCGATGAGAATATGGAGTACATGTTCCGCGGGATCGATGAAATGCTGATAGAAGGCATAGATGCTGCCGATAATGGTATGCGCACCTGCAGGACGATAATACCGACTCTCAACATATCAGCGATAATATCTAAGTGTAATCCTACATGGGATACTGTAATTGATGAAGATGTGGCCTTCAACCAGGCTGTAGACCTGGCATCAGTTGTTTTTCAAAATGCACTGAGGCAAAAATTCTCTGTAGTTTATGCAGAGGAATATGTCAGAAAATCTTATGCAGACAGGACTGTCCCCGAACTGCTTGTACTTGACAGACCATATCCATGGAATGAAATACTTCATCAAATAGATGATGATAGAGAAGTTGTTTATGTGATAAGCCCGGACCATGGCCGGTACATTATGCAGACTGTCCGAAAAAGAGACGGGGGATATGGTGACATAAAGTCTCTGCCGTATTCCTGGGCGGGGAAAAGGGACGAGGAGCTGTGTGCTGTAACCGGAGTGGAGGATGCGGTTTTTTGCCATTCTGACAGATTCATCGCCGGTGCCAAGTCATTGGAGGGCATCTTGAAGCTGGCAGAGCTTGCGCTGGCAGAGCCAGAAGAAACTGATGAGAAGGAAATGGCGAAAGTCAGTATTCTGAGCGCCTTTAAAAGGTTCCTTGTATCAAAAAGGATAGGAGTAAGGCGCTGAGTTGACAAAGTTTTTGTATTCTCACTTATGATACCTTCTTTATTCAAAACAAAGCTGAAATAAAAATCAAGAAGCCTCCTATAGGTGGCAGGAGATGTACTGTAATAAATGGTTGTTTGACAAATAGCGTGGTATAATTAAAGGTATATGGGGGTTAGGATGGAAATTTTACTGGATTGTCTTCCCTGTTTTTTGAGACAGGTCCTTGAAGCTTCATGGAGGATGCTATTTCGTCCGGTCTTAACAGCTGTACAAGACTAGTTGGCACCGGATGCGGCGTCCCTGGTCTGATCCTTGACGAATGCAGCGAAGAATTTTTAGACATATTCAACAATGCTGATATAGTGATCAGTAAAGGTCAGGGCAATTATGAAACCCTATCGGAACAAAGAAGAAGCATATACTTTCTGTTGAAAGCAAAATGTCCGGTTATTGCAAAGAGGATCGGTGTAAATGTCAACGATTATGTATTTATGTGGAATGGACAATGAAGTGACCGCTAAATGAAGAATGGTTGGAATCCTACGCATTTCACTGGCGGAATGAAGAACGTACTTTTATATAACTGACTAATGGAGGATGCATAAAATGAAGATTGTTGTTTTGTTGCCGGTTGGTGAAAGTCATAAAAGGCTGCTTGAAGAAAAGGCACCCGAAGCGGAGTTTTTATATGGAAATCCCAACACAGTCGATATCGAACGTATGCGGGACGCAGACATAATATTTGGGAATCCCTCGCCTGAGTTGATTAAAAGCAGTAATGACCTGAAATGGGTACAGCTGCAAAGTGCCGGAATCGGGGAATATGCAGATAAAAGCATACTTCCTGACAATGTGCTGCTTACCAATGCGTCGGGCGCCTATGGCCATGCAATTTCAGAATACATGCTGGGAACTTTGCTGATGCTGTATAAAAAGCTTCACATATACAGGGACCAACAGAATAGCTGCCAATGGTCATATGCGGGAAAGGTCAGAACCATAGTGAATTCCACAGCTCTGATCGTAGGACTGGGTGACATCGGGAGTGACTTTGCCAGAAAACTTAAAGCTTTGGGAGCCTATACGATCGGTATCAGGCGCAAGGACACCAATAAGCCGGAATATGTTGACGAGCTTCATCTTATGGATGAGTTCCAGTCATTATTGCCGCGTGCGGATATAGTTGCATTTAGCCTTCCTGAAACGCCGCACACAAGGAAAATAATGAACAGCGGGACCTTAGCACTTATGAAACAGGATGCTGTGCTGATCAATGTTGGCCGCGGCAGTGCAGTGGATACCGATGCTTTGTGTGATGCGCTGGAAGACGGCAGGCTTTTGGGCGCAGCCCTGGATGTGACGGATCCCGAGCCTTTGCCAAAGGATCACAGGTTATGGAGGATGGATAATGCCATAATCACACCGCATGTTTCGGGAGGCTTCAGCCTGCAGGAGACCTTTGAAAGTATCGTTGGAATATTTGCTTCAAACCTGGAGGCTTATCTCAACGGGAAGGAGCTCCTAAACCTGGTTGATCGTTCTGCTGGTTATTAACTGGCAGATGCTCAGACTCGTACCGCAAAGGGATAGATCGAAAATCTTAATCGGGATGCATTATGTTTTGCATTGTGACCTCACATATTAAGGTAAATATTCCAGTCAGGAAATAACCTTCCGGCTGGAATATTTTCATTTTGTATACAGATAATATTGTATATATTAATTAAAAGGAGTAATGCAGGTGGATTTTAATGATAGCAAAACTTATGTAAATTTAATGAGGGCTTTTGCGGGCGAAAGTCAGGCCAGAAACAGGTACAATATTGCAGCTTCAGGCGCAAGGAAGGAAGGTCTGCAGATCGTGGAAGCGGTGTTCAACTATACTGCGGATCAGGAAAGGGCTCATGCCAAGGTGTTTTATGAACTGCTCAAGGATGCTTCGGGAGAACATATCGCTATTGAAGGCGCCTACCCTGTCGATCTCTATGACAGTACCCTGAAAGCACTGAGAGCGGCCCAGCATAATGAAAATGAAGAATGGGACGATGTCTATAAAAACTTTGGTTTGACTGCAGAGGAGGAAGGATATACTAAGATCGCTCATATATTCGAGAACATCGCAAAAATTGAAAGAACACATGCCGAGAGGTTTGAGAGATTTGCAGATGAATTGGAAAATGGTACACTATTCAAAAAGAAGGACGAGATCGTCTGGATCTGCACTAACTGCGGGCATATCCATGTAGGTACGCAGGCGCCTGAGGTCTGCAGTGTATGCAAGCATCCCCAAGGCTTCTTCATTCCTTTTGCCGAATCCTTCGCAGCCAGGTGACAGACACTTGAGATGTGAGGCGTGTACGGGATACGGGGCTGTCGTTATCCCGATGCAGGCCCCACATCGGTGTCAAAGGTTTTGTATCATTTTTAGGCGTTTGAGGATGTTTTGCTTTTTGAAGGCTTCAGCAGCAGCTTCTGTTACTGCTGTAATCGACAGACAATCTTCGTTTTTACATTTCGGGCATATAAGATTTGAACAGTCAAAGCCGGAATCGGCTTTGACTGTATTGGTATATCCACAGGCGGCACAGCCCAGTGTAACTTCGAATTTCATATCGTTACCTCCGATCTTGCCGAACTTGTGTTCGGGACTTAATTATACCTTCGGTCATAAAAATAATACAGGTCGATATTTCATCATACCGGCCTGTACCGAACAAACATTTGCATTTTACGAACGCTGCTTCAATTTATCTCACTATTTCATATTTTTTTGCCATGACATTCACTATATAATCCATTCTATGCTCAACTTCTGTAGTAGTATAAGTGACCGGTTTTGTAATCATATATTTGCGGGAACAATTCATTTGTATAGAAATGAAAGGAATCACATGATATGTATGTGTTTAGAAGGTTGCTTAACCCTGAAATTTTTCAGGGCAGGCACAGGAAAAGGAATTATTTCGAAGGCTGGTATTTTAAATTGATCGATGCGGGGATGGATAATGCCGTTGCCGTAATACCTGGGGTTGCTTACGGAAACTCGGCGGCAGACAGACATGCCTTTGTCCAGGTGCTGGATGCGCTAAATTGTAAAACCTATTATATAAGATATGATTTATCGGATTTTAAGTATAATGACAGTCTGTTTGAGATACGGATAGGAGCCAATTATTTCTCCGGAAGTGAAATAGAGCTTAATATCAGCGATAAGCAGCTGAAGCTCAATGGGCGGCTGGCGTTTTGCAATATCGTCCCATTCCCGAAAACTATATTCAAACCCGGGATCATGGGGCCATTTTCATATGTGCCATTTATGGAATGTCATCACGGCATAGTTAATATGCATCACAGGATAGAAGGCCGGCTAACCTTGACAGGCAGAGACATTGATCTTAACGGTGGGTATGGCTATATTGAGAAGGATTGGGGAAGCTCTTTTCCGGAAGTGTGGGTCTGGCTTCAGTCAAATCATTTTGGAAATGACGATGTGACACTCATGTTTTCTGCAGCGAAGATTCCCTGGCTTGGCAGATCTTTTATGGGCTTTATATCGTTTATCAGGATAAGGCGGGAGATCACTATTTTTGCCACATACAACAGATCCAGAATCACAGGCCTTAATTATGACAACAACTGCCTCGTGATTTCATTGCAGGGGAGAAGATCCAAAATGCGTATAGAAGCCCGCCATTCTGATGGAGGTATCTTAAAGGCTCCCAAAAACGGTCTGATGTATGGTGAAATACTAGAAAGCATTACTGCCGAGGTACGGGTGACGCTTTTTGATAATCATGGGAGGGTTATATATGAAGGCACCGGCACTCATACCGGGTTGGAAATATCTGATGATATGATAAATTCATACTTCGCCGGCGGCTGAGTTCTTTGGATGTGATCTATCAGCTATGTCTGTCGAATTTATTATCTGAACCTTTTCTGTAAATCCGGAATATTTTGTATTACAGAAATATTCATACAGAAAGGGTGATGATATGGAACTGGGTATGATCCATTGGGTCTATCTGTTTTTTATTGTGGCGATCATAGCGGTCATGATAATGCGAAGGGACACGAGCCTTGTCTGCATTATAGGCATATTCTGCCTTGGGCTCACTGCGACCGCTTCAGTTTACCTGTCGATAATGGGCGTATTCAATAGCTTGATATACGCAATTAAGGAACTTTTAGGAACTATACTGATAATATCTGTCATAACGGCAATGAGCAAGGAATTGCTGAGTTCAGGCATCAATGAGACGATGGTTTACCCATTCACTAAGCTGATCAAGACACCGGCCCTTGCGTATTGGGTTATTGGTATAGTAATGATGTTTATATCATGGTTCTTCTGGCCGTCGCCTGCAGTTGCGCTGCTTGGAGCGGTTTTACTGCCTGTAGCTCTGAAGGTAAAATTGCCGGCAATGGGTGTGGCTGTTGCTATGAACCTATTCGGCCATGGTATTGCTCTGTCAGGTGACTTTGTTATACAGGGAGCACCGAAACTGACTGCAGACGGAGCGGGGATACCTGTGGGAGATGTGGTGCAGGCAAGTGTGCCGTTGGTAATCGTCATGGGTATTGTGACAACAGTCACAGCTTTCATTCTTATGTTCCGTGACATAAAGAGAAACAAGCTTACAATGCAAACCGGGGTAGTAGAGAAAAAGGACAGCGGGAGCTGCGCAGATATACCGGACAGGAAGCACAGGCTCTCAACAAAGCTGAAAACCTTCTTCGCTATCCTTGTTCCGGCGCTTTTTGTGACCGACATTGTCCTGATGTTCATGTTCAAGCTTCAGGGAGGAGATGCTACAGCGCTTATAGGAGGTACATCCTTCTTTATCCTGATATTGATCTCGTTCTTTACATACAAGAAAAAGAGCCTTGAAAAAATAACGTCACGATTCATTGAAGGCCTGGAATTCGGATTCAGGGTTTTTGGACCTGTCATACCCATAGCAGCCTTCTTCTATCTTGGTGATTCAGGGTTTGCCGGCGTGTTCGGGGATCTGCTGCCTGCAGGTTCCAGCGGACTGGTAAATGATCTGGGTGTCGCATTGGCACATACTGTCCCATTGAACACTACTGTCGCATCTGTCACATCGACTGTCGTAGGCGCTATAACAGGTCTTGATGGCTCAGGCTTCTCTGGGATCTCACTTGCAGGCTCCATTGCCAGGCTTTTCTCAACGGCTTTAGGGTCGGGAGCAGCTACGCTGACTGCTCTTGGCCAGGTGGCTGCCATATGGGTGGGCGGCGGCACGCTGATACCGTGGGCTGTCATCCCTGTAGCAGCTATATGCGGCGTCGATGCATTTGAGTTGACAAGACGCAATATAAAACCAGTTGTGATTGGGCTTGTAGTGACAACTATCGTTGCGATATTCCTCATTTAGCGAGGTGGTGATCCGCTTGTACAGTAAAGTGGGCAGAGTTTTATCCTCTATTGCTCTAAAGCATACGAAGAAAAAACATCACTGAAGTTGATATCATTTGCATATTATAACAAGGGCGGGGGCTGATCATCCCCCGCTCCTGTGATAGTATCTCCATTATTGTCCAACATGCGTTTTGTATCCTTCGGCCAAATCAGTAAAAAATCCTGTTCTTAATCCTTTCGATCTCTTCTGCTTTTGCTTCCTTTGATGCGGCTTCAACACCAGCCTTCTCTGCAGCCTCGGCAGCTGCTTCCTTCATGCCGGCGATATCGGCCTCGACAGCCTTGATGTTTTCAAGGTAGTATATTTCCTCTCTCATCATATGGAATGGCATCAATGGCTTAATAGTGCTCAGCACCTTGCATTCCGAGGTCAATATCCATATTTTATCCAGATAGCAGATGAAGTCCTCCAAAACCATTTTAGCCTCACGGTTGAGCTGCTCGAGTACGCCGTTGGCAAGACATGTTCTCATCAGCATCATGCCAAGTTCATCTGCCTTTTTTGCCAGACCTGAGAAGTGTTTGTCAAAACCCTTTGCCTTACTGCTCAGCTGCTTTTCTACAGGATCAAGATCACATGCTATCGTAGCTGCATGACCTGCTGAATCCGGCAGCCATTTTCTGTGAAGGTCGATATTATTGCAGATAGGGTTCACCTTTATACCATTTTGTATGTCAAACAGTGTTTTGCAAAAATCTATAGCTTCGTTGATCATATGGTTGTAGAATGTCGGCGGCAGGCTGGTATTCAGCCGGCATTGAAGATGCCTTTGCAAAAGCACCTTTTTGAAATTGATAAAAGCTGTCAGCAGTGCGGAGCTTTCCTGTACCAACGTGCCTAGACTGTCATTGCTTTTACTGACGCCCGCTATGACCTTTGAATATTCATGGAGCCTGGAAAATGAGTCTTTGAAATACATTGCTTGGTTTATAGCCTGCTGCTCGTTGTAGGCAAGCGAAGTCAGGATGAATTCTCCATGATCTCGCATGATGGCAGTCCAGAATCTTATTTCTTCAATTGGGCTTAACAAGATAGATCCCCCCGATATGTTTTTGATGTATTTTATGTTAGAAGAACTAATAAGGTTACATAATGTATTTCTAATAGCATTGTGATAGATGTCACTGCATTCCAGCTAATTTCCAGCCTTCAGGCAAAAAAGTGCTTCCAGGTGCTGCTCCGCCTTTCCTGTGTTATAATTACTGTAAAGACACGAGATAGTGCAAAGAGCTTATGAAAAACAGCCAAAAGCATTATCAAGATGATAGTGATAACTAACTCATGAAAAACTCAATTACAAGAGGGTACACAAATGGAAATACAGATCGAGGATATTACTATAGAAATCGAGTGGAAGAAAATAAAGAACCTGCATCTGCGGGTTTACCCACCGCATGGAGATGTACGGATCACTGCGCCGATGCGGCTCGGTCTGGATCCGGTCAGGCAGTTTGCTCTGTCAAAGCTTGAGTGGATAAGGAAGCACAAGAAAAAGATAGCTGAAAGGGGACAAGCAGCACCCTGTAGATTTATCAGCGGAGAGTCTCACTATTACAGAGGTGAATGTTATATGCTCGAGCTTATAGAAATGGATGCAAAGCCGCAGGTGGAGATAGAAGACGGTACTCTCAAGCTTTATGTGCGGCCGGGAGCCGATGAAGAAAAGCGCAAGGCAGTGATGGATGACTTTTACAGATATCAGCTCAGGCAAATCTTGCCTGATATTATTAGCAAATGGGAAAAAGAGATGAAGGTCCGTGTCAGTGAGTTCGGCATCAAGAAAATGAAAACAAAATGGGGCACCTGCAACAGGAAGGCACGGCGGATATGGATCAATCTCGAGCTTGCAAAGAAACCGCCTCAGTGCCTTGAATATATAGTGGTGCACGAGCTGGCGCACCTGCTTGAACGATACCACAACAGTGTATTCTATGGATATATGGATAAGTTCCTGCCGCAGTGGCATACTTATAAAAAAATTTTGAACTCTTAAATAATTGCAGAAGACTCTTCGATTGCCTTAATGAATCGATACAATAAATCATTGACCGGCGTAGGGACACCATACCTTTGACCCAATTCATATACCGCACCTGAAAATATTTCCACCTCTGTCTTGCGGCCGGCTTCCACATCCTGGTACATGGAGGTTTTCCCATCTGGTGAAAGAGCTGAAATAACCCTGATATACTTTTGGATATCATTTTCGGTCAGTCCGATGCCGGCTTTCTTAGCTATTTCAATGACCTCTCGGGATGCATCTGTCATAAGGTCTCTTGCGAAGCCCTCCTTTGCAAAGCTGCCATAGGGTGCCCGAAGGATTGCGGATACCTGGTTTATACCAACATTCAGCATGAACTTCCACCATAGCTCACGAATAATGTCATCGGGTACAGTATAGGGGAGCTTTGCGCGGTCAAAGTAAGTGCTGACTGCGTGAACCTTTGCAGAGGATGCAGATGCTGCTCTGTCTCCGAAAACTATCCTTCCTATATTTGTAAAACGGATATTCGTGTTATCTCTCACAGCATCTGTTCCAACACAAAATGAGTATAGCATTTTGTCCATTCCAAACACGGCCCCAATTTTATCTTCGCTCGTGATGCCATTTAGCAGCGACAATATTATAGTATCTCTGCCTACCAGTGACCGCATATCCTCTATGGTCTGATCCAGATGATGGTTTTTGACGGCTATCAGAATAAGGTCGGCATTTCCAACCGTCTCACCAGGTCTTTGATATGTAAATGGTACTTTTTGTCCATTGACATAGACACCGTTTTCCACATAGTTGTCGAACCGCGCACCGCCAGAAATGACTCTTAATGTTTCTGGACAATTTTCCATTATTCTGCTGCCATATGCTCCGCCTATTGCTCCGACGCCTATAATGTACACTTTTTGAATATTTTGCATTGTTAAATCTCCTCCCAGTTTATTATGCCATCCGCTGCAGGAACATTCAACTCCCGGGGCTTGAATTACCTGTTTCCGAAAATATCTTGATTAAGGAAATAATCTTTGCTATTCTTGATATTGGTTATTCCAATATTATGAGGCGATAGATAACCTCGCTTCTAAAAACTAGCTTTGAATCGAAGTGTTATAACGAGGAAAAAAGCAGAATATTAAGGGAAGAATACAGGTTTTTTGCTCTTTGCGCATTGAAGGCAGGAGCCTGATGTATTCATAAATACTTAGAAGGAGTGAAATTAATGGACTATAGAAAGGAATCGCTCAGACTCCACGGCGAATGGAAGGGTAAGATCGAGGTCGCCAGCACCGTGCCCGTAACAAACAAGCAGGAGCTTTCGCTGGCGTATACACCTGGTGTCGCTGAACCCTGCCTTGCGATACAAAAGGACATTAACCTGTCATACGAGCTTACCAAAAGATGGAACCTTGTGGCGGTCATCACTGACGGAACTGCTGTGCTTGGACTCGGGGACATAGGGCCTGAAGCGG
>JAEZYU010000025.1 GCA_023418915.1 Bacillota bacterium
GCTTTATGAGTACGCCGCCAAAGTTTGATTCTGATACCTTGCATCCCTTTACTGCGAAAAGATTGTTCCTGGTGCAGTATGACACGAACGGAGTTTATCAGTGGCTGAGGATGCCACAGCCTGATACGGTGTCGCAGGCATATACGAACAGATATCGGTTTTTAGATCTGGACGTTGATGATCTGGGCAACGTCTATTATTATGGAACGTTTAACCAAGGTGAAGTCGCCGGCACGACGACTATTCTTCCTGTGCTCGGGCCATATATATTGAAATACGATCCACAGGGAAACCTGGTAGATATA
This sequence comes from Bacillota bacterium, assembly GCA_023418915.1. GTDB lineage: Bacteria > Bacillota > Clostridia > Acetivibrionales > DTU013 > DTU013. Next base: position 306 of record JAEZYU010000025.1, read on the forward strand.
ATTACCCTGGACATGCAGATTCCAGTGGGAACAAATGTGAGCATGAAGTTTGCCAGAGACCATTCGAATGGCAGGTTCTATTTTTCAGGACGATACAGTGCCGGTAGTTTTTCCATCAATAATCAAGCTGTACTTAATGAAGCGTTCGTTGCTGCTTTTACGTCGCAAGGTCAGTTTATCTGGAAACGTGAAAACAGCTCACAGCCACCAAGTAACAGCGGTTTCTTTGCCAGGCCTGCAATTGATGCGCAAGGAAACATCTATGTTGCAGGAACCAGTAGCCATGGCGATGTGTTCAATGGATTCACTGTAGTGAACAGCATGGTAAGTATTCCTTATAGTGTTCCGTTTTTTGCAAAGATCGATAGCAGTGGAAATAATGTGTGGGCAAAAAATGGGTCTGCAAGCGGTGCAACGAGTTGTGATGCACTGGTTCTTAATAGCTCAGAAGTTGTCATTGCTGGCGGATATGGACGTCTCATTTTCGCAAACGAAGACACCCTTTTTCATGCTCCCAACCAGGGTTATGATGTTTACTTAGGAAGGTTTGATATGCAAAATGGATCACTTCTTTCATTAGATTCAATCGCAAGTTCATTTGGAGCAAGCGATTTTGGATACGCATTGGCGAGCGTAAATGCTAACGTGTACGTAGGCGGAGAGTTTGCTTCGCAACTATATACTGGATCGGATACAATGTTGAGTCAAGGAGGGCAAAGCGACTTTTTTATCGCAAAATTTGGGTACCCCTGCGGCTGTACTCCACCAACTGCAAGCTTCAGCTTTACTGCAAGTGGCAGCACTCCTCAGATAAACTTTCTCTACACTGGTACGAGCAATGTGGATAGCGTACGCTGGACGTTTGGTGATGGTAATAGTGCCACAACTGTCAATCCTATGCATCTGTATCCCGGTAACGGCACGTATACTGCGTGTGTAAAAGTATATAACGCCTGTGGCGTCGACAGTAGTTGCCAGACCATCACCATCAACTGCCCGGTGCCTGTTCCGTCATTCAGCTTTATGTATGCAGGTAATACCGTAGGGTTCAGCTATACCGGCACCACTGCAGACAGTGTGCACTGGGATTTTGGCGATGGCCATAGCGCTACAGGCACAAACCCCAGTCATATTTACGCAGGCGATGGTACTTACACGGTTTGCGCAACCGCCTATAACGGCTGTGGTAGTGAGGATACCTGCATGACTGTAGTGATTATGGATGTGGAGGATGTCCATGGTGGTGCTGCGATTACGGTATTCCCCAATCCTGCTAAGGAGTATTTACAGGTTGTAGGGCTTAAGTCCTCATGCAGCTATAAACTGTATAATTTAATTGGAAGTACCGTCCGGGAAGGAGTGATAGATGCAAATACAGGACGTATAAACCTTCAGCAGCTTGCTGCTGGTAGTTATGTTCTGGAAATGATTGATGGTAGCAATGTAATTAGGATGAAAGTTTTGGTCAGTAGTCAGTAGTCAGTAGTCAGTAATCAGTATTCAGTAATCAGTATTCAGTAATTAGTAATCAGTAATTAGTAATCAGTAGGCAGTAATCAGTAGGCAGTAATCAGTAGGCAGTAATCAGTAGCCAGTTCTTGCTCCTAATTTCATCAAGTTTCGGGCTGTCTTATATTATGAACCATGAGAATTAGTACAATGAACTTACAACAACAACTCAGTACTCAAATCTTTTCCCTTGTCCTCTGTTTGCAGTTGATGTTTTTGAACGAAGCAAGTTTTGGCCAGACCTGGCAATGGGGTAAAAGTGGTGGTAGTCCGAACAGTGTTGTCAGCGGTATTCCGAATGAGAGCGTTCTGGACCTGGCGACAGATCCTCATGGGAATGTTTATTTTCTGGCCCATGCCAAATCGCCTTCATTTAGTTTTGAAGGCACCTCGCTAACCGGGAACGGGCAGCAGGATCTGATACTAGGCAGTGTGAACTGTTCCGGTACACTAAGGTGGATTAAAGTGCTGGGTGGAACCAACAATGATGTGAGTAGTGGCGTTTTTCATTCACTCGCAGTAAGCCCATTGGGACATGTGTATGTGGGGGGCTTTATGAGTACCCCTCCAAAGTTCGATTCTGATACCCTGCATCCCTTCACCGCGAAAAGATTGTTCCTGGTGCAGTATGACACGAACGGAGTTTATCAGTGGCTGAGGATGCCACAACCTGATACGGTGTCGCAGGCTTATACGAATCGTTACCGATTCATGGATTTGATTACCGACAGTCAGGGAAATGCTTTTTTTCTCAGCATTTTTAATGAAGGTGAGATTGCAGGAAGCAATACGGTATTGTCTTCGTTGGGCCCCGTGATCCTAAAGTACGATGCGCAAGGGAGTATTATTGATGTTGTTTCTATCGACATGCAGATTCCTGTCGGGACTAATGTCACCTGCAAAATGGCCTATAACGCGAATAGTTCCATCTACTATGTCGCAGGCCAGTACTCAAGTGGAGTTTTCAGCATTAACAATCAGCCTGTAAGCACAGGTGCATACATCGCTGCATTTGGTGCGCAAGGTCAATATCTGTGGAAGAAGGTAAACAGTACCATGATCAATGCCGGATTTACGTCCAGGCCGGTAGTCGATAATCAGGGAGACATTTTTGTGGCAGGAACGAGTTCGCATGGTGATGTTTTTGATGGCATCAGTATCTCGAATGTTTTAGGAGGAGGATCCACAAGGCTTCCAATCCTTGCAAAAATATCTTCAAGCGGAACCACGCAGTGGTTACGGAACGGCTCTGTGAATTCGGCCACGTATGCGAATTCAATTGTGCTTAGCAATAACGAGGTGTTGATCGCAGGGTCCTATGGTTCTACTTTAATATGGCCCAATGAAGACACACTAATTCATCTTCCAAACCAGGGATATGACATGTTTCTGGCGAGGTTTAGTAAACAAACAGGAGTGCTGCTTACTACAGACACGTTAGCGAGCCCGTTCGGTGTACATGAACATTCAGGAGCTGTAGTAGCGGATGTAAACGGAAACATTTATCTAGGTGGCGAATTTGGCTCACAATTGTATGCCGGTGCGGATACGCTATCAAATCAAGGCGGACAGTCCGACTTCTTCATTACGAAGTTCGGCTACCCCTGTGGCTGTACTCCACCAACTGCCAGCTTCAGTTTCACTGCAAGTGGCAGCACTCCTCAAATAAGCTTTCTTTACACCGGCACGAGCAATGTGGATAGCGTACGCTGGACGTTTGGTGATGGCAATAGTGCCACAACTGTCAATCCTACGCATCTGTATCCCGGGAATGGTGCCTATACGGCTTGCGTTAAGGTATATAACGCCTGTGGCGTCGACAGCAGTTGCCAGACCATCACCATCAACTGCCCGGTGCCTGTGCCCTCATTCAGCTTTATGTATGCAGGTGATACAGTACTGTTCAGCTATACCGGCACCACTGCCGACAGTGTGCACTGGGACTTTGGTGATGGTCAAAGTGCTACAGGATCTAGCCCCAGTCATCACTACGCAGGTGATGGTACCTACACGGTCTGCGCTACAGCATATAATGGCTGCGGCAGTGAGGATACCTGCATGACGTTGGTGATTATGGGCGTGGAGGATGTCAATGGTCGTGCTGCTATTACTGTATTCCCAAATCCGGCGAAGGAGTATTTGCAGGTTGAAGGGCTTAGATCATCATGCAGCTATAAACTCTATAATGTAGTTGGCAGTATAGTTCAGGAAGGAGTGATAGATGCCAATACTGGACGTATCGACCTTCAGCAGCTTCCAGCCGGTACCTATCTCCTTGAGTTGAGGGGTGAGGACTCAGTGATGAGAGTGAAGGTGTTTAAGGAGTAAAAGACCGCAGACAAATTGGATTTTCTGCAGCTTGGACTTATTCAATGCTATGGCTGTCTAATAGTATAAACCAGAGAACGAACAATGACCTTACAACGACAATTTACTACTCAAACCTTTTCCCTGGTCCTCTGCCTGCTTTTGATGTTTTTGAACCAGGAAAGTTTTGGCCAGACCTGGCAATGGGGTAGAAGCGGTGGAAGTCCGAACAGCGTAGTCAGCGGTATTCCGAATGAGAGTGTTCTGGACCTGGCGACAGATCCTCATGGGAACGTTTATTTTCTGGCGCATGCCAAGTCGCCTTCATTTAGTTTTGAAAGCACCTCGTTAACCGGGAACGGGCAGCAGGATCTGATACTAGGCAGTGTGAACTGTTCAGGTACATTAAGGTGGATTAAGGTGCTGGGAGGAACCA
>JAEZYU010000030.1 GCA_023418915.1 Bacillota bacterium
TCTGCCGCTTCCCATACTGCCGTGTATGTCATATCCTCAGCGGGCATTGTGCCTGTCGGCTCTGGCTCGGGTTCCCATCCAACAAAGGTGTAACCCTGCCTTAATAAACTATCCGGCAGTTCTACATTAGCTCCAAACTTAGCAGTCGACACGGTATCCTCCAGACCGTTTTCATGCTTGATCATCAGAGTGTAGCTGTTGCGCATGTAGTAATACTTAACAACAGTACTTTCATCACCTGCTATGGTCACAGTCTTCGAACGAGGAGCTGTAAAGCCCGCATAATCCTTAACTTCGGGCGTCACTTCCATACCGGCAGTACCGGCAGGCTTATCTTGACTAAATGGAGAGGCGGGATAACCGTCATCACCGATGTTTTGTAGATAATGCTCCACAGTGTATGGAGTATGCGGGTTGCCTGCCCACTTGGCATAGAGTATCTGTGATGTGGTTATGCTGACGGTGGTATTCGCTTTTATCTGAACTCCGATACCGACATCATCAGACTCGTTGGTGTACCAGCCCAGGAACGTATATCCAGTCTTGACCGGAGTCGGCAGCGAACCGTATTTGGTGCCATACCCTACACTAATGCTTGAAACATTCGAACCGCCGTTTGAATCGAATGAAACAGTATAGGTATTCGGCTCCCATAATGCGGTATATGTGAGATTTACTGAAGGCATCGTCTTCGCAGTAAGCCTGTCCCATCCGGTGAACCTGTATCCTGTATTTGTCAAGACCGGCAAATTAACAGTTGCACCGAATTTGAGAGACTTAACAATGTTTGCTTCCCCATTTTCGGGCTTTAGTGTCAACGTGTAACTATTTCTGGTATATTTGTATTCGATGACAGTGCTTCCGTCGGCTTCGATCGTTTCAGTCTTCTTTGCCGGTGATGTAAAACCTTCAAAAACTCTTACAGGAGGTGTAACCTGTGCATCTGTAGTTCCACTCAAGCTATCCGTCTCAGCAAGTGTATATTTACTGCTGTTGGTTATATCCTGCCGGTAATGCGCCACCTTATATTTTGTGTTATTGTTTGGAGTCCACTTTGCATAGAGTAGAATGTCGTCCCAGCCCATTGTTGTGAACTCATACACTTTGGTTAATGCCTCATTTGTATACCAGCCCTCAAAGGTATATCCGGTTCTGGCCGGTGCTTTTGGAGCCGACACAGCCTGACCGTACTTTTTAGTAATGCTCTTTACTGAGTTTCCGCCATTACTGTCAAACGAAATAGTGTAACCGTTTTTGTCCAATGTGTCCCAAGCCAGTCGGTATGTTCGTGAAATGGGAACAGATGAGAACGCCAACGGAGCACTTTTCCACGTAACTGTCATATCACATGTCAGGTAATGTATATCCGACGGCACATTTGCCACTATTGAACCGTTCTTAAGACTGAACCGTTTATCAGAGAATGCAAAGGTATAATCTCCAATTGAATATGTTTTGGTTGACTTATCTCCCTCTCTGAGATCCAGATATGTCATGCTGAACGTACTGTTGGGTAGCTTATAGGAGGTTTTCTTACTATTAAATGTAATATCCTCAGGCTCATCATAGGCAAAGTCAAATACCGTATATCTCTGCCCTGCGTTCAGCAGTGTCCATTCATTTTCATATATGGTGGGGTTATAACTATATTTCCCACCAATTGCTTCTGCCTTGAAAGCCAGCTCAAGGTAAACTCCAAGCTCAAAGTACAGCGCTCCGGATTTGGTTGATACAGTCTTATTATTTGCAGTCATTCTCTCGTAGAAGAAAAATCCGTACAATCGGGTAAAGACACCGGCTTGGGCCACGATCCCCACACTGTCAAGGTTAAGGGAGAACAGACCTACCGCAACTTCCAGCTTGATACCCACACGGAGCCCCAAAATACCAAGAACATAGAATTGGAACGTATATGTTTCATCCATCAGATCAACTGTGCTGCTGCCGGCGTCGTGAGCCTTCAGCTTCGCCCAGAAGCAGTATCGCGTTCCGCTTTTTGTCTCAAGATTACATCCGATGGCGACATTGATATTGGCGTCAGCAACGAAGTTCACTGTGACTCGTATCTGAATGGCACCCCATACCAAACTCATTGGTATACTGACGATTTGCTGGTCAAATATTTCGATCCAGTCCGTCCCATTATCCATCATGTCACTGTAGATTTCATATAACTCCTTAACTCCGCTGGTGATTTCCTTCCTGTCGTCATTACCAAGAATTTTTTGTATCTGCTGAGAAACATCTATGGAGTTAACACCACCTACAGTCGCAACAACAGCCCTGAAGCTGACAGCCGTATAATTGTACACATCGACGTTAGCATTCATACTGTAGTCAGCTATATATGGAACCTTAATACTTATCCATTTTCCGCCTATCTTTTTAGTTTTCCAGACTTCGCTGCCGGAGGCATTAACAGTAATATTTATTTCTTCTACAAAGCTGGCGGTCAGCCGGATTTCAATCACATTGCCATCGCCGGCATTTATCTGGATATTAAGGAAAACCTCCAGCTCACAGTGAACACCCTTAGAAAAATTTTGGGGCTTATTATTTATCTTCGCACTCACTTTCTTATTTTTTAGCTCGACTTTCTTTGCGTTGGCAGCCAATGTCTGAAATTCATCGATGCTCATGGTCGTGCCGTCAGCCATTGTAATGCGGACAGATTCCAGACCGCCATATTCCCCGGCCACTTCTCTAAAGCCCTCTGTTGACATGGCAAGGGTGGTCAAATAAGACGCAGCCTTGTCCGCAAAGCCGCTTGCCATAACCTGTTCCTCTATCTGAGACTCTATCTCTTCTACATTGACATCAGAGAGCATTTGTTCACCGTCAATGGAGTTTTGTGAATAGTAGCTCGCTGCGTTCTGCATATCCTCGAAAGTGGTGACATCAAATTCCACATTCACCATAGTACCCTGGGTTCCGACATATGTTACCACAGCATAGGAAATAGCCTCATCTATATCTGCTGTCTCATCTGCCTCTTCATCATTTTGTTCGGTTTCCTCTCCTTCATTTCCTTCTTCATCTGCTTCTTCAGTATCACTGAGATCAACAGTGCTCAGGAGAAGATAGTCCCCGACATCTACTGTTGTGTCCGCACTAAGCCCCAGTTCGCTGTAATCTTCAAATTTCAGGTCAAATAATGAAGCTGTGAATGAACCAGAGCTGCCGTCATTTTCATAATCTGTCAGAGTGTGACCCTCTCCGACATAAATCGGAAGCATATCGGGAATGACAAGAATATCCTCGGGTTTTGCACTGCCATAGCTGATTTTGCGCCCGTCTACACCTGTTACTGTAATATATGCGATATCATCATTCAAATAAGCGGAATCATCACCGGGTTCAGGCATATCTCCGCTGTATATACAAAGCGTATCCCCAACTTCTAAAGTAGCAGAACCGTTGTATATGAATGTGCCCTCCGCAGAGGATTCGGTGCCGCTCCCGCTGTCCGACAGCGTTACAAGAGGAACAGACAGAGATTGAACGGTTTCTGCGCCCTTGGTGATCTGTGTTACTTCTTCATCAGGTATGTAAATAATTCCGTTGTTGAGCGATAAATTAAAAACCTCATCCTTTTTGATCGTGAATGAGCATATACGAACGTGAGCCTCCTTATCTGTGAAGCTCAGCCTTCCATCAATTAATGTCAGCTTGTAAGATGCTCCCTCTGTAAAACCGTTTGCTGCCTTAACAGTAAACGTTCCGCTGCTCCCGCTTGCTTCGAGTGCCACTTCCACTGAACCGTCTGCAATTTCAATTGCTATGCCGGATTTCACGGCATCAGCGCTCATGCTGTCGTCCGAAGAGCTCAGATTGAATACAAGGTCTGATTCCTGGTCCACCAATGTAAAGGAATCGTCCACCTCTTCTTCAATGATTTCCTCGATTTCAAGGTATTTTGCATATAGTGTCAGATTTCCGGATGCCACATCCTCATCTGATACAGATTCTCCCTGCAGGCTGCTGTCCTTATACCACCCGACGAATATTGCATTTCCTTTATTGGGATTTGGAAGATCAGAAAGTCTCCCACCCGATCTTACAGTAATTGGATCTACATTGGACCCTCCGTTTGATTCGAAGGATATGGTGTAGTATTTTCTTTCTTCCTTGCCACCGTCAGAATGAGAAGGTGTTTCAGGTGTTTCTGGTGTTTCGGAAGTTTCCGGTTCTGTTTCCGAATCCGTTTCTTTATCCGGATCCGGCTTATCAATCTCTCCTGCTCCGCCCGTCTCCTGCTGCCAGGCTGCGACAATTCTACTGGTTCTTTCGCAAAAGGCTGCTGCTTCTCCACGCAAAGCATTTGATCGGGGGTTGAACCTCCCATTATTGTCTCCGTTGAACAGACCCGCTCTCCAAAGCTTTATAACGTGATCCCTCGCCCATGGCGATACATCGGAAAGATCTGACGGCAGTGGTTGTTCTGCAATTTCTGAGTCAGCTTCAGTACCGGCACCGGTTTCATCCCCGGCTCCAAGGCCAGCCCCGACTCCAGGATCAATCTCAGTTTCAGGATCAATATTGTGGGCTTCAAGCTCAATATTGTAGGCTTCAAAAAAACGAATGGTCATTACGGCCATTTGTTCACGATTTAATATTCTGCCCGGATCAAAGCGGTTGTTCCCTACTCCATTGGTTATCCCGTTTTCGACAGCCCATGAAACATATGGAGCATAATAGGCAGCCTCATTAACATCTGTAAATCCTCCGCCGTCAGAATAATCGCCTGGATCCACACCAGCAATACGCCCAATCACAGTTATGTACATTGCACGTGTCATTGTACCAAATGGTAAAAAAGTATTATCTCCCGATCCGGTAAAAATTCCATTATCCAACACATAGCGCACAGAATCATAAAACCAGTCGGATTCTGACACATCAGTAAATGGATTTGAACTCTCCGCTGATACTCCAGCAGAAGCTGCATCCACTGTTTTGCTTGCAGCTGCCATGCTTTCAGTTGCCATTACATTGGCAGGAACCAATGCCAGGATCATTGAAAGCAAGATAACTACACTAATTAATCGCTTCATCATATAAGCCTCCTCAAAATGTATGTAGTAACTATATTTTCACTGTGTCAGACATGTGCTTCAATCAATTTTGATCTTGCCCCATAGTTATGTAAACATATTTATTGCAGCATGATAAAATGTCTGCACAGCCGAATCAAGCTAAAGCAAGTGCAAAAAATGCAACGAATATGTTTGTATGCGAACAGACAGGCCTTCTTCAGCCTGAAGGGCTGAAAATGGCACAAAGAGTTGGGGGACATACATCTCCTCATTATATGCGTAAGTCTTTTATGTTTCTTATTATATTATACATAAAATTGGTTAGAACAAGATTAAGTTAACCTAAAGTTTTCATAAAAATAAAAGCAATTCGTCTCCCAACTGTAGAAAAAAGTCGAATTGCTAATATCTACTATTTTGTAGTTATAATACATCGATATGAATTGAACCTCCCCCACTTAATCGCGAGCGATTTGAAGTTGGAGGATTTTTACTTCCTCTGCGTGTTTCTATGAACCTGATAACAAGCAAGGCTCGCCTTTCGCTTATGTATCCCAGCAAGAGGTATGCGCCACACTGCCCGAAAACCGTAATCATTTTTTGTTTATAGTAATGCTGCCTGTACCTGTAGTCACTTCCATTTTTACTCCGCCGCCATTGACATCCTGTTTTAGATTGTCTCCAACGAAGGACTCCTTGTTTGGTTCAATAAGATTTCCTTTAATATTACCAACGCCTGCTGCTGCATCCAAGCTGATTTTTGAATCCTTGGGCAGACGTATATTGATGCTGCCGACACCAGACTGTGCGCTTAAGCTTTTGGCATTGCTGATATCACAATCAAGGTCGATATCTCCTGTACCACTGGTAATATCAGATTTTCCGCTCATATTTGCTTTCTTAATTGTAATTTTTCCTACACCGCTTTTAACATTAAAGCTGCCGTTTATATCACTGATCAAGATATCGCCGACTCCATCATTAACAGTGAATGCTTCTATATTATCAGGAACTTCAATATCCAGATGCACTGATACATTAATATTCTTATATTTGGTTGACAGCCAATTCCAAAAATCATTGGGGTTATCGTCATTTGTATTTACCTTTACAACAAGCTTATCGCCGCTGATTTCGGAATCGACAGAGATTTTGTCAGCAACCTCCTGTACGTCTTCACTGTTACCTCTGACTTCTTTTTTGTAGTTGATTTTTACATCCTTCCCTGAGCTCTTTGTTATTTTAATCGTGCCGACTCCGCTGTTTACTTCCATCTCATTTATGCCGGAACCGTCCATGGATGATTCGCCTGACTGGATGCTTCTGCCCGAAGTTATGTCAAAATTAAACCTATAGCTGCATCCGAATAACAGAGTAACCATAATAGTAAAAACAAGTAATACGTAAACAATTTTTTTCATTATCTCAACCTCTTTTTTGTTTTATACTGAATATTACGTATGTGGAAAAGAATTGTCTAATGAAAAACAAAAGTGTTTAGTAAACTATTTGCACAGAAAAAATGGTGCAGGAGAACTTTGCGTATGAAGCAATCGCCTGAAAGGTGAGAACTGTCCCCCTAATCTCATTTCGCCTGAAAGGTGAGAACCGTCCCCCTAATTTAGTCGCTTATTGCCGGGACAAATTTACCCATTGTCTTTTGGAATTCCCTCATAAAGTCGTAGTTTATCGAGTCGATCAGCTCAGGCATTTCAGCCCTGATGCCATAGTCCCCGTATTTATCCTCCAGCGCCTTCAAGTCAGCCACTGCAGCGTTTACAGGCCTGTAGCCCAAATTAAACAGTTTTTTCTGTACATCATCACTGAGCATATAGTCCTCGAATCGTTTTATTGCATCTGCTTTTTTGGTATTCTTAAGTGAATTGTCCAACGATATCAGGTATATAGGCATGCTGATAGTTGGTTCCGGATAGTGTATCCTGACATTGGACCATGCGTCTGCATCATATGCTATCGTGTCGAGAAACACATGCTCGTATGATGGACACATATCAATCAGCGGAGCTTCCTCTTCCCTAAAATAATCGTACAGGAAAGAGTTGCCATAATGCCCGCGCAGTGAAATATTTGCAATAAAGGGTTTTATATACTCCCTCAAGCCCTCATCGTCCAACTCCTTCATACCGATAACCTTCCTTGGTTCACCTATTGCTCTGTAATAGTCATGTATGAACAGCGATATGAAATCAGCGCCGTGTGGATAGGTATAGGGGTTCGCACATCCGAATCTAAAACTGCCCCAGTTAAGCTTGCCGTTTATTTCGTCCCAGCTCTTTTTACCTGCAGCATTGCTGTATATATCCTGTAGGGTCATTTGGGAGGTATACTGGTACCTTTGCTTTGCACTGACGAATATCATCGGAGTATATGCAATTTTAGTGAATCTGCCATATAATTCGGATCCCTTGTTATCATATCTATAATCATCCTGTGCATATTTGATCGACATTGCATCTTCCGGAATCCAGATATCACCTTTACCTGAGCCGATATAATCCTCCGCATCATAACTGTCTTTTTCTAAATAGTCCAGCTTGATATCCTTATTTTCCTTATTGAAATCCTCGCATATTTCTTTTAATATGCTATTTTCCTCGGCAACTAACACGATCCTGGTCTTTTTGGGCATAATTCCGCTGAAAAACAATAGGTATGCTGCGATTGCTATCACTAAGACAGAAATCAAAGAAAACGTTTTCTTGTTCATCTTGTAAACCTCACAAACTGATTTGTATATTAAATCCTCATCCTGTTCAGTGAACCCTTTAACTCCTCTGAGAAGGTCTCCAACCTGTTGCCAGCTTCTCTCATTTCCTTCTCGTCAGTATCATTACTGAAATTGACTGAGTTAATCGTCACTTGTATCTGCTGCAGATTCGACAATATATATTGAAGATTTAATAAATTTTCCATGAGTGAGCCTCTGATGCTCTCTATTTCATCATATATTTTCTTCTTGTTGTCATAAATTTTTTCATATAAACGCTTCTTGTTGTCGGAAACCTTATCGATTTTCTTTTGAAGTTCTTCTAACTCCCGCTCTGTGACCATATTATGATTGTGATCGAGGAAATTCTTGCTTTTTTTATAGTTTTCATGCAGTTTGCTTACTGTTTCTTCGATCTCGTCAATGTTTTTGAAAAAATTCGTAACAAGAAGAAGATTCTTTTTATCCCTTGAAACAGCTAAGATTGATTTGATGGTCTGATGGATCTTATCAACACATATGTCGGCATTGGCCTTATCATGCGACACAGGTACACTCTTTAGCACTTTTGAGACCTTCTTTGCAACGTTTCTATATTTATATGAATATGTGGTCGATAATGTCAGGGCCAACAAAGTGAACAGAATCGGAGATAGCGCATCTCCAAAATCTATGTAATATATGATCGTAAATAAAAATCCGAAAATCGCAATAAAAACATTCAACTTACGGAATATATGCTTCATTAACATTGATACACCTTTTATATCAGGATGGTA
>JAEZYU010000048.1 GCA_023418915.1 Bacillota bacterium
ACGTGGTGGTGCTGTTGCCGATGCCCTTGATTTGAGATTCCTCGCCCATCCGCATGACCGGAGATTGGTCAAGGCCGTTAGCGAACGAATACAGGACATTTCCCACTTTTCCTAATAATCCGTGCAGGAACCCTTCCGACGAGTTGGCAAGCTGGCCGATAGTGGTGATGTCGAATTTGTTGAGCTTCCGTTTAGTCGCCGACCCGACGTACAGTAATTCTTCAACGGGCAGCGGCCATGCCACAGTCTTATAGTTATCACGACTGATGACCGTCGTAGCATCCGGTTTTTTAATATCTGAACCCAATTTGGCAAAAATCTTGTTGTAGCTGACGCCTACCGAGGCCGTTACACCCAATTCGCGCGTGATACGCTTGCGTATCTCATTGGCAACCGACACCCCGTTCTCCCCACTGACATCCAGCCATGCTTCATCGAGCCCGAACGGCTCAATCTGATCGGTAAAGTCCGAGTAGATTTGTCGTGCGAATTTTGCATATCGCAGATAGAGCGGGTAATTTGGAGGAAGAACCACAAGTCCCGGACATTTTTCACGCGCCTGCCACAGCGTCTCGCCCGTCTTGATGCCAGTCGCCTTGGCGATATAGTTTTTGGCTAATACGATGCCGTGGCGCTGTTCTTCGTCACCGCCCACTACGACAGGCTTACCCCTGACCTCCGGACGATGATGGCATTCAACGCTTGCATAAAAATTATTTAGATCCGAATGTAGTACAACCCTTTGTTTCATCATTACCACCAGAGAACATTAGTTCCTATATCGATAATATATTCGCCTCTTTGCGGAAAATCAACAGGTAATTTTTAAAATCTGATTTAGTGTCCCAAAAAGAGCACACGTGTCGGCGTCGTTATAGATGCCGGTATTTTTATTCTAAGGAGTACAGTCTATGCGAAAAAGAAAACACGCCTGTCTTTTCTATATGGACGAAAAAGAGAACAGGCACTTTGAAAAGCAATTGGCCGTGACCGGCCTGAAAAAATCCGAACTACTGCGCAAGCTCATATTGAAAACCGACATCCAGCCTAAGCCGTCCGAGGACGTTATCCAGATATACCGCCTTGTGTCCACCATTGCGAATAACGCCAACCAGATGGCGAAGATCGCCAATGCCACCGGATACGTCGATCCCCAGAAGGTAGACGGGCTACTCATTATGGTGGATAAGTGCTGGCAGCTGATGAAGCGAATTAGAAGCAATTATTACGAGCAGAATCAATGGTTAAAGCGAGATTTTACTTTTTCTACTGATGGAACAAATCCTGATGATGAATATTCAACGAGTGATCTTAAGGAATTAAGCACTATTGTGATTTTATCAGGATTTAAGGAAAAATACAGAAGCGTTTGCCCCATAGGACTTGAAGTATTGGCGTACCGAATTGTTGAACATTGTTTGCTTTACTTTCTTAGTGAAGGTTCCTCCTTATAAAATTAGGAAGCTAATGCAGCATGAACATTATTAATTTGTCAATGTTCTTCAAGTTACCTTAAGTGTATCAGCTTCCGTTTTATATTCAAGGCTGTCAATTATCTTGATCGTTATATTGGAATTCGTAAACCTCGCACTTAGGAGGCGGTAGGCCTATTGTTCGCAGGAAGCCGGATGTGCCTATTTAAAGGGGTTTAGAGCAATTCTACTGTGTCTATTTGGTATATATATCCCTCAAACTTCATGCTACACTACAGAAAATGTAGTATAAGTGTAGTAAATGAAAATCGGCTGTCCAACCACTCTGATTTTTATGAAAGTTTCAATTTTCGGGACCATCTTCTTCTTTATTACATAATTCCCATTTTAACGTTGTGAAAGTTGTTAATACTCCCTGCTAAATTGCGTTGAGTCTGTTTTCTATTCCTGCGCTTTGTATCAACACAAGCTCTTTTTTTGAAGCAGCAGGTGTGAATTCTCTTGCGATGGAGGGAGATGAATTTATCCGTTAGCTGTTCAAAAAGAACATCGTTCATGAGCAATTCCATCGTTTCGTCTACAACAAGCTTTTCTATCAATTCTTTTTTAACTATAATCATTTTCTCTTTTTATGCCATACCACCGTTGCTGCGGTTACCATGCCTACAAACAATACTCCCGCCGCTATCCATAAAAGCACGGAAATGGGGGCTGCCCCATTTTCGGTTGTGTCTTGGAGCCAAGCCTCTTGTGCAAAATCAATTAGATAATTTCCCATTGGTATGTTCTCTGCGTCAAGTACAATAATCTCAAGCTGGCCGTTTTTATTTAAATCAGCTTGGCTGATTTGCAGTTGCAGTGTCGTTTGGGTAGTATCAATTTGTATGAGCTGTCCGGATAGCAACTGGATCGCCACTGCGCCTTCGGGTAGATTGTCCATGCTGATCGTGGCGACGAGCATACCCGTTGTCTCATCCCTCTGTATATAAAGAGGCTTCAGAGTCACACGCGCGGGTGATTCAGCTGGTGAGGGAGATGCGTCCGTGGCCGTTGGATTCGGCATGACTGTGGCTGTTGGGCTGGGTGCGACTGTGTAGAATGGCGTTGCCGATGGCGTCGGTGGTGCTGATGATGTCCCCTCGATTTCCTCGACGGATGCGGCTCTCCTGACGTATATCTCGACCGTCGCCGATGTGGCGTGGTAATAATCGTCTCCCGCTTTTGAAACCGTCAATACTGCCCTACCTGGTCTGAGTATGGTCACGGTTCCACTTGCATCGACACTAACAACGTTTCCTGAAGTAACAGCATAGCTTAAGACACCCGTTCCGTTGCCTCCGCCGACAGTCAGATGAAATGGTGCGTTTCCATAAGTCGGTCTGCTCGGAACACCGGTTATTACCAAAGCATTCTGAGTGCCTTTGCCCACGCTGACATGTATTTTCTTTTCTTGGCTCAGATAGTCGATATCACCGACTTTAACGGCGGTGATGATGGCCTCACCCGGCCGAAGAATCGTCACCTTACCTGTTGTGCTCACAATGACGGCCTCACTCGAAGCACCCTGATAGCTGAAAGCGCCGCTACCGTTGCCACCGCTGCCAATAATCTGGAACGGCGTATCGCCATAGGCTATTGACTCGGGCAAGGCAAAAGACAGAGCGGCTACCTGCTTTGCCTTGTCCACCGTCAGTGAGACCGTGCGGGATACCGGCAGATAGTTGTCGTCTCCCGGATTGGTGATCTTGATCGTGGAAGTTCCTCCATGAGTGATCGTCACCTTGCCCAAAGCACCCACAGTGACAGCGTTGCCAGAAATGACGGCATAACTGAGCGAGCCGGTTCCGCTGCCGCCGCTGACTCTAAGCTCAAAGGGTTTTTCGCCGAACGTGATTATATCCGGGATGCCGCTCACACTCAGCGGCGCTTGTGCCGCTTTACGCACAGCAATCGCCACAGACTTCTTAATAGTCAGATAGTTATCCGTATCGCTGGGCGTGAAGGTGACGTTATATCCGTTGTTGATAACGGTGGGGATGGTATCCGCGCTTTCCCATACGAAGCTGCCGACGCCGCTGCCGCCCGTCAGCGCCGAGTCCGAAAGGGGTTGTCCGTAGGTGAGCGAAGCCGCGATTGGAAACACCGCTATGGGTATCGCCTTGTTCACAGTGATCGTCACATCAACAGATACGGGGAGATAATTATCGTCACCCTCCTTGGTAGCGGTAATTTGCGCCGTCCCTGCCGTGTGCACCGTCACTGTGCCGCTTGTGTTGACCGATACCACATCGTCCGATGCGACCAAGTAGTTGAAGTCACCGGTTCCGCTGCCGCCACTGCCCAACAAATCAAAGGGCGAATCGCCATAAGTCACTGTACCAGGTATTCCGCCCACGTTTATCGATGCCTGCTGAGCCTTTTGTACGGTGATGGCGACAATCTGAGAAGTGGTTAAATAATTAACCGTATCGTCCGGTGTGAATATTACACTATAGCCGCTGTTGACGACAGTGGGTATCGTATTTGGGCTAGCCCACGTAAAGCTGCCGTCACCGCTGCCACCCGTCAGCTCAGAATCCGAAAGGGGCTGTTCATATGTGATTTCGTCAGCCGTTGGGAAAGTCACAACCGGTATCGCCTTGTTGACACGTATACTCACATTTTGAGTTAAAACGAAGCCGGTGTAATCATAATTGTCGGTATCATTGGGCGTGAATGTGACGTTATAGCCGCTGTTAATAACGGTAGGAATCGTATCAGGTTCTTCCCAAGCAAAGGTGCCTTCTACGCTGCCGCCTGTCAGCGCCGAATCGGAAAGGGGTTGTCCGTATGTGAGT
>JAEZYU010000074.1 GCA_023418915.1 Bacillota bacterium
CCATACTTTTTTCCCGGGGGCCCCTGCCCTGGCCCGGATTCAACTCTTGTGCCGAAATCCGTCATGTTTTTATACAAGAACACGTAACGATATACGCAATGCGTGGTGAATGTTTTTTCGCCGGTGACCGCTTTTATCTCGGTTAACGGAGTAACCACCACTTGCGCAGGAGCGACACGCCAGTTTTTGACCGCCGATACCCGTGATGACGGAGCGGCAGCGTTCTATCGCTATTTTATCTGGTTTATCCAGTTTTAATCATCCCGGAAGATTGTATCATCAAGATCCGGGAGGACTATGGTTATGAGAGGAAAAGAGATTCGTCTGGAACGTATCATGGATCGGAACACCGGCAAGACCATCATCGTGCCGCTCGACCACGGGGTGACGCTCGGCCCCATCCCGGGGCTGGTAGATGTCGGAAGGACCATCGACCTCGTCGCCGAGGGCGGAGCGAACGCGGTCATCGGCCACGTGGGGCTTGCACTGCACGGGCACCGGGGGCACGGGCGGGATGTCGGCCTCATCATGCACCTCTCCGCGAGCACCAGCATCGGCCCGGACCCGAACGACAAAGTGCTCGTGAACACCGTCACGAACGCCTTGAAGATGGGTGCCGACGGCGTCTCGGTGCATATCAACGTCGGGGCCGATTCCGAAGCACGGATGCTCGAAGACCTGGGCAGGGTCGCGGTCGCCTGCATGGAGTGGGGGATGCCGCTCCTCGCGATGATGTACCCGCGGGGCAGAAAGGTCAGCGACGAGCACGACCTCGAGAGCGTCAAACTCTCCGCACGGGTGGCGGCGGAGCTCGGCGCCGATATCGTCAAGACCGTCTACACCGGGGATGCGGACTCGTTCCGCGAAGTAACGAGAGGATGCCCGGTGCCGGTCGTGGTCGCGGGCGGCTCGAAGACCGATGATCGGGCGATCCTCGACCTGGTCGAGGGCGCGATGGAAGGAGGTGCCGCCGGGATATCGATCGGGAGGAACGCCTTCCAGCACCCGGCGCCCGATCGCCTTATCCGTGCCGCCGCACTGATCATTCATGAAGGGCGGTCGGCAGAAGAAGCGGTTGAGATTCTGAAGACGTGATGGATATGATAGGAAAAGAGATCCGCCTTGAGCGGATAATGGACAGGAACACCGGCCGCGCCGTGGTCATCCCCATGGATCACGGGTTCACGATGGGCCAGATCGAAGGGCTCTGCAACATGACCGAGACGGTCAACGCGGTGAGTGAGGGCGGGGCGAACGCGATCGTCCTCCACAAGGGCATGGTGAAGGGCGGGCATCGGAAACGCGGAAAGGATATCGGCCTCATCGTGCACCTCTCCGCAAGCACCTCCTTAAACCCCGACCCGAACGACAAGGTGCTCGTCTGCACCGTGGAGGAGGCGGTCGCGCTCGGCGCCGATGCAGTCTCGATCCACATCAACCTCGGCGCGCCGAACGAGTCGAGGATGCTCGAATCGGCGGGCGAGGTGGTGCGGGACTGCAACCGCTGGGGGATACCGCTCCTGATCATGATCTACCCCCGCGGCCAGGGGATCGATCCCACCTCGCCGCAGTCGATCGGGCACTGCGTCCGGGTGGCTGAAGAGCTCGGGGCCGACCTCATCAAGACGAACTACACCGGTGATGCCGACTCTTTCCGCCGGATCACCGCCGCCTGCTCGGTGCCGGTGATGATCGCCGGCGGCGAGAAGGGCGGGGACCTCGAGACGCTCACGACCATCCGGGACGCAATCGGGGCAGGCGCGGCGGGGGTCTGCATGGGCAGGAACGCCTTCCAGCACGACGACCCCGCCCGGTTCATAGGCTCGATCTGCCGGGTGGTCCACGAGGGCGTAAGCCCGGCCGAAGCCCTGGAGACGGAGCGATGAAACAGTTCTGGGTCGATCTCAGGCCGTGGCGGAAGGATCTCGCGACAACCGCGATCGAGAGCGGAGCAGATGCCCTGGTGACGGACGACGCAGAACGCGTGCGGGAACTTGGGCGGGTGACGACGGTCGGGGAGAACGGCGACCTCGTCCCTGGAAAAGACGTCTTCGAAGTCGAGATCATCGATAAGGCGACCGAGGAGGAGGCGCTCCGGCTCTCCCGCGAGGGTCTTGTCATCGTCAGGACAGGAGACTGGACGGTCATACCCCTCGAGAACCTCGTCGCGCAGTCGAACCGGATCATCGCCGCGGTCAGAAACGCCGATGAAGCGAAGGTCGCCCTGACCGTCCTCGAACGCGGGGCGGCGGGCATCCTTCTTACGACCGACGATCCGGCGGAGATCCGGCGGGTGGCAAACGTGATCGCCGGCGCCGGCGAAGAGGTTCCTCTCGTCCCGTTCGAGGTGACCCGGATCGTCCCCGTCGGAATGGGGGACCGGGTCTGCGTCGACACCTGCTCGATCCTCGCCGACGGGGAAGGGATGCTCGTCGGCAACACCTCCTCGGCGTTCCTGATGGTGCACCCCGAGACCCTGGAGAATCCCTACGTGGCGCCGCGCCCGTTCCGGGTGAACGCCGGGGCGGTGCACGCCTACATTCTCCTCCCGGACGGGAAA
>JAEZYU010000037.1 GCA_023418915.1 Bacillota bacterium
TCGCCTATGCATCCCAGGCGGGAGATATGCTCGCATCGTTTTCTTTCGATTGCTCGAAAGATAATATCTGAAAGGCAATCAGTGCCCGCCACATAACGTTTTTCAGCCTGAAGGCTGAAAAGACGTATAGAGGTGGGGGACATCATCCGCCTCGTTATAATTTAGGCGTCGTATTGCTTAGTTTTTCAACTAATGGGATGGCATTATGCTTTAGGCGTCGTATTTGTTTAAATTTTCAACTAATGGGATATATTTCTTGGCTATTATCTATTTTTTCACTCTTTTAGTATACATAAATCGGAGCTTACATGCATTATTTCATTTTGATCAGCATAATTACTCCCATTACTTGAAAAACTTATCATTATCCCGACTATTTCCCACGTATTAGCCTGTGTTCCTTACCAATTCCCGATTACTTCCCACATACTAGCCTGTGTTCCTTACCAATTCCCGATTACTTCCCCATGTATTAGCCTGTGTTCCTTTACCAATTCCTGATTATTCCCCATGTATTGGCCTGTGTTCCTTACCAATTCCTGATTACTTCTCACATACTAGCCTGTGTTCCTTTACCAATTCCTGATTATTTTCCATGCATTAGCCTGTGTTCATTACCAATTCCCGATTATTTTCCATGTATTAGCCTGTGTTCCTTACCAAAATAAATATAAACTGCAGTTCAATCCGCTTTATGGTCAGGTCTATCAACCGAACAATGTGAAACAATAAAAATCGATCAGCAACTTGGCTTTCATCTCCTATTGAATACTTGGGATTCCCGCCAATCATATTGAAAAGTGCACAATTGCAAAAGGCCTTGTATAAAAAGGAAGACCTTTTCAATTATATTGAAATGCGCACAATTACAAAAGGCCTTGCATGAAAAGCAAGACCTTTCCCGTAATAATGCATCTTTCAAATAAAAATTTCCGGCTGTTGAAAATTTTTCCTACCTTAATAACCACTGTAAATGAAATTAGCAATACAAGCATTGATTTGATTAATAATAACTCAATTCAATACTTTCAGTATTATTTTTCAGTTATTCTGATATCCAGCCTATATTCCCGGTTTTTCAGAAATATATTGCCGATCCCCGCTAACATGGATTGCGCTTCTTCTCCAGTCATCTCCTTGACTATTGAAATAAGAAAACCGCTCTGTCTATATTGTTTCTGACCATTGACAGTTTTTCTCCGGTAGCTGTCGATAACATAAGAGATGTTATCTTCCGCTTCGATTACTTCATTTTTGATTACTTCATCTTCGATCGCTTCATTTTTGATCATTTCATCTTCGATCGCTTTATTATTTATCACTTCCGCTTCGATCGCTTCTTTTTTGATCATTTCATCTTCGATTGCTTCTTTTTTTATCACTTTATCTTTATTTGGTTCATCCTTGACTGACTTGTTGCCGATCGCTTCAACCCTGAATTGATCAGTGCCGGCTGTGTCATCCTTTATCCTGTTCCTTTTAGATCTTGGCTTCTTTTCCGTATCATTCTTTATATACCTTGATATCATATTATAAATATTGGGCGGATTTACACCCAGCTTTTCTGCGATCTTCTTCTGAGAAGAATACAGTGCCTTCAATTCCTTCAGAGCCTCGATCTTTTGTTCTCTTGGCAAACTCTTCAGCTCAGCGTAGGTAATGCTTTCATACACAAATATCACTTCCTTTTTATAGTATTGTCTACAATAAATGGTTTCCACTTTTATAGTATTAATACATTCTATAAAATAGTATTGATACATTCTATAAAAAAGAACAAGCACTCAAAGCCACAGTGCCTCGCTGAGCACACTCTGACCATGCAGATCCTCTATGCATACCATTTTCACAAGCAGCCATGCACGCTGTTCGTCGGTGAGTTCCTGAAGCTTGATCGCTTCTTTCGACGCTGAAATCCGTTCGGTGATTTTGTCGATGGCGTTGATCTTGTTTTCTGCAGAAGATATAACATCCCGCCATGCTGCACGCTTTTTAACAAGTGCGGCCATTAGGTCGCTGCTGTTTATACCTCCAGTTAGTATCCGTCTGATCTCAGACAAAGAGAATCCAAGCGTTTTAAGCTCAAGCAGCGCATTTAGTGTCTGTACCTGATCTGCGGTATAGTATCGGTACCCTGTGGCCGGATCAACTTTTGCAGGCACTATGATCCCCTTTTTCTCATATATGCGGATTGCCTTCACCGACACATTGAAAAAAGCTGCTATCTCGCCAATCTTCATTAACGTCTGATCGCCAGCCGAGCCTCTTGAACCTTTACAGTCATCTTTTTCTGTATCTGCAGCAGTACTGTTTACGTCTGTATGGTTCAACTCTTTACCTGCAGCTTTGCTTTCTTTCCCGGTACGTTTGTGGTATAACTCTTCCATGACTGCTCCTCCAATGTGATGCTCAAAGTCTCGTTGACACGCTTTATTCCAGCCATCGCTGTTTTTATATTAATCAGGCTGTTTACAAGCATCATCGAACCCGCCAATATTCCACCTCTGTACTGAAATACAGCTGTGAGCCCGCCAAATGTCATGTCGCCTGCCGCAACCAAGCGCCCTCCAATGAGCAGAGCTGCCAGGTAGCCTCCCAGTCCCATCAGCACCATCAGGCCGCTTCCAATTGCCCTGCGATACTGAAGCTGCATGTTTGCTTTCCTGATATTCAGACTGCTGACTTCAAAACGCTTTGTCAAAAACTCCTGCGCATTATATAAAAGTGCTGTGTCGGCGCAAGTGATGAGTGCATTCATGTCGGAAGTATTCTCTGCAATCTCCTCCTGAGCAATTGCCGCAAGCCTTGTCATCGGCCGTGCAACAACAAATCGACTGATGAGTATATGCGGTATGACAAACAGTATAACCAGGCCAAACATGAGCGGATCTAATAAAGCAAGAATCACCGAGGATACACTGATATTCACTGTAGATACAACTGCATGAGGTAAATGTATGGACTGATTCAGTATCGCTGCCGCTGCTTGCATATCGGCATTTAGCCGTGTGATCCACTCACCTGACGGTCTTGCTTCGATCTGCTGCACAGACAGGCTGCTTATGTGTTCGAACAGCTTCCTTCGCAGCATACCAACCCACTTTACAACGTATGCCGCATACATCCTCCATATTGTACCATTATACAAAAAAAGAAGCAGACTTCCAATAGTAAACAGTGCACAGACATAATACAAACTATCCTGATTTTTGCTGCTTATCGCTTCAAAAACAAGTTTAAGAAAGGTTGCCTGAACTATGGTATAAAGAGCATCAAACGGACAACGTAATATTGTTAATATGATAAAACGTTTCACACCGCCTGTCATTCGGAACAACTGCAAAATATCACACATCTTTGAGACGTCCTCCTTCCAGCCTGTAAATATAGCTGTACCCTTCCAGTGCTCTGGGTTGGTGGCTCACACTTATTACAGTTTTGCCCTTTGTAAGGTTATCGAGTGCTGCCAGAACAGCGCTGGTTGTACCGTCGTCAAGTGCGCTGGTGGCTTCGTCGAGCAGGATCACAGGTGCGCCTTTGGCTATTGCCCGGGCTATTGCAATGCGCTGAGCCTGCCCACCTGACACCTTGCCTGCGCGCTCCCCGACAAATGTGTCGATCCCGCCAGGCAGTTCTGCGATCCAATCCAGCAGCTGTGCCGCTTCACAAGCCCGCATGATGGTTTCATTGCTCATGGCATGACCACATGTGATGTTTTCCTTAATGCTCGCCGGAAACAGCATGGGATTCTGCATTACCATTGCCACCTGTCTGCGTATACCCTTCGGCTGACGTTCTCCTTGTACCTCCACTATGCCGGACACTACAGGATACAGACCTGCCAGCAGCTTCAGCAGCGTGCTTTTCCCACACCCGCTCACACCAACGATACCAATGCTCTCACCGGTTTGGACTTTCACGTTGATATCCTGAAGGATCATATTGTCGCCATAGGCAAAACTCAGATTTTCAACTATTATGCTCAATATACTGCCTCCCTTTGCTCATATCTGCCGTCAGTAACAGACGTCTGCTGTGTATGTGCGTTTTAACGAGGCTTACTGCATCAATATAAACGGCTCAAGCCGCTTCATATTCACAGAAAATCGCCGAAAAACAGCTATACGTCCCGGCATGTTCATCATAACACCAGATACATTTCCGGAAAGATTTATGAATATATACAGTGTACCGATCAAGGCAGTACCCCGAATAACCTGAGATCCTCCTATTAAAAACAACAGAAGTAAAGGTATGCAGGTCAATATTGCTGACAGCGACATCAGTACTGCCCGCCTGCTTTCCTCCTTTATACCGGCGTTTTCCCATTTTTTAAGGGCTGCGTCGTATTTTTCCCTGATGAGCGAAGCTGCATCAAAGAGCCGCATGACAGGAAATACTGAGATCAAGGTTTCCGTGAAGCCGTTCGTCTGCCCGTTGGCCTGTTGACAGATCAGCGCTGCTTCACCTATGATCCTGCTCGAAAAACCTGTATAGCAGATTATTATGATCACAGGAGCATTAGCGAGCAATGTCAGCTTTGGATCCAATATAAGCAAAAAGGTCAGCGTACCAGAGAATCTGACAAGATCGTCGATGAAAGAATAGAAATTGCTGCGAAGAAAATTTGTCACTTCGACGATTTCATTCTGAAGTTTGGAAAGCTGTTCACCTACATTGATATTTTCTATTTCTGTTAATGACAATGCGGAAAAATACCTTGCATATCCCATACGCAGGTCATGGGCCAGAGTTTCGCATGTCCAGCCTGAGCAGATACTCAGCAGACATGCCGCAGCTGCGCTGAGCAGCATTGTTGCTGCAGCTGTGAGGATAGATCCGGCTGTTGCTGTATCTCCTGAATTTATTGTATTGATGATCGAACCAATCTGCATATTCCACCATAGTGTTACAGATATGGCAAATATGCTGCCTCCGACCGGTAGTAAAACCAACCCGATTCGTCTGTGCATCAGCTTTATAAGCAATGACATGACAACGCCCCCGAGCTTTATTTTAAACTATGTCCCTGGGGCAGAGTCAATGATGAACATACTGGATTATAACACTTCGTTCAAAGAAAATTCGTTGAGAGGAGGGAACACTACACGCCTCGTTATAGTACCCTCAAGTGCCGCAGAAGGTTCGGTAGCGGCAAGCAGTAGGTTCAGGCAGTGTTGAATAATAGTCCTTGTCGGATGTATGCTCATACGGGCTCGACAATGCACGAACAAGCCTTTCCATAACACTGTAGTCGCCATCCCTTTGCGCAGCTTCAAGTGCCTCCTCCACGCTGTGGTTGCGAGGTATTATCACGGGATTGCTGTCCTTCATAAGCTGATGTGATGAGGATTTAGACTGTTGCTGCCGGCTGAGCCTTTCCTGCCATTTTTCTTTCCATCGAGCAAATTCATCAGTATTTAGCATTTCTATTCCGAAGTTTTCATCGTAAGTCAAACTGCGGAAGGTATTGGTAAAGTCAGCTCTATTCACATGCATCATATCAAGAAGACTTTGAATCAGTTCTTCGTCCTGTGTCTCTTCGCTGAAGATTCCAAGCTTTGACCTCATTCCATTTAGCCAAGTGGTGTGAAACAGCTCGAAAAATACGGATACAGCCTCTTGAGCCAGTTCTACAGCTCTGTTCTCATCATCATTCAGAAGCGGCAGAAGGGTTTCGGCGAATCTCGCCAGATTCCATGCAGCTATACCAGGCTGTTTACCATAAGCATAGCGTCCATTGGTATCAATGGAACTGAATACTGTGACCGGATCATAAACATCCATAAAGGCACACGGTCCATAATCAATTGTCTCACCGCTCAGCGCCACATTATCAGTATTCATCACACCATGAATAAAGCCGACCAGCTGCCATTTGGCAACCAGCGCAGCCTGGCGTTCTATTACCTCCCGTAATAGACTGAGATACCGGTTTTGATTGTCGCCATGGCTGACTGATCTTCGAGCGGCATTCTCATTGCCATCTATCTTTCCTATGTCCTTCCTGCCGGAAAAATGCCGTTCTATAGTGTAATCCGCCAAAATCCTAAGTTCCTCAACACTGCCCCACTCCGACACATATTCAAATGTGCCTACTCTCAGATGACTGGCAGCTACCCTGGTCAGCACCGCACCGGGCAGAGCCGTTTCACGAAACACCTGCTCACCGGTCGTTACCACGGCAAGACTTCGGGTAGTAGGGATTCCCATCGCATACATCGCTTCGCTTATAATGTATTCCCGCAGCATCGGTCCAAGGACGGCCCTTCCGTCGCCTCTTCGGGAATAGGGAGTTCTGCCTGAACCCTTCAACTGTATGTCATATCTCTCACCTGTGGGTGTTATTTGCTCACCAAGCAGTAAGGCTCTTCCGTCCCCAAGCATTGTAAAATACCCGAACTGGTGCCCGGCATAAGCCTGAGCAATCGGTTCTGCTCCTTTTGGTATCCTGTTGCCTGCAAGCATCTCAATGCCCTCACTGTTCGACAAGACCTGCGGATCCAAGCCCAGTGAGCGTGCCAGATCATGATTTAGTACAGCCAATCCAGGTGAACGGACAGGCGTCGGGCCAAGGCGTGAGTATAATGAGTCAGGTAGACGTGCATAACTGTTATCCAAATTCCATCCGCCTTTAGCACTAGAGTCTGAGTTTGGCTCTGTGTTGTATTTAGATTTGGTTTTGTGGATGTTTATCCATCTCATTTGCTCTGACTGCATCAGGTCACCTTCTCTCACAGTATAAACTTATGTTACCCTGCAAAGCTGTATTTGATTCTGCTGTCCATGTCAGTTATACTCTCCATTTTCATATGTGTTACAATAGTATATGTCAGAAGCACTTCAAATACTGTAATGGTGGCGTTTATTTACCGCAATGTGACTTCTTTCGAAGTATCAGGAAAAATCATGAAATACGAGCCGACAGATTATTGAACACTGGGAGAAAGCCATGAAATACGAGCAAATCAAAGAAGGAAGATTCATAGCACGTCCTAACCGGTTCGTGGCAAATGTGATTGCAGAAGGCTGTGAAGTAAAGGCTCACGTTAAAAACACAGGCCGGCTGAAGGAGCTTCTGGTAAATGGCGCCGCCGTCTATCTCCAAAAATGCGACAATACGAACCGCAGTACCAAATGGTCGCTCATCGGAGTGCGCAAGGGTCATCAGATAGTTAATATCGATTCACAGGTTCCAAATAAAGTTATGCATGAATGGCTTTCTACAGGCGGACTTGAGACTATCGAGCTATGTGCGCTTACGGAAAATCGCACAGGAGGCAGTACAGCAAAAACAATCATCAGTACAGCGAATACCATTATCAGCCCGGGCGAAGAAATAATCACCATCAAGCCGGAATACACCTATGGCAATTCCAGGCTTGACTTTTTTATAGAAACCAACATGAAGAAGATACTGATGGAAGTCAAGGGCGTCACACTTGAGGAAAACGGCGCAGCGTTATTTCCCGATGCTCCCACAGAACGCGGCGTCAAACACATAAAAGAGTTGTGCAGGAGCCTGAAGGAAGGCTATTTTCCTGTCATCGCCTTTGTAATACAGATGAACGACGTCAGATATTTCTCTCCCAACGCTAAAACCCACAAGGAATTTGCAGAAGCTCTCATATATGCTCATAGCCAAGGTGTAATTATCATTGCACTGAATTGTGAAGTAAGCTGTGATTCCATAGTAATCAAAAATCAGGTCGACGTTATAACGCATCGTTCAAAGAAAAATTTTCGATTGTAGAAAATTTTTCTTACCTCTGCGCGTTTCAACGAGGTGGGGGACATCTGTCGCCTTGTTATAACGCATCGTTCAGACCGTTAAACAGATCAATGTGATATTAATTCCCAAGCTCTCCATTCACTTTCTCAGCTATATATTCATTCACTTGTTCTCTGTCCATACCAAGAGCAGCGGCCAGCTCTCCAAACAAAAGATCCTCGGCTCGCTTCATATATTTTTCATCAATGGCCCCGAATTTCTTGTTTTGCTGTTCCGCAGCCTTCTTTCTCGCATAAGTTGACATGCACAGCTCAAGCAAATCATAGCAATCATGTGTTTCCAACGATGCCTTATAGTGTTGTGTGAGTTGATTCATAGCATAATCATTGTATACTTCAACCTGCATACCAGGTATCATATCAACAAGTCGTTTAGCTTCATCCTTAGTGATAATCGGACGCATGAATACTTTTGTTGTATTAGTGGGTACAAATATAGTACAGTTCTGATATAAAGGGGCTAGTTCATAATAATGATGATCCTGATCTGTTCCCATAGGACCATTTGGTGTAATATCAACAACTCTGCATACACCGGTACTGCCATAAAGAATTAAATCTCCAACCTTAAACATTTTTCATACCACCTCCGTTTTGTGCTGCATATCTATCCATTCCTCTTGCGCTGATTCTGTCAATATATAGAGGGCTATTATATAACAATTCGTTTCAAAGAAATCTTTCGTTTGTAGAAAAAATTTCTTTACCAAGTCACAAACATCTAAAGGATATATTGTGATATAGTGGTGTTTCAACAAGGTCGGGGGACAACCTTCACCTCGTTATACCCTGTAATAATGCCTCTCTAAACGCCCTGCAATAATGCCTCGTCAAAAAAAATAAGAAACGTGTGGCCTGCTGCAATCGGATTTACGTTCCGCTTAAGCAAACAACACGTTGAGCAATATTATTATACCATACTTTGAAGGGAAAGTGTAGCAGCGGCTTGAAACCGTATGTTTCTGGACTCAGTATGTTTCTGGAAGTTTCTATCTCCTCGTTATATCCTCATATATCAAGCAGCTCACATTGAGGCTGTGCCAATTGATTGACTTAAACCCTGAAATAAGCTTGCTTCACATAGTCCGATGGTGAATACCCCATTACCTTTTTAAATACACGGCTGAAATATAGCGGATCACCAAATCCCAGTCTGTCGCTGACCTCAGAGATATTCATATTTGAATTTCTAAGCAGTCCGGCTGCTTGGTTCATTCTGATTTTCTCATGGTATTCCATAATTGACATTCCTGTTTTGCCCTTGAATACACTGCTTATATAATTATAATTCATGCAGATGTGGCTACTTATCTCCTGCGAGCTGAGCCTTCTTTGGGCATTGCCTTCCAGGTACTTAATGATCCTTCGCGTAATGACATCTGCCTTATCCCGCTCCAGCAGGCTCCTCTCCTGTCTGAAAAGGTCGAAAAACACATCCATGACACCATAGCTCAGGTAAGGCAGGCGCAGGTCATTTGATGATTTACATAGCTGGGTAAGTTCGTCCAGCTTTCTTTCAATGCGCTTCGGGTTATCCACCTCGAGAAGCTTTGGCAGCTTTATGTATTTGTTGTAATCTTCTTCTGTAAACTCTCCTGAGACCGACAACGGACTGTAGTCGTTCAGCATGCTGGTACGGCCGGCATCAATTGCGTCATGGAAATGAATGTAATACCAAGTCGTTCCTGAAGGGATTTGCACCTTTCCATAATGGTGGAGTCCCTTTTTAAGGAAAAATGCGTTTTTCTCTCTTACAAAATATTCGATGCCATCTTCCCATATTTTCATGTGTCCGAAGACAATATAGATGAATACGTTGAATCCGAGTATTCTGTCAGCATGGACAAAAGGCCTGTCCGCTTCACAAAAATCAACAGTCCTGACCTTCACGATATCCTTTAGTCCAAGCAAAATATCGGATCCCATGATAACGCTTCACCCCATTAATTCAAATATACATTATTTAGGCATGCAAGTCGAGCAAACAAACGCAGTTTAATGAAAATAGTACATGTTTTCTGTAAAATATTTCATTCACAAAAGCATTTTAAAGAATTAGTATATGTTTGTACAGTTCTTTCGTAAAAACAATGACACATAAAGTATGCTGGTTGCTCCAATGTGATGACCAGGCTTCGTACAGCATTACTTTGGCTGTAACATTATATTAACAGGAGGATACATAGTATGACTAATACAAGCATTGCTGGTTTCCCGACTAACACTAAAACGCAAAGCTCTCCGATCAACACCAAAATGACTGGTTTCCCATACAGCATTGTAGAATTGCTCCCGGGTCAGCTCAGCAAAAAAACCGATTCAAACAGGAAATACCTTTTGAGCCTGGACACTGAAAATCTCATAAGAAATCACCTTATCGAAGCCGGACTGTGGCATACCAGTCAAATGCCCGAAAACATCCACTGGGGCTGGGAATCGCCTACCTGTCAGCTAAGGGGGCACTTTCTCGGACATTGGCTGTCAGCTGCAGCCAGAGTTTTTGCTGCCACAGGCGACACAGAGCTAAAAGGAAAGGCCGACAGGATCGTATCAGAACTGGCAAGGTGCCAGAAAGAAAACGGAGGAGAATGGGTAGGCTCCATTCCGGAAAAATATTTAGAGTGGGTCTCCACAGGCAAAACGGTCTGGGCGCCTCAATACACTCTCCACAAGACCTTCATGGGCCTTATTGATATGTACAAACTGGCAGGCAGCAAGCAGGCGCTTGAAATTGCTGATAAGTGGTCCGATTGGTTTTATCGGTGGTCAGGTCAATTCAGCAGGGATCAGTTTGACGATATTCTGGACTGCGAAACGGGTGGAATGCTGGAAATATGGGCGGAGCTGTACGATATCACAGGACGCAGAGAACATTATGAACTCCTGCAGAAATACTACCGTCATCGTCTGTTTGACCCTCTGCTAGCAGGCGAAGACGTTCTTACCAACATGCATGCAAACACCACGATACCGGAAGTCCTGGGTGCTGCCCGTGCCTGGGAGGTTACAGGCGAACAGCGCTGGCGTGATATTGTAGAGGCGTATTGGCAGCTGGCCGTGACCAAACGCGGCTTTTACTGTACCGGGGGCCAAACCTGCGGCGAAATCTGGACTCCTCCGCACGAAATGTCGTCCAGACTCGGCGAAAAAAATCAGGAACATTGTTCTGTATACAATATGATGCGTCTGGCCGGATTCCTGCTAAGGTGGACAGGAGAAGCCATCTACGCTGATTACTGGGAAAGAAACCTTTATAACGGTATTATGGCTCAGGGTCACTGGGAGGGCTTTTACCCCAGCGGCGTCAAGCCTCAGCAGCCGTTAACCGGCTTGATAGCATACTTCCTGCCGCTGCGCTCAGGTTCAGAAAAATACTGGGGATCACACACCCACGATTTCTGGTGCTGCCACGGCAGCCTTGTGCAGGCAAATGCCGTACATACCGAAGGCATCTACTTTGAAGAGCCGGACGGAGTGACAATATGCCAGTATATACCTTCCGCATTACACTGGGGCAAGGACGGAAATGCAGTTGTTATCAGCCAGCAAATCAACCATAAGGCAGGAAAGTGCAATAGTGTAAACAAGACAAATATTGAACATATGCACAGACCTATGTCACTCGATGTCGATTTTACCATCTGCTGTGACAGTCCTACGGAATTCGTATTGAAATTCAGGATTCCCTGGTGGATAAAAGGGGATGCAAAAATATTCATAAATGGAGAGCTTACTGATATACAGGCCGAACCTTCCAGCTTCTGCTCAATAAAAAGGATCTGGGATAGAGATACAGTTAGCATTGAATTGCCGAAAGAGCTGTCAGTGTGTCCCCTGCCCGACGACCCGGAAACCGTTGCATTTATGGAAGGTCCCATCGTCCTTGCAGGCTTGTGTGATGAAGACCGTGTTCTCTATGGAGACAAGAAGCATCCGGAAACTATTCTTGTCCCCGACAATGAAAGAATGTGGAGCAGCTGGATCATTAACTACAGAACACAGGGACAGGACAGAAACATACGCTTCATCCCTTTGTATGATGTGGGTTATGAAAAATACAGCGTATATTTCAGGGTAACCTCGCCTTGATAGCAAATTCAGCATAACTGTCAGTGTAAAAAAACGGCAAGGCTGCATTCGATAATGCAGCCTTGCTGTTATGTTTGATCATAATACATCATGTCAATGCAATTAGCTACTGAAGATAACATCAATTTGTATCATAAATATTACTTAAAGGAGAAAGCATATTATCTACCTGAAAAAAGCACCCAGCTCCGATCCCTTTCTCAGGAACACCGGGATAGTCTCCAAAGGCGACTTAACACTCACTGTACTGCCTCCTGCAAAACACTCTCCGCTCCATGCATTTTCCCATTCTGTGCCCGCCGGCAGATAAACATCCCGTTTTTCAAGGCCTTTATACATGACCGGAGCGACCAGCATATCCGGTCCAAACATGTATGCATCCTCACACGACCATGCCTTTTTATCCTCAGGGAAATCATAAAATAACGGACGCATGACAGGTGTCCCCTTCTCGTGGGCTGCCTGCATCTGTTGCCTGACATATGGCTTCAAATTCTCACGCAGCTCAAGATAGTTTTTCAGTATCTCGTAGTTTTCCTCTCCGAAGCTCCAGACCTCGTTGGCCGCACCTGAATGACAGGTAGCGCCGCCAGTGGTTCCCACCTGGGGCTGCTCAGGCAGTCGGCAGCCGTGCAGACGCATTACCGGACAGAAGGTGCCCCATTGGAACCATCTCACCAGAAGCTCGCGGAATTCCGGATCGTCCGGATTTCCGCCATGGAAACCTCCAATATCGGTTGTCCACCACGGAATACCAGCCATCCCCATGTTTAAGCCCGCAGCAAACTGATTGCGGAAGCTTGTGAAGCTGGAATGGATATCTCCTGACCACACCAATGCTCCATAACGCTGGCTGCCGGCCCATGCGCAGCGCAGAAGATTGATGATGTTTTCCTGTCCCTCGGCCTTCATGCCATCAAAGAAGGTTTTTGCATACAGCAGCGGATATATATTCCCCACCTGCAGATCTGAGCCGAGATAGTAGCGATAGTTGTCAAAATCGTATACGGAGTATTCGGGTTCCGCTTCATCCAGCCAGAACAGCCGGACTCCCTTATCATAGTAGTTGGTTTTAGACTTCTGCCATACATATTCACGGGCTTCGGGATTTGTTGCATCGTAATGTATCGTATTTCCCTGAAAATCCATGCTTATACGCATACCGCGTTCGCTTCGGATAAGATAACCCTTTGCAAGCATTTCCTCAAAGTTCTCACTGCGGTAATCAACCGTAGGCCAGATGGAAACCATCAGTTCGATTCCCATTTCCTTCAGCTCCCGGATCATAGCATCCGGATCCGGCCAATATACAGGGTCGAACTTCCACTCTCCCTGCAGCGGCCAGTGGAAGAAATCCACTACGATAACCGATATTGGCAGCTCTCTTCTCTTATATTCTCTGGCTATTTCCAGCAGCTCCTCCTGGGTCTGATAACGAAGCTTGCACTGCCAGAAACCCATGGCAAAATCAGGCATCATCGGTACAGTTCCTGTTACTTGCGCATATGCCTCTTCGATCTCAGCCGGGCTGTCGCCTGCAGTGACCCAGTAATCCATCAGTTTTGTTGATTTAGCATTCCAGGTAGTTATGTTTTTTCCGAATGTAACTCGTCCGACCCCCGGATGATTCCATAGGAAGCCATAACCGAGACTTGACAGGCAGAATGGTACACTGGCCTGTGAATTGCGGTGAGCAAGCTCCAGGTCACTTCCCTTAAGATCCAGATAAGGCTGCTGATACTGACCCATTCCATATATTTTTTCATCCGGAGAAACCGATTCAAAACGCACACTCAGTTCATAATCGCCGCCTATTATCGGCTTGAATTCGCGGGCTTCGATTTCAAGTGCTGAACAGTATTCTGCTGCCAGATCCTTGCGGTTGCGGAGATATTCGTCCAACAGGATCTGACCTTTTCGGTTCAATATCGTAAGTTTTCCGGCTGATGTGATAACAGCTTTGATTTTTCCATTCTGAATGGACGCCGAATCGTCTGAAATATCAATTTGTGCGTTTCCTCCCTTTTTTAGCAAAGCCCAATCCTCTTCAGGCATCTTTGCCTGTTTCGTAGCGCGTACACGAAGACTGTTTTCGCCCCAGGGCTCGAGCCAAAGCGTCTCCGCATCATACCGGTAAATCAGCCTTGAGCCGTCCTTGATAAATACTGTGATCTTTCCGTTGTTTTCCGGGAATAATGCCACTTTGCATACCTCCTTAGTTATTTGTTTTATTTCAATCCTTATTGCCAAATTGTTGGTGATTCATCCTCGAGCTGCGGCAGTATGATATTGATTTTGGTGCCTATATATCCGCTGCTCCTGATATGGAGCCATGCATCCTTATAATATCGCCGTATACGGTAAACAACATTTTCGATACCGATCCCCATGTTATCAGGGTGCCATTTTCCGCTGAACATCGCATGGATTGCTTCGACCTGCTGCCTGGGCATGCCATGCCCGTTGTCATATACCGATATAGCCAGTTTATCGCTGCGGAAGCGTCTAACATTGATCTCCAGCAGGCCGCCGCTCGTCATATTGGTAAACCCATGAAGGATGGAGTTTTCCACAAATGGCTGTATCATCAGCTTGTGGATATAATCATCGAGAACACTTTCATCAGCTCTGATGACGTAGTCGAACTTCTTCCCGCAACGCTCCTTCTGTAGCATCAGATAATGATCAAGCTGTCTGAGCTCGTCACGAACAGTCAAAGGTCTTACCGATTTTTCAAAGGTATACCTCATACAGGATGAAAGTGCCTTTAGAAGCTTCGCAACCTGATGATTTCCTTGTTCGATCGAGGTGCAGCTGATCATATTGATCGTATTTGCAAGGAAATGGGTATTGATCTGGGACTCCATGGCTCGGATCTCCGCCTTCCTTTGCATATCAAGCGCACGCAGCTTCTCGCTGTTTTCCTTTTCGCTGTTTTCTCTTATGTCCTTCAGGCTTGCAGCCATTTTGTTCAGAGCTCTCGAAATCAGTGATAACTCGTCATTTCCATTGATATTTATTTCAACATCCAACCTGCCCCGTTCAACTTCACGGATACCCCTGAGTAAAAGCTTCACAGATTTGTAAGCCTTCTTCAAAATATTTATGGTCACAGCAAGATACACAACCAGAATAAATAAGACGATCAGCATCATAACTACATTGTAAAAAATCACCGTGTACATATTTTCCCTGCGGTCATATATGTTTACGACCTGCACATTATATGAGCCTGTGTCAGCATAACGCACGTCAGTGTATTTATCCTTGTGCTGATCAAAAATATTCCTGCCAATAAGTTCGTCTTCCGAATGGACAATGAAATCGCCATTGTCTAGAATGATCGCACTGTGTGCTGTTTCCGTACTTACTTGATCCTTTGTTACAAGTGCTCTGGCAAGGCTTCTTGTTCGGACCGTCATAATCAAGTAGCCATCAGGGCTGCTGCTATAAAAGTCCCAGAGCTGTATTGCAATGTGAAACATGTTGTCGCCGTATGGATCCACCAATCTGTCATCTGCAAAAAACAATACATTTTTGTTCTGTGAGCATTCAGATATAATGTTGTCCAGCATATCACGACTTTCTTGGTTCCATATTCTTGACGTTAGATTGATGCTTCGGTTATATCCAAATATTTCTCCGTTTACTGAAACAAGATTCACCGAGATCACATCAGAATCCATGATCATATACTGCTTAATAAGCTCTGCAGCCTTTCGGTTGACAAGCTCCATCGGCTCTCCCTCTTCGCTTTCTTTTATAAGCTTTCTGAGCTGTGTATCGACTGCAAGAGAGAAAAACACATGATAATATCCTTTCATTAAAATCGATACGGAGCTTACCTGTGCGGTCAGTGTCTGCTTCTGCATGCTTTGCGTTACATTGGCAAGGTAGGAGGAGTTGAATTTTATCGTAACAACTCCAAACACAAGTCCGATAATAACGGCAACAGTTACAAGCGGTATCAGCAGCTTTAGTATCAAGCTGGAGGAGACGCGATTGTACAGACCTTTCCACAACATAGAATACGTCCTTTCTTATTCAAATCGATCCTGGCTGCGGTTACTCCTTCACCGCTCCAGCTGCCAGGCCGCCAACAATGTATTTCTGAAGGAATATGAACATCAGTACCACAGGTGTGACCAAAATCATACCATAGGCCATGATGTAATTCCATTTCGTCCCATATTTGTCCATGTATCTGTATATATTGGCCGTCAGAGGTCTCATCGCATCATTTACATTGAATGTCATCGAGTAGATCAGGTCATTCCACCCATGCAAAAAGCTTATTACGATGATGGTAATCAATCCGGTGCGGATCACCGGCATCATAATTCTGATGAAGGAACCAAATGCATTGCAGCCATCAATTCTTGCCGCATCGTCAAGTGATTTCGGCAGCCTGGAAAAGTATGGCCGAAGTGTAATTACAATAAACGGAACAGACCCTGATGCAATAGCCAATGCCGGAGCAAAATATGAATTCAGCAGACCTACTCTTGAAAAATTCAAATAAAGTGGTGTCAGAAGAAGTGAGGCCGGCATCATCTGTGTTACCAGAAAAACCAGCAGTATCACCGCCTTGCCCGGAATATCAAAGCGTGCGAGTCCATAGGCTGCGCTTACACCGAGCACAAATGAAATGCACATTGAAAATGTTGCAATCAGCATGCTGTTCTTCAATGAAGCTAGAAAGTCACGGCTTCCAAGCTGCTCCGCCCACGGTTTGGTGGTAAATGTATTGGGGTAAAAGGTGAGCCCCGAAAAGATTTCAAGATCAGGCTTGAATGAATTAATTGCAAGCCAGTAAAGCGGAAATAAAAACATAAGTCCTATCGTAATTCCGCAAACGGACAGGATTATCTTTTTTCTTCTGGCAGCAGCAGAACTATACGACTTGAAAAAGCTTTTTCGTTTCGATGTATCCGTCGCCATATTGCACCCTCCTTTAAACGTTTGGCCTTACTCATGCTTTATACATTTGCCAGGTATTTCTGCTAATAGGACTCTTCTTTTCTAACAAGCCACAGATAAACAAGTCCTACGACCATCAGACACAAAAACAGAACAACTGCGCCTGCAGCTCCCATTGAAAAATTGTACTCATTAAAAGCCAGCTTGTAAGAATACGTCGAAAGCACCTGTGTCGCATTAAGGGGTCCGCCCTTCGTCATAACAAATACCAGGTCGAACACCTTGAATGTATAGATAAAGCCAAGCATCAGCACAGCCAGTATTGCAGGCTTCAAAAGCGGCAGCGTGATATAGCGGAACCTTTTGAACCCGTTTGCCCCATCTATGGTAGCAGATTCATAAATATCCCCGGGTATCCCGGTCAGTCCGGCTGTCAAAAGCAGCATATTGAACGGGATGCCAACCCAGCAGTTAGCTATGATTACTGCCCAAAGTGCTTCCTTTTGTCCTATGAGCCATCCTATCGGGCTGCCCGGATCCATCAACCCAAGTGTAGTAAGTAAGAAATTGATAACACCCTCATTGGTCCCTGTAGCAAACATATTTTTGAATACAAGGGCAGTGACCGACATGGGCATCATATAGCTCACAACTATAGTGCCGCGAATAATTCCGGAAAGCGGGAACTTTTTGCTGAAAAACAAAGCCATCATAAAGCCTATTACAAACTGAAAAACAAGGCACCATATTGTAAACCTAAATGTCTGTCCCATAGCCTGTAAAAATATCGAATCGGAAAACAGCGCCCTGTAATTTTCAAAACCCACATATACTGAAGAATTCCCCTTAAAGGTCATCACGTTTAGATTCTTAAAAGACATATTAAAGTTATATATCAGCGGGTAACCGATCAGTATCAGCATATATAGCAGAGCGGGCAGAACAAACAGATAACCGTTCCGCATTTCACGGGCATTGCTGCTCAGGAGTTTTCTCATATATAAGCTCCTCTCTTTTGTAAAACCGGGATGGGTCCAAAGGCCATCCCGGCTTTACATTGAACAGTTTCAGATTTTGTATGTTATTTCAATATTTCGTCAACCTTAACTGCTGCATCCTTCATTGCCTGTTCAGGTCCTTTTGCACCTGTGAACGATTCGTGCAAGGCTGTTGACATGGCATCGGAAATCTCCGGCCAGCGTGGATGCGGTCCGCGAGGCATGGCATACTGCATGCCCTGTGCAAACACACTGAATATTGGATCATTCGTCCATACTTCCTTCAGTTCCATAGCATCCGCCCTCGGTGGGAACTTACCTGCAGTTTCACAGTAATCTGCAGCATTCTGAGCGCTAAGGATAAACGACAATACATCGAAGCCTTCTTCCTTGGGTGCTCCGGTGCAGACACCGAAGTTTTCGCCTCCAAGCACTGATGCATGCTTCTGATCTTTCGGAACAAGCGCTACACCAAAATCAAGATCCGGTGCATCCCTCTGGATATTTGCTATATTCCAGGGGCCATTTATCTGCATTGCTGCCTTGCCCCCGATGAACTGAGAGTTGGTATCAGCCTGTGTCCAGTTGATAACATCCTTTGACATATATCCGTTGTTGATAAGGTCTGTAAGGTATGAAAGCGCATTGATACACTGCTGTGAGGACAAGTCTTCGATTGCTCCGCCTGCGGAAATAAACCACGGCATAAACTGGAAGGTACCCTCTTCATTTTTTACTGCAGAAATGGCAAGACCATATGTGTCACCCTTGGTCAGCTTTCCAGCTGCCGCCATCAACTCATCCCAGGTCTCAGGCACTTTATTCACACCGGCTTCCGCTAAAAGCTGCTTGTTATAGATCAGCGCAAGACAGTTGGAGTTGTGAGGCAATCCATAAATCTTTCCATCAAGTGTCGCACTTTTAAGCGGCCCTTCAAAGAACTTATCCTTCTGCCCCCAGGAATCTACAAGGTCAGTAATATCCTGAAAAACACCCATTGTAATAAAGGAAGCATGATCCGGGTTGTCGACCATTCCGATATCAGGCAGTTCGCCCGATACAGCACCCATCGTATACTGCTTCATCAAATCGTCACGTGCAACAAACGTTGCAACTACATCGACATTTTTTGTATTCTGGGTATTGTAGGTTTCAATAATATTACCGAATACTTCACCCTCATTCTCACTAAAATAGTGCCAGAGGTCAAGCGATACCTTCTCAGCTCCAGATCCGCCCGTCTTATCTGATGCAGGCTGGTCTGACGGCTGTTGCGATGGTGTGTTTGAGTTCGCTCCTGTTCCCGAGCATCCGGCAAGCATCGAAATGATGAGCAGGGCACATAAAGCTGTTAAGATAGCATTTCTCTTTTTCATCGAATCCCTCCCAATAATGATAAGATTTATTTATGTCTCAATTATACCTGCCGTGGAATATGTAGAAAACTTACTCACTTTTGATGGGTGGAGATTCTTATAAGAACTTTTTATAATAGGTGGACTATTTTACACTCATAATAATCTAATTTATGATGACCTCATATAATCGCTTGGTGAAAGACCTGTTATTTCCTTGAATACCCTGCAGAAGTATTTGGTGTCGGTATAGCCGGTTATCCTTGCTACATCCTGTATTTTCATCTGTTGTTCCCTGAGCAGGCTTGCTGCGACATCTATCCTGTATTTCTTCAGATATGTCGAAAAATTCACACCAACATCCCTGTGAAAAAGGTAGCTGAAATATCCCGGAGTGATACGGAGCCGGCCAGAAAGCTCTTCCTGTGTCAGCTTGGCCGCATACTCCTTCTCTATAATGCTCAGCGCCTTCTGTACACATGGATGGATATTTCCCACAGGTTTTACCGGCTGAAGCACCGGCTTTTTATTAGCCATAGTCTGTTCTGCCTTTTTCAGTGCCTGCTCCACATCCTCAAATATAATAGGCTTGAGTATATATTCCGTGACACCGTATGAAATAGCTTCACGTGCAAATTCAAAGTTTTCATATGCACTGATAATAACAAAGGTTGTATCCAACCCCTCTTCCCGGGTCATCTTAATCATTTCTAGTCCATCCAGCAGAGGCATCTTTATATCAGTGAACACCAGATCAGGCTTCAGCTTACGGATCAGTTCGAACCCTCTGCGGCCGTCAGCAGCCTGAGCAATGACTTCATAGTCACCTTCGATTACCTGGATCAGCGAAAGTATCCCTCTGCGGGCACGGTCTTCGTCCTCTATTACAACAATACGCAACAGGCTGTCCACCCCCTGTAACCTCTCATAAAATAATAATACTATATAGTAATTGAGAAATCCAGTTTGTACTAAAGGCAAATAAAACCTCTGAGGGATCCTGTGGAAACCGTCTGCCATATTTTATCGTTCAGATTCTGCTATATCTGCATCAAGCTTCATGAACCCTTATAAGCGTTAATATAGATATCCTTTAGTTCCGACACCAGCGGCATTCTCGGATTTGCCGGTGTACATTGGTCCTCGAAAGCCTTGTCTGCAAGCTCATCCAGGGAGCTCATAAACTTCTCCTCAGATATTCCGCATTCCCTTATGGATAGTGGCATTTGAAGCTTTTTCATCAGTTCTGTTATCGCAGAAATCAGACTGCTGATGCCTTCCTCTGCGGTGCCGCAGCGGAGCCCGAGATATTTTGCTATTTCCGCATATTTTTCATCAGCAATATAGTGTTCATATTTGGGGAACGCAGTGAACTTAGATGGCCTTGAGCCATTGTATCTTATCACATAAGGTAGCAAAACAGCATTAGCCCGCCCATGAGGTATATGAAATTCACCGCCCAGTTTATGCGCCATACTGTGATTAATGCCCAAAAATGCATTTGTAAAAGCCATTCCTGCTATGCATGAAGCGTTATGCATTTTTTCAAATGCCTTTTTATCATTATCATTTATATATACCTTCGGTAAAAAATCAAACACTAGCTGAATAGCTTTCATAGCAAGTCCATCAGTGTAATCCGATGCCATAACTGATACATATGCTTCGATTGCATGAGTCAATACATCCATTCCTGTATCAGCTCGCACTTGGGGCGGCACCGACTGGACAAATTCCGGATCAACAATAGCCACATCGGGTGTCAGTTCATAGTCTGCCAATGGGTATTTAGTCTCCCCTGTCGGGTCGGTTATCACAGAAAATGATGTGACCTCCGAGCCCGTACCCGAGGTTGTCGGGATCGCCACCAGCTTTGCCTTTTTGCCAAGCGGAGGGTATTTAAAAACTCTCTTGCGGATATCCATAAACTTCATTCGAAGATCGCTGAAATCAGTTTCAGGGTGCTCGTAAAATAACCATATGGCTTTAGCCGCATCAATCGCCGATCCACCTCCAAGAGCAATAATAACATCAGGTCTGAAGGCTTCCGCCGCAGCCACGCCTTCTCTTATCGTATCAACGGTAGGATCCGGCCGTACTCTGTCAAATATTTCTGAATGTACATAGTTTATGCCGTCTCTTTTTCGCAGATGATACAGAACCTTCTCAACATAACCCAATTTGAGCATCATCTCATCTGTGACAATAAACGCCCTCGATATTTTTGGCATTTGGGACAGGTATTGCACAGAACCGGGCTGGAAATATATCTTCTCTGGTATCTTGAACCACTGCATGTTGTACCTTCTCCTTGCCACACGTTTTTTATTTATTAGATTTACCGCAGTGACATTGGCTGTCGTACTGTTTCTGCCAAAAGAACCACATCCTAATGTCAGTGAGGGCATATTAGTATTATACAGATCCCCTATAGCACCATGACTCGAGGGCTGGTTTACAATAATCCTTCCGGTGTTTACCCTTTCGGCAAACTCATTGATTACAGCTTCATCGTTGGAATGGACTACCGCAGAATGTCCCGAACCTCCAAAATTGACCATTTCTACAGCCCTTTGGATACCCTCGGCGGAATTATTGACTTTAAAGCATGCCAATATGGGGCTCAGTTTTTCTCTGGACAGCGGAAACTCCGGACCTACCCCATCAATCTCTGCAACCAATATTTTTGTACCCTCCGGAGCCATGATCGACGCCATTTGTGATATAGCATCTGCAGATTGTCCTACGATCTGAGGGTTCATAGATTGTTTCTTTTCGTCGATTGCTAGACCTTCAAGCCTTCTTCTTTCTTCTTCATTCACAAAATAACAGCCTAATTTCTTCATGTATTCAGTTACCTGTCCATAGACATCCTCATCTATGATAACTGCCTGCTCCGATGCACAGATCATTCCATTATCAAAGGTCTTTGACAGGATCAGATCAGTAACGGCCCTCTTTATATCCGCTGTTTTTTCTATATAACACGGCACGTTGCCGGGGCCGACCCCCAACGCAGGCTTTCCTGCGCTATATGCTGCCTTGACCATGGAAGAGCCGCCTGTAGCAAGTATCAGTGAGATCCCATCATTCTTCATCAAAACCTGAGTAGCTTCCAAAGAAGGATTCTCTATCCACTGAATACAGTGTTCAGGCGCTCCCGCCTTAACAGCCGCATCTCGAACGATTCTGGCGGATTCTGCACTGCATTTCTGTGAGCTGGGGTGAAATGCGAATATTATCGGATTTCTTGTCTTTATCGCAATTATACATTTGAACAGGGTAGTAGAGGTGGGATTAGTGACAGGCGTAATGCCGGCAATGATACCAACCGGCTCTGCTATTTCAAAATAATCCTCTTCTTCATTCTCATCAATAATACCGACGGTTTTTTCATACTTGATGCTATGATAGATATATTCCGTCGCAAATAAATTCTTTACGATTTTATCTTCGTAAACCCCTCTTTGGGTTTCATCGATAGCCATTTTTGCCAATCTCATATGATCGGCCAATCCTGCAAGAGCCATCTCCTTAACGATATGATCAACACTTTTCTGGTCAAGCTTAACCATTTCCTTCAGAGCCAGCTTTGCATTCACCACCATACCTTCTACTGCATCAGATACCTTACTGCCGTTGTTTTTGTGATCGATCATAAGCTCCTCCTGTCCCGCACTAATTGTTTGCCGTTACAGCACCTCTTCGAGGTTTGCCGCATTCTTACCGTCTCTAATATAGTTTGCTGTTTTAGGATTTTTATTTAATTTATAGCTGCTAATGACGAATAACCATATCGTTACGTTTTACTCCTCTTTTTCGGCAGCCGCAGGTAGGACTGTCACAGTCAATGCTCTTCTATCCTCACTGTCGTGAATCCTTTATTGATATCTCTGCAACCTCGGGGTTATCTGAAATGTAAGCTATATCAGGTTTTGAGACAAGGTTTGTGTTTATCTAAGCTGTTGTTAAAGATTTGAATAACCCGTCGCTGAGAATTTACCGTGTCATGCTCTCTTCAGTACTTCTTCGACTTCCTTGTAATCGGGTATCGATGGTATTGCCCCTTTTTTCTCAGTACTCATGGCGGCGGCAATATTTGCGGTTAGCATTATCTCCGAAAGCTCTTCCTCTGCCAGCTCTGCTACGGCCGCCTTTTCTCCGCATCCGCGCCTCAATAGCTCATATATCACCGTTCCCCAGAATGTATCACCCGCTCCTGTCGTATCAATTGTATCCGCCGGGAACTGAGGAAACGCTCCTGTATGCTTGTTAGCGGCATATACGCAGCCTTCCGGCCCCAAAGTCACAGCAGCAAGCGAAAGCCCATACGAAAGGATGGACTTCAAGCAGTCCTCCGGTTTTTTTTCACCTGTTATCATCTGTGCCTCCTCAAGAGACAGCTTTGCTATATCCGCATATGAAAGTCCTTTATTCATAGCCCGGATCGCAGATGCTTCGTCCTTCCATAGCAGCGGCCTGTAGTTCGGGTCGAAGGAAATGACCCTGCCGAAGCCTTTTGCAGTTTCCAGCGCCTTCATTGTAGCCGAATGCGCCGGCTCGTGAGTCATCGACAGCGTTCCGAAGTGAAAGACCCTGCACTGCCTGATCAGTTCGATATCTACCTCTTCAGCCAAAAGACATGTGTCAGCCCCTATATTCCTGCAAAAGCTGAAGCTTCTGTCTCCATTTTCATCAATAGAAACAAAAGCAAGCGTAGTATTGTGTTCAGGATCGGCTACAAGATTGCGGCAGTCGATCGACAGGCGTTTAAGTGTGTCCCTCAGAAACTCCCCGAACATATCAGATCCTACCTTGCCAATAAATGCGCATCTGCCTCCGTATTTGGATACTACAGCCAATACATTTGCCGGTGCTCCGCCGGGATTTTGCTCAAAACAGCTGTGTCCCGATCCGCCCAGCTTTGCCGGAGTAAAGTCAATAAGGAGTTCTCCCAGCGCAACAACATCAAACATCATACAACCCGCCTTTCCTGTGGTTAACATGCGCCATTATTTATTCATCCTCTTCAATTCCATTGGGGAAAAATACAGTTTTAAAGCCGCTGTTTCCACTAAAAATATTATTCCACTTAAGTATTTTACCGCAATATCGTACTCCTTAGAAGCCGTCAGAAGTATTTCGGCCATAACTCCCTGCCAAAACACAAAAATTGATCAAAAGTGTACAGTATTTTGAATAGAATCAGCAGCTGTGATTTACTATAATTATGGCAGATTGAGCTGTTAATATATGAAGCATCAAAATAATAGTCAAAGGAGAAAATGATATGGAATACCATGTAGCAAAGAACGGTTCAGATCAAAATCAGGGAACTGTGCAGCATCCATTTCTGACAATAAACAAGGCAGCTTCTGTCGCTTTGGCGGGAGATACGGTTATTGTCCATGAAGGCGAATACCGTGAATGGGTAAAGCCAAAATATAAAGGCTTAAGCGATAAAAGGAGGATCACATATCAGTCTGCTGAGGGTGAAAGGGTAACTATAAAAGGTTCGGAACGTATACAGAACTGGCAGCAGGTTGAAGGCAATGTATGGAAAACGGTTCTGTCGAACTCATTCTTTGGCGATTACAATCCGTATGAACTGAAGATATTCGGTGACTGGCTGGTCACAGTCAAAGAGACAAAGCATTTGGGAGAAGTCTATCTCAATGGTATGTCTTTTTATGAAGTCAGCCGATATG
Organism: Bacillota bacterium; assembly: GCA_023418915.1. Taxonomy (GTDB): domain Bacteria; phylum Bacillota; class Clostridia; order Acetivibrionales; family DTU013; genus DTU013. The sequence continues at coordinate 24,862 of JAEZYU010000037.1, forward strand.
ATGATCTTATAAACCCGGTCGTCAGAACAGAAGTAATGGATCACTGGACACAGGAATTTGTCCCCATCCATAACCCTGAGCAGACAAAATATGTCTGGTTTACCGAGGTTGATGCCGACAATACGACCATCTATGCAAATTTTCAGGGCACAGATCCAAACAGCGAGCTTGTTGAAATAAATGTACGCAGATCGTGCTTTTATCCTATGGAGACAGGCATCGATTACATTACTGTCAGAGGCTTTGAGATGGCACAAGCCGCAACACCATGGGCACCCCCCACTGCAGACCAGCCAGGACTTCTCGGTGCAAACTGGAGTAAAGGGTGGATCATTGAAAACAACATCATCCACGATTCAAAATGCAGTGCCATCAGTATCGGCAAAGAAGCCACTACCGGCAATAACTATCGTTCCATCCGCAAAGACAAGCCTGGTTATCAGTATCAGTTGGAATCTGTCTTTTCTGCAAAGCGAAATGGCTGGAGCAAGGAAAAAATCGGTTCCCACATTATCCGTTACAATACCATATACGATTGCGGTCAGAACGGTGTAGTCGGCCACCTCGGATGTATTTTCAGTGAAGTTCACCACAACCATATATACAACATTGCACTCAAGCGTGAATTCTACGGTCATGAAATAGCAGGAATCAAATTCCATGCAGCAATTGACACACACATCCACCATAACCGTATCCACAATTGCTCACTTGGTATTTGGAGCGATTGGCAGACACAGGGTACAAGGATCAGCAAGAATATATTCTACAATAATAATCGTGATTTGTTCGTAGAGGTAAGCCACGGGCCATATATTGTCGACAATAATGTAATGGCCTCAAACTATAGTCTGGACAACATGTCTCAGGGAGGAGCATATATCAACAATCTGTTCTGCGGCAAGGTAAATCACCAGAAGGTACTTAACCGTTCAACACAGTACCACCTTCCACACAGCACTGAAATAAAAGGCTTCTCCCATATTTACGGCGGAGACGACCGCTTCTTCAACAACATCTTCATCGGTAATGAAGGTCTGTATACAGGAACATCTCATTACAAAGGCTATAGTGCATCATTGGAGGAATACATCGAAAAGGTCAATGAAAAAACCGGCGATCTGACACAATTTTTACCGGTAGAGCAGCCTGTTTATATAAATAACAATGCATATCTCAACGGAGCCGAAGCATTTGAAAGGGAAGACAGCAATATAGTAGAGGAAAGCTTTGATCCAAAGCTGCAGATCATCGATAATGGAGACGAAGGCTATCTTTCCTGCGAATTGCCGGAAAGTTTTGAAAGCATGCAGTGTCAGACACAATCCACAGCCACATTGATGAGGGTGCGTATCGCAGATGCGGAATATGAAAGCCCGGATGGCAGCAATGTGGTAATTGATACTGATCTGTTGGATTCGCAGAGGGCTGAAAAAAGTCCATTGGGTCCGATAGCTCAATTGAAAAAAGGCGAAAACTATATCAGGATCTGGTGACATATCAAAAATAAATCCCAATAATGTAGTACCTCAATTATCTGTTGCCGGTAAAGTCCGTTGCATAGATAGTCTGTTGCCAAGGGGGCGTTAATACGCCCCTTTTGAGTACTCAACGGCATTTTATGTGCCATTTTTCATCAAATATACCTCAAACACTTGTCACATTATACCTCAAACATTTATCCCATAGATTGAATTTCGGTACAAAAAAGTCCCATCTCCTAAAGAGACGAGACTATTCTTGATGTACTACTTCAATATTGCGGCACAGTATTATGTTTACCCTTTTACACCGCCCAGTGTAATACCCTTGATGTAGTATTTCTGGAAAAATGGATATATGAACAGTATAGGTACCACACCGATTACAGCAATAGCCATTATAACAGAATCTGTTGGCATGTTCGCAAGCAATTCACTGGCCATATCGCCGAAAAATCCGGACTGCAGATAACGGATATCCAGCAACAGACGATTTAGTATATTTTGAATGTTATAGAACTTAGTATCTGTCAGATAATATAGTCCGTTTACCCATGAATTCCAATAGGACAACCCCTGCATCAAACCAATAGTAGCTAAAATAGGAAGGGAAAGAGGCAGACAGATCTTAAAAAAGACACGCGCCTCACTGGCTCCGTCAATACGGGCTGCTTCATACATTTCCTGCGGAATGTTAGTTCTAAAATAGGACCGCAGCAGCATTACATAGAAACCGTTCACCAGCAGTGTTGGAAAGATTTGCGCCCATACCGTATTCTTAATGTGAAAAAGCTGTGTATACATCAGATAGGTAGGGACCAGACCACCATTAAACAACAGGGTAAACAGAACCAAAAAGTTTAGCGTACGGCTGCCTTTGAGTCGGTTGTTTGACAAGCCATATGCAAGCATTGAGGAGATTATCAGCCCCAAGGCGGTTCCGAATGCGGTTGTAAAAATAGTTACCAAATATGCATTTACCATGGAGCTAAAATCTTTTCCCAGATATTCGTAGGCGGCAACACTCCACTTTTTTGGGAAAAAGCTGTATCCCTCATTAATAATGAGATTGTTATCGGTAAAAGAACCAATTATCAGCAAGAGGAACGGTAAAATGCAGCTAATAGTTGCAATGGTAAGAATTATACTTGCTATTAAACTATTTCTTTTTTTTACTTTTGAATTTGATATCATGGCCGAGATTTCCTTTCTTTCTGTAGGCAAATACCTTATGCAAAACAATGTGCGGTCAAATCAAAGAGCAAACTTAAAACAGTGCGTTTTCCTTATTGAACTTCCGAACTATCAAATTGCAAATAACAATCAAAGTGAACCCAACGATGGACTGATAAAATCCCGCAGCTGCAGACATCCCGATATCTCCCAGCTGGATCAATGCTCTGTACACATAGGTGTCGATTACATTAGTTGTAGTAAACAGCGCTCCGGAGTTCATCGGTACCTGGAAAAACAGGCCGAAATCCGCATAGAAGATTTTTCCGACGTGCAGAAGGAAAAGTGTGATAATGGTGGGAGTCAATAACGGCAGCGTTATATGAACGATTTGCTTAATGCGGGAAGCACCATCCAATGTAGCCGCTTCATAGTAATCACTGCTGATCCCGATTATCGTTGCCAGATATATAATACTGTTAAAGCCAACAGTTTTCCATATCTGCATAATAGTTATAATATAAGGCCAGTATTTTGATTCTGTATACCACGAAATCTCCTTAATTCCCAATAACGGCAGAATACCATTATTAACCATACCCTTGTCGATACTCAATAGTGCATATACAAAATAGCTGACAATGATCCAGGATACCAGCTGTGGTAAAAGGATGGTTGTCTGATAGAATTTTAAAAGACGCTTATTGGTGATCTCATTCAATAAAAGTGCAACTAAAACACCAAACACGATTCCAAGAAGAATGAATGCAGCATTGTATAATAAAGTGTTTCTCGTAATAATCAGTGCATCTTTGGTTTTGAACAGGTACTCAAAATTCTTAAAACCAATCCAGTCGCTTTTAAAGATGCCCTTTCGAAAGTCAATATCCTTAAATGCAATAGCAAGGCCGGCAATAGGAATGTAATTATTAAAGAGTAAATATATAAATCCCGGGACCATCATAAGATATATCGGCAGCTTTTGCATCAATGGTTTTGAAGACCTTTGAGTCTTGGCAGATTTTGTCGGCATAGTGCTAACTCCTTTGGGAAATAACAGTTGATCTGCAGATTTGTTATGAACAAACAGCAGACCAACTGTTTTCATAAATAAATTAAATCAGCATTCGAGTATTACTTATTAGCTAACCATGCATCCAGCTGAGCCTGCTTTTCAGCAAGGATCTTATCGACGCCGGCTTCCTTCATTTTAGCTATATATTCTTCGATAATACCGCTCTCCGGATCGCTCATTCCGCATTCGATGAGAAGCTTATACTGAGCGCGCACAGAGTTTACAGCAGCTAATTCTGTTTTTACGTTTGAACTGTCGAAAGTAAATCCAAGCGCCTTGGAACGGCCGGCAGTTTCATTGTCATTCTTCATTGTTTCCCACAGATTAGGCTGCTCGCCTTTCCACAAAGGAGCAAGGAACTGGTTGCCCATTGCATAGCCCATGTTCAGGGTCCATCCGCTGGAATTGCCGTCTACACCTTCAGGATAATAAGCATACCCTTCGTCATCAATTACGTAATGCTTGTCTTCAACACCCCAGCAAAGCGTGGTTACAAGGTCCTTATCCGAGAACATCAGGTTGAGATATTTTACGGCAGCTTCAGGAGCTTTGCTTGTTACTGATACACCCCAGTTAACCTGAGTTACGCTGGCTGTGTTTGCAATGTAATCTGTTATCGGTATTGTCACAATCTCAGAGCCGACATTTCTTGTGGCCTGCTCAGCATATCCGGCTTTGGCGCCATTGAGATATGCAAATCCTTTTCCTGCCTTCAATAAAGATGCATATCCTTCTTGAGTGGTAGTAATATCTCTCATTGTATATCCTGCTTCGTACCAATCATATACCAATTTCACATAATCACGATACTCTTCGGTTTCTTCATACAGAACCACGTCTGTATTATCCAGTCCGTCATTCAACAATACACCAATGGGATCACCAAGCGGATCGTAAGTGACATTGAAGCTCAGAATGGATTTGCCTGAAGCAGCAGTTACCAGAGGATAGAAGTCCGGGCCCTCGCCTTCCTTGACTGTTTTGAGAACAGGAGTCAGGTCGGAGATTGATTTGATTGCACTGGTATCGATACTGTACTTGTCAACAAGATCCTTTCGCATGTTAACAGCATAGCATTTTGCCAGGTCGCGAATAGTAGGTACGATATAGAGATTTCCATTGATAGCAGTAGCGTCAAGATAACTTCCAAGAGCTTCTCTTATTCCCGATCCGTGAGCATCAATCAGATCATCCAATTGTATAAGCTGGTTGCGGCTTACATAAGAGGAGTAGTTGTTGCCATTAACAAAAATCAAATCCAGCGGTTCGTTACCTGACAGCATCAATGTGATCTGCTGATCATAACTTGAGTACGGATAGAGCTGCAGCGAAACCTCTGTATTGATCTTTTCAAGTGTGATTTCATTGATAGCATCTTCAACTATCGGAGCGTCTGCCGTATGCGGAGAATTGTCTGCGCACAGGGCCATAACGATCTTATCTGGCTCTCCATTTACTTGATCTGCGGTATTGTTATCAGTGCCAGAAGTACCTGTTTGTGAGGGATTGGGGTCGTTGTTTGTTGCATCCTTGCTGCATGCGGTGACCAGAAGCATCAACATTGCTATTGCCAATGCCAGAATACGGGTAAGTCCACGTTTAAAACTAAGTTTTCTTGTCATTGTTTTCTCTCCTTTTTTAAGATCTTAAGACCAGCAAACATTAAGTACAACCTATTAAGTTCACCTCCCGTTATTTATTACGTTTACTTTAAAGACCTAAAGTCTTTAAAAGATTTCCGCCCATGATTTTTAATTGATCATCCATCGGCATATCTTCAAGAAGCGCTTTATATTTGCCGACGCATGCATGCATGATGTCAAAGGGAGTATCGCTTCCAAAGCAAACTCTGTCTGCGCCCAATTGCTTGATAGCCTTCCATACCGCTTTCGTTCTAACCATGCTGCCAATCAGCATAATATTTGGGCATTCCTGTGCGACCTCGATCATCGCATCTGTAAGATCCGCATGACCGACTCCACCCATGTGAGCAACCAATATTTTCATTTCAGGATATTCCTTGGCAATCTTCTCCACGCGGAACGGATGTGTAAATTCAAAAGCATCTGCTCCTACATGAAAGGCTAAGGCTTTTTTAGTTTTTGCGATCTCTTCAATTACCGGAGCATAAGCAGGATCATCAATATAATAGCTATTTTGCGCTCCATTGAGTTTCACACCATGAAAGCCGTATTCATTAACACACTTTTTCACTGAATCGATTGCTTTATCAACTCCAAGATTCGGATCAGCCCAGCCAAATCCCAGAAAACGATCGGGATATTTCTGTGTCGCTTTGTAGATGTAAGCATTGGAGTCATCAATGTACCTCAAGTAAGGCGGGATCAACCATACTAACGCCTGATCCACTTTCGAACGATCCATCTTCATAATAGTAGTTTCAATACTTGCATCTATCCCCTGTTCTCTTATAGGCGCAAGATGTACATCAGCATCAATAATTCTCATCTATAACAGTCCTTTCCGATTTATATTTTGAAGTTATAAGTTTTTCCGGCTTCAGTGCTAAAAACAATAACCTGCTCCTTAATGTCAAATGGAACTCTGGCTCCATTTTCTTCAATAACCGGCTCTTTCTTTTCCGGCCATTTTATGCAGCATTTTCCGCCTGCTGCACTTTCTACCTTCAATGCTATAAGGCTGTCTTTATCCTTCTCAGCGCTTACAAAGAAACCTCCGCGGGCTCTCAGCCGTTCGAATTTTGCCGCAATATTTGCCGGCCAATATGGGAATAAGCAGATTTTATTTCCCTGTGACTGCAGCAGCATTTCTGTTATACACATAATGCCCTGGAACTGATTTTCAACCATTCTCCAGTTGTTGCTTACCCAAACAGGCAGCTGCCCTTCGGCATATGAAACTGCAGAGTATAAGCCATTATCAAAACGATGATTTAGCAGAGCGGTACGTATCTCTTCAAATTTCTCTTTGATTCCCAGTCGGATGAAAGGCACCATGGCAGAAATTGAATGAAGCGGTGCAGGAGTAGATGTACCCTTTGGACGCAGTATACTTGTTCTGCCCAGCATATCCCGTAATACTTCAGTAAGGCCGCCCTCTTCGTCTCCGTTCAGATATTCGCCCGGGTATACCAGCCATCCGCCGCATCCCCAACGATTAGTGCGGGCATATTCAAGACGCCATTCCATATCTGCAAATTCAGAGAGTCGTTTGCCCTGAATAACCGAGTCGAATTTGTCCCAGTCCTTACAGAAGGCATACCAGCCCTGATGATCGTCTGTCCATCCATAATCTAAATCCGGAACCTTTTTGAGCGCCTGTTTCCAGTCTTCACGCAATTCTTCATCCAAGCCAAGCGTTTCCGAAGCGCTGACAGCACATTCAAAGGCTTTTCTGAACATAACGATATCGGTTACATGATTTTTGTTTCCTACGAAACCCTTGCACCATCCCGGTTCTTCCAGACGCATAGATGGGTAGATGTCGCCATCTTCCTTCTGATATTTTTTCAGATATTCACTGTAGAATATTGCAGCTTTCTTAATGTAATCGTAGGCGTTTTCTTCCAGCCATTCGTCATCATGGGTATATTCCCAGTGCTGCCACAGCATCAGAGAAAGCCAGCCGGTATGACTTAGTGCGCGTCCCCATTTATTGTTCACGATTGCACGATGAGGGGGTGCATATGGAATACTGCTGAGATCGCAATATACGCCGCCCTTGAGCCCGAATATCATTTCGGATAAATACTCAAATGTCGGCATGTGCTGACGGATCAGGTCTGCGAATACCTCGTACCATTCCAGATGATTGACCGGCAATGCTGCCGCAAACCATTTCTGTACATTATGGTTCCAGGTATAGCGGGAGTGGAAGTCCGCATTATCATCGATGGGAACATTCGCACACAGTGAAGGTGCCTGAGCTCCGGGCTTCAGGTGGCAAGCAAAGCCATAAAGGTTTCTGTACCAGACTGATTCCAGTTCCTTATCTTCGAGTTCGATGCTGGAGGATTCCCAATATTTTCCCCAAAGCTGCTCACTGTCAGCGAGCAGACGATTAAAACGCTCTATCGTATTCTCACCCATCATGCGGACAGCGCGTTCCTTTGTATCCGGATGGTTCTCACGGTCTGTGGATATACCGGTAAACAATGTGATCTCATTTCCGTCATTCAACCTCAGAGCCTGTGCAAGTGCATAGGCCATGTCAAGTACAGGTACTTTACTGTCAGAGTTTTTGTCAGTTGATTCCGGGAAAGAGGAAGCTATACACCAGTTAAAATCCGGAGTGTCATATTTCTCGGGAATAAGCTGCGTTATGGTACCGCTGTGATCTGTCAGCAAGGATACTTCAGGCAAAGGCATGGTAGGATCCGCATAGTCCGGTTCCTTTTCAACGAATATCTGGATCGCAGTAGTGTCACCTTCAACAGACAGCTTCGTGGCAAGTGTATTCAATTCTTTATGGACAAATGCAGTAAAATGGACCTTACTTCTTCCCAAATCGACAGTGGACTCTAATAGTCCGTTCTTTATATTCAGCTTCGCATGAACTTTCGTGTTGCTAAACCCGCAATGACGGATCCTGATGCGTCCGGCTCTTCTGAGGCCAAATCCGCCGAACCATAAAACCAGCTTGCCGCAGCGTTCCTTTTCTTCTGCAAGGGATCCAAAAACCACATCGACTCCTTCCGGTTTCCCCTCCCAGTCTGCAAACCGTGTCAGGACATTGTCACAATTCTCCGGCCATTCAAAACCATAATCCTTTTCGTACCGAATCAGATCATCATGTGTCAGTGTTTGGTTTTTGGCATCGTTATCAATTCTCGAATCCCAGATATCATTTTTGCCGAGACTGAGAATGATTTCATGAGAAGAAAAAGTAACGTTCGCTGCAAAGTCGCCATTGCCAATGATCAACCCTTCATGAGGGTTGGTCAGAATTTTATCCACAATAATTGGATATTTATCGGCATTTGATTTCATGCAATACCTCCTCTTTACAATAATTTTTATTTATTTTAATTGGTGGCTGTCGTTTTTTTGTTTAAGATAGATAAAATTTTACGCTGTATCCATCAAATTTTCTAACACTTTTCAGGCCTATATTTGTTACTTTAAAGTCTTTTTGCGAAAAAATATGTTAACATAAAGTTTACAGTACTACAGCGAATTTTACCGTAAGTAAATTATGTAAACATAATAAAGCGGATGTGCAGAATCTTTACAACAAGGGCGGTCCATTGGTATAATAGGCAATGTGACAGCTATTAAGCTGCAGAGTACTGCTTCAACTGCAAAGGTGCCGTCCGGGACATTTTAACCATAGAGAAAATGAAAATAGAATAAAAATATATAGGACTTATATCTAGTTAAAAAGGAAGAGGAAAATAATGAACTCGATCCGTTCCAAACTTATTCGCAATTTTTTATGCTTCACTGTTCCAGTAGTCATATTATTAGTATTCACAAATATTTATGCCATCTCTATTGTCCGTACACAAGTATCAAAATTGTACGAAAACATGGCTGCGCTCCATTTAAATCAGGTCGATACGGCACTGATCGATATCGAACAGTACCTAAGCCTGACAATTTACTATGAGGATAGCCTTCAAGCCATCAAAAAGAACGACTCCAACATGTCCTCCAATATTGCCAGAATATCTTTGAAGAATAAACTTGCAAATGATATCCTGGTATATAAAACTGTAGACTGCTTTTTCGCATATCTCCCGGAGGCGAATACTTTTCTGGCTGTAAATAAAAGTAACCTGGAATACTCGGAGCGGGATCTGCTGAGTATATATATTCGGAATAACGCAGCTACTGGTTCAATGGACTTCTTCGATTGGAAGGTTTATACCATTGAAGACTCACATTATTTGATTCGCATCATGCAGTTCAATGATATGTATGTGGGAGCATGTATACAGCTGGAAAGTCTGAAAACTCCCATGACATTAGTTGATCTCGGTGAGAATATCCATACCTTCTTCACAGATAAAAACGGTTTAGTATTAACACCGCTGAACAACCTGAATCTGGAGTCGATCCAGGGAGAAAACGGTTTAAAAACATTAATGCTGAACGGAAAAAGGACAAATTATCAGTTTGTTTCTCAAGGCTCCTCCAAAGGGAATTTCAAGCTGAATGTCCTGATTCCGGAAAAAAACACCCTGAATTATCTTCCCCATATCCTTCGCGTTTCTTTTATTATCTTGTTTGTTCTGTGCTTTATATTCATCCCCATCTATCTCATATTTATCAATAAGGACATATTGCTGCCTTTAAATAGATTAGTAGGTTCTATGAAAAAAGTTAAAAACGGAGATTTGAACTCAAGATTTCATTCTAAAACCACTTCTGACGAGTTTGAGATCGTAAAAGAGACCTTCAATAATATGCTTACACAGATCCAGGATCTGCAAATCAGTGTACAGCACGAAAAAAATACTGCCCTCAAAGAGGAGCTTTATCGTCTGCAAATGCAGCAAAGCCCGCATTTTTTGATAAACTCTCTGAATATCCTATATAATCTTTCTGAATTTAAGGACTACAAGCTGATTGAAGAGATGACCCTTTGTATGATCCGGTACTACCGGTTTATCTATACAAACCACCTCAACTTTGTTCTTCTAAAAGATGAAATCAGTCACTGCGAGGATTATTTACGCATTCAGAAAATGAGTATGAACCACAAGCTGGAATATTCCTTTGAGGTGCCGGATTTTCTTGATGATACTCCGGTCCCTCCTCTGATAGTTCAGACATTTATAGAGAATGCGATCAAATACTCGGCATCTGAAGATGGACTTGTTTCTGTAACAGTGAAAATAGATTTTGCAGAATATGAACAGCAGGATTGTATTAAGATTTTAATACAGGACTGCGGAAATGGTTTCCCGGATGAATGCCTGCAAGTGTTCTTAAGTTCTGGTAATACGTTCCCTCAAAAGAATGGTGAGCACATGGGGATCATGAACGTTCAGCGAAGACTGGCTCTGCTCTATAAAGAAAAATCACATATTAGTTTCTCCAATTCAGGCGGAGCTAAAATTGAAATATATTTACCGATTTCTCCTGATATTCACACATTGCACAACATGTTATAGGTAAAGGGGGGAAAATGTGTATTCAATTTTGATTGTTGATGATGATGATCATGATATCAAGAAGGTCAGGACCAGTATCGATCGTACCCTCATTCCGGTTGATAAGCTTTATACTGCAAATAATATCCATGAGGCAAAAGAAATTATACTGAATAAGCAAGTTGACATCCTGCTTTGTGATATAGAAATGCCTCAGGGAACAGGAATTGAATTACTGGAATGGGGACAGGAAAAAAAGCAGGATGTGGTTACTGTTCTGTTGACTTGTCATACAGATTTCAAATATGCAAAGCAGGCCCTGCGGTTGGGATGTCTGGATTATTTACTCAAGCCTGTAAATAGTGAGGAATTGAACTCCGTATTAAAAAAAGCTGAGACAGTTCTGAAAAAGAAAACAGAGACACTCAGGATAAATGACTATCAGCAAATGTGGAAAAGGATCACTCCATTAGTGATGGAAAGCTTTTGGCTCAATCTGATCAATAATATGGAGCTAACATCAAAGAAAGCCATTAAAACGATGATTGAAAGCATGAATATACCTGTCGCAATGGACATGGACTTCTTTCCGATTTTGTTAACCATTCAGCGATATCAAAAGGAACTGAGTCCTAGAAATCAAAAAATCATAGAACATGTGATAAAACAATCAATAAATAAAATTTTCTCAAAGGAGGAGTTTTCAACCCAGATCATCAAGCTCAACAGCATGGACTATATTATCATCCTTTCCTTTGAAAGCACCGGATGCACAATGCAAGGGGTTTTGATGGAAAATTGTGAAGCGCTGATCCGCACCTGCAACAAGGTCTATTGCGACGTATCATGCTTTATCGGCGAGATGACGAGCGTTTCTGATTTTTCTGATGTGGTAGCAGTACTAAAGACACTAAAAAATGAAAATGTAATCCTGAATCAGATTGTCGAATTTCATGAAGCAGAAAAAACACAGGATGCAAATACTCCAAATATCGACCTCTGGACAACGCTATTGAAAAAAGGTAAGGAAAAGGAGGCCATTGAAGAGATATTTGTATATTTCAAGGCGCTTTCACGAACAGGTTATATCAATGTAAATATGCTCAAGCAGTTTCGGCAGGACTTTCTGCAGATGATACATCTGCTGCTGAATCAAAACAGTATTTCAGCAAGTGAGATTTTTAATGATGCCCTTGCTATCGAATTGGAAGATAAGGCTGTTAATTCTCTGGAAGAGATGCGTATATGGGTAAAGCATACGATCCGAAAAACAATGGAAAGGATCAATGCTGTTGAAAGATCCAATGATGTAGTCGATACGGTAAAGGAATATATTGCGCTTCATCTGGATGAGGAAGACCTCTCCCGTGAAGCAATTGCACAGTTTACCTTTCTCAGTCCGGATTATCTTTCAAAAGTATTCAAGAAGAAAACAGGAGTCTCAATATCAGATTATTTGATTTCGGAGCGGTTCAAAAAAGCAAGGGAACTGCTCGTCTCAACAGAGCTTTCGGTCAGTGCCGTGGTATCGGCAGTAGGCTATTCTCATTTTTCTTATTTTTCTAAAATGTTTAAGAAAATCGCTGGGTGTACTCCGATCGAGTATAGAAAAAGATACAAACCACAATCGTAATCCTCTGTCATACAAAACAGGCATTTGTTCTGATTGCTGCTGCTCCCCTAATCGGCAGGATTTTTACGCATACTGCAAAAATGGGACAGCAGGCAGACCATAAATAGTCAGCCTGCCTCCCGCCTAATATACCGGAGTTTACATGCTCAATTTTACGCATTAACGAAGGAGTGCCTCTTCCCTTTCCCTGAAATAGGCTGCCGTCTGCATTACGAGCTTATCAACAGAAGCCTTGTCAGGTTTCCCGTTCATTGCAGGATAAGGATCTCCGCCTGGTCCAAGAGGCTCCGGAGTGAAAAATCTGTCCGAGTTATTGAAGTCGATCAGGTATAATGCCATTATGATAGTATCAAGATCAAGAGACCCCTCTCCCAAAGCACACCTGTTGCTGTCAGCCATATGAAGGTTCACGAGCATCTCTCCTGCATCCATTATAGCTTCACCGATATGAGCTTCACCGGACTGCATATGATAAACATCACCGTTTATATGCCGTACGCCCGGATGATTAACTGCGGCGATATATTTTTTAGCTTCAGCTATAGTATGAATGAAGCTGGCCTCAGCAGCCCTTACCGGCTCGATTGCAGCCTTGATATCATACTTTACGAAGAGGTCGGCCACCAGCAGCAGTGTCTCCACGCTTCTCTCAAACTCCGTATTGTCATAGGCTCCGGGCCTTCCAACCGCTCCCGGTACCACCAGCAGATAAGAAGCGCCTACCTTTGCTCCAAATTCAAGTTCCCTTTTTATATAATCAACTGCCGCTTGCCTTTGCATAGGACGGTTGCTTGAGAGATCGTTATCAGCGGAAAACATTCCACAGATCCCTCCGACCTTGATACCGTAGTCATCAAGGACCTTAAGTGTTTCATCCGGCTTGTACCCAAGATCCGGGCCATAATGGTTGCCATGGAGTTCAATGTATTTTATGCCTGCCCGCTGCAGGCGTGCTGCAGATTCTGCAAGAGATTCGATTCCGAATCCCCAATTGCTCCATGATAATTTTAGTCTGTCCTTAAGCTTTTCAGGATTGTTCTTTTTCAGTTCAAGAAATGCGTTGTGAATTTTTTCATTCTTAACTTCGAAATTTTGTTTAGTCATTTGGTATCCTCCATTAGTGCGACTCGTCTTTGATTTGTATTACCGAAAATCTCCGCTCATAATCAACGAACCCTGTCTGATAAGCTCCCGAACTAATCCTATCAGATATGCTCCCAAATAGGTATACATAATACAGAAATCAAGCAAGCATCTGAAAATTTAGCATGCTTACTTGATATTTTATTTATTCAGGATTATGCATTATTTTTTTTTGAAACAAATGACATAAATCATATTGAAATGCTCACTAACAGCATTAACAGCATCATACATGATGTCTTTTGTCTTTAGCCCTCCAGAATATCCGTCAATTATTGACTTTATTCTATAAAATATTTCATTGCTTGTAAATGCTTTTATAACATAAAATTGTTGCATGTTAATTCTATAAATCCTGCCGCCTAGTTATTTTAGAACGGCACCGGCAGTAAGAGCATTTTCTATTTGCTCATTTCCAAGCATGTATATGATTATCGTGGGCAGGCTTGTTATTATCATAGCCGCACCGATCTGGCCCCAGTGAGATACTCCAATGCTAACAAAGAAATTCAGCAATCCGACCGTCAAAGGCCTGATCTTATCATCGGCAGCCAATATAAAGGCTAGAAAGAATTCATTGTATGTATTCATGAATATAAGAACGCACTGAGTGGCAATTGCAGGCTTAATTACAGGTATTATGATTCTGAAAAAGGTTTGATAAATATTGCAGCCATCGATGCAGGCAGCCTCTTCAAGCTCCTTAGGCAGGCTTCTGAAAAAGGCATAGAGCATAAGAACACAGGAGGAAAGCGCAAAGGCCGAATATGGAAGGATCAGGCTGAGGTGGGTACCCTTCAGTCCGATATTTCTGATCATAATGAGTATGGGAATAATAACTACCTGGGCAGGTACGATAAGTCCCATTGAAATATAGCTCAATGCGAAGCCCTTATGTTTCCAGTTCATTCTGCTTAGGCAATAAGCAAACATACTTCCCAGAAGTATTGTTATAGCAATAGTACTAATGGAATAGATCAGGCTGTTGGATAAATATTTTATGAAATTGAATTTTTCAAGCGCATCACCGTAATTATTAAAGACCCATTGCTCCGGAAGACCAAATGGGTTGTTATAAACCTCACTTTTTGACTTGAATGAAATGTTGATCATCCAGTACAAAGGAAAAAGGAATGAAATCCCGATCAGTATCATCGCTGCAGCGACCAGCGCTTTGAACTTATTTTTTTTCATGCTCATTACACCATCCCATTAAAACTCTATTTTTTCTCTTGCTACAAAACGGTTGATCAAAAAAGTAAGCACGAGGCATTCCAGCACAAATAAAATGGCTATCGCACAGCCCTGTCCAAAATCGGAAGCTGAAAATGCTTTGAAAAACAGCTGGTAAATGACAGTTCTTGATACATCACCCGGGCCGCCTCCGGTCATTATCCTTACATGAGCAAATTGTGACATACAGCCCAGTACCGATATGACAAGCAAGTATTTGGTCACCTCCCTCAAAAGAGGGATCGTGATCCTCATGCTTGTTCTGATAAAACCAGCGCCATCGATAACTGCCGCTTCATAATAAGTCTTCGGGATCGTCTGTATGCCTGTATAGAAAAGCAGTGCATTCAGGCCAAGATACTGCCACAGGAATGCTGCCGCAATTGCCGCTACTACCGTTCTTTCATCAGAGAGCCATGCCAAGGCGATTTTGTCAAGACCGACCGCCCTCAATAAGTTATTGATAAGACCCCACTGCGGTTCATATATTGCGACCCACATCTGCGCTATAACTGTAACAGAAAGCACAGCGGGAAGAACGCTGCTGGCCTTGAAAAACCTCTTCACAGAGTCTGTCTGCCTGTCCATGATCAATGCCAGGATCAATGAGATCGGCAGTCCTGCACAGGTAGAAATCAGCACTATGATAAGCGTATTCTGATTTGATTTCCAAAACGCTCCGTCCCGCAAAACATTTAAGTAATTTGCAGCTCCCACATATCCCATATTTTTGAACCCGTCGTTATTTTGAAAGCTGATTACTATTTCAGGAAAGAGTGGATAGACAACGAAGGCTGTAAATAATAACAGCGTAGGAAATGCAAACAAAAATATTGCAAGCTTGTTGCTATATAATTTATTCATATATGTCACCTATTGGCCAGCATCCCTATATGATCCGCTCATATAGGGATGCTGTTTATGTATTTATTCCTTATTGATCGAAATGCTGTGTCAATTAAAGTTTTCTGCCCAAATCGGATTGATTGCAGCAATATAGTCATCCGGGGAATACTGGCCAGTAAGAAGCTTGCTGTTCAGCGTTGAAATCTCTGCAGACATCCTGGTATTGAATGTAGCCGCCCATAACGATGGAATTTTCAGCTGTGCGGCATTAAACTGATCGAGATTCTTCTGCAGCAACGGTGAGATGCCTTCGATCGTTACACCAGTATCAAGAGCTGTCGGTGCTTTATTTTCAATATTGTAGAACAGTGCATCCTGCATGGCGCAGAACATGGCAAATTCAGCTGCCACTTCCGGGTTAGCGGTCTTTGATGATGCAAGATATCCACTTAATGGAGCGCCCCAGAACTGAATCGAAGCATTGGCATCATTGCCTTCCTTTGCCGAGGGCCAGACTATGAAATCAGTGTCCGGAGATGCGCTTTCCAGGTTCCCTGTCTCCCATGTAAACATTGCCAGCATTGCAGCATTATTCGACGTATACATTTCTACTGCCGGGCCGTAGTCTATATTAGTGACACCTTGTGCAAAAGCTCCGGCCTGAACCAGTTGCTGTATTCTTCCCAGAGCATTTTTGACAACCGGGTTGCTGAAATCAGTATTGTTATTGACCAAATCGACTGCGACCTGGGGATCCTCCGCCATGATCATTGTCTGAAGCATATGCAGGTTCGGAGTCCAGCCGTCCTTACCGACAATAGACATAGGAACTATACCTTTACCCTTAAGTGTTTCACAGACTGCAACAAGCTGGTCAAATGTCTGTGGGATCTCAATATTGTGTTGAGCAAATATGTCCTTGTGATACCATAATCTCGGGGTAAAATATTGATCCGCACCAGGCTGTACACAATAAAGCTTTCCATCCTTGTCCGGTGCTATGACCTCGGGCATTTTAAACTTCTTGTCAAAACCTGAAGCTTTGACATACGGAGCCAGATCCAAAGCATTGCCTGCGGTCACTACCACACTGGATAGATTCTGTTCGGAAAACCACACATCCGGCATGTCGCCCGATGCATTATATGCCTTCAGCTTGTTGGCATAATCCTGTCCGCCGCCGCCCAGATCGTATTCCACCTCAACATTCGGCAATTCCTTTGCAACGTTTACCTTTATGTATTTTTCACGAATGTTGTTTCTGTTATCGTCGGAGCTCAAAGAAAGGAATTTAATTTTGACCTTTTCATCGGGCTGTGATTCAGAACCGGCAGGCTCATTATTTTGCGCCGCATTCTTTGACGTATCAGGCTTGTTTGTGTCCGGAGCTTTTGCGGTCCCTCCGCATGCAGCCAGGGAGATTGTCATGGCAATAATAATAACAATCGACAAAACACCTGTCAGCTTCTTCATTCTATCGCCTCCTCATTAATCATCAGATAATCGGGAACATTGTTCTTTCGAAAGAATACTGTAACAGTTACATACTGATTTTATATTGCATAACAGCCATATTGAAGGGAATATTCTTTGTTAATAAGGAAAAATATCGGGTAATGACATAGACTTGCTTCTAATGTATTTTGTTGTATACTCCTGTTAACTCTTGTTTTCTAAATATTTGCTGGGCGCCAATCCATAGAATTTTTTGAAGCATTTCCCGAAGTAGTTTGCATCAGCGTATCCTACTTTGCATGCAACATCCAGAATGAGATTGTTGCCGGCATCTAAAAGTTCCTTTGCCTTTTTTATTCTGAATTCAGTCAGATACTCATTGATCGTAATTCCCGTATCTCTTTTAAAGATAAAGCAGAGGTGTGCATAATTAACAAATAGTTTTTTTGCTATCTCGTCAATATTGAGGTCATGGTTTTGGTAGTTGTCCATGATATAGTTTTTAACTTCATTAATAAGCTTTGATACCTTTTTGCTTCTGCTCCTTTTGATAGTCTCGGCCGTATACTCATATATCTCCTTGACCCAGCATTCCATATCATCAATGGATCTTTTTGCCAGAAGCTCCTCTACAATATTCAGTCTGCTGATCGGCAAAATATCTGTAATGCTGAGGCCTGCTTCCAGGATATACTCCATACATACCGCCACCAATTCGACACACACCACAAAAAGGATCTCGTGATGTATATTTTCTCTTCGCATCTCAAAGAACATTTTCTCTAACAGTCTTTGCACCTCTTTATCATCCTCTGTGCGCAGATTCATTAAGAGCTGGCTCCGATGTTCGCTAGTAAACAGGTTCCCTTTAATTTCGGTATCCACAACAGTACTATATGGGATGATCCTGTTTTCCCCTATCGTCAGCTTGTTTCTCAGCGCTACTATGGATTCGTTATAAGATGCTGAAATGTCAAACAATTCGCTTTTTTGACTGCCGACACCTATTGTTACAGTGAAGTCTAAATGCTTATCAACTACAGTTCTGATCAAATCCAACCGGTTTTCAAGTAATGAGGTGAAGCTGTTTTGGCACTCCGGAGCCTTAATACCTACGATCATACATATCCTGTCGTATCTGTCGTAGCATATGTCAAAATCAAACTGTTCTCCCAGAATCTCACCAACAATATTGGATACTGCAAACTTCCACAGCTGAAAATCCTCATCATTCCAATCCAGGCTTTCATGATAATCCAATTCTATTGTGACTGCCTGATAGTATTCCGAATGAACATTGATGTTCAGATAATTCATCCTTTTGCAGGCTTCTTCCTTATCATGCATGGAAATTCCTTGTATCAAATCACTTAAAAACTTCTCCTTCAAAAGGGGCAGACTTTCTCTGACCTGATTCTTTAAGCTGTCGATCTCGATTTTTATGCCGGCTTCCTTTTCAATGCTTCTTTTGACCTCAAACAGCGAAGTTTTAAGTTCTTCATCATCGACGGGCTTCAATATATAGTTGTTCACTCCCAGCTGAACCGCCTGTTTTGCATAGTTGAACTCACTGTGCCCTGTCAGGATGATAAATTTACTGGCGGCTCTCTTTTCTCTGACGCTCTGAATAAATTCCAGACCGTCCATAATGGGCATATTGATATCGACCATCACGATATCGGGATCGCAGCGCTCTATGCTTTGCAAAGCGTCCTTTCCGTTTTTGGCTTCTCCACAGATTTCAAAGCCAAGCTCCTTCCATGGGAAGGAAGTCTTTAATGCCTCCCTGAAATAGAATTCATCGTCAACGATCATGACCTTCAACATATCATCACCCTCAAATAGTTACTGCCGGCAGCTTCACAATAACCCTGGTATATTCCCCTACGCTGCTTTCTATACTCAAACCATACTCTTCCCCATATAGCAGCTTCAATCTTGAATCGACACTGTGAATGCCGAAGTCAGTGTTTTTCCGTTCATTCAGCGGTCTGCTCAAAACCCTGACAATTTGCTCCTGACTCATACCCACGCCGTCATCAAAAACTTCTATAATAATAGCGCCTTGCTCAAAATAACCCTTAATAACCAGCAACCCTTTATCCTCTTTTTGCTTTAAACCATGGTAAATGGAGTTCTCCACAAGAGGCTGCAGTGTCAGCTTTGGAATCTGACATTTCAGCATTTCCTCGTCAAATTCCAGTCGATAGTCCAGATACTCGACATATCTCAGCTTTTGTATCGACAAATAATTATCGATCAGGTTCACTTCATCCTTAATAGTAATAATATCGTTGCCCTTGCTCAGAGAAATACGATAAAAGCCTGCCAGGCACTTCATCGTCATCATTGCCTTATCCTTCAGATCCAGCTTGATGAAAGAGATGATCGTCTCGATGGTATTGTATAAAAAATGAGGTTTGATTTGTGATTGGAGAAGCTTGAATTCATTTTCCCGTTTCGCCTTCTGTTCATCATATATCTGCTTTAAAAGCCTGTTGATTTTGTCCATCAGGCTATTGAACCCTTCCGCCAGCAGCCCGATCTCGCCCTTCGCATTCAATTCTGCCCGCAGCTTCAAATTGCCGGATTTGATCTCTCTCATAATGGATACGAGCTTCAATATCGGTTTTGATATCATATCAGAAATCAGATATGAAGCAATAAATGAACAAATAAGGCACGCTGCCCCAAATACAATGATCAGCCTTGTCATTCCTTTATTTTCATTTGTAATCTCGTCAAGTGGAATTGCACTGATGATTTTCCAATTCAGCTTATTAAAATCCCGAACTGTCACTAACACCTTTTTCCCTTCGATATCTCTGATCAGGCTCTTTTTATTGGAAACCTCATCAAAATCATTCGTACCCAGATATCTTTGCTCATCAAACTTCTTGTACAATTCGTTCTTGTCCTGAGTTGATATGATATTTTTCTGATCATCTACTATAAAGAACTTGTCATCCTTATTTGTAATATTGTCCAGGTATATGGCTGCTACATCCGTTTCCTTCAAATACAGGATCGCCGTTCCCAAAATATGCCCCGTATCCATTCCAATAATGGCTTTTGCTATTGCAAATACATCCTCATCTCTGCCTGTCTTGTATTTTATACGAAACAGTCCTGTCCAGACAGGCACCTTGCTTTGAGTGACAAATGAAATCATATCGGTGTCAAAAATAGAATGAATACTTGAATTGTCCACAAAGCCTACTTCAAAAAACCTCTGTCTGGACGAAATAATACTGGCAGAAGCTATATTAGTGATTGGTTGTGCCACATTGCTCATCACTGTTGACAATGTCTTCTCCAGTTCTATGTTGTCAACGCTGTCCAGTTCATTCTCTTCTACCCTTTCCAGTTGGGACTGCAGTCTGTTATCCAGAGAGAACATTCTGACATAGTTCTCTGAATTCCTGGTCAAATTCAAAAGGCTCCTGTCTATCAGAGACAATTCTCTCTCTGCATTTTGAGTCGCCTTGTCCAGGATGGCCTGATTGGATATTCTGATCGTCAATACTGCGAACACTGACAGAGCGGCTAAAAGAATACAGGCATTAAAAATAAATATTCTGCTTTTCAGAGGAATATTTTTGAACAGAACTGCCAGATTATTCTCATACCTTTTACCCATCGTTAGCTTTCCTGCAATTCATAAAATTTCAGTATGATCTCTTTACTAAAGCATGATCTCTTTACTAAAGTAGTATTCTATAACCTTATCGATTCTTCCTTCCCTGTATAGCGGAACTCGACTGTTTTTTGCCTTTCTCCGCTCCCGATCAAAGCTATCCTGAATTGCTCCTGGTACTTGAATTTACCGCATGCTTGCCCAAATGTCAGTGTTTTTGAGTGTGTGCAGAATTTGATATGTATAATAGAAAAATTGCCTTCCTCATAGGAATAATTGTCTCCCTCGTCATTGTACAAGGTAAACTCACCGTCCATCCCGTCATAAACAATGATTTCCGATATTTCACCATTTTTTTCACCTGCATACGCAAGAGGCTCGGAAACCGGTACAATAGAACCTGCTTTCACAAAAAGCGGCATGATATCCAAAGCTGCCGGGCATATTACAGTGCGGCCTCCCTCATATGCTGTATTCGTCCAGTAATCATACCAGAGGGCGCCCTTCGGCAAATATACCTGCTTTGTCTTCGATATCCCCGAAAGCGGTACACTGTTTACATCATAATACATCGCCTCTGTCACAGGGCAGACCAGGAACGCCTTTCCAAACAAAAAGCTGTCGCTGAGTTCCTTCACATTTTCATCCCCTGCAAAATCAAAAAGCAAGCTGCGCAAAATGGTGGAATTGGTCTGATACACGGTTGCTGCCGTCGAATAGATATAAGGGAGCAGCCTATAGCGCAGTTTGATGAACTTTACGATCGTTTCATAAAAAATATCGCCCGGGCTGCCGAAATTCCAGGGTTCTCTGGGAGTATCGGTACCATGGGAACGAAACATCGGTAAAAATGTGCCGTATTGCAGCCATCTTACATAAAGCTCCCTGTACCCCAGATCATTCACGCCATCATTGTAATTACCGTCCCAAAACCACAATTTGTCGGTATTGCCGCTGCAGCTGCAGCCTCTGTTTTCCCATTTATCCTTCACTGTAAAAAACGCACCGATATCCATTGTCCAGTAAGGCATTCCGCTCATGGAGAACTTTATACCCTCAGTAATCTGCTTTTTTAGGGTCGACCATTTGGCGCAGATGTCTCCGGACCAGGAAATCGTTCCATAGCTTTGACCTGAAATGTAGGAAGACCGCGTCAGATTCGTCACCCGTTTCTCATCATTTGTCTTTCGCCAGTTTTCATAGATGCCTTTGGAATGCACAAGACCGTATGAATTCAGACGCGTCCAATCCATATGCTTTTTAGATTCATCCAATATCAATCGATAGCGCTGCTCATCCGGCCTCTTAATCTCCCCGTTCCAATCAGCATCAGAAAACGGCTCGGAATTATCGCACCACCATGCATCCACTCCTGCTGAAAACCATTCCTCATTGCACTGCTTCCAGTAAACAGCCCTCGCTTCATCGCTGAAAGCATCATAAGTAGTGGAATTCGGCAACAACAGCCCCTTCTCTCTCATTTCGCTGAAATTGCTCCCACCCTCCGCCATGTTTGGCCATATTGATACCATCAGCCTGACATTCTCCTCATGAAGCTTGTCTATAAGTGCTTTCAGGTCGGGAAATCTTTGCCTGTCGACACGCTTTTCACCCCACAGGCCGTCTTCCCAGGTAAGCCAATCCTGAACGATACAATCTATCGGAATGCCTGCTTTACGAAATTGCAATACAGTATTGATCAAATCCTCCGAGGAATGATACCTCTCTTTTGACTGTATATAGCCAAAAGCCCATCTGGGCAGCATTGGCGCTCTTCCTGTGAGATTTCTCAGATCATTGATTATCTCCTCGAAGCAGTCCCCGGTTATGATATAGTATGAAAGCTCATTTGTTGTATCGATCGTAAAAGTAATTTGGCCTTTTGCACATTCAAATACAACAGCGCTTTCAGTATCGATCAGAATGCCATAATTTCTGGTTGAAATTAAAAATGGAATTGATATTTTCATATTTGTCTGAAACAGATACTCTTTCTTTCCATTATAGTTGTATATCCCGTCCTCATGCTGGCCCAGGCCATAGAGCCCTTCTTGTTCCGTAATCGAAAAAATAAGCTTGCCCTCATAAGACATGCCGGCGGATACCTGCCTGATATTTTCAATGTAAGCCACCTGGCCATTGGCAGTCTGCTTACTTTCTGCGGCAGCCTCACCATCTGCAAGATATCGATAGATTTCCTTAGGCGTTAAGCTTCGGCTAATTTCTTTTAGAATAACTTCCCCTTGCCTGTTTTTGAACAGAATCTGATTTTCTAAAGCTGCCCATCCGGTTGATTCGACATCCTTCTGATGCCTAAAATCCTTTGCGATAAGGATACTATCCCCCGGTTCTTCTCCGCTTCTGTTATATACGACTCTTGTGATATTGTCGGTTATGGGTTTAATGTGAACAATCATCGATGAATCTTCTGCATGCCTATCCACCTTTATCACTCCTGCCTTCAACGCAATTATTTACTTTCATTTATGCCACATACCAAAATTCATATTATGATCTCCCGCATATAAGTATCTGTGGTATTAGTATTTTATCAAACCTGAGATTGAAAAACTACATAATATCCGATATTGAACACACTCACTGTTTTGGTATCTGGCTTGGATGCTTGCTAAAAAAATCAACTCTGGGTTCAAGGAATTTAAGCTTGTGCTCCTGCGGATCATCCATAAAAAAGTACACTGGTTCAAATATCCGCTCCCAACACCAGAACTCTTCTCCCAATTGCAAATACTCCAAAATCATCTCAGTACCCTCGGGGGCAATGGGATGCATTAAGACTGCTGCCGTCCGGACCATGTGAAACGAATCAGTCAGCGTCTGCAGCCTGAGTTCGGCATTGTCTGTGTCATCCGCTTCTTTTATATTTCTGGACCAGTATTTGTTGATATTACGGATATAAGTGTCCATAAGATTCATGACAAGATGAAAGTTGTGTTCATACATTAACCTTTCATATTCAAGAATAGTATTGTGGGCATCCTCCAGTACTTGTGTACCGATATCTCTTACGGGAATCTTTCCGTCACTGTACTTCTGAGCAGTATAAAAGCAAGATCTTACTGCACGGTTAAACACATTAGCCAGCAGATTTCCTTCCTTAAGCACCGGATCACTATCCCTTTCAGAAGCTGAAGGATTCAACGGTTTTGGCTGGAACCCGACACTCCTGATCCCCAAACCAAGACCAAGAAAATGCGCTCTTAGCTGTTCGGCCGTATAATATCCCAGCAGATCCCTTGCTGTAGGCGGTTTGATCTTTCCGCTGCTGCTTGCTTTCTTATTCAAAAAGAGGAGATGATTGTTCACTACAAGCTCCGGCAGCTGCAGTTCACCTTCAGGCGGATCAACTGCAGGAGTTTCACCCTGCTGTCCCATGAACATTGCCATCTCGGCGGGACCATAAAAGTATACATTATCCTCTCCAATGAACTGATACACTCTTGAATCACCGGAGCACCACCATTTCTTCCAGTCCTCCCTGCCCACTCCGATCATCTCCAGATAGGTCATCGTGAATGATACCGGAGCCCAAAGGGATTCAGGCCATACCCAAACAGTAAGGTCATCCAATCCTTCAAGGCATGGTGCAGGGACCCCCCACTCGATATTTCCCGTCAGTCTGAATGGTACCAGAGTCTTTCCTGTACGGAAGCGTATGGTGTATTCTGAAAGAATCGAACATGCTTTTTCTCTGCTTTCAAGATCCTTAAAAACCATAACGGCAGAGGACTTGTTCTCTTCTTCATTCAAACTGTACTCCGGTAATCTGTCACTAATTGATTCCAACTGATCCAGCTGATCTCTCTTCACATAAATGACGGGTGGTTCCAGAAATTCCCGTATACTGTTTATGACAAACCTCCGTGCGGCTGGGTCATTCTCCATTTTTTCCGCCCACTCGGTCAACAGCTCCTTGAAGCCGTCAAGCTTGAAATACCAGTTAGTCACATCTCTCATTTCAGGTCTGTTGCCCGAAATAGTGCTCCTGGGATTTATAAGGTCACAAGGCATATATTGATGCCCAAGCGAGCATTCATCCGCATAACCCCTTTCAGACGAACAGCCAGCAATAGGGCACCGGCCTGTAACCTGACGTCCATTGAGAAAAACACCCGCTTCAGTATCATAAAACTGCGCTGTGGTCATTTTTACAAGATGTCCGTTTGTATAAAGCCTCCTGATAAAATCATCCGACACCTCTCGATGTATCTCCGCCGCACGTCCGATACCCGATGCAGCAAAAAGGTTTATACTTATATGATACTCTTCCAATACATCCTTCTGCCGCTCATGGTTGCTCTGGACAAATTCTTCAATAGTTCCTGCGAATGAACCGCTGTTGACCAATTGGCGGTAATACTCCAATATCGGTGAACCATAACAGTCTGTCCCAGACACAAATATTACATTTTCTCTCCCTATACGATCACGCAAAAAGCGGGCAAAAGTGTCGGCATGCACAAAAACTCCGCCTATATGCCCGAGATGCAATTCTTTATTGCCATATGGCATTCCCGCTGTGATAACAGCACGTTTGGGAAATTTTGGCCTGCCTTTTAATGTATTTGAATCTAAACTTGGCTTCATGTTTTCTCCACCCCTATTTTTTACTTTGATTCATCTTTCTTCGCTCCATTGTACTTGTTATCATTCAATGCTGCCCCAATATTATCGCCCTTTCATGTTTGAGTAACGCGAGGTACTCCGGTTATCTGCCATTCTACGCAATGCTTCTACCCGTTCTGCCGATCTATTTCTGCACAGTTGCCGGCAGCTCCAACACTGCTATACCGATAGCTCCTGCAACATTCCCGCCTCTATCCGTTTTCCCGTCCTAATGGCTAATAATGCATACAGCACCTTCTACCGAAATAAAAAAGCCCTCACCTCCAGGAAATGATCCTGGGGACGAGAGCTTAAGTTCGTGGTGCCACCCCGGTTTGCCAATGCCTTGCGGCATCAGCCTTTATTGGAACTAGTGCGGGAAACCTCTTTCTCACGCATTATTCCCCGGCACTATAACGGGTGCAGCCGTTGCAGCCTAATAAGTCAGGGTAAAAACTCCCTGCCTGTTCAGCGCAAAGCTCCAAGGCCTGTTCAGCCGTTTCTCCAACCCCCGTTCTCACCGTTCCGGGTTCTCTGTGAAAGAAAAATACAGCTTACTATCCCTTTTCATCACATTTGACACTAATTGTTTCCACTATTATATGCATTTATTTAACTAATGTAAAGCTCAACCTGTACACATTATCATTTTGTTATCATTCTTTGTCGCACATCTTTATCTCATGCCCTTTTCGCCGCCTTGACTCGTTATAACGCATCGTTATATACGCAATATCACATTTAACGGCGAGAAACAGCAGAACTCACAGAAAATCGCTGAGATAGCCTCTGATCTTATCAAGATCAGTTTCATTATTGATCAGTACCTGTCCGCCCTTTAGAAAGTCTATTTTTTCGTTGAAATCTTGCTTTTCCTCTATGTACAAGACACCTATTGGTATGCGGTCTCCCCATTCCATAGCTTTTTCCATGGCCTTGAGCTTGTCAGCAGCATCATAATCTTCATCTATTTTGTAGACACGCTTACTATACCATTGAAAGGTATTTATCTTATTGAAAGACACACAGGGCTGCAGTATATCAACCAGTGCGTAGCCCTTATGTTCTATGGCTTGCGCCATTATTGAAGTCATGTGCTCCTTATCACCGCTGAAAGCTCTGGCTACAAATCCGGCACCCATACATATTGCAAGAAGAACCGGGTTTAGCGGCTCATGCTGCGAGCCGGCTGTCTGAACACCTGTGACATGCCCAATATCGGTGGTCGGTGATGCCTGACCCTTAGTCAGTCCGTAGATCTGGTTATTATGCACAAAATGAGTTATGTCAACATTTCTTCTGATATTGTGAATAAAGTGGTTTCCGCCTTCGCCATACGAATCACCGTCGCCGGAATTGACTATCACGGTAAGCCTGTTGTTCACGATTTTAGCAGCGGCAGCCGGCGGCAGCGCCCTGCCATGCAGCCCGCAAAAGCCGTTTGCATTGATATACTGCGGAGTCTTTGCCGCCTGCCCTATACCACCGACAACCAGCACCTCGTGAGGCTTTTTGCCGAGTCTCTCCAATGCATCCTTTAATGACTCAAGTATGTTGAAATCGCCGCAGCCTGGACACCAAGCTGTCTCTGATATTTTGAAATTTAAGTCGCACATGCCCTACTCCACCTCCCTGACTACATTGTAAATATATTGGGAGCTCATTGGACGCCCATCGAATTTGAGGATACTGCGATCGCAGAATATACCTGTGGTTTCAGCAATGACAGCTCCAAGCTGCCCGGCAGCATTCTGCTCGACATTGATCACCTTTTTTGCCTTTCCTGCTTTTTCAGTAAGCAGTTTTATAGGTAAAGGCCAGATATCACCAAAAACGAGTGCACCATATTTTTTGTCATTATCTTCATTCAGCAGGCTGATCGCCTCAGTTACCGGTCCCCATAGCGATCCCCATGCGAGCAGCAAAACCTCGCATTCCTCTTCGCCTGTAGACAATGGCTCCTGCAGTTCTTCTTTCAGCAGCTCAAGCTTGCGCATTCTTTTTAATACCATTCGATTTCTGATATCTGCAGACTCTGTTATGTGACCAGCTTCATCATGTTCATCACTGTCTGCCAGAACAGTCGATCCGGCGTATTGTCCCGGAATCAGTCTCGGCGAAATGCCTGACGGTGTGATTTCATAGCGCCTATATGGTTTATCCTTACTGTACTCATTACTTGCTATATATCTATCGTGTTTAATTACGCCAAAATCGAACGGCTCCCATGTTGATGACGAGTCTGCAAGGAACTGATCGCTCAAAAGAATAACCGGGATCTGATATTTATCTGCAATATTGAATGCCCTTATAGTCTGATAAAAAGCGTCCTGTGCATTTCTCAGCGCAATGACCATCCGAGGGAATTCACCGTGTGAAGCGGAAATAACAAACCTGAGATCACTCTGCTCAGTCCTTGTCGGAAATCCCGTAACAGGACCGGGACGCTGCACCTCCGCAACAACCAGCGGCACTTCCAGCATCGCCGAAAGACCCAGCCCTTCAACCATCAGACAAAAGCCGCCTCCGGAGGTTCCTGTCATCGCTCTGGCTCCTGCATAGGATGCTCCGACAGCCATATTGATAGCTGCTATCTCATCCTCTGCCTGCTCAACAACGATCTGTGCATCATTCATTTTTTTCGCAAGATAATCCATTATGCTGGTCGATGGTGTCATCGGATAAGCCGAATAAAACTTGCAGCCTGCTGCCAGTGCACCAAGCGCCACGGCCTCATTTCCATTGATCAGTATACCGCTGTCTCTTTTACCGGCTGCCGCCTCAAACCTCTTTGCAACAAGCTTGCTTCCGGCATGAACCGCATCACAATTTTGACGGGCAATCTTCTCATTAAAAAAATCACTAAAGACCTTTTTGATCCCCATCCGGCCAATCCCATACAGTTCCAGAACAGCGCCTATCGCAACGCTGCCGAACGCTCTTACATTGCCGGCATCCTTCGCTGTCTGCTTCAAAGGAAGCCTCAATATTCTGTCATCCTTCGAACTGATTACTCCATTATCTTTATTTCTGGTTCCGCCATCTTTCCAGGCGCTCTTTTCCTTGTCCTTCAGGCCGGCTATTTCGTTATCATCTGATCCGGTTGCTTCGTTTTCCTTCAGACCGGTTACTTTGTTATCATCTGAGTCGGTTGCTTCCTTGTCCTTCAGACCGGTTACTTCGTTATCATCTGAGTCGGTTGCTTCGTTTTCATCAAATACGATTTCTTCATCACATATAATGAAACCATCGGAACGGAGCCTCACTATATGATTCTCTATAGTCTCCTTATTCAGTGCAATAATACCGTCTATTTCATCCCGGTGAGAGAGGATCTTCTCATTTCCGAAGCGCACCTGCACAAAATTGTGACCGCCCCTGACCCTCGACATGTAATCCTTTATCGAGAAAACCTCAAAGCCCTGCCTTTTAATAATCCTCTCAAAAACTGCAGAGACTGTTTCAACGCCCTGCCCTGCTGCTCCGCCAATCAAAATATTATAGTTCAAATGCCCAACTCCTTATCTAACACATTCTACAGGAAGCAGCCGCCTCTAAAGGCGGCATATTTAATAATCTAGTCGACCAGGTCGTCCATAATGATGCAGCCTTGCGAAAACTCGGCAGAACAGGCCTCCTCATTTGGAATCGTATACACTTCGTCGTTATTCTTCACGTTGTTATTCTTCGCATCATTTCCTTTAGTCAGATCAACGCCATTTGGGCTCAAATTATGCATTTCCTTCTTATTCATAGCTACACCCCTTCATACTGGATTCTTTCTGATAATGGTAAGCAGCGATTCTTTAGCCGCTTTACACTATTTTCTGATTTAGTATATAGTTACCCTCACTGTGCCTCACTAAACATCTGATTCGCTGGCACACAGGGGTCAGGCTTGAAAAATGTTATAATTTTCAATTAATGGGGTACTTTTTAGGCAATAACCTCGATTTTTTCAATGAATTGTATACATAATTCATTGTTTTGCTGTATTATAGCGGTTATTAAGCATAAAAGCTATCCCATTACTTGCATTTTTAAACATAAATAGAGTGAAACATATTATGTTTACCATCCTATACTTAATTACGATTTACATAGGAATCAGAAACAGTTTGTAAGACGTACACGACACCACTCCCAGTTTTAACAATGTATAACAAAAGGAGCTTTATAAAAGCTCCCTGATGCTTGCTGCAGTGTAATATCTACATTATTTTACTTTACATTTATGATTTGCCGCCTTTAATGACTCTAATCTCAACTTCCTGTTTATCAACCTTTGTAGAAATATCATTCACAATTTTCTTAACAGCCGCTAACTCTTCATAAGTCTGATTATAACCATCATACAATGCGCGTATGTCTCTTTTTATATCGTTTTCTATCAGCAATTCAACTTTATCAAGTCTGTTCTCTACACCGCCAAGTCTGTTCTCTACACTGCCAAGTCTGTTCTCTACACCGTCGAACCGGCCTGAAAACTCACTGTACATTTTGGTCAACAGTTCAAATGTTTTATCTTCCATATCAACACACCCTTTGCTCTGCTCGTCCTGCCCTATAATCATATCAAAACAGTGTTCATATTTCTATAGGTAAGAAGTATTATTATAACGCATCGTTCAAAGAAAGATTTTCGATTGTAGAAAATTTTTCTTACCTCTGTGCGTTTCAACGAGGCGAGAAATATGCTCGCATAGCTATCTTTCGATTAATCGAAAGATAATATCTTAAAGGCAATCGGTACCCTCCACCAAGCGTTTTTCAGCCTGAAGGCTGAAAAGACATAAAGAGGTAGGGGACATCATTCCTCGTTATATATACATTTTGATTATATATTATTTCCCGGACACGAACAATCGTTCTGTTACGGACAGAATAATGGTGGTTTGGTATCCACTGTCGCACTAGTTAATATATGAAAGAGATGTACCTTACCAAATAGCTGTCCATTAGTATGTCTTGATGTTATCAAAGTATGCCCAGACAGCCATTTTCTCACATCTCAAAAAGACTAACCTGCTCAACCTTGCCGTACAGGCTGGCGGTTTCCAGCTTTTCATCCTGCTTCATTTCTCTTTGCATGATAGGTTCGAGCTCAATGAAGTCCTCCTGCATCATACTCTGCCGGATCTTGATCATGTATATCAGGTCAAAGCTGTTTAAAACAGTGCCCTGCTTGATATCGGACAGGCATATCAGCTGCGTATTGTATTTTTGAGCAATATCGAACATAGGCTTGAGCAGGTGGCCGGAGGTAATAGGGCCAAAGGGGTTATCCATTATGAGCACCTTGCTCTCTTCCCGTCTTTTAAACTCATCATAACCCTTTATCTGTTTTCTGCTGTATGAAATCAATGCAACCAGCAAAGAGAAATACGCAATAAATTTCTCTCCTCCCGAGTTCTTTACTATAATATCCTCCCAAACCATCATGCCCCTGTTCTTCTCATTCAGGTCCACCTTATACGCCTTGATCCTGCAGTTTTCAAGGCTGCTTACAATGTTCAGCAGCTCTTTTGTTGCCATATATTTCTCTATTTCACGCCTTAGCTTGTTGTCATCCTCGTTAACTTTGATCAGCCTTGTAATGCTTTCCAGGCTGTCGTCAATATAAAAATCCATCCTTTTGCGTGCTTCGGCCTCATCGGTCATTTTATCATATTCGATCTCAAGCACCTTTCTTCTTACGCCATCGATTTCAACGGCAGAATTCTCAGATATCTTCGGTATCTCGTGATATATCCTGCACGCCTCCACAAAAGCATGCTCCGTCAGGTCTCTGCGGCTGTTCTCGAGCTGCTGTATCTTGCTTTCCATTATTTTAAGAATGTTTGAAAGCTGCTCAAAGTAATAATCCATCCGCTCGGTCAAATAGTAATACTTGTCGTAAGTACGGTCAAGCAGATCAAGCTGGCTCTTAAGACCCTTGACAGCATCGGTGACTGTCCCCTCTTCGCTTCTGGAATAATTCATTATATACTGTGAACTGGCTATTTTAAATGTACTTATTGATTCATTCACTATCACTCTGCACCTAATAAACTCACTAAGCATTGACTCTATGGAGTCCTTAACATCGGCAAATTCCTTAATCTCAGCATCTACAATATACTGCTCTATATCTTTAATTTGATTCTCGATTGTGGTTTTCAGTCTCAGAAGCCCCATTTGCTCATTATGAAATCTATTTTTGTTCTCGTTCAATCTCTTTCTTTCGCTCAGGACATCTTCACTTCTTCTGGAAAAGTCCCCTCTGATTTCTTCCTTGGGTACTGCCGGTCTGCCTTTTAAAGCCGCTGTGGCATTTTTTAGAGTCCCATTTAGTGTGCCTTGTTCTATCCGGATATTGTTCTTCTTATTCTCCAGCCCTTTTAGATCCTTTTCAAGCTGACTTCTCCAAGACTCCAGTTCTGCTTCCAGACTTTCAGAATATACAATATTTTTATACTCTTCAGTTTCCAGCTTGAACATGCGTATATCCTTTTCATCATCCTTGATGCCTCTCTGGAGCTCATTGATCCGCTCTTCGAGTTCGGCTGCCTCATTGTTCTGCTCTCTTCGGCAGGCATTAAGCCGGCCCTCAAGTTCAAGTATATCGGTGGCAGCTATCGGTTTGCACGAAGCGGCAGCTAAAGCCCTATCACTCTCATCGCCCATAGATGCATCCTCCACCACAGCATCTGCCACCTCAATGAGCTTATCCTTCATTTTCGCCAGCCTTCTCGTAATTTCATCCTTCCTGCTCAGCAGTTCCTTCTCACTATCTCTGTACCTTGCAATATCGTTATTAAGCTTCTTCAGGGATGTCTCCACGTCATTTATTCGTAGTCTGATATTGCTGCGTTTTTGGATGTTCTCCATATATATCAAATCGTCTGCAAGGTACTCTTTGAATCTGCCTATTCTTTTTTCAGCAGCCCCGACAGCATCCTTGGCTTCCTCTATCTTATCTATATTCGTCCGCAGCTTTTCCTCAGCCTCACTCAAATGGGCCTGATTTGCCTGAATATCTCCGTTGTTAGCTTCTATCCGGGCTTTGACACCATTCTTTTCCTGTTGAAGCTCCAGTACTTCCTCCTCACTCCAGCCAAAATCCAGTATTATCTGATAGTCATGATTAAGTCTTTCTACAACCTCGTTGGCTGCTTCAAGCTCAAGTATCCGTTTGCTTTTTTCATTAATGATTGTATCAATAAAGCTCGACAGATCCCCGTTATCCAGAGCGATGTTCTTCGATGAAGTAATAAATTGAACACTGTCAAATTCAGTCTCCATCATATTGTCTCTTTGATTGTGCCTGATAACAGGTACTACCTGGCTCAGCTCAATTCCTTCAATAAGTCCTTCAATAATTTCCGCTTCCTTATCAGTGACCAACAACGCATAAGGCAGCATTGGATTGCTCTCAAGCATTCTTTTCCTGGCCTGGTCATCTATTTCTCTTAAATACTTTTCACCGGTATAGCAGGGAAGGTTATGCTTTTCCAAAAGCGTTACAAAAGCAGCGGGAAGATAGCTGACCCCGTTTTCTATACCATGGATTTGCTTCTCCAACTCGCTTATCTCCATTTTCAATGCGTACACCTTATTTTCCCAATCACTCAGGTATAACCTGGCTTCTTTTGCTATGAAGGGCTTGTCATAAAGGAATTCTTCCTTTATATCGATCCTCCTGAGTGCTTCTTGCACCTTCTCCCTTTCACGCTCAAAGCTCTCTATCCTGTTGTCAATGCTCGTCTCTTCTACCCTCAGTTCGGTGTTTTTTTGATTTAATTCGGCATCAGAGCATTTCAATTCATCGATAATCAGCTTAAGTTTTTCAGCAAATTCGACTCTTTCAGCCAACATCTGCTTGCCTTGTATGAGTACGTCAGACAGCATTTTTTCGGTGTTTGACACTTCCTGTCTGTCAAGCTCACAAAGCAACGGATTTCTGACCAGCTTCAGCTTCAGCTCTTGAAGAACCGCTTTCTCCCTGGCCTCGAAGCTTATGATATCCCGTTCCGCACCGCCAAGTTCAATGTTGAGCTCGTTGATTCGCCTATTTCCTGCCTTCATTTCAGATTCATTGCTCTGAATTCCTTCACGTACAGCTTTTAGCTCGGATTCCATCTCGCCGTTTTCCTTGCATAAGCTCTGGATCCGGTCCTCGTACGCAAGCTTCAGAGAAAACTTGATGCTGTTCAGTTTTTTTAGAAGCTCCTCCTGGTCCTTGGTCGCATTGTCAAGACGCTGCTGCATTTCGGCAATGGACTTCTTCTTTTCCAGTATCCTGCCATACTTTTCAGCCGCCCTTTGCAGATCCCTTCTAAATACCACCTCTGCAAGCCGCTCGTTTTGTTTATCTATCTCAGCCGCCGCTTCAGCGAGCCTTACTTCGATTTCGCCTAGCTCCTGAGTATATTTGTATACTTCATAAGACCTTTCCTCATGAGCAATATCCTCCAGCTCGACATCCAACTGCTGTAACCGTTTTTCGGTATTTCCAAGCTCTGCAGAAAGCTTGTCCTCCTCTATCTTCAGTGCCCTATATCCGCCGAGTATCTCTTTTTTCAGCTGCTCTTCTTCGTCTAGTCTGGTCAAAACTATTTTCGCTGACTCATACAAAGCGCCAAGCTCATTCTTGAACTCACCTATGGCTCTGTGCTCCCTGATATATTTCTCATTGTCAACTAGGGACTGCGCCACCTGTCCCATCATTATCTCCAGCTTTTTGTGATCTGTCGTGCCCGAATCAGACGATTTATTCAAAACCTTTTCAATATATTTGATGATCCATTGCTCCATCACCCGTCTGGAGGTCTTGCACTCTGAAAACACTTCGGAAACACCGTGCTCGGCTTCATTTATGCTGACGATCAATTCCTTCCATTCATCCTTTGAAATGTTATAGCTGCCAAGCTTGCTTTCATAACGGCTCTGATCCTCCCTTGCCGAATCGAACACAGCCAGCCCCGAGCCGTTTCTGCCGGTTTCCTTTTGCAGAAGCTTCCTGAACTCGTGGTATTTTGCTATGCTGACACTATTTCCAGAACGATCGGAAACCGGGATGTTTTTTATATCATAAGCATTTCCTTCGCTGTATGCATTAACAAAGGTGAAATACCTTATATCAAAGCTTTCATCCTCCTCTCCCGGAGAATGGCTTGTCCTGTTGGAAACCGCAATGCCTGTAAGAAGATACCCTGCCTCATCATCGAGCTTCCACTCGAGCATTATATATGAAGGAGTTGCTTTAGATGCAAAAAAGTCTCTGAACTTTCTGTTGAACAATGTCAGTTTAGGCAGCACAGGCTGCAGCATAGCCTGTACAATAACGGACTTGCCTCCTCCGTTAGCCAGACTGAGCAGGGCATTTTCACCGCCATAGAAATCAAAAAGCTCATCAATAATGTGTCGTCTATTGTTGTTATATGAAAAATTGACAATCCTGACTCTGTTGATCTTAGGCATCCTACAGCTCACCTCTCTCAAAGGCTTCATTTATTTGCTTCACCCGGTCTGCGCTCAGGTAATACTGCCTCATGAGCACATCCAGCTTTCTCGTTGTCCTGATCTGATTCTCCACAATATATGCCAGCCTATGCTCCTCCAAAATCTTCACGACATTCTCAATCACCCTGAGCTTCGTCCTTCTTTTCGATTCGTGATCCACCAGCATATTGAGCCATATTTCCACACAAGATGCAAGGTTGATGCCGTACTCTGCCTCGAGACGGTCCACCTCTTCTTTCTCCATGCTGCTGATCCTCTCAAGCCTCTCATCAAGGTCGTTTACAAGGTGCCCAAGCTGGATAAAATCAGTCCTTTTGGGGTCCTTGTTCTTACCATTATAAAACTCATACAGAATAAACATCATAATATAGTATGACAGGTAAACATCCTTGTTTGTCGCACTGCTGCCGAAATAACGCCTGATCTCGCCGGGCTGCACGCCAATGATCTGGCTGTTGATATTGGGCACAAGATAAACGGTTTCATCGAAATTCAGGAATCTGCATTCAAACTCCTCTTCAAAATGGGACAGCACCTCTTGAACCTCCGTCTCAAGATATTCGCTGTACAAAAAGGTCTGCTCCCTTCTGTTGAATTCGCCCTGCGATAAAAGCAGCTTGAATATTTTGATCGCCGAAATAACATGCTCCATTACATCACCGCCTTAAAAACCAGGTTTGACATTTTGACAGTCTCGATGCTTTTTGCTTTAACTTCTGTCTCTGTGAAGCCCGCTCCCGTACCTGTGAAGCCCGCTCCGGTCTGTGCAAAATCCTCTTCCGTTCCCGTTCCTGCGGGCTGATCAACCGTTCTTTCTATCGTCACTTCGATCTCTTCCCCCGTCTTCTCCACGCGCAGCTCTCTGAGCCTCTCTATGTCATCAATCATATTCTTTACTTTAACAAGACAATACTCTATGTTGAATTCCTCAGACGGCTGCATGATTACACGGCCTGAACCTCTATAAAAACTCGAAACATTTACTGTGCCAATATCATAAAGCTTCAATGCTACGAGGAATATACACCTGTCTCTGACAATTTCATCATATAGCGACGGGTTGCCTTCTCTGGTTTTGTTTATAATTTCGCTCAAGCTGACCTCGCCTGTCTGCATCACGCCGGTCTGCTTCTCCTCAGTGGTCTGCTTCTCCTCACCGGTTTCCACACCCTCTGCAGCTTTCATTGCCTCTGAGATTATCAGCGCCACCGAAACATCATAGCGCTCTCCTACCCTTTTGATCCTTGCTCTTTCAGCTGAATCATCAAACTCATCGACGCTCACTGTATGAGGGTTCTGTTCCGAACTATCCTTGATTATTGCCTGTGAGGCATATACGTCGCCTATTCCCAGCACACTCTTCCTGGCAGGCAGAAACAGCGGCTTTAACAGGTCCAGGCAATTGTCCAGAACTTGTGTGCACCCTTCAAGATTGCTCAGGATGACCTCCTCGAAATCATAACGTTTTTCAAAGCTGAATTCAAAAGACCTTTTGATGGTATCCATATAAAGATCGGACAAGCTTGTCCTGTTTATGATGAGATCCCTTTGCTCAGATATCACTAGTCCTATATTGTGATGTATCTCCATGATCTCTGCACGGGCTTTCGACAGCTTCTGGTCAAAATCCCTGCCGGATGCGGTCTCTTCCTTTATTCTCTCCTGTGCCATATGGATCATTTTCTGGATTTCATCCATTGTGTCATACTCTTCGGTCAGCATCGAATATGTGCTTTTCATCAACGTCTCGTACTGCTCTATATCAACGCTGTGAATATTTTGTCTGATAGAAAGGATAAAACTCTCAAGATCCTTCTTTTTCTGACGCACCATCTTAATCAGTTCATAACTCTGCCTGACTGCGCTGGAGAACTTCTTTCGTTTAATGTATTCCTTAAGCTTGAGCTGCTCAATGGTCAACTGTATCTCCTCGTCGACCTCTTTCATTCGAAACAGGAATTCATACCCCTGGTTGGTTAACATATACACGATTCTGCGATCATTATTTTCATCAATTATTTTATCATTGACAAGCCTGATGGTTATCTCTTCAACCGCTCTCTTTGTATAATTCACAAGGGGGTAAGCACATCTGGATCCGTTATTTTGCAGTATGTCTTTAATGATGTAGCCCGCAATATCCCTGACTTGGCTCTGGTTAAAGGCTTTTGAATAGTATTCCCTTGTCAGCTGATCAAGAAAGTCTTCAATATGGTGCATTTCGCACTCGTTATTCTCCTCAAGGGTCTTCTCCATAATGAAAAGCAGCACTGAAATGATGATGTTTGTCATCTCATTTTCTTCGAAAAGGTTCTCCAGCTCTGTGTTTTTTCCCTTTCTGTTTATAATGGAATTAGCGATGCCTATCCATTCCATTCTTTTTTCGAAATTCTCCAAAAAATCAAACATACTCTACCTCACTGTAATGGAGCATCTGCCGCTGGTGCTAATCAACCGGCAGATATAATTTTAACCATATTTTGCCGGTTCAGTATTTCCTGTGGTATGTAGCTGCCGCTTTGCAGTATATCAAGCATTCTATCCTGATATACCTTCTCAAACAACGAAACAAACCAGTCCACTGGTCTTCTGACCTGATTTTCCTTGGTTTCGGGCAATCTGACGTTTTCAGCCGCCTTCAGCATGGCTGCATACAATGGCTTGAAAACCTCGATCCGCAGTGTCGGATTTATTTTCATCAGATCCTGTATAATGAATATCCCTTCATAATCAAGGTCACCAAAATAATAATAACACGTTTGGACATCTCTATAAAAACTGCTGTTGAACTCCGTCAATGAATCGTTCTTTCTAGCGATTTTTTTGCCCTCACCGTAGATCAGGCTGTCAAAGCATATTCCTGCAATATTGCAAATGCCTGATGACATAATGTTCCTCAATGTGTACCAGGTATCTTTGTTTTCTATAATAAGGATGTTGCGTGTACCTGATCCATTTTCCACTGTTTTTTTATCCAATACTTCAATATTTGCTGCTGTCTTCTCTGCCTTATGCGGTATATCATAGGTGAAAAAAGGCTCGGGAGTCTCATAAAAATTCAGTAATTCTCTGAGCCCGGGATTGAAACTAAAAACTCCGGCCAGTTCGCTATCCTCTTTTAAGGCCTTCTCCTTCCCGAATATCTGGAACGACCTTTCATTAATTGACAGAGGGACTTCAAGCATACATGCACACTTTTTTAAAAATGTATCTAGCAGCGAAAGCCAGTGCTTATGCTTCATATATTTATCGAGCTCGGAAAGATATCCCTCAATATTAAGCCTGCCATGCAACAGACGTATCTCGGGAATAAGCTCCCCATAATTGAGCTGTGGTTTACTTATGCTATACCTTTTATATAGCGGTGGATTCATGCCATTTGAACCGGAACTCTTTACAGGAGAAATAGCGCCATTTTTAACAAGGCTATAAATAGCTTCATAGTACTCGTTATAGCCTAAAGATGGAAGATAGTCTCGAAGCTCTGTTTCCGATATCCTTACACCCTTATATTCGATCAGCTTTTTTGAAACACCCGCCAGATCCACCAGAACCACCACACTTTCCTTTTCCCATTATAACACATCGGCTTACGCCTTGCGGGGTCATACCCCTTACGGGGTCCAGCTAAAAATATTCCCTTGATTCGCTGTCATGCGGGGTCAGGCTTAAAAATGTTATAATTTTCTATTAATGGGATACTTTATAGACGATAACCCCGATTTTTTCAGTGAATTGTATACATAATTCAGAGTTCTGCTGTATTATGGCAGTTATTAGGCATAATAGCTATCCCATTACTTGCATTTTTATACATAAATAGAGTGAAACATATTATGTTTACTACCCTATACTTAATTACGATTTACATAAGAATCTCCCATATAACCTCATTTTTACTTCCTTATGGTGACATGAAAGTAACATACTCCCCTCCCCTATGCTAAATGCAGAAAACAGCTGTCTGCCCTTGTACCATCTCCTGTATAGCAACTATTTAGTCGATAATATTACATATTATAATTTAGTTCAATATTTTCGTGCTCATATTGACTTACGGTGTTGAAGACGCAGTCGGAGAAAAAACCGTCATGATGATGTTTGAGGATATAGCTCAATGGGCAGGCGTAAAGCTCCACGTTTTGCGCTACTGTTCGGCTGCCTCGCATGTATCGGCCTGCAGGGAAAAGCTTGAAGAGGCTCGCCTTCTGGGGGAAAAGCTGGGGTGAAACCCGGGGGTCAATTAATACCGCTGATAATTGTAGCCAGATATTGCTGGTTCAGTATCTACTGCGGTATGCAGCTGCCCTCATAATGAAAAAGGCAGACCATGCCCTGGATAAATATGCTTGACACCTTTACCTTTTAATTTTTCGATGCTTTTATTGAGCAAAGCAAAATCTACTGCGTTAGATGCTGGTTCAGGTTTCTTAACATTCGATAAAATATCCCCTGCTATCAGGCCGCAACCCTCTGCAAATACACCAATCGAACCATTCGTATGCCCGGGAATATGCATGATTTTTGCGTCAAACCCGTATTCTGCAAGGTCATCACCCTCTTCGAGCAGCAAACACCAGAGAAACGTCACCGGCTCACAGCCCTCCTTCTTCAGTCTTTCGAGTAGTAACTTGCGCCGGTTTGTAAATTCCTTATCCGTAAGCATATGCCCCCCGGTGTCGGCAAGCAAGAAACTATATCATTTTTTATCAAATAGCAATTAACCCCGCCCAGATCAAGTCTTATTATTTCCTGCATTTTATTGACCTCCTTTGCTTTCCTCCCTCCAAGCCGGCTCAAGAGTCCTTCAGCGGGATGATGGACCATTACCAACTAGAATCAACCTACCATTCCTTTTCTTCGATCTACAGCGCTGTTACAGGGATAGTTACATTTTTGTCAGTAATATGAACGGCCTTATCGTACATACAGACAACGCCGCCTGTGCCAACAGCTATACCTTTGATTTTATCAAGGACAAAAAAGTTCCCGATATGCTCCTTACCCGGGTTGGAGGTCTTCTTGATTTCAATTGGATGCATTATGCCATTTTGTTCTATCAGCAAGTCTATCTCTTTTGCGTCCCTATCCCGGTAATAGTACAGCGATGGCTCCAGAACGCCTGCATTGTAATAGCTTTTAAGGATTTCAGCTACTACAAAGGTCTCGAAAAAGGCTCCGGCCATGGCGCCTGCTTCAAGCACCTCAGGTGTAGTCCACTTAGTGAGATATGCAGCAAGACCGGTATCAAGGAAATACAGCTTCGGTGTTTTCACAGCTCTTTTGGTAACATTGTTATGATACGGCTGCAGCAAATAAACAATGTTTGACGTTAGTAGTATAGAGAGCCATCTGTCCGCTGTCGGAACACTTATTCCCACCTCGTTTGCAACAGCAGATAAATTAAGCATCTGAGAAGTTCTGCCTGCAATGGCAGTCATAAATTTGATAAATCTCAGTTCATCGCCGACCTGTGCAAGCTCTCTTACATCACGCTCGATATAGGTCTTGGTATATGAGGCATAAAACATCTGCCAATCAATATCCTCCGAATACATAGCGGGCATTGAACCCTTGTGTATTATCTTCCAGATTCCCATATAGTCGATTTGCTTACTTGACGATTTCCTCTTTGCCAGGTATTCTTCCGTTGGTACAAAAATCTCACTAAACGAGTCTTTCATGATTTCACGAAGAGACAGACCCAACAGGTTTATTATACCAATTCTGCCGGCAAGGCTTTCACTGACATTCTTCATCATTTTGAACTGCTGTGAACCTGTAAGAAAAAATTGTCCCTTTTTCCCGCTCTCATCGGCAATCATTTTTATATACTTAAATAAGTTCGGCGCATACTGAATCTCATCAACGATTACAGGCGGCGGAGCTATTTTGAAAAAAGCGCTTGCTTCCTCAATGGCGCTTTGCAGCAGAATCGGATCATCAAGAGTCAAATACGGAATATTCCCGGTAATATGCTTTACCAATGTTGTTTTGCCGACCTGCCTTGCTCCTGTTACCAAAACAGCAGAAAATATTTTAGAGGCTTTATTGATGGTACTCTCAACATTTCTGTCAATGTAATCCATAGCAACACGCTCCGGCTAATTTAATATCATATATTATTATAGCCAAATATGCCGAAAACATCAA
The DNA here is from genome assembly GCA_023418915.1 of Bacillota bacterium. Taxonomy (GTDB): domain Bacteria; phylum Bacillota; class Clostridia; order Acetivibrionales; family DTU013; genus DTU013. The sequence continues at coordinate 65,899 of JAEZYU010000037.1, forward strand.
GGGTGACGGGAAATAAACCTGGATCGCGGCAAACGAGCTTGGTCAACTTTATGTAACTCCCCTTCGTATAGAATCCGGACCCCCGTTTTTAATTACGGCAATAACATATGTGACAGCTGTATATGCTTACTTAATCCATTTTATTGAGTCTATTGTTCAAAATATTTCGCCGTAGTTCATTTAATGCAGTATCACCGGTACTGTTTTCTCTTATTGCCTTTTCTCTTTCATTAAAATCATAAAGAATAGCCAAGGAATCAGCATCGAGAGAGTTTCCTTCCGCATATAAGATTTTTGTGTTACTTAGATCAAGCATCGTGATGTCACGTATATTATTGTCAGTAATATACAATTCAGTTAATCTCAAATCCTTCAATTGCGATACATCCGATATTTTATTTCCGCCTAAGCCCAATGTTTCCAGACTTGTTAAAAATGCAACAGCACTTACATCTTCGATATTATTGTCTTCTAATCCTAATATTCTGAGTTTTTTTAACATTTTCAATCCAGAAATATCAGAAATATTATTTTTATTTAGAATGAGCGTTGTCAAATTAATATGATTTCGTATATTACTAACATCTTCAATATCGTTGTTGGATAGATTTAAAAAAGTTACCGCTGTTAAGTTGGCGATTGGACTTAGATCAAAAATTTTATTATTTTCCAGGCTGACCCTTTTCAATTTTGTTTTATTCGACAACATACTTATATCTATTATATTGTTATTACTTAAATCTAAGGATTCCAAATTATTAAGCTTACTTAAGAAATCTATATTATTAACATTGCTGCTTCTTACAGATAAATCTTGTATGTTGACTAATTCGCTCAAGTCTGCCAAATTGCCTTTTTCATAATGTGAAATCTTCAAAACTCTCAATTTGTTCAACTTACTTATAGCTGATATATCATCCAGGGGACAGTCAACAGCACCAGCATGCAGCATATCATAACAATCCCTGTAATTTCTTCGGGAGAAATATCTTCCTACTCATTATCCGATTCCCTGAATCCGTTTGCCAGCCGTGTTTCTTCAACGCCAGTATATGTGATCTATGCCGCATGTAAGTAAATAAGCGTACCGTAAACAAATACCTTGATCATATTCCGCTCCCTTTCTCCTTTGAAAATGGGCTGAGGTTGATGAACAGCTTCTTCAGGTCTTCATCCGCTTCATAGTTAGTCAGGATATACTCCAGCAATTCCTCCTGGCGTGCTTGTCCCAGCGTCAGCCGGTATAATGAAAGTATCTTGATCAGCCGTTCATATGAAGAAATATCTCTGCTCAGCGGATACAATGGAACAATACGCTCGATCTTTACCTTCTGATCATTGGACAAGCACCAGAAAGGCACCAGTTCCGCATTATGCTCGTCTTTCTCGTGAATAAGGGCATTTTGAAACATCTCATCCCAGATGCTTTTGCTGAAAGTAATATCGCCATACTGTCTGGCTACATTTTGCCTTATCGCCAGGCATTTGAACCGGTTAATGCGGCCTTCGCGCTGCTCGAGATCGATGGGGTTTGAAGGCAGGTTCCAGTGCATTATTTTTCTGCAATAATAATGAAAATCCAGGCCCTCCTGTCCGATAGAGGTAGTTGCCAGAACAAACGGACGGAATGGGGAATTGAAGGAATTTCTCACGCTCTTCTTTCTGTCGAAATCCTTGTCGGTATTTCCCTCCCCCTTGGTAAAACCAACAGCATAATGCGTTCTGACACTTACAGGCCAGCTTCTGTAGCCCTTGACCCTTCCTTCAAAATTTTTGAATGTATCTATGCTGTAGCTGGCTGAATGCACCTGCATTGATTCCAGCATAAGCTGATGAAGGACGCTGCCCCTGTCGCTGGCTTGGCTCAGGTTATAGGATTCTGTCAGGATATGGGCATATTCGTCAAATACAGATTGCAGGTTTCCTGCTTTACAATATGCGAGTACATTTTTCCAATGCGCATTGTCGTTCCTTCGACCATAGCAAAGCTCGACAATGGAAGTTGATTCCGGAGAATTCAAGCGGTTCATAAAAGCCTTGGCGATTTGACTTGCCCTGTCTATTTCACGCAAGCTTTTCCCATCTGCTTCATGCTGTCCCTTCCTGTCTGTTTCACACTCGCTGCCTTTATTAGTCTGCTCTGAAACCGTACTTGATCTACCATTTCCGCCATTCGTGCGGTAAGCACATATCGCCGGAGAAGCCAACGCCATATTGGTGAGTACCTCAAGTAAATCATCAGGCCTTCTGCCCAGTACCAGATCCGGATCAAATCTGTACTGTCTCATCAGATCAATATGCGCCTTAAGCCCTCTCTGGCCTTGGCCCTGACGGCCCTGTCCCTGGCCCTGGCCGCCCCTTCTCTTCTCCGCCGCATCATTTTCGTCATCAGGATCAGAATCAATTATTGTATCCGTCCCATCAAACCAATTCCTCACATAGGATTCGTCATCGAGGAACAATGGTACAAGATAATACCATCTCTCATCCGTTCCGCCGGTAGTTTTCTCACTCAGGCCTACAGAGTTCAGTCTCTTTAGTATCTTTTGAGAAATTTCATTTTCCAGTTCCCTCAAAGAAATATGCCTGTTCAAAACATCGATTGGCTGAAAACATTCCGCAAGGAATTCAGAAGGGTAAAGCAGGCACAGCAGATTCATACTTCTGGGTACACCTTCTGATAACGAAAAACGCAATCGGGACACAGGATAACGTAAACTGTTCTTGGCAAAGTAGTTGGCGTTTTTCATCTCTTCCTTGTTCGCTCTCAACGAAAGCTTGCCCACTGTTCTGCGCTCCGCTTCATATGAGATCATAACAGATATCATCCTCGGTACCATTTCCCATGCCGAGAACACAAGTATTTTTGAAAAGCAGTCCGCATTCCTGAACACACCTCCGGGTTCATAATATGGTTTTGATGCAGGGATCCACAGCAACAATTCCGCCTTGCTCTCGAAAGCTGCCTCTTTAAGCGATTCCAGCCGCGCATTTACGGCATCCAATGGTTTGTAATTCAACAAAGTGCTCCGCTTGATCCACAAGTATTGCATATCCGCCTTTTGTATCTCCTCGGGATGTGCTTTGAAGTACCTTTCAATTGCTCTTTTTACCTTGTAATCCCTCATAAAGGATAAAATGTACGGGGAGGATTTAACAAAATCCACCGGCAAAGCCATGTTGGCTTTGATCTCATCAAGCAGCTGCTGAGCTTGTATATATGTAATAATATCCTTCTCATTCACCTTAAGGTGCTTCTTTGTGCTTGAGTCGTCTATGAAATCACCTGTTTGTATTGCAGACATTCGCTCAGTCCTACATACAACCCTATATAAAGAATCCTCCGCGTGCCTTTTTGCTTCAATGATAGTAGCATCATTCATATTGAGTTCACGCAGACGGATCGAATAATTGTTCCAGACATCCTTAAAACAGTCGAACTTTATATTATCGGAATAAAGAAATCCAAGCACTTTAAAAAATTCAGCATAATGCTCATCCACCTGGGTCTCCTCTATTTCCTCCAGCGTAGAGTACAGTTTATACGGTGTTGCCGATAAAAGAAGCATTTTCACTTCATTATTGGAAAAGAACCTTTTTGCCAGCAAGCCGGTTTCACTGACAGCATCGGCATCAATAAGGTATTTGAATCGTTGAAATTCATCCATTATTACAAGATCCGGCTCCAACAGATCCACACTGATCTGAGCAAACATGATCCTAAGCCTGCCGATCACACTATTCGCCTGGATCCTCCTGCCGCCGTTGTCTCGTATCCGGTCGCACAACTCGATCAATGCCTTGTCCAAACCCTCCTGCTGTATCGAGCATGCAGCCTTATCGACCATATATCTCAGATACTCTCCATTGGTCTTAGCATCGCATTCCTGCACACGCTCCTCATACCAAGCTCTGGCCCATTCATTCCAAGCTTTGAACGCAGTATCCTGCATAGCAATTTTGAGTTGATTTTCATATGGCTGCAAAAAAGGCAGCCTGCGCAGTATAGCAAACATCAAGGCGCGCTCACTCACACTTCCGGCGCCTGTTGTCATTCGGAATGATGTATCCGGTGTTAATGGAATCAGTTGAATATACCCGGCAAGTATTTCTTCATCATGCATTTGAGTGAAAATATTAAGATGCTGCATGGACAGCCTTGATGAGCCGATATCTTCCATTCTGATTTTGTCTGCTATCCGGAGCTTGCTCAGGTTCTGGCCGGCAATACTTTGATTAGAGCAAATATAAACGACCTTGAACAACGGATCTGCCTGTTCATACCTCAAAACAGCAGTTTTAGCTATAACGCCTTTTGCGATCAGTGTTTTCCCAAGTCCGACCTCGTCTGCCACCAGGATCCTCTTCTGTCCGCTGCGGAACACGGCATCGACCCTGTTGACAGTAGCTCTTTGAAAGTCCTTCAGTGAGTTCATTACACGTTCTTGTGCCGCATAAAGATCAATGTTCAGTTTTCGCATATCAACCCACTGCCTTTCTAAAGGTATTGTATAATTCCGTAAAACCATCCGGGACCACGCTGCTGTCTGCCAACATCCTTATAATATAGTCGATTTCCTCAAACCTTTCAGGAGCATGAGCTGCTGTGCGGAGCATCCGCTCATAAACAGCCGGGACCACCGACCCGTCTTTGTTTGCAAAAAAGCCTGATTGCTGCAGCTTGTTATTTTCAAGAAGCGACAACAGAAAATCATCTCCAAGTAAAAATGAAATATATTCAATAAAATTCCTCTGATCCTTTATGATACAGCTGATAATTGCACATTCACGATGCTCGGGAATATTGTCGGTATCGATTTTAATAACTCTGTGAACACATGCATTTTCACCCTGAGCGGTAATATGATAAAACTCTGAAAGCTGCAATTCATTGAGCCCTTCTATTACAACATGCGGTTCGACCTGCGATGTTTTATTACTGAGCATTGGTGAAATAGTCAACCCTTCTGTATCACCGAGTTTCTCAAACTTTATGTGGAGATCATACCTGCCATCCGATTCCTTTACCTCTGCATGCGCTTTACTGCGGCACAAATCCTTGATCCTTCGCTGAAGCATGCTCTCCTCATCGAATGTGTCATTTACTGGCTCATCGGGTATTGCAGTTTCTTCAAACGGATTCTCCTTACTGTCCGGATCATTGCCAAACAGATCCTTTTTAAGTACTGATGCGTTAAGATAACGGTTCGGACCGGAAAGCCGAAGCATAAACTCTATATTTGCATTTACAGCATTATGCGTTGCATTCATTGAACCCAAATACAATTCACTTGTGGAGTATTTACGGCGTAGATATAGCTTAGCATGGATATCCTGCATTTGCTTCCCGGAATTGTCGTCAGACAGACATGACTCACCTTCAACTATCATGTCTTTCAGCGTATATATCTTGAACTTGCTGCAATGCTCCGGAGCCAATTTTTGAAGCGATGATTTCCGTGTTATAAGATTACAGTCGGGCGCAACAATAACACGGTTGCGCTCATTGAAATCCCGGATCACACTGTCTGACACAAATGGCGAAATTATAACGATTTCACGGAAGGTGTCAGTGAATAAGCTATAGTCGGCAATATCATAGCTATCGCCATTCTCATCCTTAATCCCTATAGGAATAAATTCAAAATCACTAAAGGCCTTATTGTCCAATTCAAATGAAACGTCCAATACTTCCTTTGCCAATGAATTAAGCATTTTTCTCTTCGATTTCGAATTCCGGTCAGAGCTGCGTATTTGTGCAGCCAAATATTTGAGAAAATCACATACAGGAACCGAGCGATCGCACCGTTCGCCGCCCAGCGAGCCATCCAGTACTGCCGAAACGTCCCAGCTCCGGTCAAAGGTCATGTTCCTGCTAAGAACAATCATCCTGTACTTTGATTTTCCCTGGTCATTTATATATTTCAGCAGCCAGAATTTCGGGTGAAAGGATGGATAACCCTTCATTTTAGCTTTCTTTCCGAGGCTTACCTGAAAAACCATTTTCTCTAATAGGATATACAATGAAGATAGCTTCGCTGGCATTGCTATCTGTCCTGATTCACAAAATATCACCACTTTATCTGCAGTCTGCCGGAGCGCTTCAAGCAAATAAACCGGATTTTGCATAAGCAGACTGTCGGAGCTCTCTGACAGACCAAGAGCTATACACATACCTATCAGCGCATCCATATCAAGTGAATATGTTGTGCCGACTGAAGACTCCAGTTTGTAACCCGGGGGAGGCATAAGCATATTGCTGTAATCGGAACGGTCGTTGGAAGGATTAAGCATTTTAACTTACCTCCCCTTCAAAAATGTCTTTGATGATCTGTTTAGCACTGTTGAAGCGATAATCAAGCCGGCCGCCGCCGAACCAGGCATCGGCAGGAAACTCACCAGCCTTTTGAAGCTTGGCCCTGCTTTTCGTTTTCAATGAACACTCCCTGTTGATGATTATTTCATCCATCGCAGCAACAGCATCCTCATTTCCGTTACTCATGCACTTTTGTACATCCGTAAGGAAGCGATATAATCCGTGATTATGGATATGCAGCCTGCTGAATATCGTTCCGATATCAACATCTGCGTTCCTTGACATGTTGCCCCTGTAAGCTTCCCACTCTTTAACGGCTTCCTCATTATGTCCCTGCGATAAAATCACATTGTATCTGATCCTCATCCCATAAATAAATTCCGAAGCAGTTTTTGCGAGCAGTATATCTCGCTGCATGTCGGGTGGCAGCAACGGCAGCAAAACGTTCGCCATATCGTTGAAGCTATCATAGTTTGTGATATCACGTCGATTATTCTGTAATATGAATGCTATTAATGAACTCGGGCAATTGCCAATGATCTGCCGCTTAAGAAATACAGTCTCAGGTTGTGTCAAGTCAATCCGCAGATTTTCCTGCCATCCGCCATAGCAATATTCCGGCAGTTTCCAGAAGGTTGCGGCAAACAAACCTGACGCATCGTCGTCATCCCTTTCTCCCTCATCGGCGTCATCCTTACGGTTCAAATGTGCTTTCAGGGTTCCTTTTTGGGATTTCAACAGGCAGGAGGCTCTCAAATATTCATGATATGTCATTCTGTCATCTGTAAAAATACCGTAGGTCCTTAATCCGCTCCAATAGATTTCGACCGGCGTCCTTTTGACCCAATTGCCCGCCTTGAGGTTGCGGGCTCCAATTATGCCTTCATCACTGGTTTTCAGCAGCGCTTCACCGCAGCTGCGCTCCAGATCATTCATCTTTTGTGCCAAGACTCTGGGATCAGTTATGCTTGTACGCTCCAGATCATACAAAGCATATGGTACGATCAGAAAATACTTGGCTCGTGTCTGGATCGTTGAAGTTCCGGGGAAGAACACATTCGCAAAGCCATCCCGTATTGGAGCTATTCCAAGTTCATCAAGCGTACCGTCCTCAGACAAAAGATTTATGACATCCAACACCTTAGCACGTTCTAATTTGGAAAAGTCGACCCACCCCAGTTCCAATTACGCCACCTCGCAGTTGAAATACACATATATAATTTAATATCGATCGCTCAATCGTTTCGGCATCGACATTAGTTCTTATATTATACCATATTATTTTGCGAAGGAGGGGTGATTCAATGAGGTCATTCAATGCATCTATGTTATTCAAAAACGAGTATAACAAATGTTTCTTGACCGCGGTCATTACTAATATCTTCCGGTGATATATTCAATATACTCAATATCCGATTCCCTGAACTTGCTTGCCAGCCTGATTATGAGTTCCTGATAGGTTAGTGAGTGAAATAATATTTAATCCCGTTTTGCTATTTCTTCAAATCTGGTGATCTCTTCATTATGTCGGAAAGATTCTTCGCCGATAGTGTCGTACCAGAGGTATAGGAGCCTGAATCCTGGTTCTCTCCTGTACCGAACATCATCAAACCACCAATCTATTATCGATCCATTTTACCTGAGTTAGTGTTGAATCACCTTTTAGATACAAAGGATATATCGGACAACCCTTCACTGTCAGCCTAAAGCAATGTAGATTGTAACTACATAGCATATTAATTACTTGCTGGTGCCTATGTCTATAGCCAGGAATGCTCCTCACTTTATCACCCCAAGCTAACACTATATCTGAATCTACTACCGCTCTCATTATATATTCATCATTTAAGGGGCCAACAGGATCCATTACAAGTTTTAACTGATCCGAATCTGTTGATCTATAAGCAAAAAGATTAACAATTTCTAATGATCCATACCCCCATAACTGAGCAAATCCAATGCATCTCCTGGTAGCTGGATCATCGTGATCAGCATCAGCTGTACTTGGATTAAGCATGATGAATGTGACCTTTCTTTTGCTGGCATCCCACACTCTAGTCAACAAATACCTATATTTACCCGTCGGATCTATAACTGCATCTCTTATCATATGATCCTCTCCATTAACCAAGCTATACTAAATATATTACCATGTTATATCATAATATTCAATATTTGTTATATACTAATTAGTTATCATTCAGACTGTAGCTGTAATGGCTTTGACCATATTAATAGGAAACAGCCCACTTCCGCAGGAAATATCGGTTGCCATTAGGAGAATTAGTATGAAAAAAATGAAAAGGTAATCCCATTATCCTCACAAATTTGTCGGAGTCTTGCAGTCCCGGATAAACCGGAAAAATTGTTTATATGCAGCTTCTCCATCGAAGCTTGTTCAGTATCTTTTTGCAATAATCTATTAAGCTGTTGGGTATTTTCCTTATCAAAAGAATGGAGGTATTCATAGTCTGAGTCTCCACAGACATTTTCACAAGCTTTGCCTATATCATGGCCCGACACTTTCAGTCAACCGTCTATAATCTCAGCCTTAATGAATACATGGACGCCCCAGTTATCTTTTGTGTTGCATAAAGTTACAGTTATCATAAACATCCCCCAATTTTCCTGCAAACAATTTCTATACTCATACAGCCAGTATAATAGGCAGTCCAGGTTCCTACCCCGCTTCAACTCTCCTTTTGTTTGGTATAAAATTATTTAGTTCATTCCAGTATATTGGCTTTTAACATACTTGATTGTTAGCTTGACAATAATCGAGTAACTTATGATCTTCATCATGAAATTCAGCCATATAATATCATCCCGATCTTTCCTGCCTTTACTATTTTCGAATAACAGCTATTCTAAGGTCATCAAATATAACGTGGTCAACATATAAATATATTCAATAAACAATAAATGAACATCATTTAAATAGAAGTATAATCCAAGGTGAAATCGCTGCTATTATAGATACACCTAATAATATAAATGTCAACTTACTGTTTTTATCCAACTTCTTATCCTCCTCATCAACTTTCTCACAAACCTTATCTATGAGCTTATTGCTTTCGCTTCGCAAATCATTGATTTCATTTGACAAGCCATTAACTTTTTCAGATATTCTGGATGCATATTTATCGATCTCTTTTATCACCAGACCAGACTTGCTTTCTAACCCCTCTTTTACCTTCTGAATGTTGTCCAACAATGTCTGAAGCCCACCGGTTCTGTTTAGCTCTTCAATTACACTCTGCAGTTCGGTTTCTACTCCTTTGATCATATCATGCAGCGTTTGTATCCTGTCCAGTATTTGCGTGCCGCCAATATTATTAAATTCCCCGATAATCTTATGGGATTCGGCTGTTAGTTCTTTTGTCCTGCCTACAAGTTCAGAAAGGCTGCTGACCAGACCTTCCATCTGCATATTAGCATTCTTATACAGAGTGATTTCACCAGCTAGCTGCTCAATATTATCTACCAGCTTTTCTGCATCTTCATGCAATTTGATAAGATTTTCCTGACGGCTACTCATAAAAACCTCCTCTTAAACCACACAGTTTATTATCTGATTTTGTTTATCAAAACTTCTGAGTAATGATGGAATAAACACAAAGCGGGTTCATACAAAATATCCTCGTTGTTCGTCTCAGTATACAACAATGCTTTTGCCATGAAAATCCCATCAACATATGTGAAAATTTCCGGTATTATTTCTTGATAAATTTCAGCACTTCTTTCATAAGCCTTGTTCATCATCCAGGCTAAAATATCATAAACATCACTTTCTTCAACACCGTATAATTCACTAGAGAACTTAATAGCTGCTTTAATATTCTGAAGTATTGCATTTAAATCATAATCTGTGCAATACAACTCTGATAGTGCTCTAAGCAGCAGCAACCCTGGATGGTCCGGGAATGACTCAAGATAACGGGACACCTGACCTCGTATCTCCGCTGCATCCTTAGGTGAACGAAGGCCTCCAACTATTTCACCATCAGTTGTTTCATAGCCATCGATCATTTCCTTTAAGCATGAAAATCCGATATCCTCACTGTCAAGAATCTTCTCGATTTCTTCTGTATATGAATATTCAAGATATCGCAGAATTCTCTCCCTCATAACTGTATCCGAATCATAACTTGATGCTGCTGACTCTGTTATAGCCAGCATTTCATTCAAAGCACGTCTTCTGCCTTTTTCTATTGTTTCATAAATGAATGAAACAAGCACACGACATGCTTCCATCATAAACTCCAGATAATCCAGGTCACTATAGGCTTCCATCTTTCTTACTTCTTTGAGCACCCTGCTTTTATTATAACCGGCTACATAGCGTGCATAGTTATCAATAATATCCTGCTTTGAATTTCTGCTGAGATATAACTGGAACTCGTCTGAAGAATAATCCAGAGTGTAATCTTCGACAACTCCAAGGATCAGCAATCTGTGAATTGCTTTTTCAATCCTGTTCCTCTCCATATCGGGAACTACAATATTTATTTGTTTTGTTCCCAATCCATCTCTAAAAATATGCGATGCAACTCTTTCTATATCCCCCATCTCATTTTCTATTCCTCTGAATGAGTTAATGTGAAAGTACATGATCCTAGTTATGTCATCATCAGTTTCAAAACTTCTCTCTTCATCCATGATCCTGCTTATCTCTTCTGTAGATTGGTTAACATCCAGCAGTTTTTTAGTCCTGACTCTATCATCATTAGACAGGATAATCAGGCACTCGGATCTTTTCCTATCCCTGCCTGCTCTGCCAGCCTCCTGATAAAAAGATTCAATAGAAGCAGGTATGCCATAATGTATCGTATATCTAATATTAGGTTTATCTATTCCCATACCAAAAGCCTTAGTGGCAACTAAAAGGCTTATGTAATTATTTTTAAAATCTGAAGCATTCTTCTTTTTTTGCACCTTCCACCTTTCAGATTCCCAATTCCTTGGTGCCTTTCCTGCATAGTATTTCGCATTGATATTGGCCTTTGCCGCCAGTTTTCCTGCCAGCTCAACTACGCCATATTTCCCGCCGACATTTGGACAAAACACTATCCCACAGTTTGTAGCATCATCATATAACTGAAAAAAGGAAGAATACGATCTGTTGAATTTATCAGGAAGATACTTTTGAAGAAGGCCCATCAGTACATTCATTTTCTCCTCTGACCTGCATTGTACGACGTAGTAATGCAGTTCTTTCCGATCAAAGGTCTTTGGGGTGATAATCGCTTCATAATCATATATCTGTAATTCCCTTTGCACATCCTTTAGAACAGCATTGGAGGCTGTACCAGTAAGACCTAAAATGCAAGGTGGTCTATCTCTGAATTTGCAGCAGTTTCTACTGGTTCGTGCTATATTAAGATAGGATGTTCTGAAATCATGTCCCCATTCAGACACACAATGAGATTCATCAACAGCTACCAACGGTATTGCAGTGCTGACAGTCAGCATTTTTATTGCGTTCCTGAACTCTTCTGTCTGGAACCGTTCCGGTGCGATATAGCATAACAGGTATTCACCAAGGCCAAATTTTCTTATTATCTCAGACCTTGTCGCCGGTAAAGCAATATCACTGGTTATCCCCGCAATTCGGTCAATTCCGGCTCTGGCTAGGTTCTCAATCTGATCATCTATTAACGATATTATCGGATCTATAACGATCGATACCCCCGGAAGAAGCAATGCAGACAGTTGAAACGCTATAGACTTGCCGCCGCCTGTTGGCAAAAGCACTATGGTATCTTTGCCGGTTAGCGCTCTGGAGATTGTCTCATACTGGCCTTCAAGGAATTTTTCTTTTCGGAAAATATAATTAAGAAAAAACTCTAGTACATCAATCTTTGGATTAATTGATGAAGTTATGGCGTTTGATCTTGAATACTGTGATAACAAACGTGGGAATGTTATATCTTCAATAATAAATCTGGTCAAAGAGGCAGGTAGATTGCCGTTATATGTTATAACGGCTCCTTGTTGCTGGCCGCTGTACCTTTCTAAATGGAACTTAACTATATCAGCATCCCATCCATACAGTACTGAAATATTGTATATCAATTCATTTAAATCATCTTGAGCCAGCATAATCAAAAAATCGATATCATCGTCTGATAACACGCTAGTCTCAATATCAACTAATATTTGCGATTCCGGCTCAAGTATAAAACCCGCAATAGCTGCTTCTATAATTGATACTTCTATCTGATGGATCAACTTCAAGGTGATAAGCATTTTATCGCTAGTATTGAAATCAATTTTCTCGGTGGTTTTATTAGCTGTTAGAATCTCCTGAAGCCTCTCTAAATTCCGGCCATAGCCATTTATGATCTCAGAGTTGTTGATTCTAATAACATCGAATCCTGCATCCCTCAAGATATTATCCCGTGATCTGTCCCTATCCTCATGGCCTTCATGATTTTCTACACCATCCAGTTCAACTGCGATGCTTTCTCCTGGTAATGTAATGAGAAAGTCAATACGCTGATTCTGCATCGATTCAGGACAACTTTCACCAATTAATGAAGATAGAAACACCTGCGGAATTACTAATGTATGGTAGTTAGGTCCTAACAACTCGGGTAGTATCTGTTCATAGAATATTTTTTCCGCCTCATATCCATCAAGCCAGAATGAGTCCTTGCTTTCACTTTTCAGGAAACCTTTGAGGAAATTGAATTCTCCGGAATAACTAGGATCATGATTTTTATTATAATATTCATTGCATGCATCTTCTATATATGGAGATGTTAGAGTGATCCTTCCTCTTGTCAATATTTTGTTAGCCATTGCAAAGATACCACTATACCTGTTTTCTATTGCATCAGTATTTTGGGGATAATCCAGGCGCCACTGGTTTAGCCGATTAAATTTCTGCCTCTCGATTTTTCCCTGATTTATTTGTTTGATAAGAGACTGTGGTATTGCTATAGTCTGGAAGAAACGCACCTGATAATCTTTATGCCTCTCTCTTGCCTGAAGAAATAAAGGCAGTTCAACATTATTCTGTGCATAATCTGTTGTCGTATGATATGTCTCAACGCTTTGCCTGCTGTAAGACTGATCATTATAAGCACCAATATTGATTGTTCCTCTACAGATCGGAAAATTAGAACATCCCCAAAAAGCTGATCCGGCCTTCGAACCTCTTCTTGCTGTTCTCATAACCATTGATAATCCGCAGTTTGGGCACATCGGAGCATCCACTGCTAAACTGTCACTTGCTTGTGACACCTGGCTATTATCAATAGGATTATCGCTTTTTAGTGACCACTTATAATTCTCATCACGAACCACACTATTTTTTAACTTTCCATATAATAATGAGTTAACTTCACTTTTATCAACATCAATTGGATATTTATCATTGATTATTTTGGTAACATCACTAGCTTTTAAGCCTGATCGACTGGCTAATATATTCAGAATAGCAGCTTCTAAATCCATAGCATCAGACCCCTTAAATAATTTATTGCCATGAAAAATTAAGGATTTAGTATATTGTTCTACAATAATTTATGAAATCCTTCATTTAATGATTTTTTTTACAAAATATACTAACGACACGAAGCTAGCGATTATGTTAATCGAACGAGGACGTATCTGAATTTCGGTCCACTGCTGTACTTACTGCAAATCGGTCTTGAAATACTGCAGTATTTCCGAATCCCTGATCGATATCTCTGTGACTCCATTTGATGTCGGTTGTAACGTAACAAAAATGTAGACGCCTGATGCATCTCCGGCATTATTTATTCCTACATATTCCGCCTCTTCAATAATCGTAGAGTTCGTTGCCTGAACTGTCTCAAACAATTCCAAGGATTCATAGTCTATTGGGATCGGCGATTTCAGATGCAGTATCAATTGATACTGTTCATTTACTGTAACTTCAGGAATACAGCCCATCTCCAGGATGTTCCCTCCATCCGTATACGAACATTTTAAGACCCGTCCTTCCAGATATAGATCCTCTTTATCAAGGCTACATGTCCGAGACAGAAAGTCGGGTATAAAATCGCTCGGGATCTCCCCTGCCTTTGAAGGATAGACGGGCTCAACGGACTTTATATCACTGATTTCACCGGCAGCGACCAAAACAGAAATTTTTTCTTCAGCTGGTCCGGCCTTCATTAAAATATTTGCATTACCCTCCGATTTAGCCGTGACGATGCCGAAAGCGCTAACCTCTGCAACATCAGGGTTATCTGAAGTATATGCTATATCCGGTCTGGTATTGAGGTTTGTCTTGATCTGCGCACTTATATCATAAATTGGGTTATTGGTAATTGACAGACATAATTCTTTGTCAAACAAATAGGGAACCTCAATATCAATTTCCGGCTTCTCTATCTTCAGTTCTCTGCTGTAAACGACCTTGCCGTCTAGTACAGCCTCAATCTCCACATCGCCCTCCTTCAGCGCCACCAGTTCGTTGGAATCGTTCAGACAGGCAATGTCATGATTGCTGGTATCCAGCTTTATGTCCGGCTTTTGCACAAGAGGATATGTTAAATAGTTCAAGTCGATTTTGGCGTTTTCCCCCAGAGCCATACTGTAGGGTGATTCTATTTCCACATCATAGTATGCGGGTAATACTTTAAAAACATTGAATATCATATAATATGCAGCGCCTGACAAAAACACGAGTACTGCAATACAGATCAATGCTGTCTTTATCCTGCGTTCCATAGCCTTTCGCCGGAGTTCGGCAATGCGTCTCTCTTCAGCTCTTCGCCGCTCTTCAGCTCTTCTTTGTTCCTCGGCTCGCCTCCTCTCATCTGCCCTCCTTCTTTCCTCGGCCTTCCTCTGCTCTTCGAATCTTCTTTTATCCCCGGCTCTCCTTCTTTCCTCAGCGATTTTTCGCTCTTCAGTTCTCCTTTGCGCATTTTCCAGCCGTTCCTCTTCTGAAATCCGAGATTCATGTGTGTTCACCACAGGGGTATTCACGCCGGTATCCGGATGCTCCTGACTAAATTCATAAATAAAGTCTTCAAAATCATTGGAAAACCGGACTATAGCTGCAGTAAATACATTAAGATCTTTGAAATCGGCATAGTAGTAGTAGACCAGTACACGATTGAAGATTTGAAGAAACTCCCTGTCCTTTCTATTAACATGATCTTCAATCATTATCCCTATCAGTTCATACATAGGCAGCCGGGATGCCTTAGTCGGGTCAAACATCCGAACCATATCATCCATCAGCGTTTCAACCACAAATCTCATCTCATGGCGGTCACTTAATTGCCCTGCGCCCAATAAATTCTTAACTTCTGCCTTCGCGTTCAGCAGCGTTTCCGGAGAACTCCCGGTCAAGAGAGACATTAACTTTAATAAATCAGACATATTTATCCTCAATAAAATGATTTTATGTAACTTTGCCCATGACATTATGTTAACATAAAGGAGGTAAAAACCAAATGCTTGTAGCACAAAAAGGTTTATTTACTAGGTTATCCTTATTGTGATATGTGAAGAAAGAGATTCCAGTCTAGCTGCATTCTCAAGAGCCTTAATATCAGTGATACGGCAATCACTTAGCGACAGATATTCCAGTTTATCAAGTATACTAAAATCAATCAGTGATTCTATATTATTATTATGCAGGTAAAGGCTCTCCAACTCAGTAAGCTGTGTTAAAACATCTATGTCTTTTATCTTATTATAGCCCAAATACAGACCTTCAAGATTCTTCAGGCTTGCCAGTTCTGTAATATCGCTAATTTTGTTCAATGTGAGGTTAAGCTCGATCAAATTTGGAAATCTCTCTATTCCATCAAGCCGTTCGATACCCTTGTCATACAGATCAAGTTCAGTAATATCTGTCGGATCGACAGCATTGTTTTCTCTTAGTATACTGTCAAATATATCATTGATGCTTATTCCGGTCTTTTGCGACTTGGATGTTGAATTATTGTTAGTCTTGTCATCAAAAAAATCATGGTCACATGCAGTAAGCATCAACAATAAAATCAGTAAAAAAGCAATGTGCTTTCTCATGTTCAATTCCCTCCCTCAATAATCTTTAGTTTACTTCATATTTCTCGCTCCTGATATTATCAACCAAATAAGATACTTATGCCGCGAAATATAACAAGGTTGATTCTGTACTTATCAAGTGTGGTTTATTGGGTGAGACAGGTATTTCATCAACTTTCCAAGCGCTCCTTTATCCTTGCTACAGCCTTCTTATACTTCTCAACTCTCTGAAAATCCTCTTCAGATGGTGCTTGTAATCGTGACAGATCCATATTATCAGCAAGGTCAGCAAGTTTCACACGACATGCTGTTTCATTTTCTAGTACGCGGCTGATAAAGTCTTCATAGCTCTCACCCTGCCTTTTGGTGAGCGCTTCAAGTACAGTCAGCACTTCTGATGGGAAGCCGTCATCTTTCAACATCTCCAGCGTAATAGGAGTGTCTTCAATAACATCATGTAAAACAGCACAGATTCGTTCAATTTCATTGTCAGTTCTGAGCATCACTCGCAGAGGATGCAGTATGTATGGCTGCCCAGCCTTATCCTTCTGGCCTTCATGCGCTTGGGCAGCTTTTTGAATAGCTTTTTCAAGCATCCTTTAGCCCTCCTTACCAATTAGAATTTCTTTATATATTGTTCTATTTCTGCAGTAGCCATATCGGGATAAGTTTCTCTGAGGCCCAGCCTAATGACATCGATATAGGAGTCGCAAGGCCTATTCTTCACTACAATAGATGAGTGTGTG
Source organism: Bacillota bacterium (assembly GCA_023418915.1). GTDB lineage: Bacteria > Bacillota > Clostridia > Acetivibrionales > DTU013 > DTU013. The sequence goes on from JAEZYU010000037.1 coordinate 82,957, forward strand.
AATGTTTTTACAGGGATTCCATCAAGTTTACCCAGTTCAAGGACTTCGTCATACCACCCCAACCCTTCCTGCGCTTGTATATCATCAAACTGTTCGCGGGTTATCGTATATATTCTGCTGAGAGTAACTATTGATTCATCTTTTTCTGGATTCAAAAAAGCAACCCCTCCACTCCCCCATTTAGGTGAGCTCTTGCCAAAGTATAATTCATGCGGTATGGTGAACGGCCTTTCGTCCACAGGATCAGCTATATCATTGCAACCCCTGTAGCAGGCGCCATTGAACCGGCAAACGCCGCCTTTGATATAGTGCATAAACCTTTCCTTTAGCATATTCGAGCCATAACAAGCATACCATACATAATTTTCACTCATACTTATCACTTCGCCCCCTTCCATAGCTGATCTTCATAATTAAGCTTTTCCATGCCATCAACATCGCTGTTCCATATATACACAAATGCCTTCATTGATCCTTCAGAGGTATCTAGATCAACCTCTCTGCGAATGTACAAGCTTCCTTCACCTTCCAAAAAGTCAAGCCCCTCAAGTGTCTCAGAATCTATTTCGTATACTTCTCCCTTGACCTTCTCACCTTCTTCGGGGACAATGTCCGGGAAGTAATTCACATTATACAGTGCGTATCCTGGAAGTTCCGCACAGCCAATGAACCTGGAGCCCGACAGAAACTATGTCCGCGCATAAGCGTACCGTAAACAAATACCTTATACATACAATCTTCTCCCTCTCAGATCGATGATACTCCTCATATAACACATCCGGCATTTACCTTTGTAGCATGGGCAAGTTCCAAAACAAAATTTTCCATATGCGAAGCCAACTGTTTTATATCATAATCAAGATCAATCCGAATAGCTTTAATGGAAAGCACACCAACATCCTTGGAAATCTCAACTTGTCTGTCCATTCATTGTACCGAGGTAACGGGTAGGTTCTTGGAATCTAACACTAACAGTCGGAACCGCCGCCTCGCTCAATAACTTATATACTATATTTTCAAAAAGCTTATTCAGTGGAACCTGAAAGCTGAATGTCGTCTCATCGCCCTTATTTAGATTTTCAGACGAGACGAATTGTGATAAAGCATTTTTGCCCTATTAGTAACCGTACTGTACTGGAGCCATAACGAAATACTCCCGATGTAACTATATTCCAAGCATCTACTATAGACTTAAATTGTCCATAATGCAGATGTATTATAATACTATATATCAAATAGTTGAAGCTGTTGTAATACTATATCATTTATAACAAGGGTAAGGTTTCGTTGTACTGGGTATATCTCGGCACTTTCCCACAAATACTTTTTTATGCTTGTAGCTATTCCTATACTGACTCCTCTTGTTGCAAGTTCATTTACTATTTCTATAGCATCAAACAGGTACACATGCTTTATGCACCAGGGCAATGTTCTGCCTTTTGATGAAGCTGCTGACTCTTTTTCGCCGGTCATAACAAGATAATAGTCAGGCAAGCAATCCTGATTTATATCCAACAATCCCGACTGCTTAGTATACCACTTGATATTAACAGATTTTCCTTGCAAACAGCCTTCTGTGAAATAACCATCAATACCTTTATGGCTTGCCGACTCCATAAGGCTTATACCAAAAACCGCTGATGCAATATACTCTCCTGCATGACCGATAATTGCAGGCCGGTTTATTATCTTGGATATAGAACTGTCAACTTTATTCTTCTGTTTGATCAATAACGATAGCTCTTGCAATTCCTCCATAATTTCCTCTCTTTTTAGCTGTTCCATTATTCAATTTTACCAACCAATTAAGTTTTGGCACTTTTTTCACCATAAACAATTTCCATGTTCAAATCTCTTGCATCTTTCGCCGGAACCTCCGGTATGGTAGTGAAGCCATTATTCAATCCTAAAAGTCCCGATACCGCCAGACATAGCGCATCAATACAGTCCACCCGATAACTCCATAAAACCGAATGAGCAGCAATATAGGAAACAAACTCCCTGGTTTTGCCGTAGAATTCCTCTAGCACCTCAACCCTGTCTCGAAAACCATCTTCAGTATGCTTACTATTATAGAGTGGTAAATAGAAGTTATCCCTTGTTGCAAGCACAGCAAAGCATACTTCCGGATGACTCTCCCGAAGTTTTCCTTTAAACTCCGTTACATTCTCCAAAAACTCGTCAATTTCACGAATTTGACTACAAATCGCAAAAGATTGCATGCTAAGGCCTTTCTCAAGGTAATATTTATTTATCTGAGATGCCTTAAAGTATTCTTCCTCATAAACGGCTTGCCTACAAGGCGTATTAAAAATACAAGAGGTTCTTCCAGACAGATAGGTTCTAGCCTCGGAATCCGGCCGCACATCCTTTTTATCTTCAGGCAAACCAATCGGCATGTCCACAAGTAAGCTATTACTATCAGCATATTTTAAGCAAATCTCTTTAATATTCTTATACAATTCTACCTCAAAACCAGTATCCATTATATTGACTGCAATCCACCCACCTCTACAGCCATCAATACCAACACTGCTGAAGCTTCTCTCCATATACCCTCACCACTCCTCACATCGTTGTTATAGCGATTTTGTTCTTCATCTAAATTCCCTGAACTCCATATGCCTCTTTTTCCGACTATATGTGAATAGACTTACCGGACCTTTTATGTAGTTACCTGTAACAAAATGGAGTCTTGCCGATATGTCAGACTGACCGTTAAGATTGACAAATTTGCAGGAAAACAGATAGTCTATGAATTCAAACCAGCTTTTCCGTTCATCCTTATCCACCCTATCAAAAAGAAGATTGATTGGCACCTTTTCCATTGCTAATGAATTTTCGAGAATTTTTATCTTTCTATCTGAGATCATTTTATCTATGTAAGCACGTATTTTAGTATATAGTTCCTCTTTATCCAAAGCCGTCAATCGATTCAAGTATATATCATATGTTTTATTCTTTACATTCTGTTTCCCCAATCTTTTGATCACTTCAAACAGCTCTGTAGAGTCGTCACCAAAAAAATACTGAAAAGGCCTCTCTCCTTTCGCAACGCTTGGATTGCTAATGCCTTTTTTGTTCAAATATTCAACCAGATCAATAATAAAATTCTGAGATGTATTATCGACCTCATTAATACAGTCTTTAATTATTTCATATACGCTTTTCCAAGTAATTTGACACAGGCAGTCATAATTACTATTCAAAAACTCAGTGTACTCATCACATTTTTGTATCTTGCTATACCAGTCGATATTATCTTCATTTGTAACTGCCAGATAGTAGAAATCTTTATCTTCGGCATCTTTTCTGCCTTCTTCTATTTCTCTGACAATCTGCGGTTTCATTTTAGTACTGCCATAATCAAAATCAGATAAGTATTTTGCCTCCACAACAATGTACATATCATCGTTTTGAATGATTATATCAGGCTCAGTACCATCTTTATATGAATGCCAAAAGTGAAATGACTGCTTGCTTTTAAATGCAATTATTCCAGCTTTCTCAAGGATTCTGTTCAGCACACGGTAATCAATATTTTTTATGATACCGAATACATTACCTGTCAGGACATCCTCCATCCTTGTTATATCTCTTGGAATTAATTTTGCTAAAGAGTCTTCCGCCAAATCAAAATCAACAAAATTAAGTTTACCATGGATCTCTGAGATAATCATGCTTAACACCCCACTCACCACACATACTATATAGACTTATCTGTTTATCTGGACAGCATATTCATTAAGCTAATTTTTAGTAAATGTAACCATATCCTCTGTGCTAATCTATTATTAAATCAAGCAACAATTACACAATCCCCTTATTCGCCTTTTGCATCATAGCACCTGGTATCTCCTCTTTCATCCGCCAGATAAAGCTTATGGGCATATCACCGCTGTGGCTCACATATTCCGCTTCACCGAGGAAAGTATACGCCTCGGCAAAGTAGCCCGACCTCTTATTCTCCCTGACAAACAGAACAATCTTGTTACCGGTCTTCAGGTGATTGATGTACCTCTGGCCAGTGGGACTTTTAACTGAGGTTCTGCTCTGGCTCTGCCAGTGAAACAATCGCTCATTTATAGCATAGTCTTCATAAAGCGTTGAAGGAGAATAGTCTTTTTCTGATTTGTTTAGGGTTATAAAAAATGTATCCAGCTCAAACTCCTGAAAATACTTTGCTCCCTCTCTAAAGGAAGGCTTTTTGCTTTCGTTGAAATAACCAAACGCCGCCATTATCTGATAAACAGAATAACTGCAGTAAACATTCAGCGGGCAGACTGTCCCCAGATCCACATCCTTATCAATAAAGTCAATATGCTGGTAATTATACTCAAGTATTTCTTTGATTTCCTCAACCAATTCCTTGTTATTTACACAAAGCTGCAGCAAAGCATCTGCAAATGTCCCATACACCAGCCTCTCAGGTGGCTCGCCAAAAAGGCTGTAATATAGCATACCCAGCATTAACCTTTCTGCTTCATTAGCAGAATGGATGTTGGACAAAGAATCATTATTACTGGTAGCATTTCTGAGAACCTTTACCCAGTATTCGATCAGTTTCCTCGAGTTTATATGGAAGAAATTCTTGAACCTTTTAACTATTATATCCTCATCAGCATTTCCAAAGCCGTTGACCAATCCGGCGTCTACCTTCATTCTAACAAAGCTTCGATCCCCGGCTTTGCCATAAACGTCCGCCAGCGAATATTGATAATGCGTCAAAAAGTTAGCGAGTGTAGGCTTCAGGCCGGTATCATCCTCAAAATATCTTAGCTTGTTTACAAGATTTGCTTTTGTCAGCTTTGCATCCTTGATATTTCTTAGCACATATTCCTTTGCCTGTTTTTCAAGATGGATATAACACCCTCTGGGCAGGCTTAAGAATCCATTTGTGATACAATACTCCACTGAATGCTTTGTCCTTCCCATCAGCGCCTTGAATTTCGATTCGAAATCATAATTCCTGTGGGCCTGCCCCACAAAATCGAGCACCGTTAAGCATTCCTTCCCTTCACTATGCCTCAAACCTCTGCCAAGCTGCTGAAGAAAAATAGTCAAGCTTTCAGTCGGCCTCAGGAAAAGTACAGTGTTTACTTCAGGAATATCGACACCCTCATTGTACACATCCACTGAAAATATGAATTTGATATCACCCTTTCTCAGCCTGCTGATCGCGCTGTTCCTCTCTTGCTGATCTGTTTCTCCGCATACAGTTATGGACGGAATACCTTTTTGATTGAATTTTTTAGTCATATACCTGGCATGTTCAACACCAACGCAGAATCCCAAGCCAATTACTTCATTGATGTCTGTAGTGTATTTATGAATGCTTTGAATGATCTCCCTGACTCTGATGTCATCGCTATTGATATACAGGCCTTCAAGTTCATTCCTGTCATAGCCTCCGCGAGTCCACTTCAACTGTGACAGGTCAACCGTATCAGAAATCGCAAAATACTGGAATGGGCTCAGAAACTTTCGATCAATCGCTTCGGCAAGTCTGATCTCTGCCGCAACCCTTCCATCGAATCGTTCTATAACATTTTTCCCATCCATTCGTTCCGGTGTAGCTGTCAAGCCAAGGAGTATTTTAGGTTTGTAATAATCCAGCAGTATTTGATATGAAGGGGCTTCTGCATGGTGAAATTCATCAACAATAATGAAATCATAAAAGTCCGGCGTTGTTTTTTCATAAAGCCTTGAGGAATTAAAGCTCTGAATGCTCATAAACAGCTTATCTATGGATTGGGGCACATGTGCGCCTACATACAGATCGCCGAAATTATTGTCCTTCAATATTGCACGAAATGTATCCCTGCTGCGTTTCAATATTTCTTCACGGTGAGCTATAAATAAGAGGTTATTCCTCTCTCTTCTATTCTCATACATATAGTTTTTGTAATCAAATGCCGCTATCACTGTCTTGCCGGTACCTGTGGCAGCAACCAACAGATTTTTATATCTGCCGTATAGCTTTCGCTCAGCTTGAAGCTTTTCCAATATCTCCTTCTGATAATAATATGGCTGCACATCAAGGGCAAAAACAACATCATTGTCAGAGCCGGCAGATGCTTCTTTGTTTAATGATTTGATCAGCCGCTCTCTATCCTCTTCCTCTTCACCATTGAATGTTGTAAACTCATTGTCATTCCAATAGTTCTCAAATGTAGCCTCTATTTTTTGAATAACGCTAAGGGAGTCCTTTTCTGTTACTTTCAGATTCCATTCCAGCCCTGCAGTCAATGCTGCATTCGATAAATTTGAAGAGCCGATATACGCAGTTGTAAAACCGGTGTCCCTCTTGAACATATATGCCTTGGCATGAAGCCTGGTCCGTTTTGTATCATATGATATCTTTATTTCTGTATTCTTGAGCTCGCTAAGCACCTTTATCGCCTTATAGTCAGTAGCTCCCATATACGATGTCGTAATTATTCTGAGCTTGTGATTGTCACCCTGGGTGAATTCTTTTAACTCTTCAATAATGCATACCAAGCCGCTCCATTTGATAAATGAAACAAGCATATCAATACGATCACTGCAAAGTATCTCCTTCTTAAGCTCGTTGACCATGTTGGGCTCCAAGGGGGAGTTGGTGAATAACGTGCTCTGTGAAAGCGACGTAACCGGCCGGACTGCATTCTTTTCTTTTATTGATCTAATGGTGTTAATCTTCGAATAAAGAGATGTCAGAACCTCTCCCTCGTCGGCGATTTTCAAGCCTTGCAGACTTTCTTCTCCCGCAAGCTTGCTGAGAGTTTTGATCATTTCATTGCATGCTTTTATCTGCAGGAGCAGCGATTCTTTGTCATTATCATTGTTGCTTTCTCTGATAAAGCGCAGACCTTTTTTAATGACAGAGGAAATATAGCCTGAAAGCATATTTTTCGCTTCTTCAACATCAATCTGCTCCTTCTCGAGCTGGAATTCAGCCGGATCAAGCTTTTGAAGCTGCTCTTTCAGGTTGTGATGAATTATTTGTTCATAGACGCCTTGTTTTAGGTCCATTGATACCTCTCTATAGTGGAATTGCTCCACATTACCATGATTCGTGTGAATTTACATCAAGACATATTCTAGTGCTTTATTTAGTTTATTCACTTTAAAAATCAGTTGAATCACTTTGATTATCTTTTATTGTCTAATGCTTTATGAATATTATCTTCATATTTCTTACATAAAATTATTTAACTATTTTTCAACATGGCCTCCCTTAAGTTGTAAAGTTGTTACGCCGCTTACTTTTACATTTAGTTCCTGACAAATTCTTTGTTTATATTTATAATCAACTTTGTGCAAATACATATAATGTATAACCATTCTCCGTAATATGTTAGCCGCAAAACAATTGTTGTTATTATCCAATTCCTTGTATAGCTTTATTATTTCATCAACATTAAAAATATTTAAGCAGTCAAATTTTATACTCATATTGATAATTTTGAATGAAGTTGAACTGTTACATCTTAACAATTCCGTATAAGTTTCTACTAATTTATCATTTGATATTGAATCTGACACTTTTTTTACCAATAAAACAGATACGTTTTCAACTAAGTAATATAAAAACTTTCTTACTTTATCTTCTATGTTAAGGATATTCGCATTATTATGTTTATTAACTTCTTTCACCATATTCTCAATAATATTATCTATGCTACATTCAATTAGCTCGGTGAATGCTCCTAGTATTCTCATTCCTAAATTATGGCACTCATAGGCAATATCATGCTTAACTTCTGCAATTATTTTACCAGGATAATTCTTTAAAATCTGTCCTAGTATCTCAAGTGTTTTGAAAGCTTTATTAATATCTAGAATGTTATTAAGCTCAGTATCGTTTTCAGTGGTTTCCGATGCAATTGCAGTTTGTTCTTGTGACTCTTTAAAACTCTTATATCGATACTCATCCTGCTTACTTAGTAAATTATCTCGATTCTTTTTCACATCATCAGATATAGAAAGGGAAATTTTTTGTGATTTTCTATCCATATTTTTTATAAACTCACCGTAATTATCAAAATCGAACTCACTAATAGATTCAAAAATCAGCATGGAATTTAACATTATTTCATCAATGATAAATTGATCTTTTCGCAAATGACATAAAAAGAGAATAATATTTGCATATTCCTCAATATAAAGATTTTTGCTTAACTCACAAATATAATCTCTAATCTCTTTTAAATCGATATTATCAGAAAAGTATTTTGCTACAAAATAATAATAGATGTATGAATACTTCATTTTCAAGCTATTACTATCGATATACTCTAGAATATGACATAATATTAGTTCCTCCAGTTTTTTTTCATGAGAAAGCCGTAAAGCATATTTTTTACAAAACCGCTCATTTACTTCTAATATGTCATTAATATCAATAATTTTTTTACTACTCCTAAATATATAGTATGCTAATTCACATAAGTACGAATCAAAAATACCTATACTGTCATTGTCTTTATTTATACTTATCAGCATATTATTTATCAGTGTCTGATACAAATATCCATACGAACTGATTTTTGGATCTATGTTATTAGCTGCTTCATACTGATTTAATAGAAGAAGTATATATATCGGATATGAAGGGACTAATCCCTTACCTATAACAGCATCAATAGTTTTCCCAACTTTATCACTTTTTCGATCCAGTTCATCATCAGTTACTATAAATTCCTGACCTATACCATACCACTTCTTAATTAGTCTATCTCGAAGTAAATATCCGAAATCTAGAATTATACAACTCACCATTTCTAGGAATTCAGGAATATTGTTTTTATTAGTAATGTATTGTAGACGATAGTAATCGTCTGTAAAATAATTATTGTATCAAACTTTTGCATAAGAAATGAGAAAAGCTTAGATATTCCTTGATTATTTAAATTTATGTTGTTAAAATCATCTATAAGAATTGCTTTATCATTTTTATTACGTGAATTGTAATCATCAACTAATTCATTACAGTACTGCTCGCTGAATATTCTGTTTATAGTTCTTTGTAAACTAATTTCTTCTATCTCACTTAGTTCTTTTGAATTTACCATTAAAGGTATAATACTCTCACCATATAGGTCAATAAATAGTTTTTTGCACATTGCTGTCTTTCCACAATTATCCGACCCCGTTATCATTAACTTTTTTAATTTTTTATAAATTCAAATGTCTTATCACTCTTAATTCTTTTTACTAATTCATCACCTTTGTCTTGTACTCTAAATATTTCAATTTCTGGATATAAATAAATATCATCTAGTGCTAAATTTTCCTTATATGGATGATTAAACTTAACCCCAATATCTTCTATATATTTTAAATGTTTTTTGCTAATACGGTACAACATTTTGTCTGTAACTTTGTTTCTAGCAAACTCATTCCATGTATCAAAGCTTTGTTGTGGTTTAAATATCCTACCATTCCAGCTGAATTGACAAAAATGCTCTTTGTAATTGTCTAAATCAATAATTATTGTATTAAATACCCCTACTATATTTCCATTATGATCTTGTAGAATACCTCCATTATAATAGCCATTACTGGTATTGTCTGAACTCTCTTTTGTAATCCTTTCTGAACAATGCTCATGCCCAGTAATAATAATGTCTACTATAGATTCTAATCTTTTTTTGATTTTTTGGCTGTTCATTGGTTGAAACCAATTGAAAGGATGATGCAGTATTGCTATTACAACATCATATCTAGATATATCAATTTCTGGAATTAGATACTCAGGGAAATATATCGTGCTTAGCTGTTCATTAATTTTAGATAGCCATGCTGAGTTTAACATTAAAAACAATACTTTTTTATTAGATACACTCACTAATTTTAAGCTATGTAACCTATTTCCCCAGCAACTGTCATCAAAAAGTGAACACATTTCAAAAAAATTACTTTGTGGTAACGTAAATTGATTTATTATGCTTTCATTTATAATAGCCTTTTCATTTATAGAATTAATGGCAATATCGCGAATTGCATTAGTTTCTATTCCAAAGTCACAGTCATGATTACCGGGTACAAATAAATAATGGACTTTCTCAAATTGACCTTCTGGCTTTTCAAGCTTCTTTGATAATTCTGCTATAAAGTCAATTGCTATACTGTATTCATCTGATTTGCCGGAAAATGAGATATCACCAGAAAAAACTAAAAAACAACTTTCACAATTAGTTGATCGACTTATAATAGCATTTGCGATTTCATCTACTAAATCAATTATTTTATTTTGAGTCCCGTTAAAATGTATATCACTTAACTGACATATTGATATTTTCATGCGAACACCTCGTAAAAACATCTTTTTTTATTATAGAATTTATATTGATATAAGACAAGCGTTACTTTTATATGTAATATTTAATTTTATCATACATCTATTGGCAAATTCCTTGTAAACCTTGAATTTGGTTCATGAATCTATACCATTTGCTATCGACTTAACTGTTAACTGTATGCATAAATAATTGAAGCAAAATGCCTAATGGTTCTTATATGCTTAATCCAAAATAATTATCTACTGTTACGAATAAATTAACTCTATGATAAGATTAATTTCGCACACATGAAAGTAATTCAGAGTGTTCTACCTTATCAGGGGGCAATATTGTGATAAAAGTTATTGCGCCCGATTCAGGGCAGACTTATCCATAAATCCTATCAGTGCTTATATCCAAAGAACAAAATTTATGTCCCTCATTCTAGTTATTGCTAGCTCCTAACCTATATGCTAGATCAATTGGAAGTTTCTCTTATTAAAGAATTTACATGTTAAGAAAAAGGGGCAACCACTCTCATCGTTTATCTTTGATAATAACAACTTTTTAAATTGAAGTAGATTACGCAAATAGATGTTTATTTTCAACCAGCCTCTCTTCCACCCCATTTTTATATATAATCAACAACCTACCTCTGTCAAACACCGGTTCCGCCCGATGTATCACTTTATGATGATTGGGACAGATGATTATTTGATTCGCTGCGTCATTATTTAAAGAAACTACAAATGGATTTATATGATGCGATTCAACAATGTGAACATCAAATCTTTTGCCGAAATCATCACCGCAGATCTGGCATTTGTATTCATATAGCATCTTTAGGTTATCACCTATAGCTCTGTTAAGCTTTCTTATTTTAGTCAGTTGTTGAATTCTATCTATTGAAGCTGTAGGATCAGTAACAGGATAGTTTACAGATGCTTCATAGCTCTGTTCATCTTCATTCACTAAGATGCTTCTTGCTTGTGCTGTTTCAGATTGAGTAATGCACTCAAGGATATATGTATCTGCGTACTCAGTAGTATATATTGCTAAAAATTCCTTGTTTTCCTCCGGGATTCTGAAATACCTTCTCTGTCCATCTTCAAGAGTACTTCTCTGTTCGCAAAGATATCTATATGTGCATGAAAAATAATCCCTGAGTCTATATGCAATTTCGCTGTTTGGATTATATCTAATCTGGAGAATATCCCTGTGGTTGGGGTACTTTGAGTCATCAAATTTCTGGTTTACGAGTTTTACTTTGTATGAAACTCCATCCAGCATAAAAAAGATATCCTTTGACTCACCGCGGCTGATAAATTTTCTTATATTATTTTGGAAGATAACCTGTATATCCAAGGGAATGCTCAATCCCTGATTCAGCAAGGACCAGTCTACTTCCTTTTTATAAACATAGAAATTGTCCATTTATCCATCCACCCCCAATCACCACAAGGCAAGACATTTATATATCCTTTTATGAAGTAACTGCCTAACGCGTATATCTCCTATAATACTCCTCAAGCTTCTCGTCACAGTGCCTCGCAATCCACGCTATATCCTCTTTCGTAAGCTTTTTGAACACATACTTGTTGAACTCAACAAATTCTATCTCGCGGCACCTTTTCATAAACCTCATATCCTCAAATCTCCTGAAAGGATTGGCAAAGATGTTTCTCTCTGCATCTTTCCGGGTGAAGTTATCCCTGCAGAATACACTGGACTTTTTTTCAACAAAGAGACCTTTTTCTTTCCTGTCACCATAGAAGTTTATAAAATAGTCAACTATGTCCTCTACTCGCACCTTGCCATTTTCGTTAACATTCTCAAACATGGCCTTTAGCAATACAGGTTTATATGAATAGCTCATATCCATGGTCTTCACCATACCCATGAACTTATCCTTCATATTAGCTGCTGTAATAAGCTCCCATCCATATTCTGAAGCATATTTACGCACAGTGTCTTCCTTGAAATACTTAAAGCTTCTTTTGTCACCTATCGGGACCTCCAGGTCGGGCTTTAGCTTTCCTTCCCTTATGTACCTTTCGATAGTTTCCGTCTGAACATCGACCATCCTTACAAACTCAAGCTGCGATATCATATCTTTCACTTCATCCTGCCAGTTAAAAAGATCAATCAGCTCATAATCTGCGACATTAATCGGGAAGTCCAGCCAAATCTCAGGTTTTTCACCTCTGGCAAGCAGATCGGCATCAAGTTCCATCTGTTTTTTCGGTGCCAACACCATCTGGCCGGGTCTGTATTCCTTGATATTCAGCAGCCTATGTATGGAGTACGGAGTGTTGAACATACCTGCATTATCTATAAAGTCAAAGACAACAAGATGATCCTTACCTTCACACTTACGCATTCCCCTGCCTAGCTGCTGTACATACAGGGTCTTTGACATAGTAGGCCTTGCCATAAAGAGCACTTCTGTCTTTGGGCTGTCCCAACCTTCATTTAAAAGGTCGCATGCACACAATACATTTATGCTTCCATTTTCATACTCATCAAATATCCTGGCTCTTTCAGAGTTCTTTAAATTTCCGGATACCGCCTCGCTGACGATCCCATTCTCTTTAAATAGTTGTGAAATCAGTTCCGCATGCTTTACTGAAGCACAAAATACAAGTGTCTTTCTGTTTTTGACATACTGCAAATAAGTATCAATCATGATTCTGTTTCTTTCAGGCACATACAGCTTGCTCTCCAGGTCCTGTGAATAATACTTGATACCGTTTATTCTTACAGTCGATAGATCCACATTTGTCTTAATCCTGATACAGCGGACAGGGGTAAGCTCTCCAATTTCAACTGCTGTTTTGAGGTCGAGCTTGTGCGCTACATTTCTGAAAAGCTCCAGCAAATCCTCACCGTCAGTTCTTTCAGGTGTTGCTGTCAATCCAAGAGTAAATTTAGGTTTGAAATAACCAAGAAGCTTTTTGTAGGTATTTGCCGTTCCATGATGGCATTCGTCGATGATGATATAGCCAAAGTCATCTGGCTTGAACTGCTCAATGTTCTGTGCAACACTTTGAATACTGGCACAGACTACATACGCATCTGCATCCTTTTGTTCAGCCACATACATACCGACCCGCTTGTCCTGCCACAAATCCTGGAAAGTTGATTTTGCCTGAGAAACAAGCTCTCTGGTATGAGCAATGAAAAGCGTCCTCTCTCCGCAGCCTTTCGCATCGCTGACAGCCGTGACAGTTTTCCCTGCCCCTGTTGCATGATATAGGAGCGCAATGCTCTCTCCGCTATCTCTCATCTTTTTCAAGTTGTCTATAGCCGCTTGCTGGTGGTCCTTTAGTTCGAATATCTTGCCTTTCTGTTTTGGCAGGTAGTCTTCCATTAGTTTGAATTCAGGCATTTCCCCGACAAAAGTTATCAGCTCATCTTTGACCCTTTCACGTTGCTTCTTTAATTGATTGTATGCCCACCGGTATACTTTCCAGTTGTTATATATAAGGCTGTTTTGCCTTAAGAGATCATCATAATATTTGTTGTTTGAAATCTTATTCGGGTTATGATCTATATCGCCATCAATCTCTATCGCTATCCTAAGGTTTTCACTCTCAAGAGCAAAATCTATAAATCTTCTGTTCCCGTATATATCAACAAAAGGATATTGAACATACAGATATTCAGTTTTTTCCGGCCCGAAAACATCGCAGAATAATTCCACAAACAGGTCTTCAGCTATGCTTGCAACACTGGTTTTATACTTGATCTCATGTTCCATTCAAACTTACCTTTCAATGACTTCCTTAAGAAGCAGTCCCCGTTCAAAAACTCCCCGTTCAGCAGCTTTTTTCATTCGTATGCCTTCAAATGTATCTATGTCGATATCCTTATACTTGAGTATTGCGTAGATAACTTCAACAAGATCGGCAAGTTCTTCAACATTATCATCGGACAAATATTCCTGCAGCTCTTCTCCCAGTTTCGCATCCAAAAGTCTTTTGTATGCTTCACTGTCAAGCGTTTCCACTACAGCAGTTTTCCCCGCTTCCTCAATGATTTGCGGGATCTTATCTCTCACAAGCTTGTTATATGTAATGGCACCCAGAGTTATCACCTCTTATGTTTTAACATAGGCCATATCATACTAGCCTATTATCAACACCTTAATGTTATCAGAATCGACAAAAATTAACAAGTTATGTAAAACAATATAAATGGAATTTATAATGAACGAATTATGATTTATACCCGATATTATTATTAGTGATTATTCATAAAGCAGGTGGACAACTATGGCTATTGATTTCAATGAATACTCGGGTTACATATCTCAATTCTGTGCAGCACTTTCACAAGAGGTAGCCCACCTGAAGGAAGAGGGTGGAAAAAAATACAGAGTATTCAGCGGGAACTGTATATACCGGAATTCCCCTGATTTTGTATACACCTTTGAAACAGACCTGGAACTTTATCTTCCAGACTCTTCTCCTGTACGTCTTGAATTCAATAAAAAAAGTTATTCGGGAGAGATCCTCTCTTGTGAGGGTTTTGAATTAACCATCATCATAAATGAGGATATTGGCAGTAATATTCGAACTGCTGAGTTCAGTTGTGAACCATGGAAATTGCTTGAGGAACTGAAAAAAAGGCTGGAAGAATCCCGTGCCTCATCTGAATTCAACCTGGATCTAGCATATACCTTGATATGTGAAGGGCGTCGAATGTCGATGTTCGGCCGGAATATTCTCAAGAAAGGGCAGAAGACAGCTATTAAGGATGCCTTGACCAAACCTGTTACAATAGTTTGGGGCCCTCCGGGCACAGGTAAAACCTATACCCTTGCCTACATTGCTTTAAAGCATTATTTGCAAGGTAAAAAAGTTTTGATTATTTCACACAGTAACATAGCTGTTGATGGAGCCATCATAGAAATCCACAAATTATTAAAAACTCAAAAGGGGCAGATCCTTCTCAAGAGAATAATTGAAGATCACAATGGAGAAGTTCTGAGGTATGGTTATGCAAGAAAAAAAGAGCTGCTTGACATTCCCTCTTTACTTTCGTTTCAGCTCACAATGGAAAAGTTCCCTGAGCTAGCTGACAGAAAGGCAAAGCTCGAGTCAGAAAGAGCAACACTTAAGGCGAGGGGAATAGTCGGATCAAGAGTTTTTGAAATTGAAAAAGAACTTCGTGAAATCCGGCAGCAAATACGCAGCCATGAAAGCAATCTTGTCTGCAATGCAAAGATAGTATCTACTACAATTTCCAAAGCTACAGTTGATACGGCAATATATAAAGAATCGAATTTTGATGTTGTATTACTTGATGAAGCCAGTATGGCATATATCCCCCAGGCCTGTTTTGCTGCAGGTCTTGCAGGCAAACATTTCATATGCTTTGGAGACTTCAGACAGCTTGCACCTATTGCACAAAGCAATAATTCTATGGTGCAAAAATGGCTTCTTAAGGATATTTATGAGCATCTGAACATAGCTAATGGTATTGAGAATGAAAACTATCATCCATGGCTTGTGCTGCTTAACGAGCAGAGAAGAATGTATCCGACTATTTCTGGTTTTGTAAACAGCAGAGTTTATCATATGCAGCTTTGTGATCATCCAACGGTTGAAGATAAACGAAGAAGAATAGTAGAAAAACATCCATTCAAAAACCATGCCGTTTCATTGATAGATTTGATCGGTACCTGTAGCGTATGCAGTAAAAGCAGCGACGGATCAAGATATAACTTGCTCAGTGCGTTTATATCCTTCCATACCGGAATAACAGCACTTCAAAAGGGTCAGCAGAGTATCGGAATAGTTACTCCCTATGCAGCCCAGTCCCGATTGATACGTTCTATAATTACAGATAGTTTTAAGAATACTCCCGATCAGAGCGGCTTGTCGTGTGCAACAGTACATCAATTCCAGGGAAGCGAAAAGGATGTTATCATTTTTGATTGCGTTGATAGCTATCGGCAAAAAATACCTGGAGTTCTGTTAACCGGTCAAAAAAACAACAACTCTTTACGCTTAATTAATGTTGCTGTAACTCGTGCAAAAGGGAAATTCATAGCTGTTGCTGATCGCAGATTCTGGAAAAACAAATTACCATCGTCGGGTTCGATCCTGAGATATCTATTGGACTATATCATAGGAAAAGGGGCGCATTATTTCGGAAATGATTTGTTAAACCTGTGCTGCTCAAGTACACTCCCCTCTGAAATACTCAAATGGTATAGCGGATCACTTTGTATGTCTCAATTACTCGCTGACCTTGCTGCTGCTAAAACAGAGATCCTTATGGACATTCCTAATGGTTCTGTATTGAACGAGGAAGAACTGGCAAATGCACTTGAAAAAGTACAGAAAAGAGGAGTCAAGGTATTTGTGAGAGCTGAGAAACCCCATTTACTTGGTGCAAAGCTTTCTCAACTATCCCACACACAGTCCTTTGCATGGTCGCCGGTTACTGTTATTGATAGACATATAACCTGGTATGGGGTACCTGTTATGGATACTTCATTTATTGCCGAAGGTGTTAACCTTCCTATTCGGTATTGGCCCGTAACAAGGTTTGATGGAGAAAAAACTGCCGATACAATAATCGCCTTATTGGAAATGTATAAGGCTCAAAATTCGCCCCAGGTCATTGACCCTCCAACTGTTTCAACAGGTGCTGATGGATTTGCTTCATTCATAAAAAAGTGTAACATAAAATGCAAGCTATGCGGCTCCACATTGATACTTAAAAAAGGGAAAAAAGGATCCCATTTTCTAGCATGTCCAAGTTTTCCTCGTTGCAAGAATACAAAAAGGTTGGATAAAAGCCTAGTAGATGCCTATATTCACCAAACTAGTCTCAAATGTAAAGAAGATGGTTATCCTTTAGTTCCCGCAAAAAGCAAGTATGGGATCTTCGCTAGATGCCAAAACGCCAATAATTCTCACTGCTACGATTTGGATGATATATAGTTTCACATGAGGTTGACAGCAGCTAATTCTATTAGCTCCGCAGTTCATGTACTAATAGCTTTTCATCAGTGTATCCAGTAGTTCAAAGTGTCTTTGCTTGAGCTTATCCAAATTCCAATCGTTATACTGCATTACACGGAGAGAGTTCGGAAAACTATCGATATACCCAGAAAAATACCGTTTCTTCTTTTTCGCAAAATCCGTATTGCCAAACTGCGAGTTCTTCCTTCTGCTTATCAACACTAAATTGCCGATTTTATGCTTCCATTCTTCTCTTTCAGATTCAGTGAATAGCTTAACCCACTCACTGTTGCCGGCAGGATTTTGCGGTAGGATGTGTTCTATGCTGACATAGCTGAATGTTGAAAACGGAGCAGAATAATTATCTTTAAATAAATACTCCAGCTTAAGAAGTACGAATTTAAGATACGAAGAACCATATACATTGCCGCTCAAAATTTGCATCAACTGCACCTTATCCACACTAAATGCGTTTTTATCATTTAATACTTCATCATAACTATTAGCTTTTTCAATCACTTTCAATATCGAATTCATGCTGCCAAGCCTGGTTGTTGGGGAATACTGCAGGATCCAATCTCCGGACATTTTACACTCCAGCTTTCTTAAGAATTGCAGCAGCCCGTCAGTGTCAAACTTATCATAATAATGTAATAATGGAGGTATCCAGTCAGTTGAGGGTAAACCCTCTCGCATAATCACCACTAAATTGATAAACTCGTTTATTTCCGGTACAGGAAGATTTAGATTTTCAAACCACAATACTTTCGCATAATTATCCCTGTACTTTTTCACAAAGTTAACGGTATCGATACCTGTTTCTAAAAGCCCGTTCTTATAGATTGTTTCTTCAAATTCCTTTAGCAGATTTACTCTTGCTTTTTCCTTTACTAGTATTGTTCTTATATGGGATAAAAATCTATCAAACTCATCCTGCCCGAACTCGGACTCCATACTTTCCCAAATCCTCGCATAGAAATCCTGCTGTTTTGGTTCTATTGCTCCGATGTTTATTGCTTTCAATATATCGCTGTTTGACAAAGGCAGTCCTCGGTTATTTAATATGGTAAATAACCTATAGGCATCCTCCAGGTCCTCTGCAGCCACATAAATCAGCAGAACTTTTGTAAAAATGAACAGGAACAGCTTTATTATTTTTTCTTCATCGTATATTTTGAAGTAATCCTGAATATATAATATTGCATTTGCCATATTTGAGACAGAAATGTTCGCATGTTTTGATTCTTGTAATATATCATCTGTTTTAAGTGTTCCTTTATATTCCTTGATATATTTTTCAACGAAAACTTTTACATCATCTTTTATTTTATATTCCAGCCGCAATCTCTCAGGCTGATTAAAACTGGCATCATGTTCTTGAAATATGGCATTTTTACAGTTATCTATATATTGATTGTTTTTAATTTTATCTCTTATTACCGCAAACATGATGAATAAAGTTGTTAAACGCTGCTGACCGTCCAAAACGTCATATAGTATATAACGTATATCATTACCTCCAGCTGCTTCCGTAATCAAACTCTTCTGTAATACAAGTGAACCAAGGAAATATTCCTTATCAGGATTATTCTCCATAGCGAAAAACAAGTCATCCAGCAAATCGTCAATCTGATTGTTTCCCCATACATAGGATCTCTGATAGGAAGGTATGCAAAACCAGTAGTTTTTGAAAAGCATATTAATGTGCTCTTTACTGCTCTCGATGTTGCCGGATGGCTTGTTTATCCCTTGTGTCATCATAAACATAACAATCTCGCCTGCCTCTTCGATTTTATAGATAATTATCGGCCCACTTAACGTGTGCCTATTTTCCTTATTATACCAAATAGTATAAATAATTGTTAGAGCAAAACTGCGAATTTTACAGACGGGGTCAGGCTTGAAATATTCACTTTTCTATATTCACGCATCATTGCATTTTGCCTTTTGGATATCAGTTGTGTCAGAGTCTCAGTTGTGTCACTTGTGCGTCAGAGTGTTAGTTGTGTTCTCCTTCACCATTCTCAAATACTCTCTCATTCCATCTTCTTCCTCCTGCCGATAAGTAAAGCTGAAATGAGCTGCTACCGTAATTGCAAGAGTATGGAACAAATCGCACATCACATCAACAGATGCCCATATATCGGCATAATCGCTGCCGGAATAGGTGGCGGCGTATTGCTTATATAGCTCCGGTGGCAGATACTTTTTGAAATACTTGCCGTTCTTGCCTGTGGAAAGATCAAATCCATGTTGTACACCGATATAGTAGTTGATCATATCGTGCAATTCTGAGCGAACCACATCATTCAGCATGTGCATTACATAAGGAAGCTCATCACGTGCGATGCCCTTGGCTGCGTTATTAAGGCACCACCAGAAGTTATTGCAGCAAGAGTAAAAGAAGAGAGGCGACGGCGGTTTTATATGCCAATGCTTGTCGCTGGGAACCGGCAGAGGCGGCACAAAGCCGCTGCCGTTATCTTTATCCAGCAGAACTACCGCAGGCTCCCCGTCATCTATGTACTTTGTAAACTCAAATGAAAGGTCAATGCGAACTCCATCAGGATAAATCATCATATAGTTAAAATTACCGTCTCCGACCGGGTAACGCATAGCTTCTGGCATTTGCATAATCAAAGGTTTGCCGAAGCGTTCTTCAACCCACGCAGGGTTATTATAGAATGGTGCAATATCCGTAACAAAGCAGGTGATGTCGTAATCCTGGTAGATGTCCTTTGGTATGACAGGGTTCGCCCGCGAACCGACCAGCAGTACTGCCCTGATTCGCTCATCTGCTTTAGCCGCACTCAATATCATATTAAAAACTTCCTGTTCGCTTCGCATGATTTTCGCTCTCCCATCTATACCGCTTTGTCCACAGACATGTCCTCGGTCAAATATATGAGGCGCAGTTTAATGAGTGTTTCAATATCTTTATGTGCTGCTTTCTTATGTGATATCCATCTCAACCCTCAAAGATTATCTACGCTAATAATATCATAATTCTCCTTCCAACCAAACCGATTCCAAAGGAGTTCAGCCATATTCCTTCAGGTGTAATCCCAAAGCACTGAAAAAATTGGCCGCATTTCTTCTGCAAATCCATGCCTGCAATGCCCGGCTGATATCATTCATTCAGATATGCCATTATCAGGGAAATATCTGATTAAAGACGTTTACGACATTGTGCTATTTCATTCAAACATGTAAAATATAATTGCTGTATTTTAAAATCCGATTAGTGCAATATGATGAAGTGTTGTAAATACCATCATATGATAGGAGTAGGAATAAAGTGACCGGAGAAATGTCAAGTAGAATTTTCGAACAGTTTAACCCCTCATCAGATGTCGTTCGTTGCCCAAACGGGAGGGCAGTTGTCCGAAAACTGCTGGATTCTTACGCAAGGGCAGCGGTGAATCTTTATGGCGTTATCAGCCGTGATGAATTTGTAAGCATTTTCAACGAACATAATTTTGAACAGACGAACATTGATGAAATTTATATTCTTCTTCTGCCCCGTGTGCTAAAGGATGGCTGGTACGGGTTTTATAAGGATTACATAGTGCATTACTGGTTTTTCAAAGACTTTGACCAAGCCGATTATTTACTGAAACACCAGGCAGACAAACCCCGCTATATACCCGAAAAAAGCGAATTTCTGAAATACATTGCTGAGGATTACGTAGATAATGATCACTGGTGGAATGTACACCGTTTTATGTTGGACGTTTTCGGCTACAC
The DNA here is from genome assembly GCA_023418915.1 of Bacillota bacterium. Lineage (GTDB taxonomy): Bacteria > Bacillota > Clostridia > Acetivibrionales > DTU013 > DTU013. The sequence continues at coordinate 103,946 of JAEZYU010000037.1, forward strand.
AAAAGCAATCTCGGAAGGCTATGAAGAAGTAAGAGATTATATAACTCACAGCGATGGGATAAGAGAATTGGGGCCCATCCTGGACAAGCATAATCTCATATTTGGTGAAGAAAAACAGCTGCAGGAGTTTTTCGATCTGCTCATGCTTGCAAAAAACAATACACGGCTCTGGCAAAACAATGGATATACGCCGTCCGAGCTTCATGGGATTTTAAGGAAACGTAACAAAAACATTGTTAAGTTTCCATCCAATCAAAGAACGAAAGTAGGACGCAATGACCCATGCCCCTGTGGCAGTGGCAAGAAATACAAGAAGTGCTGCGCTGTATTTGAAGATACTAAAGCGGCACAGTTGACTTCTGACGAGTGCAGGCTTTTCTATGAAACCTGGTATGGTTTGATGGGCTTTATCAATAGGCGCAACAGTGTGATCAGAGCAGAAATCAAGCCGGAATATCCTAATGCTGTCAGTGATATGTTAGTACACAAGGTAAGAGAAGTACTGTGGAAAAATCCTGAACTGATAGACGAGTATATCAGCGAAACAGCGCTTTCTCAAGAAAAATTTGACATCCTGAAGCTGTGGAGAACGAACTATAGAAAAGGAATGTTTTTTATTTTGGAGTATCAGCCGGAATATGCCGTCATAATCGCTTCAAACGAACAGGGCGAGGACAGATTATACGGAATAAAAGGGATAAGCTCTTCAATAGCGAACACTTTACAGCGGGAACTGCCGGCGCAGATCGAAACCGTTTTGCTTCCGTTCAAGGGTAAGATCATTTATGACAGCTTTATAAGCACTATGCAGATAAGATATGGAGAAGGTGCAAAAAAACTTTTCAGCGAGATGTATGATAAAGCAATAAAATATGGAATAATAACAAGCTTGGTATAGGGGGTCAGGCTTGAAATATTCCCTTTTCATCAAACTTACGCCATTATTTCAGGCCTGACCTCGTTCCTTCCATCGGATCCAGGCCTCATCCCTTTCCAGCATTTCCGCAATGCCAGCATAGTGGAGCAGGAAATAAAGAAATATTGTGCATGGCTCGTTCAGTTCTGTTATAATGAAATTGCCGAAGTAATGAACACTGGCAATGGGAGAGCCTTATGGAGAATGAGAAATTATTCGAGTTTATGACCCAAATGTATTCCGAAATGAAGGAAGGCTTCACCAGGCTCAGCTTTGATATCAGCAGACTTGATTCTGATATGAAGGAAGTCAAGAAAACATTATTGCATATAGAGCAGGACCATGGCAAAAAGCTTGAAGCAATAATTAACGTTTTAGCCCAGCATACAGATCAACTTAACCGCATCGAGGAGCGGCTGGATAAACATGATGATATCCTGATAAAACGTATTAAATAGTGATAGCCGTATTCGAGGGTGAGGGTTGCCACATTACTCCGTGAATAGAAATTTCCAATCCTGGCTTCAGATTTGCCATTGATCTGATGACAAAAGTCCTATTTAATATAAATCCTGCCTCTCAAAATACACCTCCGGCAGCACGATTAGTATCTCCTTCTCCGAATTTTCTTTCTGCCAGTAAAGGACAAACCGTACCTTGGCATACTTGGGAATATAGTTTTTGTGCCCCATTTCCTCTATTTTTTGATGAAATGCTTTAGAAAAACGGAATATCCTTCTGCCGTTGGCATTACAGCACCCGTCCCTGGCTACCTTCAGAACATCTCCTGCCATAAGCTGCGATATGTTGCTTTGACATTCGGCAAAGCTGTCCAGCCATACATCCTTGTGGGACAACTGCATTACCAGCTGCGCCGGTGCAGAATAAACACCGGGATCGCTTACCTGCGTCAAGTCATCTACCTTGATGGAATCCAAAAAACTGCCGTTATAGTGAATGGTCAGGTTGCGTTTAGCCCTTGTGAGTGCCACATACAACAGACGTTTTTCTTCATCGGTCTGCGGCCTTTTAGCTGCAGTTGGTGAATTTCCAAAGCCTTTCATTGAGACAGATACCCTTCCGCCGGAAAATCTGATTCTCGGTCTAATAGCTGCAGCAGCCACATTCCCGTGCACAAAGCCATTTTCACCCTTAAAGCCTTTGCCGCCATTTGATCCTTTACCGGCAGCGGTCTTGTCCAGCATTAGATAAACATTATCGAATTCACGGCCTTTTGCCTTGTGAATGGTCGAGACAAATATCGTATCCATATTTCCGCCGCAGAAGTCCTCAAGCTTGGATTCCCGGATAAATATGTCCAGATCGGACTTATACTTTATTCTGGTATTTGTGGCTTCAAAATCGGCAATCAGGTTTTTACACACTTCCAGGTTCATGCTTCTGCCAAACTGCTCAAAAAGTCTTCGTTTTGCGTTTATCCAGGCCTCATCATCGATGGCAGGCACCCCATCCGGCAATTGAAGCTGCTCCAGAAAATACCTCACTTCCACAAGATTGTTCAAATTGAATCCTTCGTTGGATTGGATCAATCTGGCCGGCATCCCGTTATTGAGCAAGAGGCCGGTGATCTGCATCGCCTCTTCATTCGTCAGCGTCAGTATGCAGGTGGACCCTGACAGCCCTGCTGAGAGAACATCCTTTGTAAGTGGTTCGATCAGGTTGCCGCTTCTGTAGCGGAAAAGCCTTATAGTACCATTATCGTCCTGCTTGGAGGTTATGGGTGTATGCTTGAGTCTGTTTGCTATCCTCTTTACATACTCGTTGGAGTAATCTACCAGGTTTCTTTTGCTTCTATAGTTCTCGATCAACTCGTACATGACAGAGTCCGGCTCGCCTATCAGCTTTTTCATGTACTCTGAGCTGGAGCCCCTGAATGCAAAAATATTCTGGTCATCATCTCCGACGGCAATGACCCTCATGTCCTCGTTACATTCCATGAGTGTCCTGACAAGCTCATATTCATTGGAGTCCATGTCCTGTGCCTCATCGATCACCAGAACCGTTTTTGTGATCCGTCCTGATTCGACTTCTCCGCTGCGTATCTTTTGGATCGCTTCCTGTATGACTTTTTCGGACTTCTCTATGCTCCCGACCCTGCCGAGCAGATCGAAGCAATATGAATGGAAGGTTTTGATCTCAATAAAGTTGGCCGCATTTCCGATCATCTTCAATAGCCGCTTTTTGAATTCTGTCGCTGCAGATCTGGAGAAGGTGACCATCAGCATTTGCTCATGCTTAACATCCTCCATCAGCATCAGAGACGCCAGCTTGTGAACAAGGATCCGGGTTTTGCCGCTTCCCGGCCCAGCAGCCACAACAATGTGCTTTGAGTCCTTATCATTGATGATTTTCAACTGTGTCGGCGATAATTCACCGAAAAGCTGCCTGAATTTTACCGGTGTAATATTTCTTTTGATCTCGTTACCCCGGCTTCCCCTGAAATATTTACTCAAAAATGCGCTGTAATTCATCTGAAAATAATCATCGGCAAATTCCAGTGCCGCTTTGTAGTCCTCGATCATTTTCCTTGCGTACTCGCCGACAATATGTATCTGATGTATTTTATTCTCGTAAAACTGGCTCAGCTTCTGATAATCCTCCAGCTTGTACCTCTTTTTGTTGTCCTTTTCAAGCCTCTCGATGGTCAGGCCGCTATAACCCACCATGAAACCACCGTCGATATCGATAGCCCTGATCCTGGACAGGTAATATAATGCCTCCTCGACCTCTGCAGATGAAGCCGGCACAGCACCTAAAGTGAGTTGCTTGGCATATTGCTCCTTCAGTTCCAATATGGAGAACTGGACAGGCACTTCCTCTACCAAATTTAATTGCCCCTGCGAATTTGTATTGGAGAGTTCCGTGAGGTAATCCAAAATGAATTGAGACAGAGCCATCCTTTTATCGATCTTCATTCTCATTACTGCCCGGTCAAGTATCCCCATTACGGCAATATGGTTGGACGATAATGCCTGGCGCCGTATCCACTTGCTTATGACCCATAAATTAAATATCGTCTTCACCCTTGCAGGCGTTACATCCTTGCAGCCGAATTGCTCCGCCTGCTCATTCAGCTCTTTTATGTGGATCGTCTTTTCTTCCATTTCTATCACTGTGAGCAGAAATTGCTCCAGCTTACCATAGGATTTCAACACATTCTGAGCCTTGTTTTTGCCTTCCTTCTTTCGAATAAATGCGACAAGATCCTTGGCATCGGCAAGGATACCTTCCTCACGCATTAGATTGATAGCTTCGATGACTTGCTTTTTTTCTATTGCCAGGCGGTCGGAAATATAATCGACTCTGGATTCAGCTTCGCCATCCGAAGGATTTAGTCTGCTTCTGCTTCTGCTGGATATCAGCGATTTTATGATCCGGATCGCATTCACTTTCTGCGCTGCATCAAACCGAAAGGATTCATTGATCCTGGTGATGGCATCTTCGGCTTTTTTCACAAGAATACTGTCCGCATAAACACGGGGATTGTTTTGTCCCCGCTTCAGGTAGCCTGCATCCTCCAGTGCGGCAATGGCTGTTTTGACCCGCGTCTCCAACTCCCTGACATTATCATCCCAGCCCGCTCTGCGAGCAATTTCCAGTGCAGATTGTGATACCTTTGATCGAAACTTCGTAATATCCTTTACTGCTTTCCAAATCTGCTGTATTTCCTGTATGCTTACTTTCGTCTGGTTTAGCAGGATAAAATGCTTGTTGAGATCCTCATCGTTGAACAGCACATAACAGTCAGCGGAGATGTTTTCGTCACGGCCGGCCCTTCCGGCCTCCTGTATGTAGTTCTCCAGCGAGTCTGAGATCTCGTAGTGGATGACCATCCCTACATCCTTTTTATCAACACCCATGCCAAAGGCAGAGGTAGCCACCATGATAGAAACCTCGCCCTGGATGAACGCATTCTGGTTTTCGGATTTCTCCCGCTTGTCCATATTGCCGTGGAACGCCCTTGCGGGAAAACCATCCTGGCAGAGTCTGTATGCAAGCTCCTCCGCCCTTCTCCGTCTTGACACATAAATGATGGTGGGACAGTTTTTCTCCTTCACCAGATCGCGGACTGTGTTATACTTCTCATCGTCATTACCTTTTTCAAAAACTCTGTAACGAAGATTGGTTCTGGCTGCCCCGGTTCTAAACACTTCCATTTCAATGGACAGCTTTTCCCTGAAATACTCCCGAATATCCTCGATCACCTTCAGCTTGGCCGTAGCTGTAAAGCAGGAGACCGGAATACCTTCTTCAAGATTTTTCTTTTCCTGATAGCTTTTTATAAAGTCGCCAATGTACAGATAATCTACTCTGAAATCCTGTCCCCATGCGGAAAAACAGTGAGCCTCATCGATTACGAATCTGACTACGTTTCTTCCAAGCAGCAGCCGTTCGATGGTCCTTGACCTCAACAGCTCCGGCGATATGTAGAGAATGCTGGCCGAGCCGTCTTCCACCCTGTCCATGGACTTTGCCCGTTCTATAGGATCCAGCAGGCCGTTAATGGTAACAGCCTCTGTGATATTGACTTTTTCCAGATTGTCCACCTGATCCTTCATCAATGACTGAAGAGGCGAGATAACGACTGTCAGACCATTTGAACTGACGCCGCTCATCAGCGCAGGCACCTGAAAGGTGATCGACTTGCCGCCGCCCGTCGGAAAGACAGCCAGCAGCGATTTGTTTGCTGCAGCGGCAGCTACCGCTTTTTCCTGCAAGGGCTCCCCTGCATATATACGGTATGAATCGAATCCGAAAAACCGCTTGAGACCCTTATGGATATCCAGAGCCTCATTGCAGTAAACACATCCCCTCAGACATGGCTTTCTCCTGAGCAGGTACATCACGCGCTCCACATTCGGGTAGTTCCGTAAAACCCATGGGGGAGTGATGGAGAACCGGCTGTCCGCATTGATCAACGCAAGACAGTACGCCAGTTCAACCGGATAATGCTTGACCATATCATAGAGGTTTGCCTGCCCGCATATTTTAGAACTGAATTTTTCCCTTATAACTGACTCAATGTTCCAATCTAATTTTCCGAAGTCCAGAAAGTGAAAGAAAGCATGAAACTCCTTCTGATCCTTCAACAGGAAATAAAAGATCCTCTTCATGCTGTCATCAAGGCGCTCAAAGGCCGTCACCTCATCGAAAAACAAGTCTCTGGCTTTAATGGAATCATTGAGAGGATTGTTGAGTTCATCCGTCTGCAGCTTGTCATCCTTCACCAGTGCATGGTACGGCCTTGCTGGAAACAGCAGCGGCGACAGGTATAATGTGTCGATACACATGGGCTTAGTGGTACCCGACGCATTAACTGCGCTCGCCGCACCCGATGCACCCGACGCACTCGCAGTATCGATGAGGTCATGCACGTATCTCAAATCATGCTGAAAAATATTATGCCCGCACAAATATTGCAGCCCTTGAATAAACCGGACGAAGTCAGCCGGCTTATTTGAATGAAATGTGCTGCCATCCCCCTTGATACTGCCGATATCCAGAAGCTTCCCGGTGTCAGGTTTAATTTCGGTATCAAAAAAACCAATAGCTTTCAATTTCGGCCTCCAAAAAACTATTTACCAAAATTATCTATTTTCTATTGGTATTCGACATGTTTTCCTAAAATCCTTCTATTAGAATAAGTGTCTAAGTGTCGTGACAGGCACCTAATTAGAAATTCACATGCTCCGGATCCGGAAGGAACCGCTTGTTTCTGTTTAGCGAGTTAATGGCTTCCATATCCTCCTTGGTCAGCTCAAAATCAAAGATGTCTGCGTTCTCTATGATCCTGTTTTCATGCACGGATTTGGGGATTACCACTATACCCCTTTGCAGGTCCCAGCGCAGTACAATCTGTGCAGGCGTTTTGCCATATTTTGCGGCAACATCGTTCAATTCACGAACTTCTCTGATATGTCCGTTCATCAGCGGGCTGTATGCTTCAACTTGTATTCCATTTTCCCTGCAGAACTGAACGAGTGGTTCCTGATTCAGCCATGGATGTAATTCGACCTGATTTACTGCCGGTACGACACCTGTCTGATCCATGATGTCCTGCAGCATATGTATATGGAAATTGCTTACGCCGATTGCCCGGATTACTCCTTCTTTGTAAAGCTTTATCATAGCTTTCCAGGCCTCGATATACTTTCCCTTTATCGGCCAGTGTATAAGGAACAGATCCAGATACTCGAAGCCCATCCTTTTTCTGCTGGCTTCAAAGGCCCTCAGTACGGCATCGTAGCCTTCCCGCTGTCTTGCATTCCAAAGCTTCGTTGTAATGAACAGTTTTTCTCTTGGGATGCCGGATTCCTTTACCGCAATACCGACATCCCTCTCGTTTCCATAGGCATCAGCCGTATCAATGCTGATATACCCGGCCTTCAGCGCTGTTTTCACGGCAAAGTTCAGCACCTTTGGATTCTCTATCTGCCATACTCCAAAACCCAGCCAGGGCATTTTTACATTGTTGTTTAAGGTAGTGCAGTCCGTAATCTTACTTATCATGTTCGTTTTCCTTTCGTAATTGATTTAATTGATTTATTTGATACGTTTATTATAACACTTCGGTTCACCGAGGCAGGAGATATACTCGCATCATTTATAGCGCCTCGTTTATATTCTACCCCAGTTCCTATAGTCCGACACTTTTTTCTAGAAAGCGGATCAAATAAATCTGACAGAGCTGATCGGGGTCAGCTCCCCTCCTGCTCAGCCGAGTAGCCCAGCAGGCTCATAGCATCCTCCATAAAAAAACTATATATTGTATCATTATTTCCTCATGACGCAATATATAGTATTATTATAGGTTGAAACTGGTAAATTTTTACGCTTTTTTGTTTGCTTGTATTATTCTTCCTGTTCCCATTCATCCAACTGCCTCATGATCTCATCATATGTATCCGAGCATATCTGCGGGAGCTTACCTCCAAAAGCCCTTTCAGCTTCACGAAAACCTTTTTCTATGCCGGCCTTCAGTTCATCCAGTTTGGATTTATCCCCGCCGGACAAGGCCTTGGCAAAGCCAACGATCCTGGTACTGACAGCCTTGACTCCCAGCTCACCGTCCTCGGACAGCAGTCTTTGTGCTTCGGCTCTGGCTTCGCCGTCAACAAAAAGCTTATCCCTACCAGACAACACGTTTTCAAGCTTTTTGCCCTGGCTTACGACCAGTCTGACGACAATTGACCTTAGCGACTCGACTGTTTTCTGTGTTTCCTTCCAGAGCCGGTCTATCTCCCTGGTATCTCTTCCTGATGCCGGTTTACTGTACACAGCGCTTTTGACACCGCTGCTGCCCAGCTCAAGAATAGCTGCCGTTTCATCCTTCTGTATATTATCCTGTCTCTCTGATGGCTTTTTATCATTAGCGTAGATAGGTTGAGACCTGTCGTTTGAATTAATAGGATTGATCATAATAATTCCCTCCCTGGAATCAAAATATATCCATATAATCTATCTATCGGTATATCTTTAGGATAACATTAGTTTAAATATTTCAAGCGGCGTTGTATGAGACAGTGGGGGATATCTACCGCCTCGCTATATTAAATTCGACTTTTGCAAAAGCCGGCGAATGATTACAGCAGCCTCAGCCCTTGTAATATTGCCCTTGGGATCGAGTATACTGCCCGGTTTCCCATTTACTATCCCAGCCTGGATACAAACAGCTATATCACTCTTTGAATAAGATGATGCCTGACTTGCATCTTCATACCAGGACAAAATTTTCACAGCATCATTTGCCGTAATTTCCGGCTCTGACCCGGTAATACTCATTGCTCTGCTCACCATGGATAAAGCCTGTTCACGTGTGACCTTCTCATTCGGGCCAAATTTGTCTGCGCTGAACCCTGAGATCAGTTTATATTTCAAAGCAGTTTCTATATAGCCGGAATATTCTTCAGATGCATTTACATCAGAGAATGCGGTGCTGCCGGTACCCGGATTGAGTCCCAAAGCCCTTACCAGTATGCTTGAGAATTCCGCTCTGGTAATGTCCCTGTCAGGCTCGATGTTATGGCCATTAACACCATTGATGATAAGCCTCGAACCCATATCGTTAACTGCGTCCCTCGCCCAGTGACCTTCAGCATCCTTAAATACAACCGGATTCCAGATAACTGAGTAAATGCTGTTGGTCAGGCTGTTGATCTTAGCATAGTAACTGCCATCTTTTACAATGACCTTTGTTGGAACATGCCTGATGATTCCATCAGCGTCAACAATTACTCCGGTGGTTATTCTTCCATGATCAACTTCCTCAGGAATCGCTATCATTCTCTCAACATACCCTTTAAAACGCTCGACAGCAACAGTTTTATTATTATAGGTACAGCTGATACTAAATTCAACAGGAGGTACTGTAATAGCAAATGCGTTCTCTCTGGCTGAATCCTCAACTGCTCTGGCAGTCTCCTCCGGTGATCTTATTATCTCCAGCTGAACATCGATATCCTTGAGATCCACCTGCGTTCCTAACTGCTCCGATACAGTGTCGATGTCGATTTGAACTGCCGGCAGCAGATATGTGGCAGCCGGTGTTTCGATCTCTAGCCTGGCTTCTTTGTCTTCCATGTCTTTGACTGTCTGACCGTTTAGTTGACACTCTAACCTGTTGTTTGCTTTGCTTGCCGATACTGTGATAACTGTTCCGTTATCCCGGTTGTCGACTGCCTGCTTCAGCTCTTGCTGGCCTAATGCTATCACTGAGGTTGTAATACCGTTTTCAAAGGATATTGATTCACTTCCCAGATTGACCGTATTTCCGTCTATAATTACATCGATATTTCGGTTTGTATTATCATCCCTTCTGATGATTTTTAACGCAGCGGTCATATCGTCTATCTCGTTATAGTTTTCGTTGACGGTAAAGATCGCCTTGACCGTGTAATTGCCTGACCGTATTTGTCTATTGCCTTCATAGGAAACAGTCACTCCCTCCGGAAGTGTTCCGTCTATGTAAAGACTTTTGGAAGTCCCATCATAAGTGAAGGTTGACCCGGTAAAGCTTATACCTGATACTGTCGCTTTGGTTACAGTAAGTGTGCCCTTCACAAAGGTTATGTCATAGTTTTCACTTAAAGTAAGTGTACCCTGATTGATTTCGTAATCCCCGACATCACCGTCGCCATCTCCCACAACCCATCCCAGAGCCCCTGTAAAGCTGTCGCCATCTGCTTCGCTCCCGGAAGTAACCGTATAGGTAAGCTCAGGAACAGCAGTACCATATACCATGCTTTTGTTGTCAGCGACAACAGTAATGTCACGTTTATCGATGGTAATGCTGTAATCCTGGAGTGCCGCTTTACCACTCCCTATATCAGACACAATAATTTCAAAGCTGTATGACCCGCTCGATTCAGGTATCCCGGATATAGTCGTACCGGATAGCAACAGTCCCGGCGGCAGCATGCCTTCTGTAACAACATAACTGTAAACACCGGTGCCATTTTCCGCTTCGGTTATATCAGCTGAAAATTCTGTCCCATATGTGCCTGCGGCAAATTCTGTATCAGGCAGACTTATTTCATTCGCATTCCATTTTGCATAGATGATAGTATCATTTGTCAGTCTATACGGCCAGGTTACTTCAGTTCCAGTACCGCCAGTACCTGTCCACCAGCCGTCAAAGGCATATCCGTTTTTCACCGGATTTGTAGGCTTTGGAATTTCCGAGTTATAAATCAGCGTTATTGGATCGATCGGACTGCCGCCCTCACTGCTAAATGTCAATGTGTAATCCTGAAGGGTAGGATCAGGGCTCCATGCGGCATACAATACTGCATCTCCTGCAACCTTGTACGGTGAGGTTATTTCATTAGTCAGATCGCTGTCACTGTACCAGCCTGAAAACAGCATACCGGCCTTCGAGGTAACTGGCAATGACTCGATATATGTGCCGGCATCACGGACAATGGGCGAAACTGCGCTTCCTCCGTTTGTTTCAAATGTAACCGTTTTTGTTTTGTCTACGGTAAATGGAATGGTAGCTATTGAAGAAACATTTTCCGCTCCATCGATAGCTTTTATATGGGCGTAATAATCCCCGGATCCAAGGCTGCCTGCATAAAATTCGGGCTCCGGACAATTAACTGAATTTCCGGGATCCACACTGCTTGGATTCTTATCTATCTGAACGGCGTATCCGGAAACACCTGTTGTGACAGTGGCGCTGGTTTGAGTTGAAGATACCTTATTTCCTGACTCATCTATCGCATCTACAAAGTAGTCGTAGCTTGTACCGTTATCTGATGCCGCTCCAAAGCTGAGCCGAACCTTTCCGTCCTGATCTGTTGCCACTGATATCTCCCCGTTTACAGGCTCCGGTGCGGTAAGATCCTGAGCAGTATGGTCGTTAAACTCTGTATCTTCGGATGTTTGTGCAAGATAAAAGAGTGTATTTGCAAGAACCTTTTGCTCATCAACAGTTGCACTGCCGCTGGTGTGTCCGGTCTGTATCATCGCAGCATTGTTCCATGTTGTAAGATAAAAATTGTTCGTTCCGCTTTTTCCGCCATAGTATGTATAAAGTGAACAATTCCTTTTATTTGTATTGAATTTCATCCAGACATCGCCCATTGCAAATTGTTTTGTGGAGTGAGACGCCCTTACGGTAATAGTATCTGGAAGTATCCATGGATAATTTATAAGCATACCCTTTTTAATAACACTTATAATGCTGTCTGTATTACTATCGCCATAATAGCTAAACGTGTCATTACAGATCATATTCATATATTTACTTGCCAGTGCCACAAAATTCGGATTTTTATTGGCATTAGCTGTGTCATGACCAAAAAGACAGCCGCCGCCCTGATCGATAAAATGGTCGACCTCTGTTTTTGCACCTATAGATAAATCCAAACCGTTGTTTCCATCCCATGATCCAAAAAACAGCACGTCATATTTATAGCTGTCTTCGGTGTCTTTTATGAGCGAGCTGTAATTAACATTGAAATCTGAAATTCCGATTTTGTCCACTATCATGCTGTACCCTGGCGGGTTTCCGTAAGCATCCATCCATTCCTTCAGCTTGTCTGAATCTGCAATGTCCGGATAAACGTTTAAAACCTTTATATCAGTTTTAAGAGGTATTGTCTGAAAGGCACCTTCTCCGTACGGTGACTTGTGAACCATATAAGTCATACCAGGAACTGCGTTTGTACTCCAGTCAAGGCGGATCATATTTGATCCATCAGGCGGCTGGACCGCTGTAAGACTCGGTACTGCGGGCTCCGTAAAAATAACAGCGCTGTCGGTGGTAGCAGGGACCGAATTTATATTGTTCTCTAATAAATTTTGACTGTTAGAATCACCAGCTAAACCAATGTGATCTGAGCTCATCTGCTGTGCGTCTGCAGCTGCGTTTGCGCCAATGCCGCCAGTATTAATGCCAGGTATGATACCAATTATGATAATGACTGTCAGAATACTGCAAAAAATCTTGTAAATGCGTTGCAAGACTCATACCCCCAATTTATTTTCCTGACTCAATGGAAGAAGAACCGTCGTTGATAAGCTTATGTGGATCTGCTCCGCTTGATTTTATAGACAATTTTCATTATAACACACGTTCCTTACATCCAGAATATATTTCACCTTAAATTTAGCTAAAGAAATGGGGGTCAGGCTTGAAAATGAAAGAAGCTGCCTCAGCTTAGAAGCAGCTCTAGTGAACCCTGTGTGATCATTTTTCCTGTTTTTCTGCTGAAGAGGATTATGCCCTCGCCCTCAAAACCGATATGTACCTTCTGCCCTATCTTATATAGTACTCCTCCGAACACGACTGCAGTCAACAGGAATTGACCTATTCTGATTTTTACGGTTATTTCCATGCCTGTTGGCATCGAGCTGTAAATTTCGCCCTCAAGCTTGCACTGATCGTTTATTTTGATGAACTCCGGCCTGATACCGAGCACAAAACCATCACCCGAGGCTGCCGGAGCATCCTGTGTGTCATCGATTTCATCGACCCTCGCAATATGATACTTGAATTCATTGTCCTTCTGCACTTCCGCTTCCGATTTAGTCCCGCCTCGAGCCGCTTCCGCATTGCTTCCGTCTCCTGCTGCACCCTGCTGTTGCCTTTCCCAAAGCGCCGGATCAAGCTGTTCATGCGGTGTGAATCTAGCTCTCACGCCGTCAAAAATGGAAAGGCTTATGGACCCATCCGACGCAAACGGCTGCACCCCATTGGCTTCAACAAAATTGATGGCAGGATTTCCGACAAAATCCGCCGTAAACAAATTATTTGGTTTATTATATACATCCATTGGTTTATCGTATTGCTGAAGGACGCCGTTGTCTATCAGGCATATCTTCGTTGCCAGCGTCATCGCTTCCATCTGGTCATGTGTCACATAAATGAAGGTGCTTCCCGTATCGATGTGAAGCCTCTGAAGCTCTGATCTCATCTCCAGACGAAGCTTTGCATCCAGGTTGGACAGCGGCTCGTCCATGAACAGCACCGTCGGTTCGGGCGCGAGTGTCCGCGCTATGGCTACACGCTGCTGTTGTCCGCCTGAAAGCTCGCTTGGATAACGGTCCATGAACATACTTATCTTGACGATCCTTGATACGCGTCTAACCGCAAGGTCTATCTCTTCACCGGTATATTTTCTCGCTGTCGTGATTACCTGTCCCTGTTTCACCACCTCAAACCTATCATTAAGCTCGCAGCCTGCCGCCTTTTGCTTTGAATGCCGGGCTATCAATTCAGCTTCAAGCTTTTTGGTTATCTCTCCCGCCGTCCTGACTGCGTCATCTGCCTCGTGCAGCTTATAGCCGAAGAGTATTTTGGCGGTATATATTGAAATCTCAAATGAATCTATCAATCGTATAAGCGCTCTATTCTTATCGATTGTTATGCTCTTATCGGCCGCCCTATTCTTGTCAACCGCCCTATTCTTGTCAACCGCCCTATTCTTATCGATTGCTCTACTCTTATCGATCGTCCCCTTTTTATCCCTGCATTCCCTGATGATTTTTACGACATCCTCAGCTCTGGCAAGTGCTTTTATGAGACTGTCCGCCTTTCTCGCATCGAAATCTATGGTTGGCAGCTCATCCTTCACATTTCCAAGCCCGAAGGATATATTCCGGTATACGGTCATATTGGGCCATAAGGCATAGTTCTGGAAAAGGAATCCGACATGCCTTTTATTGGGTGGAATGTTTATTCCCAGCTCACTGTCGAATACTGTCGTGCCGCCGATGGTTATCCTCCCGCTTGTAGGCGTCTCAAGGCCCGCTATCATACGCAATGTGGTCGTCTTACCGCAGCCTGAGGGACCCAGGAGCGTGACAAATGCATTATCCTCGATAACAAGACTGAGGTCGTCGACTGCGCAAAATTTCCCCCACCTTTTAGTAACGTTGGTCAAAACTATTTCCGGCATTATTATCTACCTCCAATACCCTTGTCAAGACTTGCCCCGGTCAGTTTGTTCAAAAGGGAATTACATGTAATAATAAAGACTATCAGAATCAGGTTGATACCGCTTGAAAATGCATAAAGCCCCATTTCATCAAAATAATCAAGCAGTGTGGTCACTATCTTGTTTTGTGAACATAAAAGCATAAACAGTGTCAATTCTCTCAAGCATGTCATAAAGGGAAGTATATATCCGCTTATGATCGATGATTTCTGGATCGGGATGATTATATTCAGCATCCGTTTGTACCAGGGTATATTCTGGATCAATGCGGCCTCTTCGATCTCGCCGCTCAGCTGAAGCATTGAATTGAGGGAGCTCCTGCTGGCAAACGGTATGTACTTGACAGTGCCTGCGAGTATGAGCAGCAGGTATGTATTATACATACCTAAAGCAGAACCAAAAATAAAGAAGGAAACACCAACGGCCAGTGAAGGCAGCAAATAAGGAAGAAATGCTACTGCGTTCACGTAGCCTGCCGCTCTGCTTCTTCTATGCTTGCTTACGCTGTAGCCAACCAGCAGACCAATGGTACCGGCGATCAGCGAACAGCATACTGCAACGGCGAGCGTACCCTTATAAGCATTCCAGATGGTTGAATTGAACAAAATACCCATCTGCCCGTACATGCCGCTTTCCGTCATGTTTTCCGATGTGGTCCACCACTTGAGCGTCAGACTGGTCAGATTGCCTGAAGTGAGGAAGCTGTAATCCCCAGGATTCGGAAGGAATGTCTCCATTGCAAATGAAATTATCGGGTAAATACTTGTAAATGTCGTAAGAAGGATCAAAATGATTGCGGCGGCATATTTACCGATCCTGCCGATATTCACCCTGCTGATCTGTCCTGATTTGCCGGTCACGGTAGTATAGCTCTTCCGGCCGCCTGTATTCAGCTGATTTACCATAAGTATGATAAAGCCCATGAGCATCATGATCACAGCGAGAATACTTGCTTCACCGACTCTGTTTACATTCATCGACACATACTTTGTCGACAATGTCGTTAAATTCAGGTAGTGAGGGACGGGGTAGCTTCCCACTGCACTGCCGAACACAAGAAGTATAGTGGATAGGATTGCCGGCGATACCATGGGAAGAGTGACTCGGCCGAATATTTTCCACTTCGGTGTATCAAGTATCGTAGCCGCTTCCTCAAGATTGGCATCCATATTTTTCAATATGCCGCCGATGAGTATATATGCAAACGGGGCATAATGCAGCGCCAGTACGATCGCACATGGAAACAGCCCTCTGCACCACCAGACCGGCATCGTTATGTTGAACAACGATGTAAGCAATCCGTCGGAGCCTCCTGTCACTGCGTTGCTCTTGAACATATTCTGCCAGACGACCGCCAGTGTCCACTGCGGCATGATGTAAGGAAAAATGAATATCGCACTCAGGTACCGTTTGAATTTCAAATTAGTTCTTGTTACGAGGTATGCAAATGATCCGCCGTATAATATGGAACCAAGACAGGTAAATACCGCAAGCATCAATGTATTTCCAAGTGGCTTCAATATATTTTCCCTGCTCAGAGAACCTGTAAACAGGTCTATCCAGTTGTAGAGAGTATATCCTGAAACCCTGCCGGACAGATGCGCATCGATGGAGCCGGGATGGATCGTTACTGTGTCGAGCATTATTGAAACGATCGGCGCTATCGTCGTCACGGAAAGGATGATTCCTAGAACTGTCAATATCATGTTTTGCGGCTTTGATATAAATGTGATCGCCTTATTGATGATTATTTTCTTCCCGCCAGGCTTCAACAAAATATCATGTTCCATGCTGCCCCCCATATCGATTCGTTTTAAAGCTTTACAGAAATAATTCCTTTATGAACTGTAAAATAAGGGGCGCTGAATGCGCCCTCAATTTTCTATCAGAAATTCACTGTTTCAAACTACTTTGCCTCTGCTGCAGCGGCTTTATTTCCAATAATAACATCGATCCAGTCGCTCATATTGAAGGAAACCTCTGCACAGTATGCCGGATCCTCCAGTACAAGCGCGCCGCCCTCCTCTGCAGTCCACCAGTCAAAGCCGCGGTCATTCTTTGAAGGATAGGTATCGACACCGTCAACAAAACCATCCTTTGAGTGATCCTGATTGATCGTCGGATTTGCGCTATAGCCGCCCATATCCTTGCCCCAGGCATAGAAGCCTTCTTCTGTTGTTACCATATGAGCAATGAATGCGCATGCAGTCCACGGGAGAGGAGAGGTCTTTACGACCTGAAGGTAATGCTTGTAGGCGTACCCGCCGATCCCTTCATAGCCGTCCTGATAGGCAGCAATCGTAATATTGTTCACTGACGAGGTTTCTGACTCTTCTACCGAACGGAGCTTCGAATAAACCAGCAATCCGCTTTCGCCCGCTGCCGAGGTCGTCACTAGCTCATTGCAGATAGGACCGTCATCGGTCTGCTCATTGTACTGCTCACACCACAGCTTGATCCATGCCAGCCCGTATTTGGCATTCTCCGACTTTAGGCCAAGGCTCGCGGCATTGTCTGCGACCTCGTTGATAGTCTTTTTGAAATATGCCTGCTTTGTGCTGTCAAGCTTCTCAAAAGCATTTTTCAGATATGTGGAATACTTCTCGCTCGTAAGCATGTAAAGGAAGTTTTTCCCCACCGGTTCTGAATCGACCCCCATATATAAAGGCTTCACACCCTCAGCTACAAAGTCCCAGCAGTTAATGAACTCTTTATTTCCGAGATTGTTGAACATGAACACCTTGTTCAATGTCTGAAGTGTAAGAGGGTGACCGTCGGCCTTTTCATCAACGCCCTCTGCCGCCTTCCAGTCCTTTGGGATAAAGTTCAGCAGATTGCCGGTGTCGAGCATCTTGCTCTGGATTTGGTTGCCATCCTGGATGAGGGTCATGGAATATGTATGTGTTGAGCTTGTTATGTCGGCATTGATCAATGTAAAAATCGAGTTGTTCTTCGGCTGAGACCATTCAATGGTGCCGTTATACGAGGGATCTATTTTCTGCAGCTCCTCTATAAAGCTCGTTGCAGCTGTTGCACCGCGGCTGGAATTACCGATGCCATACATGGTCTTTCCATTGGATTCTTCTGCAGCCTTCCTGTAAAGCTTCTCCATCGGCAGCTTCTCAGCCTCCCCAATGATCTTCTCAACTTCACTTTTGGCAGCAGAGCCGCCTGTTGTACTGCCACACCCTGCCAGAACCATCGAAGTGATCAATAAGAAGATAAAAAGACATGATATATACTTCATTTTCATCGGAATGCCTCCCCTTATATTTACTTGTATACATTTTATTATTTGGAAAATGATACAGATACCCAGTTTTCTGTACAATTGTCGTAAAAAGTGTACAAAAATATGTATTCACATTTTCTTTTTGATAAACTCTGTCGGAGATGAATTTGTGTATTTTTTAAACACCGAGCAAAAGTGCTTGTAGTCGGTAAAGCCTGTGATATCCGAGATCTGATAGACCCGGTGGACACCCTCATCCAAAAGCTTTATTGCCTGCTGTATCCTGTAGATATTAAGGAAATCAAGACAGGTATGCCCCGTTTCTTCCTTAAATTTGCGGCTCAGGTAGCTGGAGCTTACCCCAAGCTCCTCTGAAATACTTTCAATACTGATCCTTTCAGCAAAACGTGCCTTTAATATATCAATTGTTCTGATAACATACGGATTCTGATATTGCTCACTTCCCGAAAGCTTTATGATATCCATTCCCTGGTTTTTCTGTCGAAACAGCAGCTCCTTCTCATACTCCTGCTCTATTTCATCGTGAAGCCTCATCATTACTGCCTTTAGTACCTCGACGTTGACCGGCTTCATAAGGTATTCAGAGGCATGCAGCTCTATTGCCTGCTTGGCATAGTCAAACTCCGCATAGCTTGTAAGTATGATGCTTTTGAACCTGACCTCCCCGCCGGCCTGACGTATCATCTCTATTCCATTCAACTTTGGCATCATAATATCAGCAATAACCACGTCCGGCTTCACTTCTCTTATCTTCTCTATCCCTTCTCCACCATTGCAGGCCTCTCCGGCGATCACATATCCCATGCTGAGCCAGTCGATGGTATATACAAGCCCCTTCCTGATAATATCCTCATCCTCAGCTATCAACACCTTAAGCATCCTTCCGTCCCCTGCCTTAAGCATCCTTCCATCCCCTGCCTTAAGCATCCTTCCTCGCCCTTTCCCGTTTAGGCAATACAAGCGTAAGTGTAGTGCCTTCACCTTTTTTGCTATCTATCCTGACACCATGGTCCTCATGGTACATAAGCCGTATCCTTCTGTGAACATTATAAATACCCATATGGCTGCTGACATTGACCGGCTGAGCCAGATTGCTCCTGATTTCTTCAAGCTGCTCCTCACCCATTCCATTCCCATCATCCCTGCATATGAATATCAGCCTTTCGTCCTCGGCATAAGCCTTTACAGCTACATGAAGGCTGTCTCTGTCCACAAAACCATACTTTACGGAATTCTCGATCAAGGGCTGTATCATTAGCTTGGGGATCAAACAATCTTCGATCCCTTCTTCTATATCTGTTTCAAATGCAAATCTTTTGTTGAACCTGATCTTCAGGATCGAAAGGTAATACCTCGTATACTTCATATCTTCGGCAACAGTGACCTCCTCCTGCGCATTACTGATGCTGTAGCGCAATATTGAGGACAAGGCCACGATCATTTTATCTGAAGCTTCCGCATCGATCTTTGCCATAAATCGGATATTATCAAGGGTATTGAAGATAAAATGAGGATTGAACTGAGACTCCAGCTGCTTCACCTGTGCAAATGCAGCACGCTCTACCAGCTCCTTGTTTTCCCTCAGACCATCGAGCATTATATTGTATGCCTCGCCGATCATTTTAAATTCCTCAATACTGCCGGTGTTTGTATACATGCCGAGGTTACCGGCTTTTACCTGCTCAAAGGCCTCCGCGATATCTTTGATATCCCTTGTGCTTTCTCTGGCAAGCCTGTTGCTGCTGCTGTACACTATTATTGTGATCGCAATAAAAATGAACATGACAACAAGAAAGATCGTAGTAAACATAGTCATGCTGCGTCCTTCCTCAGCTGCTGTGCATATCCTGATCAGGTTATCCTCAATAGTACTGTTCGTCATATAATAGGTGCGCCCGTTATATGTCGTAAAACCATTTGCAGCCTCGATTCGGCTGTCAAGCCTTCCAAGCACATCATTGAACTCATAGCTATTGCTCAGGTATATCCAGCCGTTATTGTCGGCAATGACAGTCTGCGGCGATACCTTCGCCAGCAGCATGGAAAACTCGTCGGAAGGGATCAGCACGATTATATAACCTATAAGCGCTCCCTCTTTTTGTATGCTGCTGCCTATACACAAATAATCATCATCGCCTGTTTCGATCATTACAGACACCTTTTGGGGGTTTTCGCCTATTTCCCGCAGGATACCCCAACCTCCGTACGCTTCATCTGACAGAAATACAGGAACATCACTGTTGTCGGCCAAAACCTTCTTCAGCCGGTCATCCAGTATATACAGCTCACCTGAATAACCGGTCGATGCTGACATCTGTTTCATGGTCCTTCGTATTGTGAGCAGCCTTTCGGCATCGATCTGCTGCGTGATCAGCGACGAACGCCTTGACAGCTCCAGAACGCCCTGTTTGTACTTATCGACTGTATCCTGAAGGACACTGCTCACTTTATCATTTGCCTCAATATTCGTGATATGGATGCTGTAGTACTGAAGACCGGTAAAAATAGCCATACATACGCATGTTACACAGAACACGGGTATAATAGCATTGATAATGAACATACGCCGTATGTAATCCCTGAAGGAACCGACCTTCTGCTTTTTCAATTTCAATTCCATCCTTCTGCTCTATTCGATCCAATTATAGTTATCAATGTTTTCACTGTATATTTTCATGAAATGCTGTATCCATTCGCTGTACATTGAGCTGACCAGTTCGCTGTCCGAATATATGATATTGATCTTGTCTTTCTCTGTAAGGTACTGGGAATGCTTCACGTCCATGCGGACAGAACGTCTGTTAAGATGCTGCGCTATCAAATACTGAGCGTCATAACCAGTCGCAAAATCTATAAATGCCCTGGCATTTTTCGCATGCGGCGCATTTCTTACAAGGCATATGCAGTCGGGCGCTGAAAGCATTCCTTCCTTCATGTGCACGATCTTAATATTTTCACCCTGAGAAAGAAGTGCAGCTGCGGCTTCCTCAAATGTAAGCCCAGCCACGAATTCACCATCCGCAACGCCCCGATACACCGCCGAGGCGCTGTAAAGCTGCCCGTTCAGATTTCGGCAGAACTCCTCAACAAAACCCCATCCCTGCTCGGGATCTCCGTTTCCCATCGCATAGAGCATATTGATCAGATGATCATAAGACGATGAGGAAGCATATGAGGTGGAAAAGGCTATCTTTCCTCGCAGCTCAGGATTTAGCAGATCCTCATAGCCATTGATCTCAATATCTCCGACAAGATCCAGATTCACAATAATAACACTTGGTACATCTGTAAATCTCGTAAGCATTCCCTCTATGTTTTTGTATTTGTCAGACACAGAAGACTCATTTACCGACAGATATTCCCCGAACTGATCCATATACGGCCTGAGCGCAGGAACCGAGCCGCCCCACATTATATCTGCGGTGCCGGTATTCCTATTGTCCTTGATCCGTAAAAGCAGATCCTCTGTACGCCCGGTTATGACATTGACTCTTACGCCGGTTCTGGACTCAAATTCCGCTATGATAGGGTTCATAAATTCGACAGGATGTGAACTATATATTACAAGCTGCTCAGGATCATCTCCATTATTGCGAATACTATTACTTGCAAAATATACGGTAAAGACGCACCCAACAACAAAAAGCAGCGATATTAATAAAATAACGGTAGATTTGCGTTTCATAGATACACTCCAAAGTAAGCCCAGGTGAAGATACCTTTATGGCACTCCTTGGTTTTGTATATATTCTATACCTGTTTTTTACTTTGCACAATGCCCGGTCAGACTCATCAGCCAAACAGTGGATATCGAATAAAGTTGCCTGCTCAAATTTTCAACTACTGAGTGGAAATTTACCGATCTTGGTTCACATAATGTTGCGTATACTCACTTATGTCCCCTGATTATAGAATTTAATCAATAAAATCCGGAGTGAAACATCTCAAAACTTGCAAATTTGAGTACTCGAGTGCTTGCCGAAGCCCGATCACTGAAGCCCGATCACTGAAGCCCGACCTGTTCCCTGCACCTTCGCTGCGAGCCTACCGCTCTTCCCTGAAGTAGGCCTCGCCTAGGCTTGACGGCGGCTGGCTTTCAAGGTTGTTGCGCTTGCTTGCAATAACCAGTACGATGATCGTCACTAAATATGGCAGCATTTTGACTAGCTCCTGGGTTGCTCTGGTGAGTCCCGGCAAATAGATATAGAGAATGTATAATCCGCCGAACAGGAATGAGCCCCAGATCGCGTTCACCGGCTTCCACAATGCCAGGATGACCAGTGCTATAGCAAGCCAGCCCCTGTCACCGAAGCCGTTGTTGGTCCACGTTCCGCCGAGATATTCCATAACGAAGTACAATCCACCGAGTCCGGCGATCGCAGCACCTGTTATAGTCGAGACATATTTGTAAAGTGAAACATTGATGCCTGCGGCATCTGCCGTTGCCGGGCTTTCGCCTACTGCCCTCAGGTTCAGTCCTTTTCTTGTTTTAATCAGGAAAACAGTCAGACATATAGCGATCACAACAGCCAGATAGGTCAGAAACCCATATGAAAACAGCAATCTCCCGATCACCGGTATGCTCGAAAGTCCTGGTATAGCTGCACGGTAGGCTGATGCCGTAGTGGCTACGGAAATCTGTCCAACACCGCCGGCGAGCTTGGATATGGATCCTCCGAAGAAATTACCGAAGCCCACGCCAAAGGTTGTTAATGCAAGGCCCACCACATTCTGATTTGCCCGAAGAGAAACTGTCAAAAAGCTATATATGAGCCCGCCGAGAGCGGACACCAGCAGTGTTGCCAGCAAAGAAACCAACAGCCCGACGAATCCATTGGGCTCAGTAACCGATCTTTCATAGAAGAAAGCGCCCATCAGGCCGGAGATACCGCCCATATACATTATGCCAGGGATGCCGAGATTGAGATTTCCAGACTTCTCTGTGATTATTTCACCGGAGGCACCGAAAAGAATGCTGATTCCCTGTCCGATTGCTTTTTGGATAAATGTCAATAGCAATTCCATATCACTGTACCTCCTTCTTCTTCCTGCGCATCTCTACCTTGTAATTGATGAAAAACTCGCACCCTATCAGGAAAAACAACAGGATACCGGTTATTATGTCTGATGCACTCTCATTCAAGCCATACTGGGTGGCTATCTGTATGGAACCCTGCTGCATGAATATCAGAAAAGCGGTTACTAGGATCATAGCCCACGGGTTGAATTTTGACATCCATGCAACGATTATCGCGGTAAAACCCCTGCCTCCCCCGGTGCTTACAGAGATCGTGTGGCTTCCGCCGCTTACGATGATCGCTCCCGCCAGGCCGCAGATCGCACCGGACACGATCATTGTACGTATGATGATCTTTTTTACATCGATTCCGGCATATCTTGCCGTATTGTGGCTTTCTCCGACAACAGCTATCTCATACCCGTGCTTGCTGTATTTCATATAAATATAGATCGCTAATGTTATGGCCAATACAATGACTACATTCCATCCATAGCTCTGCCCTAAAAGCTTGGGAAACCATCCCTTCTGGCTGGCTGAATTGATGATTCCTACGGTATTCGAGCCCGTAGGATTCTCCCAGAACACGATGCAGAAATTGATGAACTGGATCGCAACATAGTTGAGCATGAGAGTAAATAAGGTTTCATTGGTATTGAAATATGCCTTGAACACAGCAGGAATCACTCCCCAGATAATCCCCGCAAGGCTGCTGGCAGCGAAAATCAAAATTAGCAGCAGCCAGTTCGGCATGGTATCACCGAAATATATCATCATTGCTGCCGTAGCAGCACCGCCCATCAGCAGCTGTCCCTCTGCTCCTATATTCCAGAACTTCATCCTAAAGGCCGGAGTGAGTCCTATGGCAAGAATCAACAGCGTCATCATTTCACGGATCGTGACCCACAAACGCCTGGTCCTGCCTACAGCTCCGTCGATGATCCCAAGATATACCTTGATGGGGTTTTGTCCGGTGATCGCCACAATGACAAGCCCGCATACAACAAGCGCAAACGCAACTGCGGCCAATCGTATCAGCCATGCTCTTAGATTTGAAATCCCAGTGCGTTTTGTAATTCGTATCAACGGTTCTCTATTTATAATTGCATTATTTTCAACACTCATTTCGTATGTCCGCCCTTTCCCGAGCCCGTCATCATGAGTCCTAGCTCTTCTTTTGCAGACTTACGCGCATCAACGATCCCGGTCACCTTACCTCCGGCCAGTATCAGGATGCGGTCACAAAGTTCAAGCAGTACGTCCAGATCCTCGCCTACGCAAATCACTGCGACGCCCTTTTTCTTCTGCTCATTCAGAAGGTTGTAGATAGTATATGACGAATTGATATCCAGTCCGCGGACCGGATACGCCACCATCAATACAGTGGGGCTGGACGCGATTTCCCTCCCGAGCAGTATCTTCTGTACATTCCCGCCCGAAAGCTTTCGTACGGGAGTTTCTACTCCGGGTGTAGCTACATCGAGCTTATTGACTACTTCAAGCGCAAGATCCCTTGGCTTCTTGCGGTCAGCATAAAAATGCCTGCCGCTTTTATAACTCCTGAGCATCATATTGTCGGTCAGGTCCATCGATCCAACAAGACCCATCCCAAGCCTGTCCTCCGGGACAAATGCCAGACTGATATGCAGGTCTCTTATTTCGGCGGCCTTCATATCAGAAATTTTTTCAGTATTTCCCTCCGGCGAATAATACAGTATCTCGCCGCTTTCGATGGTCTGAAGACCCGCTATGGCCTCCAGCAGCTCCTTCTGTCCGCTTCCAGCGATCCCGGCGATACCAAGTATTTCGCCTCCGGATGCCTGGAAGGATACTTCCTTTAAAATGGTCAGTCCTTCCTTGTTTTTACTTGTTATTCCCCGTACTTCTATTCTTTTCTGTGGCTCAACCGGATCAGTACGGTCAATATCCAGACTGACCTTCGAGCCTACCATCATTTCGGCCAATGAATTAACCGTAACATCTGCGGTATTTACGGTACCGATGTACCTGCCCTTTCGCAGTACGGCGACACGGTCCGATAATTCAAGTACCTCATTGAGCTTATGGGTAATGATGATTATGGATTTACCTGCATTTCTCATGTTGCGCAGAACGTCAAAAAGCTTTTGAGTCTCCTGCGGTGTCAAAACCGCCGTAGGTTCATCCAGAATCAGGATATCAGCGCCGCGGTATATCACCTTAACGATCTCAACCGTTTGTTTTTGTGATACGGACATGTCGTAAATCTTTTGCGAGGGGTTCAGGTCAAAGCCATATTTCTTAGCCAACTCATCGATCTCCGCTATGACTTGGTTCATTTTCAGGAGTTCCTTGCCTGAAAGGCCCAAAATGATATTTTCTGCAGCCGATAAAAGGCTGATCAGTTTGAAATGCTGATGGATCATACCGATCCCTAGCGCAAAAGAATCTTTAGGAGAGCGTATAGTCACCTCTCTGCCATTAACAAAGATCTGGCCCTCATCCGGAAAATAAATTCCCGAAAGCATGTTCATCAGAGTCGTTTTACCGCTGCCGTTCTCCCCCAGTACGGAAAGGATCTCACCCTTTTGTACAGACAGGCTGACATTGTCATTTGCTATGACATCGCCGAATCGTTTCGTGACATTCTTCAGCTCAATTGCGTTTTCCTGTTTCACAAAAATCCTCCGCCTATGAAAAACATTTTGCGGAACTGCTGTTACAACAGTTCCGCATTTGTTAAAAATTAATAATAATTATTTTGTTTTTTCATTGATGCCGTCGATCCTCAGGTCAAATGCCGGTGAAGAGATCAGTTCGGATTCATGGAAGTATCCGTCCTTAACATAGTCGGCATATTTACCAAAGTTTTCGGCATCGGATGATATCAGGTCTTCTATGGTCTTGCCGCCGACTGTAAAGGTCTTCGTATCAAATACATGCAAAGTACCTGCTTTGAGGGCTTCTTCCACTTCTTTGACCTTGTCGGCTGTTCCATCGACGACAGTTTTATCATTTAATGCAGAAATGGCCACAGCTCCGTCCTTGTATCCCTGGCACCAGTCAGTAGCGATTGCAGTACCGTCGATCACGCTCTTTACGGCATAGGTGTAATAGGGTCCCCAGTTGATTGTTGCAGATGTCAGTGCAGCGTTGGGAGCTACAGAGATCATGTCAACATTATATCCAACACACGGTACGCCTGCTTTTTCACAAGCGGTAGGAGCACCGGTCGTATCGGCATGCTGACTGATAAGTACGCAGCCGTCAGCGATCAGCTGAGTGGCAACTTCGTTTTCGCCCGCCATATCAGCCCAGCTGTTGGTGTACTGTACTTCCATGGTCACCGTGGGAACAATGCTCTTTGCTCCGAGGTAGAAGGAAGTGAAGCCTGAAACCACTTCAGCGTATGGATATGCGCCGACATAGCCCATCTTTGCCTGATCGGCAGTAATATTTCCGCTGTCGATCATTTCCTGAAGCTTAAGGCCTGCTGCGACGCCCGAAACATAACGGGATTCGTAAACAGCTGTGAAATAATTATGTACGTTAGGCAGCCCCGAAGATTTAGCCTGATAACCTGTTGCATGGCAGAACTGGATCTCAGGAAACTCTCTTGCAGCCTGAAGCATATAGCTCTCATGGCCGAAGCTGTTTGCAAATATGATGGTGCATCCCTGATCAGCCATATCAACGGCCGCATCATAGCTGGACTCATCTTCTTTGATGTTTGTCTTCTCGATCACCTGTTCATCCGACAGGCCAAGCGTTTTTTTCATTTGGTCGATCCCTGCCATATGGGCAGCTGAATAGCCTTCGTTTTCATCGCCGATGTACATTATTCCGACCTTGATTGCCTTAC
This sequence comes from Bacillota bacterium, assembly GCA_023418915.1. GTDB lineage: Bacteria > Bacillota > Clostridia > Acetivibrionales > DTU013 > DTU013. Next base: position 130,436 of record JAEZYU010000037.1, read on the forward strand.
CTGTCTTGCCATCATCAGCTGCATTGCCGCAACCGGCAAAAAGGCTGACGATCATCACCACTGCAAGTGCTAGAATTAATGCTCTTTTCATTAAGTAAATCCTCCTGATTCTTTCTGTCTTTTAGACTTATATAACACTTCGGTTAAAAGAAAATTTATCTATTGTCGAAAAATTTTCTTACCAAATCATAAATATCCTTATCTGAAAACGATTTTTCCCTCAGCCATCGAATCAACGATCGCCAGGGATTCCAGCCTTATGCCATTACTGCGTAATTCCTTCCCGCCCTGCTGAAAACCTTTTTCGATCACTATCCCGACTCCGGCCAGCGACGCTTTCGCCTGACTGACAATACTGACCAGCCCATTTACCGCATTTCCCGCCGCAAGGAAATCATCCAGGATCAGCACATGATCATCTTCACCCAGATATTTTCTTGATATTCTGATCTTATAGTTTTTTTGACGCGTAAATGAATACACATTACTCTCAAAAACCTCGGAATCCAGATTTGTTGCCTCGGTTTTTTTTGCAAAAACAACAGGCACTCCAAGGTGAATTGCAGTAAAACAGGCAATTGCAATGCCTGAAGCCTCTACTGTCAATATCTTTGTTATTTTTTGATCTTCGAATCTTTTCTTGAATTCCAATCCGATGTTGTTTAAAAGAGACACATCAAGTTGATGGTTCAGAAAACTGTCTACCTTGAGAATATGTGAGCCTATTGCATAGCCTTCTGTCAATATTTTCTGCTTCAATTCTTCCATGATCAGATTAATACCCCTTCAGTCCATAAAATCGGCAATGGCAAAGAGGTATCCTTAAATGAGACCTCGTAGCCGGCTGTTAACGGCAGCCTGTAGATACTTTCGGACCTTATCACCGAAATTATACGAGAATGCGACAAATTTGTAGTCTTCTTTGATATTTTAGCTTGTAAACAGATAAAAAGCAATGGGGTCAGGCTTGAAATATTCCCTTTTCCAAAAACTGTTGAATTATTGTACCGCCGCACAAATACTGTGTGTGTGCGGCGATACAAAACTATTATTTAAATGAAAACTCGAATCTCTTCTTGCCGGTCACATGGAACGGTCCGGGGACTGCGCCTTTACTGCGTGATTCACCAAAAACGTCCGTATCAAAGCAGTAGGGTGAACCATCGGGTTTTTCAAAAAGCTGTTCGGTTTGGAATCCGAATCCGAGTATCTCGGTAGTTATTATTTCAGCGGCATTTTCAATAAGCAATTCAGGTTTTGTTATTTCGATAATGACCTTTTTATTCTCCCTGTCGATCATATATTCGATTCCTGAATCTTCATATACTTTCGCACCCTTTTCCTTTTTATACGGAATCGCTTTATTGAAGTAAACATTGTTTTCGATATAAACAGCCAGTGGATCGGGATTGGAAAGGCTTGCGTATGACGGCTTAGCATCTTCGTCATCTTTTATTTCGCCCGTAAAGAATCTCCGCATTTTTTCCCACGGCTTCTCATCATCCGGTCCGGGGCAATTATTGTAAACAGCTGTTCCAACAGGATATGACAAGAATGCGCCTGAGAATGGTGTTATTTCTTCGGGCTTTAAAATGTCGTTACCAAAAAAACTTTCCTGATAAGGCTCATCCGAGCGGGTGTCACCCTTTTTTCGGAGAAAAACGTTATTGTAATAGCGGTCGTCGCCGCCTGTAAATCTGTTCATTCCGGCAATCGAGGTGCTGTGAGGAACATGGTAGGGCGTGTGCCTGTTCAATTCCTTTCCGGTGGATATTGTTCCGGCAATGAGGTTATGAATAAGCGCACAGCTGTGGCCGAGCGTTTTGAACGAATGACCGGAAAGCAGGATATTATGGTCAAGCATTGTAGGTCCATGGCTAACCTCAATCAGTATATCCTCACTGTCATTTCCAAATACGACATTATTGCAGACACGTGTCCCCTGTGCCTGCCAATCCAGCCAAATACCTCTGAAGGAGTCGTGGATCACATTGTCTCTGATAATAGTATCGATTGCGGCATGCAGCTTTATCCCGCCGACTTCAGCGCCCTCAAACTCCCTCTTATGCCTTATATGGTGAATATGATTGTTTTCGATCAGACTGAAAACACATCCCAGATGCCCGACAATACCTGCCTGCCCACAGTTATATATATGGTTATTGCGAACAATGTGACTGCCTATGTTATCCCTGTTCCAGCCGTTGTTGAACGCTCTGAAGATAACCTCCTGCTCCCGCTGATGACCCATTTTGGTAAAAATGCTCGTCCACTCGTTTTGACCGGTACTTTCCTCTTTACCAAGACTAATGCCGCTGCAGCGGGAATCGCTTATGGTGTTGTTCTCTATTATCCAGCCCTTGCTCCAATGAGGGCCGATCAAGCCCTCCTGCAAAGCGGTGGGCGGCGCCCACTGAGTAGCGGCCTGCTTCATTGTAAAGCCGCGAACCGTTATGTAGTTGCGGCCGGGATTAGCAGGCCAGAAGCAGAAACGGCGGACATTTATCTCAACGTTTCCTTTTGACGGATCCCCTCCCTGGAAGTTGGCATAGATAGTGGTATTACGCTCATCAACTTCAGCATACCACGCATATATAGAAAACTCGGGCTCAAAGGAGGTTTCCGACTTTTGGGGATTACGCACTGCTTCAACAGAGACTGCCTCGTACATAGCATGTCCATCCAGGTAAACTTCTCCGAGATGAAAAACTCTGTCTCTTGTAAAAAGCCAGTCCCCGAATAAAGCTTCACTGTACGGGTTAAAGTCGTTAAAAAGCTTGTTGTCGATAACCGTTTTCCATATGTTGCCGTCCTTCTCCCATCCTGTGATGACTTCAGAGCCCGTGATAACCACATTTTCGCCTTCAGCTGCCTGATAAATTATTCGTTGAGCTGAAGTGCCGCCGCATTTTGGGCTTACCCATTCGCGGTAAACTCCTTCATGGACAGTAATGACATCACCCGGTTTTGCGACATATGCAGCCTTACTGATAGTCAAAAAAGGCTGCGCCTCCGTCCCTGGGTTCAAATCACTTCCGGTCTTCTTAACGCTGTAATTCATAATATTTCTCCTCGTATTTAGCCGTTTTGACGTTGATCATTGTTATTGAATCATCGATATGGAAATAGCACCGGACCCCCTTACAGGCAGCCGTTGGCAACAGCCCTTACACGGAGATGGTGGTATTCCTCCATATTTGGCTCCATCTGGTGCATGTACACTATGGATGAGCCTTCCTGCGGGTCTATGGAGACATAGGTGCCAAGCGCTCCCGTCCATCCGAATTCTCCCACAGAGCCGTTTGAGTGCCCCTGTGCAGTACTCATCAGTGTTCTGACGCCAAGACCGTAACCATACCCGGCCAGGTACGAATTTGTGAAATCTTCGAGCTGTTCATCGCTTAGATGATTTGCCCGCATCAAATCAATGGTCTTTCTTCCGATGATTCTTTCTCCATTATAGCTGCCGCCGTTTGCAAGCATCTGTGAGAATTTCAGATAATCTCTTACAGTGGAATAAAGCCCTGCTCCTCCCATTTCATAGATTGCATCAGGTTGGTGGAATTCATCCAGAAATCCTGGCACCTTATTCATGCTGCCATCTTTTTCTTTAACATAAAGTGAAACCATCCTGCTTTCGATCTCGTCCCGGTATCGATAGCCGGTATCCTTCATGCCCAGAGGGTCGAATATTTCATCCTGTAAAAACTGCCCGACTGTTTTGCCGGAAACCAGCTGGATCAAAGCGGCAACGATATCATGCCCGTATCCATACAGCCAGTGGGTACCCGGTTCAAACGCAACAGGTACACTGCCCATTGCACGCACTTCGGTCACTATGTCATATTTCCCATGCTTCTTCGTCAATTCACCCTTGACCCTTTCCATTTCCTTTGCGGTTGGAAAATTGCCGAAGGTATAGGGCATGCCAACGGCCATTGTAAACGCATGCTTGATCAGCATAGGGTTTTTTGCTCTGCGTATTTCAACATTACCGTTGGGCTGATTGACAAAAATGTGAGTATCGCGGTATTCTGGAAAGTATTCATATAAAGGTTCATTCAGCAGAAATTTGCCTCTTTCAAAAAGCATCATCGCTGCTGTGCAGACGATCACCTTTGTCATGGAAAAAAGGCGGTAAACCGTATCTTCGGTGACCGGCCTCCCATCTTCAAGATCGGCATACCCAAAATACCCCTCATACAGGGTCTTCCCATTTTTAGCTACTGCACAGCCGCAGCCTGCCGGCCCATTCTTCGTAAAGCTCTCCAATAGCCTTGAAAGGTCATCAAATTTCGCCATATCCTTACCTCCCCACAGTCCTATGTTGATAGTGTTTTTGATGTTCTTAATTAGCCGCCTTACACTAACAAATGTATAAGCGATCACGCAGGATTACTGTAATTAACTCTCCTAAGGTGCATCAATCACATCTATACCCGCATAATGCATATGTTCTTTATTTGGTAAGACAGATAACATTATGCATATGTCCTTTATTTTGTAAGACGTATGACATTCCACGAAAGTCTCCTTGCAACAGCTGATACCTTGCCGTTTGCCATTGTTGTGTCGATATTAGTCACAGGCTTGATCACATCCTGAGCCTCAAAGCTGTTGCCCTTTTGCAGATCATCCGCATACATCTCGATATGCTCGGCAAGCTTATAACCTTCAAACCCTCTGACATCAAGATCGATCTCTATGTCATCCTCTGCCGCACGATTAATAATAAAGATAACGACCTCATCCTTTTCCTCGTTATAGACAGCTGCAGACTCTATCGCCTGTACATTTTCATATGCATAGCTCTGGCATGAGCCTGTAAGGGCAAACTGCTCGGTATTGAAGGTCGGGCCGTCTACTGCAGGCAGGATCGATATGCCGCCGCGGGTCAGCTTGTTCATTTGATAGTATGGATAATATGCAGCGGTCTTCCAGACATGATCGCCGTTAAAAGCAATAGCGCCGCGGAGCCCGCCGGTCATACAGCCTATCTTGATGCGGTCTGCGTGCCGCAGGAATGTAAGGAGTACCGAAGAGAGGCCCAGAGCATCAAGCATTTGGGATGACCTGAACATCCATTTTCTCTCCTGATAGTTTTCGGGATCGACCTTGGTGAATGTATTATCTCTCGGTCGGAACTGGGAGTAATCCTTTGTTACATCCTGCCAGCCCCTTCGTCCAAACAGGACCTCTCCCTGCTTGCCGAAATGCACACCATACTCATCGAAGGAAATATACATTTTCTTTGGTGTACGGATCTTTGCCTGCAAATAATCACAGGTTGCGATGGTTGTATTGATATAATCCTCAAATACCGAAGAAACATTGAGATAGTTGGCAATATCACCTTCCGGGGCCGTATGGTAATGATGCAGTGAAATATAGTCAACAGATTCATAGCACTGCTCAAGCGCTGCCATTTCCCATTCCGGGAAATGCTTGTGATGGTCTGAAGTACCTGCAAAAACAGTTTCCGCCGTGTTGTCGATCCATTTGATCATCTTGGAAATTTCGTGTGTACGGACACCAAAGCCGACAGGGTCTTTTTCCCATGAACCGATCTGCCAATGGCCGTCCATTTCATTTCCAAGATACCATGTCCTGATTGGATACGGATCGGGATGTCCGTATTTTTTCCTCAAGTCTGACCAGTATGTACCGCCGGCGTATCTGGAATACTCCACCAGATGCGCTGCGCTTTTCATATCCTCAGTGCCGAGATTGATGGTGTACATCGGTTCTGTACCGGCACGCATTGCCCATTCTATATATTCATCATGTCCCACGGTATTGGGCTCTATTTGAAACCATGCAAGGTCAAGCTGCGCTTTTCGGTTTTCATGCGGTCCTATGGATCCCTTCCAGTCCCAGCCGGAAACCCAGTTGCCGCCGGGAAAACGAAGCGCAGGCAGGTCAAACTCCCTGACCGCATTGAGTACGTCCTGACGGAAGCCTATATCGTCTGCAGTCGGGTGCTTTGGATTGTATATGCCTCCATATACGGTATTGCCTATTGATTCGAGAAATGCACCAAATAAACGTTTTTCGACCTTCCCTATTTTGTAGTCCGGGTGCACTGTGACCTTAGCCTTCTTTAGCATATCAAGCCTCCTTATGTATAGCTTTGTTATATGTCTCTTTGCTATATGTCACTCCGCTATATATCGCTTCATCATATGTCCCTTTGCTATGTATCACTCCGCTATATATCGCTTCATCATATGTCTCTTTGCTATGTATCACTTTGCTATATATCACTTCATCATATATCGCTTTGTTATATCTCTTTGCTATGTATCACTCCGCTATATATCGCTTCATCATATATCGCTTTGTTATGTATCGCTTTGTTTTATATCACTCCGCTATATATCGCTTCGTCATATATACGGTTTCTTCTGATCCGCTCCTCCTTGCTGAGTTTTTCCGCATCAGCAATTTCATAGACTCCAAAGGTGTCGACCAGCCTGGATGTTGGTTCGACCTCTACAAAGGTGCACCATGGCAGCCAGTGATAATGGCTTTGGAGTGTCTGCCCTGTAAAGTTTGCGCTTTCGTGACCCAGACCGGGCATGATATAGCCGATACTGCCATCCACATCATTGGACTGTCTTGTGTTTTTATAGATGAACTCGGCAAAGTCAAGATAATGTGCGTCATCTGTAATCAAATACAGCCTGTAATAAACATATGCGCATGCGGCCATATACACATCCGCTCCACCGCCGATAGTGATTATGCTTTGCCCGCTGATGGAATACTTGTTGAAGGGATGCTTGGGCCACGGCGTACAAATGGGGAATTTCCAGGCATATGTCCATGTCTCGGTATAATCGGCAGCACCTATGGCTGCCTCCAGCCATTTGTCCCCGCCGGTCAGGTCATATAGGGCAAGGAAGCCGAACAGGGCATAGATGCCGGCTTCTTTATCCTGAATGTCCATGTTGTCACAGGTACCGCCCCTGTATTCCAGATTCAGATAGGCGTTATCATAAGCCCATTGGCCGGCTTTGATCGCCGACTCTTTATATTTCTCTTCACCGCTGACCAGATAAAACTGCACCAGAAAGCGTATCACACTTGGGGTATTTGACTTCGAGTCCATGCGGATCGAACCGTCGGCATTATATGCACGATAAAAACTGCCGTCCTCATTTTGCGACCTTATAAGCCAGTCAGAAGTCTTCCTGCAGAATTCCAGCCAATCAGCCCGTTCGTCGCCCTTTTTGTACATATGGAGATATGCGTCCAGGATCGCTTCAATGCCATCCGCAAGCATCCGCGTGTAGTACGGGTAGGGTTCAAAACCTTTGATGCTCGGATTATAACACATATTAGGCAGTCCGGATTCCGTCATCGCTGCCCTGACCCAAAAATCTATGATACTCACACCCTTTTCATAAGCTTCGGGGTTGTTCTCCTTATCGCCATAGCGCAGCAGCTGATACCCTATCCCCGGCTGCTGACCGACAAATCCGAATTGAAAGGATACACAGGAAATATCCATGTGAGGTAACTGGCATGCAAATGGCAGGCCGTATGAATCGCCATATTTCTGCGTGTATCTGGTGAGTATCCTCATACAGTTGTGGAAGTGCTGTTCATTATCCACATCGAATAACTCATCGCGCATCCGGTCATAGGTAATTCTCCAGATGTCCCTCATCATTGGTTGGAATCCATCGTAGTGCTCAAAATTAAGAGCAACGGAATACTGTTGCTCAAATCCGACTTCTACCGGATGATTGATCCGCTCAAACGTTTTGACCTTATTTTTAAAATCAAGCCCCGCATATCGCTTATTTCCCGGCAGCTGTCCATCACAGCCTGGATATACGTAATCTATCGACAATCCATCGATCCTTGTATCTATATCCTTTCGGACGGCAAAGCCATAGTACATGTAGTTCAGCGTCCTGTTTTCCGGCTTGCTCATGCCGATAGCTCCGGCATTAATTCGTCGGTCGACATTATTTTCCGAACGCAGGATATCAGTTGACCGCATGGAAACGTCCGCAGCCCAGCGTGATATGGCAGCCGTTTCTCCTGATATGATGTTTTGCATAGCAAACACCGGCAAAGCGTAACAGGTTTCCATGCGATAAAAGTATTCGCAGTCCAGATCTTTGCCGATGACATGGTCAGGCGCAAATTCATTTTGCTTGTACCAGACACCGGGAGCAAAATAGTTATAGTCATATGTATCGTGTGACTGTGTCATCACTAAAGATATTTTCGTTGAGAAGCCGAGATCATCGGAAGCTTTGATAACCTTGACATTTCGGCTCACCTTGAAATAACCGCCGCACACTTCGTACACGTCGAAAAAAAAGAATTCGGAGCCTGAAGGCACTGTCAGGGTTCCTTTTGCTGTTATCAAATCACCAGAGGCACCGGCGGCGACCTCGCTATAGGCTCCGTCGTAAAACTCGCTGGCGGCAAATGCGGTCTTGACAGTTACATACATGGGGCGCCTGTTGAAGTACAAAAGCCTATCCTGCTTTCTGACTTCCATCCCCCCGTCTATAAAGCTAAGAGTATAGTCTCCGCAAGTAAGTCTCATGTTCGTTCTCCTCATTTGGTTATCCATCATTCTAAATATTGTAACTATAATTATACCAATTTTAGCCTCTTACAATCAATCCATTATTGTCATGCGTCAAACCACTGCCGTGTATTGCGTTTTTTTCAATTAATGGCCAATTTTTTTGCGAATACATTGTTTCTATGCTTAATAATCAAGCAATAATCGATTTTCCAGATATGATTATGTAATTAAGTTCAGGGTTTTTTACTTTAGTGCGTCCATTACCTGAAAAAACAGCCAAACTGGTATACTGACCGTTGCTATATCAGAGTGAGATATGCGGATTATTCCCAATATTAGTTTCTTTAAGTTGTGTCCTAAGGTGAAAATAATATGCAGGCAGAATTTATACATGGTTTAGCTGGGATAACAATCTGCTCGCTTACGTTTATTCAAATAACTGTCTAACTGTCGTGCCTGGCACCAACAAAAAAGCGGGCCGAAGCCCGCCTTAATTAATATTGGTTGCATAAGCTAACTAATAAGGGGATATTTCAAGCCTGACCCCGAATTTCACCAGGGCAGTGACCCCGAATCTCACCAGGGCAGTGTCTTGCCTTCGTTGTTCATAAACAGCAGATCGTCAGCACCGTGATATAGTTTGTCAAATAATTCATATAGCTTTGTTGCCGACTCATAAGGATCCATATACCCACCGGATCTCATTCCCATATCTGTTTTCAGCCAACCCGGATCAACTGCGGCAATCCTAACACCCATGCCTTTGAAATGGTTATGAAGTATTTTGGTTGCCATATTAAGAGCAGCTTTTGACATCCGGTAATCATACTCCTTTGCGATTTCAGTCAGCTGTACGCTTCCTGCTCCGGAGGAAATATTCACAACAAAGGATGTCGGGCTATTCTTCAGAAGCGGTAAAAAGTTCTTCACAACACGCAGCGGCCCCAGCGCATTTGTGTTATATACTGCAAGGGCTTCATCAATATCAGTTTCCTCGATTGTATTAAAGGATGTCTCTGCCTGAATACCTGCATTATTTATGAGAATATCAATATGCTCCGTATCCTGACTGAGCATCCTGAAGCATTTATCAACAGCTTCAGTATCGGATACATCAAGCGCATATACTTTTAGTGCCGGATATTGTTCACACAATTCTGCAATATGCTCCGAGCCGGGATTTCTAGCACCTGCATAGACAGTATCCCCTTGCTCCAGATATTTTTTTACCAGGTTTAAGCCTAAACCACGCGATGCACCACTAATAAATATTTTCTTATCCATAATGTCCTCCTTGTGGGTCAAGTGATGTGTTACATGTGTCAATATACCAATCAACAACGTCACTCTTTATTTGTTACTCCACAATAATAGCATACCCCGCATTCTTGATACAAAAATAAAGGTCTGCAAAGGCGCGATTCACAGGTACAGGTCCCTCTTTTTATATATCTCAAAGGAGGCTAAAGAGCAGATAATTATTGTCGATAATCCAATCAGCCATTCTTCCACGCATATCCCTTCTGTCATTAGCTTTTGTGTTTTGACCCAGTCCATTGGCGAAAAATAAGACAGAAAACTTAATTCGTCAACTATTACACCCATGATTCCTAAAATGAATGTGCCAAAAACAATGGCAATCACAATGCCAGATGAGCCTTTGCTGCTTTTCAGCAAAGCAGAAAGCAGCACTCCCAGGCCCATAAATATAAGACCGATATAAAATATGGAGCCGTAAAAAATTCCCGCTTCCTTTATGCTTTCTGCAAAACTATACTCACTAAAAGAAAGATACCCGACTACTGTGATAATACTAAGAGCTGTAAGCATAACAACATATGAAAGAGTGTTTGCCAGTACCTTCTGAATAAATATTGTGTTTCGTGAGATCGGTTTGCTGTACAAAAATTCAATGGTTCCGTCTGTTTCTTCTTTAACAAGAGAATTTACCGCCACTTGCGTAACAAACACCATTATTGCCAGAGTCATATATTGAAGCACATAGCCAAAGAAATTCGTTATCACCGTAAAATCCATAAGCTCGCCTAATCCCAGCGCTTCCAGTAACGCCGGATCTACCCCCTCCATCTTTGCACCGGCAAGTTCCTTCATAGACTCTGACTGCATGGAAGGAAAAAAGGCAAGGAGCATAAAAGCGATACCACAAAGAGCAATCGTCCACTTCAAAGTACTTTTCCAGGTGTTTCGCAATTCCAGTCGAAAAACATTCATTTTTGCTCCTCCATTCCATAAAGATCCATAAAGCGCTCTTCAAGACTCTCATTATTGACCGAGAAATCATCCGGGCCGGCTTCCTGAAGTAATCTCAACAGCAGTGCACTGTCGCCCTCGCAGCGGAATGTGCGTTTCACTCCGTCTTGTTCCATCAGCTGCATCGAGGGATGAGTTATGTCCTTCCCGCCAATGGTCGTAATAATCTTTCGCAGGCTGCGAATCTCCTTAAGATCAGTTACCGCAAGGATCTTCCCCTCCTTAATAAAGGCAGCTCTATGGCAATATTCCTGTACTTCACCAAGATTATGGCTGGACAACATGATTGAAACTCCATTTGCGGACTGATTTTTTAGTTCGGTAAACAATCTTTTCTGCATCATGGGATCAAGTCCATTTGTGGGTTCATCCAATATCAATACTTTTGGTTTTGCCGCTAAAGCACAAATAATTGCCGCTTTCTTCTTATTCCCCATGGACAGTTCAAAGAACTTTTTGGAGCTGTCCAGTTCAAAAAGGCTGCATAACCGCTCCGCTTCCTTATTATGAAGTCCATTATAGAATCCATTGCTCACCCTGATTAATTCAATCACAGTCATGTCCCCATAGAATCTCACATCACTGGGAACATATCCTGTAAACCTTTTTATCTCATGGCTTTCCTTTACGACATCCCGACCGCAAATTGCAGCATTGCCGCCGTTAGGAAAAATAAAGTTAAGGAGTATTCGTATTGTAGTTGATTTTCCTGCCCCGTTTGGCCCGACAAATCCTAATATCTCACCTTCCTTGACCGAAAATGAAACATTCTCAACACCAAGGTGTTTTCCATAATACTTTTTCAAGTTGATTACTTGAATAGCATCCACTGCCTTCACCCCTTACAAAATTTCTCACTGATTACTGCAAGTAAATCTATATGTTGCGGGTTTATCTTTTTGTTACATGCAGAGCTATATCATTCAATGTACCCCAATCTCTTTATATCGGAATTTGATCCGATTATGACAAGCAGATCATCTTCTTTAATAACATAGTCAGCCTTAGGTGAAACATTGATAGATGAGTTCCTTTTTACAGCCATTACACTAATGCCGTATTTGACCCTGATGTTCAAATCCTTTAGTGACTTACCCACCCAACTTTGCGGAGTTACAATTTCCACTATGCTGTTATCTGGTGAAAGCTCGATAAGCTCAAGAATATTCCTTGATACAAGGCTGTGCGCAGCCCTTACTCCCATATCCTTTTCGGGAAGTATTACCTTGTCTGCACCTACCTTATATAGAACCTTAGAGTGGAGATCACTTTGCGCTTTTGCTAATACGTATTTGACACCCATTTCCTTTAGTAGTACAGTCACAAGAATACTCGTTTGTATATCTCCGCCAATAGCAACAATTGCTGCATCAAAATTACTTATTCCAAGACCATTGAGTAAATTTTCATCTGTCACATCTCCTAAAACTGCATGTGTAATAGCCGGCGAAATACTATTCACGCACTCTTCACACTTATCTGCCGCAAGAACTTCAAAACCCATGCCGCTAAGAGAATTTGCCACACTTGTTCCAAATCTCCCCAATCCTAAAACCGCAAATGATTTTCCTTTCACAATATCACTCCAATCCAATGGACATTCTTTCCCAATAGTGTCATGCTGCTTTTTTCATAAGCTACATTACACTATCCAACCATCGCTATCCAATAATCGCTATCTTACCATCGCTATCCTACCATCACTTTTTCTTCTCTGTATCGATAGCTGTTGTATTTGTCCTGTGATTTTGCCAAAAAAGCCAGAGCCATTGTTAAAACACCTACCCTGCCGATAAACATAGTGATTATAAGCGCAACCTTGCCTATAAGTCCTAAGCCAGGTGTAACCCCCATAGAAAGGCCAACCGTACCAAAGGCTGAAACCGATTCAAACAAGGCTTCAACCAATGGTATATTTTCAAAAGTTGTCAGGGTAATAGTTGTAAAAGAGATAATAATCGCACCTATTAAAGCAATAGTGAATGCACGGGTCACGGCTGTATAGCTTATTCTTCTCCTGAACATTTCCGTATCTTCTCTGCTTTTTATTGCAGACACTGCAGCAAATAAAAGAACCCCTATCGTGGTAGTCTTGATCCCTCCTGCTGTCGAGCCCGGAGAACCGCCGACAAACATGAGCAGCATAGTAATGAAAACTGATGCAGACCTCATACCAGATAAGTTAATCGTATTAAACCCTGCTGTTCTTGTGGTGACTGATTGAAAAAATGACATGAGTGTTTTATCTTTAACATTCAGGCTCCCAATTGTGTCTGCATTATTGAATTCTATCAAGAAAAATGACATAAAACCAAACAGCAGCAAAACGCCTGTCACAAAAAGTACTAATTTGGAATGAAGATGCAATGCTTTGATGCTTTTGGCTTTGTATACATCATCCCATACTGCAAAGCCAAGACCTCCAACAATTATTAAAGCACTTACAACAAGATTTACGGTTATATCTCCAGCATATGCAGTTAAACTGCTGAATTGTCCATATTGCCCCATAATGTCAAAGCCTGCATTGCAGAAAGCAGAAACCGCATGAAAAATACCTTTGTAGATACCATTAATAATGCCAAAATCACGAGCGAATCTTAACGATAGAAATAGTGCACCAACGCCTTCAAAAATAAGCGTACCAAGCAAGACCCTTTTGACCAATCTGATAACTCCCTGCAAGCTATACTGGTTGAGTGACTCTATAATAATCAGCCTTTCCTTCAATGAAATCCTTCTTCTTAGTATGAAGGAAAATAGCGTAGCCATTGTCATAAAACCAAGTCCGCCGACTTGTATTAAAAGAAGTATAACTATTTGTCCAAAAAGGCTCCAGTGTGTAAAGGTATCAACAACCACCAAGCCAGTTACGCAAACAGCTGAGGTGGCAGTAAAAAAAGCATTGAAAAAGCCTATGCTCTCACCATTTCGGGAAGCAGCCGGAAGGTTAAGCAAAACGCTGCCGATAAGAATGATTACTGCAAATCCAATGACAATAATCTGAGTCGGCTTCATATTGACATTCTTTTCCAATACTGCATTTCTCTTCTTAAACAACCTAATCTTCCATCACCTCTTTTTTGAAAGATAAGCTGGTGTTACCATCTCACAAAATTAGCGATAATAATCACAAAAATAATCGCAAAGGCCAAATAGCAAAGAACAAATATCAGGTGTTTCTTCAGATTATCCAATTAGGCATCCCCTTTTACGCTGTATTTATCAAACCTTTCTTCTCACAAAAACAAAAAGGGCTGGAAAGTTCATAAATAATGAGCTTCCCACCCCAGAAGTTTAAACTCTTGAAAGCGAATTTTCAATTCGCCCAACCGTTAATAACCATATTTATTTTTCACTATTCTAGCACATATTATGATGTTTGTAAATACAAATGTTATTTTATGTAAATACATTATACGCCGCGTCAGTTGACAAATCCGGCTCAGTTTATATGAGCTTAGCCCGATACACATTCAGCCATAGCAGTGTAACACAACCTTATTCATCCGACCTTAGCAGTGCCGCTTCTCTTTCGTCCAATAAAGGATTCATTGAAGAATGCGCAGAATCGGACTTATTGCCGTCTGTCCTACTCAAATTGGGATAATATCCGCTTATGAATCTCATAATCCCAATCAACGCACATAACCTTCTGTACCTTTCTGTCTTTATCGGCAACCCATACAACAAGCTCATCAACTTTCTTGAGAGCTTTTATCAAATCCTTCCTACGTTTCTTAAGTTCACTTGCTATCACTGCTTCGAAGGTGGGCTGGCCGGTCTTGCAGAAAAAATCAAGTCTTATTATCAAGTCTTGTCCCATACCGCTCTTATTCTTTCTGGTAAAACAACTGGTTTTGACGCTGACCTTATCTTCAGTATCATTCATAAAGTCCCGTATCATGAGATCATCTGCAAGGATCAGAATTGATACTACTACCTTGTTTCTGCCATAGCCTATTGCCGGTAACATTCCGTTCATATGACATTTATCCATATCAGGGAATACCTTTCGCATTAGCACCTGCATATCTTCAATATTATTGTTCATATAAGTTAACCCCTCCATAAAAAAATTCCTTTTGCCAAAACGACAAAAGGTTTATCTACCTATTATCATTCGGTCTTGACCGCAGGTATTAGCACCACGCACAATCATACAGGCTGCTGTAAGTTCATTGAGCCTGTCTCTCCCTTACTCTTGATAATCACTATTGATTTGTAACCGGGTAGTCTGTGGTGAATATTTCCACCCACCTACCCCTCACACCACTGGGCATCCGGTTTGTGTTGGTCAAACATAAAAAACCTTCCTACCGTCATAGATAAGAAGGTTATAGTACACACATATTCATCACCCCTTATCGGTATTAGCTGAACCACCTTGCAAATTTTACAGGTTGGTATAGGGTCATCGAGCTAATTCTCTCGCCTATTCTTGATAAAAGTACTATGTAATTATACCATAAGTATTTGTATGTGTCCAAAATTAAGTTGTGAATACTGACACTCATTTAGCCGCACTCATTTTATTCAGCAATCTCCATCATACTTGATATGTTAATTATTAGTTATATTTGAGAATCATTACTATAGCATAATAAAACCATCCATCGGTAAAAACCTTTATCAATAGATGATCTCATGTCAGAGTGCTGTTATATTATTACTACTGAAACGTCGGCAAAATCAAGGTATGTTGACAGTCAAGCAACATTTACTTTAATTTTATTCAGTAACTAATTAACAATCTGGCATGATCGGTAACAGCTCCCTTAAGAGTGCATGCATCTCATCGAACTCCTTTGAGTATATGCGTATACGTGTCTTGAGACGTGCCGCCAGATTATATGCAAAAAACTTGCATGCTTCTCTGTCATACAGCTGAATTGTACTCAAACGCATCATATCTATTCCCTGCCTTTCCAACGCAGCTGCCCGCATCAAATCTTTACCCTGCTCCAAGGGGCTATTATGGAAGGCAAAGCTATCATACTCCACTCCCAATTTCGCATGCTTGTAATAGAGATCCACATAACACCGATTTTGCCTAAGATGCTTCTGAGCATCACTATTTAACTTTATCTCACTGTTAAAAACAGCCCCTTTAAGTCCATACCCTCCCAGTGAGTGAGGCAATACCAGGATCATAT
>JAEZYU010000101.1 GCA_023418915.1 Bacillota bacterium
TATAGCGAGGAAAAGGATGGTTCGTATAACGAGGCGAAGGATGGTTCGTATAACGAGGTGTCAATAAGCGAACTGGACAAAAATTCAAGTATAGGACGAATTTTTCAAAATAAAGGTGAATTTCTTGGGAATAAACGAGTAAAACACCGGATTATGTTTACCAAAACGTCCTATACCCGCATTTTTGTCCATTGCAAGCAGTTTATATTGCCAGACTACAATAACACTGCCTGATGTCCATTGCAAACAGCTTATATTGCCAGACTACAATAACACTGCTGATGTAAGACAAACGATCCAATAAAAAGGTGTGGTGGGAAAACAAATGGCAGAACATATAATTAAAACGACTTCATCTGATCAGATTGATAAATATCACTTTACAGGTTAGGAAGGATGTCCGGGAAGCGGAGTCACAGACGGGGTGGTTATGGTTTTCGTTCCTCATATGTCAGCAGGCGTCACTATTAATGAGAATGCATACCTGATGTAGTATAATGAGAATGCATACCCTGATGTAGTATATAGAACGGAATAGACAAACGGGGTTCGAATATACAAACTACAAGGTGAATGAGAAATTTGCCCACGTTTACTTGACACAAACAGTGATGTGTTTAATATTGACAAAAGCCTGGTAATCTGGTAGCATACTAAAAAACGGATAAATGCATTGACAGGGAAAACATGCCGTCCGCTGTGCCAAAGAGAGCTGTTGGCCGCTGCGAAACAGCGCACGGGGCGGATCGTGGACTCACCCTTGAGCAGTCAGCTGAAAGCCGTGCAGAGCTATGAAAGCCGTAAGGCTGTAGTGGTGTTGGCACAGCGAGTAGGTGCGAACGGGCTTCCCGCCGTTACAACGGGAAAGCATTCATCATTTTGATCGATGCTTGAAAGAGGGTATATTTATACCAAATAGAGTGGTACCGCGGAAGTTTAAGCTTTCGTCTCTGGCAGAAATGTTATGAGACGGAGGCTTTTTATTTTGTTATTTAGGAGGAATTCAGATGAAGATTGCATTTTCCACGTTAGGCTGCCCCGATTTTGACTGGCCCGACATTTATTCCATGGCAAAGGATATCGGATTTGACGGTATCGAGATCAGAGGACTGGGAAAGGACATATTTGCCGTCCGAGCTCAGCCCTTCACAAAAGCTGAGCTGCCCAATACTATAAAAAAGCTTTCGGAGCTGCGTATTGAGATCCCATGTCTGTCTTCCGGCTGCTGCTTGAAATTTTCTGAGGATGATGATAAAAACTATAATGAAATAGTACAGTACATTGACTTGGCGAACCAGCTCAAGACACCATATATACGCATACTTGCAGATCTGGAACCACAGGCTGAGGATGAAGTAGATGATGACAAAATCCTTGCAGCACTCAGGCGCATTATCCCTGTCGCTGAAGAAAAGGGAGTCACTCTCCTTATTGAAACAAATGGTGTTTATACCGACACGAAGCGACTGTGTGAACTGCTGAATAACGCTGCGAGCGATGCTGTGGGAGCGCTTTGGGATGTGCACCATCCATATCGGTTTGCAGGTGAGTCGGCAGGCGCAACAGTGCAGAATCTTGGTGCCTATATAAAATATGTGCATGTAAAAGACTCTGTTATTGAAAACGGAAAGGTTTCATACAGGATGATGGGAGAGGGAGACCTGCCGATAGATGAATTCATGCAGGCGCTGAGTTCCATCAACTATGAGGGATATGTATCGCTGGAATGGGTAAAAAGGTGGGCGATGGATCTCGGTGATGCAGGTGTCGTTTTCCCTCATTTTGTAAACTACATGAGCGCCTACCTCGAAAAAGGTACGCAAAAGGGTCGTCTGTTCTACAATAATGCAAAAACAGGACAATACGTGTGGGAGAAGGATAGCCTCATTGATCTGACGTTCCCACAGGTGCTTGACCGTATCGTGGATGAATTCCCGGATCAGTATGCCTTTCGCTATACTACGATGGACTATACCAGGACTTATTCCGAGTTCCGCAACGATGTGGATACATTTGCGCGCACGCTCATCGCACTTGGTGTCAAACCCGGCGACCATGTAGCAATATGGGCTACAAATGTACCGCAGTGGTTTATTACATTCTGGGCGGCCACAAAAATCGGAGCGGTTCTCGTGACTGTAAATACCGCATATAAGGTCTATGAAGCCGAATATCTGCTGCGCCAGTCCGACACCCACACTCTTGTCATGATCGACGGCTATAAGGATTCCAACTACATTGAGATAATAAAAGAGCTGTGTCCGGAGCTTGAAGTTGCGCAGGCAGGTAAACCGCTTCATATAAAGAAGTTTCCCTTCCTCCGCAATATCATAACAGTTGATTCAAAGCAAAATGGCTGCCTTGCTTGGGACGAAGCCATTGCGATGGCTGACAGGGTGCCTGTAGAGGAAGTATATCGCCGTGCGTTTTCCATAAACAAGAATGATGTCTGCAATATGCAGTATACTTCCGGGACTACAGGCTTCCCCAAAGGTGTTATGCTCACTCACTACAATGTGGTGAACAACGGAAAGTGTATAGGAGACTGCATGGATCTTTCCACTGCAGACAGGATGATGATACATGTGCCGATGTTCCATTGCTTCGGGATGGTACTGGCAATGACCGCTTCAATGACACATGGTGTAACGATGTCGCCGATCCCGTATTTCTCTCCAAGACAGTCCCTTGAATGTATAAACAGGGAAAGGATAACGGCTTTCCATGGAGTTCCGACCATGTTTATTGCAATGATGGAGCATGAGGACTTCAAAAATACAGACTTTTCATATATGAGAACAGGTATAATGGCCGGCAGCCCTTGTCCCATAAAGGTTATGCAGGATGTTGTGGATAAGATGAACATGAAGGAGATAACTATCGTTTTCGGACAGACAGAATCCTCTCCGGGCTGTACTCAGAGCCGTGTGGACGACTCTATCGAGCTTCGAGTTAAAACTGTGGGCCGAGCGCTGCCCGGCGTTGAGTGCAGGATCGTGGACCCGGAGACAAATGCAGAACTTCCTCCCAATACAGACGGCGAGTTTGTCGCCCGCGGTTATAATATAATGAAGGGATACTACAAGATGCCGGAGGCAACGGCGACAGCTATTGATAAGGACGGATGGCTGCATACGGGAGATCTGGCAAGGGTGGATGAGAACGGCTATTATAAGATCACCGGGCGTATCAAGGACATGATCATCCGAGGCGGTGAGAATATTTATCCGAAGGAGATCGAGGACTTTATATATACACATCCCAATGTTAAGGATGTCCAGGTCATAGGAGTCCCTGACAAGCAGTATGGTGAAGAAATAATGGCCTGTGTGATCCTGAAGGACGGGATAACCATGACCTCCGAAGAGCTCAAGGATTATTGCCGTTCTCACATGGCAAAGCATAAAACACCGCGTTATGTGGAATTCGTCAGTGAATTCCCTATGAATGCCGCCGGCAAGATACTCAAGTACAAGATGCGGGAATGGGCTGTTGAAAGGCTCAGCCTTCAGGCGGACAGCAGGATCGAGACTGCCTGATCCGCACAACCAAAAAGGCATATGGAGTCATGGTATGTAAAAATGCGCACCCCTTTTGGAAGCGTTAGACATAAAAAGGGGTGTGCATTGTTTTATTCCACAGTAACTATCGACAGGGGTGGAATCTAGCCTTCAAATGAGTCCAGCAGAAATTTGCTATGCAGGTTTTTGCATGTAAGAACATTTAGTACGCTTGATTGTATGCAAAAATTGCTATAGAATAGATATATCATTGGTATCAAAGAAGGATGATGCAATGAAGCCAGTTGAACAAAAATTTACAAGCCGTCAATATATGATCAGCAAGGATTTTGAATTCTACCACTACAAGGATGAGGGTCCCGTAGAGGTGGAATACCATAACCATCTTTTTTATGAGGTTTTCATATTCCTTTCGGGAGACGTGACTTCCATAATCGAAGGGAAGTCGTACAGAATAAGGCCCGGCGATATAGTACTGATAAATAACAGGGAACTCCATAAAACTGTTGTCGAACCGGGAAAGACATACGAACGATATGTCCTATGGATCGATCCAGATTATATAATGACTCTGGGGGAGGATGAGGATCTGACCATGTGTTTTGAGCGTTCCGCCGTAAACAACTACAATATACTCAGACCCAGAGCGGAATTTTACATAATGATAAAAAATATAGTAACAGGCCTTGAAAATGCTGTTTTCAATGACAGCTTCGGCAGCAGGATACTGCAGAAAACTTATCTTGCGGAGCTTTTGGTTTACCTCAACCGTGCATATCTGGACAGCCATGACGAAGATATTGAACTGGACGTTGTATACAACGATAAAGTGAGCAATGTCATCAAGTATATCAATGAAAATCTACAGGAGGAGCTGTCGCTTGAATCACTGGCAGTTAAATTCTATGTAAGCAAATATCATCTGCTAAGAGAGTTTAAAAAGCATACGGGTTATACCATACATCAGTATATACATAAAAAGAGGCTTATCATGGCAAGAATGCTTCTGAAAGATGGGCTGAAGGTGACAGAGGTCTGCCTTAAATGTGGTTTTGGAGATTATTCGAATTTCATACGGTCATTTAGAAAGGAATTTGGAAATTCTCCCAGACACTATAGAAATAATTGATGTTGCAGCAAGTTTGATAGCTGTTTTTTTGATTTTTGTGAAACATTGCCGGATTTCTATGCGTATTGTTAGAGAAAATAAAATAAAGTGTTATAACGAGGCGATTGATATCCCCCACTTCATTACGTATTTTCAGCCATTCAGGCTGAAAAACGCTTAGTGGCGTTTACCAATTTGCATTTCAGTCGGCGACTATATCTCCAGCCTCGTTGAAACGCGCAGAGGTAAGAAAAATTTTTTGCAATCGAAAATTTTTCTTTGAACGATGCGTTATAATAATATAACTGGAATATAACTCCAAGAGCATTCGACTAAGCAGACGCAGAAGGGAATGGATGATGAAGCATTACCTTGAAGAGAAACAAACAGTATTGGATTTATTGAAGACGGACAGGAACGGACTGAGCATGGATGAGGCGGCAGCAAGGCTTAAAGAACGCGGGATGAACAAGCTTGCCGAAAGCAGAAAGAAAACTGTAGTACAGAGATTTTTTGAGCAAATGAAGGATCCTATGGTTATCGTGTTGATAGCCGCGGCCATAATTTCGGGAATTGCTGCTGAAATCGCTGATGCTGTCATAATACTGATGGTGGTCGTACTCAATTCCGTACTTGGAGTCGTACAGGAAGGTAAAGCTGAGAAGGCGATTGAAGCGCTCGCCAGGATGTCATCACCTTATTGCAGGGTAAGAAGAAATGGTCATGTGATTCAGGTCAAGTCAGAGGAGGTCGTGCCTGGAGACGTCATACTACTGGAAGCCGGTGATGCGGTCCCTGCGGATATGAGGCTTATTGAGGCATCAAGCCTTAAGATAGAGGAAGCATCGCTTACAGGGGAGTCGGTACCGACAGAGAAGAACAGTGATGCTGCAGCAACGAGGGACCAGGATATACCACTGGGTGACAGACACAACATGGCATACATGGGCACGAATGTAGTGTATGGCCGCGGCGAGGGCGTGGTGGTGGAAACAGGCATGTCTACTGAAATGGGCAAAATCGCCGATATCATTTCCAGGACCGATGAGGAAAAAACACCGCTGCAAAAGACACTGGCCGGGCTCAGCAGGATATTGAGCATATGTGTGCTCGGTATAAGTGTATTCATATTCGTTTTCAGCGTAATGCGCAACGGAGGGTTTTCCGGAGGACAGGTGCTGGATATGTTCCTTCTGGCCATCAGCCTCGCAGTTGCCGCCATACCGGAGGGTCTGGTAGCCGTCGTGACTGTTGTGTTGTCCATAGGTGTAACAAAGATGTCAAGGCGCAGCGCAATTATAAGAAAGCTTACAGCAGTCGAAACACTGGGCTGTACCCAGATTATCTGCTCCGACAAGACAGGGACGCTGACACAGAACAAAATGACTGTGGTGGATGCGTTCGGTGATACCGGCAGGCTGGCAGTTTCGATGGCGCTTTGCAGTGATGCGGAATTATCGGAGGATAAGAGCGATGTAATCGGGGAACCGACTGAATGCGCGCTGGTCCGCTATGCATATGAGCTCGGTTATGACAAGACAGCATTAGACGCCGCCGCTCCCAGGGCCGCAGAAGCTCCTTTTGATTCTATGAGGAAAATGATGTCAACGGTTCACAGGGATACAGCGGGCAGGTATGTGCAGTATACAAAAGGCGCACCGGATGAGCTGTTAAGAAAATGCGGCCATATGCTGTCGGGCAGCGATGTGGTGCCTCTGACTGATGAATTGAGGGAAATGATACTCGGGGAAAACAGAAAAATGGCTGAGAAGGCACTTAGAGTACTGGGCTCGGCAATGAAAGAAATGGATGCTCTTCCTGATGAGATCTCACCGGATATACTGGAAAAAGATCTTACATTCATTGGATTGGCAGGCATGATCGATCCCGTGCGACCCGAAGTAAAGGCTGCCATTGAAAAATGCCGTGCCGCAGGCATAAAACCTGTAATGATAACAGGCGATCATCGTGATACGGCAGTTGCCATTGCAAAGGATCTTGGCATCATCACTGATGAAAGACAGGCTCTCACTGGTACGGGCCTGGACAAGATACCGGATGAGGAGTTTGACAGGAATGTCGGAAATTATGCAGTTTATGCACGTGTTCAGCCGGAGCACAAGGTGCGTATCGTAAGCGCATGGAAAAAGAACGGAATGATCACTGCCATGACCGGAGATGGAGTAAATGATGCACCTGCGCTTAAAACAGCCGATATTGGCGTCGGCATGGGAATAACCGGAACTGATGTGTCAAAGAACGTTTCGGATATGGTACTTGCAGATGATAACTTTGCAACGATCGTCCATGCAGTTGAGGAAGGACGCCGTATTTATGACAATATAAGAAAGGCAATACAATTTCTGCTTTCTGCCAACTTCAGCGAAGTTGCAGCACTGTTTACGGCTACATTATTGAATTTCAGGCTTTTCACTCCGATACACATATTGTGGATCAATTTGGTGACAGATACATTTCCGGCTATTGCTCTTGGCATGGAGGATGCGGAGCCCGATATAATGGAAAGGCCGCCTCGCAGAGCCGATGAAGGCGTACTTGCGGGAGGAATGGCTGCGGGAGTGATCTATCAGGGACTGGCAGTCGCTGTGTTGACGCTTGCTTCCTTCTATATAGGATATCGTCAGTCACATGTGACGGGAATGACCATGGCGTTCCTGACTCTATCGCTTTGCGAGGTTTTCCATTCGATTAATATGAGGTCCCAGCTGAAATCGATCTTCAGACTCAAAACGCATAACAGGTATCTGATAGGAGCAATGATCCTGTCTGTGGTACTTACACTTGCTGTCATATATATACCCGGTTTGAATACCATATTCAACCTGATCGCCCTCTCGCCTGCCAACCTGGCTGCGGGCACAGGGCTTGCACTTTTGATTATTCCTGTTGTTGAACTGGTCAAGCTGGCAGCTTACTTGATAAAAAAAAGATAAGATTCGAATCGAGGAGAATGAGATGAATTGGTTTAGAAATTTCATGAAGGGTAGATATGGAGCAGATCAGCTTTCGCTGGCATTGCTCATAATTTCGGTTGTTTTGTCGGTGATAATCAGGTTTACAGGTATTCAAGCGCTGACACTGATAGTTTATATACCGCTTGGGTTATGTATATTCAGAATGCTCTCGAAAAACATAAACAGAAGGAGCATGGAAAACTATAAATATCATATGCTTATAAGCCCGGTCTATGCATGGATCAAAAAAATACAGCGCCGCATATCGGGTTCAAAGACACATAAATTTTTTAAGTGCCCACATTGCAAGGCGGAGCTTAGGCTGCCAAAGGGGAAAGGCAGGATCGTGATCACCTGCCCTAAATGCAGGCATGAATTCAGTGCAAAAACTTGACCACAATCTAGCGGAGCATACAGAAAAAACAGACGCAGGCAGTCCCGGCTTTCGGCAAAGATGCCGCAATCAGTCGGGTATCTGTTATAACGATGCGTTATAGCTGAAGGTAGGTGGAAAAATGACGCAGCTGCTGCTGAGACTTTTTGTGAAGGATCATATAAACACTTCAAATACACGTGTGCGGGAAGCATATGGAAAGCTGTCCGGTATAACAGGCATCATAATAAATCTTGTGCTGTTTGCTGTTAAAATCACAGCAGGAACACTGGCCGGCAGCATCTCAATTACTGCCGACGCTGTCAACAACCTATCCGATTCAGGATCATCAATCGTCACGCTGATCAGCTTCAAAATATCGGGTAAGCCTGCGGATGCAAAGCACCCCTATGGCCATGCGCGGATGGAGTATGTATCGGGACTGATAGTATCGATAATAGTCATGTTTCTTGGCCTCCAGCTGATCCTGAGCTCTGTCGGCAAAATCATTGAACCGCAGGCGGGCAGGTTTTCATGGCTTGTGGTCATTATACTCATTATTTCGATATTTCTGAAACTATGGTTGTGCCTCTTTTACAGGAGGCTTGGAAGGATGATAGGATCAGATGCAATAAAAGCTGCGGCTGTTGACAGCAGGAACGATATAATTGCTACCGCTGCTGTTCTTACAGCGACAGTCATCTCACGGCTGACTTCCTTCAATATGGATGGATATATGGGTGCCGCCGTTGCTCTATTCATAGTAATATCCGGCATACAGCTCATATTTGATACTGTGAGCCCGCTGCTTGGAACTGCGCCGTCAAAAGAGATGGTCGACAGCATATACAAAAAAATACTGAGCTATGAGGGCATATCCGGACTGCATGATCTGACTGTGCATAACTACGGTGTTGCAAGGTACTTCGCGTCAGTGCATTGTGAAGTATCTGCCGATCAGGATATAATGGTCAGCCATGATATCATAGACAATATAGAACGCGATTTCCTGAAGGATCTGGACATCCACCTGGTTATTCACCTTGATCCTATAATTACCGACAATGAGAGGATCAACATCCTGAAATCAGCTGTACAGTCACTTGTAAAGCAGATTTCACCCGAGATCAATATCCATGATTTTCGGGTGGTATACGGCATTACCCATTCAAATCTGGTGTTTGATGTGGTTGTTCCCTTTGAATACAAGTACAGTGATGATGAGTTGGTGGATATCATTTCTGAAAAAATAATTGAAATAGACAAGAATTACCGGGCAGTGATAACAGTAGATCACAGCTATGTGCCAGATTTTGCAGCAGGTGAATTTGATCATACAGACAAATAATAACGATGCATTAATAACGAGGCGAAACACTGCTATATCGCAAATATCCATTGGGTATTTTATAACTTTGTAAGAAAGATTTTCTACAATCAAAAATTTTAACTGAAGTGTTATAAGCAAGAAGAAAATAAGGAGGCTGTTAAATGGAGAAAATAATAGAAATAGACGGTATGACCTGCAATCACTGCGGAGCAAGTGTCGAGAAGGCGCTCAACGCTATTGCCGGTGTAAGGGCGAAGACGGATGTCAGAAAAAACATCGCTACGGTGGAACTCAGCCAGGACGTTGATGATCACGAACTTAGCAATGCTGTAAAGGATGCAGGGTATGAAGTCAAATCCATCAAGGTCAGAAGATGACAGTCAGTAAAATCATCTGTTGACAATACTGTACCTATTATGTTATGTTATTGTCTGCCGTAATTTAATAAGCATCAACCAGGTAAAAAGATCGGGCAGGAGCATCACCTCTCCCCGATTTTGTCATATATTTCGGATTAGAAAGTGAAGGGCTGAGATATGAACAAAAGAACAGAGCTTTTGGGAAGATGGACAAAAGAGAAGTCAGAGGAGCTCTACGGGATAAAAAATTGGGGTGCAGGCTATTTTTCGGTCTCTGACAAGGGTGATGTGCTTATAAATCCATATAAGGACAACAAGGATGCAGCTATCAGCCTTATGGACATAATATCAGGTGTCCGTGAGCGCGAACTTGATATGCCCGTGCTTTTGAGGTTCGAAAATATACTTGATTCACAGATATCGTATTTGAACAACTCATTCAGGAATGCTATGAGAGAGTTGAATTATAAAGGTGAGTACCGTGGTGTTTACCCTATAAAGGTAAATCAACAGCAGCAGGTGGTGGAGGAAGTAACCAGATTCGGACAGCGGTATCATCACGGGCTGGAGGTTGGCAGCAAGGCTGAGCTCATAGCAGCGCTTTCGGCCATGAAGGACAAGGAGGCCTGCCTCATATGCAACGGATATAAGGATGCGGAGTTTGTCGATCTCGGCCTGTATGCTGTAAAGATGGGCTTTAATTGCTTCTTTGTGGTAGAAATACCGGATGAGGTAAACATCATCCTGGAACGCTCTCAGGCACTCGGCATCAAACCGAATATCGGTATGCGGATAAAGCTTTCTGCAAAGGCGGGAGGTCATTGGACCGAATCAGGAGGCGACCGAAGCGTATTTGGTCTTAACATGTCGCAGCTCATAACGATGGTGGACTGTCTGAGGGGAAAGGGCATGCTGGATGCATTGAAGCTGCTCCATTACCATTTGGGATCGCAGATACCCAATATCCGTGATATCCGCTCTGCAGTCATCGAAGCGGCGCGTGTATATGCGGAGCTGGTGAAGGAAGGCGCTCCGATGGGCTATCTTGACCTCGGAGGCGGCCTCGCAGTCGACTACGACGGCTCAAATACAAACTACACCAACAGCCGCAATTATACTGTTGATGAGTATTGTACAGATATAGTCGAAGCGGTCATGACAACCATGGATTCCAGCAGCGTGGAACACCCTGTGATAATCACCGAATCCGGACGTACAACTGTGGCATATTATTCCGTACTGCTGTTCAATGTGCTGGATGTGGAGAGGTTTGAGGAATATGATGTACCGGAAACGATCGATGAAGGTATTTCTGAGCAGATCAAAAACCTTTTTGAGGTAAACAGGAATCTGAACCTGAAGAATATTCAGGAATGTTATAATGATGCGCTGTACTACCGCGATGAGATAAGAGATATGTTCAAGCATGGAAAGATCAGCCTTCGTGAAAGATCGCTGTCGGAGAAAATATTCTGGAATACTATAAGCCGAATTGCCAGGGAGAAGGAAAAGCTGAAGCATGGCCTTCCGGACCTGGAAGATATAGAGAGCGCTATTGCCGATATATATTACTGCAATTTTTCAGTGTTCCAGTCGATTCCTGACAGCTGGGCTATTGATCAGCTGTTTCCGATCATGCCTGTACACAGGCTGCTGGAGCTTCCGAAGCGAAATGCGGTTCTGGCGGATATCACCTGTGACTGTGACGGGAAAATCGACCGTTTCATAGACCTGCATGATGTAAGGACCACACTTCCTGTCCATGAGATGAAAAACGGAGATGATTATTATCTTGGTGTTTTTCTGGTAGGAGCATACCAGGAGACGCTGGGGGACCTTCATAATCTTTTTGGAGATACGAACGTAGTGAGCGTAAGGATCAATCCTGACGGACATTATGACTTCGTTAAGGAGATACGCGGAGACAGCGTGGCTGATGTACTGTCCTATGTGGAATTTGATCCGAAGCGTATGCTGGATAAGTTCCGTCAGAAGGCCGAGGAGGCTATACGCGAGGGCAGGATAAGTGCGAGTGAGCGGCCGGAGATAATGAGAGCTTATGATAATGGACTTCGCGGCTACACTTATTATGAGCGCTGACATGTAATCCTAATTTTAGCGAATATATCACCCGCATCGTTGAAACACTGCTATATCACAAAATATCCCTTGGACGTTTTGTGACTTGGTAAGAAAATTTTTTCTACAAACGAAAACTTATCTTTTGAACAGATGCGTAATAAAATAGTCTTTTTGCATAATACTGCCGGAGCAGATCATATCTGCTCCGGTTTTTGATTATTTTATGAAAATACTATATTTATTCCTGCTTAAAAATGTTTATGCAACTCTATTAATAATTAACTCAAATAAATATAGATTATGTACACAGAATAGTACGGGAGGTGTTCAAAATGAGAAAATCATTTAAAACGGTATTAAGTGCTATTCTTGCCGCATGCCTCATTGCAACAGCGCTTGCCGGGTGTGCGCAGGCCGGTGATGAGCGGGCGCAGGATCTCAACGGTGTCAATGACGGCATGAATAATGGTGCGCAGAACCAGGGGCTCGACAGAAACAATCTTGTTGGAGGCAGATACGGCAATAATATGACGGGAATGGGCACGAACAACAACGGGCTCAATGGTACCGGCGGAAGGAATACGACCGGCACAAACGGCAGGGATACGACAAAAAATGGATCCGGCCTGGCCATTGGCAACACTACAGGCAATACTACAGGCAATACAAACGGCAATATGATAGGATTCAATGGCACCGGTAACGGCAACGGAAACAATACCGGCAATGACAGGCAAAGAGCAAGTATGATCGAAAGACAACTGGACAATGTGACTGGTATTGATGACTGCACTGTGCTTGTCAACGGAGACACTGCATTAGTCGGACTGAAGTCCAATGGGAACAATGCCGGCAACATTTCAAGGCTGAGGGCGAGCATCGAAAAAAGAGTCAAACAGATCGACAATACTATACGAAATGTCAGAGTGACTGATTCACCTGACATACTGACCCGTATGGGAAGGCTTGGCACTGCAGGCAATAACAATAATGGAATGACAGGCAATTTCATGGATGAATTCAACAATATGATGGACAGCATCAATGGCAATATGCGGTAAACAGTTCATCATATACACCCGACCGGCGGCAGGGTAATTGCAGGGACAAACCTGCAATTACTTTTTGCCGCTGATACTAAATTTTCGGAATATTGAACAACAATGGAATATATGCTATTATGATTCGGTTGCATAATAAAGACCAGGCAGGAGTGTGGCTGATGGATATACTGGAGTTGTTCTTAATAGCTGTAGGGCTTTCGATGGATGCCTTTGCGGTAGCGATATGCAAGGGTCTGTCGACAAAGGAGCTCAGGATCAGCCACATGGCCATAACAGGAATTTTTTTTGGAGGTTTTCAGGCACTGATGCCTCTGGCAGGATATCTGCTCGGTACTCAGTTCAAAGACTATATACTAACTGTGGATCACTGGATCGCATTTGCATTGCTGTCCATAATCGGAATAAATATGATAAGGGAATCCAGAAATGAACACTGTGAAAATGTAGGCAATTCATTCAACTTAAAAAGCATGCTAGTCCTTTCGGTAGCCACCAGCATTGACGCTTTGGCAATAGGAGTCACCTTCGCATTTCTTTATGTTGATATAATACCAGCTATTTTATTTATAGGTATAACTACATTTATTCTGTCTGCAGCTGGAGTAAAAATCGGCAATATTTTTGGTGCGAAATTCAAATCCAGGGCGGAAGCTGCAGGAGGTATAATATTGATAGCCATGGGAATAAAAATACTGATAGAGCATTTAAGCGCATGAAGCTGAAGCTGGAATACAGCTTTTGGTAATGTATGCCTGCTGTAAGTATTGACTTTGCGTTATGAAAGTATTATCATTAAATACGATTTTTATTTATCAGGAACATTGTTGCAGACCACCGAAGCATGAGCCGACTAATTCCGGCAATGTTCGGGGTTTTTTTGATTAAGGAGGCGCTCCCGTTTGAAGGAAATACTCGATCAGATTGCTGACATCGATGCAAAAGCATATGAAACTGAACAAAAGAATAATGCTGCACTGGTTGGTGAGAGAAGAAAGCTGGAAAGCACGATAGAGCGCTATCGTATCCAGACGCTGAAGGAAGCAGAGAAGAAAGCTGATGTCGTTTACAGCAAGATAATCAAGGCAGCGAGGGAAGAAAACCGGCAGCAGCATGAAAAAAACAAGAAACTGGCAGGCAGGATCAGCAGCAGATATGAAAGGCTGGAAAACGATGTCCTGGAGGAAGTCCTGGCAAAGCTTCTAGGAGGTTGACCTGTGAATCCCTATATGGCGGATAAGGCAGTAGAGACAAAAATAAAAGCGAAAAAAAGCAGTATTTTCAATTCAGACAAAATCGAACAATTGCTTTCGTGTGAGGATATCGATCAAGTAACGGACTTTTTAATAAGGAAGTATGACCTTGGATATGTTGCACAGGGATACGAAATCAATCTGCTTTTGCGAGATGACATTGAAACACTGCTCAAAAGGTACAGTGTTTTCGGCATAGAAGACATACTGCATTATTTTTCCGGACCTTATAAGGAGTTTATAAAGGTATTTCTGATGAAATACGAGATAACAGATCTGATCATGATACTCCGTAAAATTGCAAAAGGTGATGATCTCGCTGGAACAGCTGAACGTTTTGTACATTCAGTAAACTATTCATTTCTGGATTATGACAGGCTGACCGCATCAAAAAGCGTAGCGCAGTTTATAGACAATCTCAGGAATTCATCATATTATGGGGCGCTGAGGACGGTAACAGAAAGTGATGTGATGAAGAGAGAATTTCATATGGAGATGAAACTGCTGCTGCTGTATTACAGATCTCTGCTGAAAAAGGCCGAAGGCCTGGAACCTGCAGATAAAAAGGCAGCTGAAGAGATAATCGGGGCAAAGATCGACTATCTGAACGTGCAGTGGATATACAGAGCTAAAAGATACTACGGTATACCACCCGAGCAGATACTCGTATACTGCTTGCAGGGGGGCAGACGACTTGGCTTCAGCAGGCTGAAGACACTGAGCTATGCAGTGTCTTCGGATAAGGTCATACAAATGTCGGTCAGGTATCTTAAGCGAAACATTTTTGAAGACGGACACAAGAGCGGGATCAGAAAACGGATCGACAGGCTGCTTTTGGATATACTGAAGGAGCACAAGGGCGCCACTCCTATCGGAGTGGTGATAGAATATATTTGTATGCATGAAATAGTAGTAAATGATATGATTTCCATCACTGAAGGAATCAGGTACAAGCTGCCAAAAGAGCGAATAAGAGAAAATCTTGCAGTTGCGGGTCAAAGAGCAGGGGTGAAGCATTAAATGGCAATTGAGAAAATGACATTGATAAAGATAGTGGGCTCAGTCGAAGATATGCATGAGATTTTGAAAAAGCTGGTGCTGAGTGAAAAACTGCATATCGATTTTGAACATACCGGCGCATTCGACAATAGCTATATAATCCATGAATTTGAGTCTGAGATATCCGTATCCCATGAGTACTCACCGGAGGATCTTGAGTCGGTTCAGAAGGACTGCGCTGAAATGGAGAGGTCGCTGGAGCTGCTCTATAAAGGGCTTGGAATCGAGCCGGAGATAGATAAGAAGGGTATTAGGGAAAAATACAGCATCACTGAGGCTAAGGAGGACCTGCTCAGACTTGAAGCTAATCTTGGACAAACAATAGGTGAGGTCAATGACAAGAAATCGATGATCGGAAAATACGATCAATTTAAAGAAAAACTCAAGGGAATCAAATACAGAGACATAGATTTAGACCGTATGGCGTCGCTTAACTATTTTGATTATGAGGTAGGCGCATTAGCCAGCGAAAATAGATACCGTCTCAGGAAAAACTATGAGAACATCAGTGCGGTCATACTTAATATTGGAACGATCAAAGATTCTACAGAGGATCTGTTTATAATAGTATTTCCGAAAAAGTTCAGAGATGAGACAGAGAAGCTGCTCAAGTCGCTCAGCTGGGGCAGACTTGATATACCTGAGGGATTGGGCGGCAGCGTTTCTGATATGATCACACAGTTGGAGGAGAGGATCGGAGATCTGGAAAATGAAGTCAAGGAGCTTGAAAAAGTACTCGCAGACAGAAAAAAGCAGGCCGTAAAGACCCTCAACAGAATTTATTCAGCTGTTAAGCTTGAAAAAAGGATACTCAGGCTCGAACGCAGGATCGACTACATCGAAGGTACATTTGTTGTTGATGCGTGGATCAGGAAAAAGGACAGCCCACAGGTGCCGGAATTGTTCAAAACACTGAAAAACAAGGTCATGATAGAGGAGAGGGATATAAGCAGGCCTGAAAACAATATGATACCGCCGACGCTGCTGAGGAACAACAGATTTTTCAAACCATTTGAATCTGTCATCAGACTGTATGGACTGCCTTCTTACTTCGAGATCGATCCCACGCCATTTTTTGCGATAGCGTTTTGCCTTATGTTTGGAATAATGTTTGGAGATATAGGCCAGGGGGCGGTATATTTTCTGGCCGGAGCTTTACTATGCCGGAAAAAGAAGATGGCTGCGGCCGGCCGCCTGTTGATGAGACTTGGCGGCAGTTCGATACTGTTTGGGTTTGTTTACGGCAGCTTTTTTGGTATGGAGCATACTGAGCTTGAATGGCTGCCGAGCTTGATAGGCAAACCGCTTGATCCGCACAATATACCGCTGATCCTGATAGCAGGAGTGGTATTTGGAACAGTCGTACTGACGATATCCTTTGCTCTGGGCATCATTAACTCTCTGAGGAGGAGGGATATCGAAAGCGGTATATTCGGTAAAAATGGAGCAGCAGGCTGGATATTCTTCATCAGTCTTATACTGGCGGCTGTATCTGTTACCGGAGTTGTTGCTCTGCCGATAGCTGTTCCGATATTATCGATGGTTATCAGTCTGGCGGTGATGCTGGCAAAGACTCCGCTGGCAGGACTTATCACAGGGAAGAGGCCTTTGATCCACGGATCTGTGGGCTCTTACCTGACCGAAAGCATCTTTGAAGGTGTAGAAACAATATTGGGAACGCTGAGCAATGCGATCTCCTTTATCCGTGTCGGCGCTTTTGCGCTCAATCACGCAGGATTGTTTCTGGCATTTCTTGTGATGTCTGAAATGACGGATAATATAGTGCTCAAGCTGCTGATCCTTGTGCTGGGCAATATATTGATACTAACACTGGAGGGCTTGGTTGTGTTTATACAGGGACTCCGGCTTGAGTATTATGAAATGTTCAGCAAGTACTTCAATGGAGGCGGAATCGTTTTTAAGCCTGTAACAATCAATGATTGATGATATAACGAGGTGAAAGGGTGATAATTATGCAATTTATATTATTGGTACTGGCAATAGCTATATCGGCAGGAACGGTGATCTATGGCCGAAGGGCTATGAAACGAAACAAAAAGGGCAGTGTCAGGAAAGCAGTGCTGACTTCTGTCTCAGCATTCGGGCTTGTTATGATATCAATGATCGTACTGGCTGTATCCGGGTATCCTGTGTTTGCTGCAAACGGAACTGAGGCTGCTTCACAGACAGCTGCTGCAACGGGCATGTCCATGGGAGAAGGCTTCAAGTATCTTGCTGCTGCACTCAGCACAGGACTCGCAACTATCGGGACAGGTCTTGCTGTGGGCTCTGTTGGATCATCAGCTATAGGCGCAGTTTCCGAAGACTCATCGATACTCGGAAAAACACTGATATTTGTTGGTATGGCCGAGGGTATAGCCATATATGGAATGATAATCTCTATTTTGATACTGTTTGTGTGATATGTATGACCGTTCAGAGGTGTTGATATGAAATCATTTTTGATCAGCGACAAGCGTGACACATTGGTAGGAATGAGACTTGCCGGGATAGACGGTGTAGTTGTGCATACCCGGGAAGAGGTGCTCGATGCCATAAAAAAGGCCGTGAAAAATGACGATATAGGCATTCTTATGATCACGGAGCAGCTTGTAGATCTGGTAAAGGATGAGGTAATGGAACTGAAACTGAGGAGACAGAAACCGCTGATAACAGAGATACCCGGAAGGCATGGCAGTATACGCCCTCCGGACAGGATAACGGAATATATCAGAAACTCAGTGGGGATTCGTATATGAGGTGTATGTCATGGTAACTATTAATCAAAAATTGTCACTGTTCTCAAATTTATTACAGCGTTCCATAAATGAAGCATTTAAGCTTGATATGTACGATCTGCAGCAGGAGTACTCGACAAGGTTGAAAAGGAGCAAGGAAGCGGTTGATAGGGAAGCGGCAGATATTATCAGCAGAGCCCGCAAGAGAGCTGAATACGAAAGAGTGGAACAGAGCAGCAGGAACAACATGGAATTTAAGAAAGAGTATATGAGTGTCAAGGAGAAGTGCTTTTCCAGATTCATGGATCGTGTTGCTGATGAAATAGATAGATTTACAAGATCTGACAGGTATAATGAGTATGTTATATCACTTGCAGGGAAGCTCAAATCATCAGGTCAGCTTCCGGACGGCCTTGTGATATATATGGCGGGACATGATATAGATAAGCATGCTGATGCTGTCAAACAAAAATTACTGGAGCAAATGAAGATCGACATAGAGTTCAGAGCAGCTCCAGATAATATTATAGGCGGTTTTATAGCTGAGGATCCTGCAAACAAGGTCAGGCTGGATCTATCATTGTCAGCCTTGCTCGAGGACAATAAAGCTTATATAATGCAGGCGCTGTTTCAGGCGATAGAAACGGGTGATGTCAATGATATCCGATAAAAATATGCAAGGGATAGTAAGACTTATAAACGGACCGGTCGTAAAGGGCACGAATATGGGCTCGTTCAAATTGAATGAAATGGTCACCGTAGGAATGCACAAGCTCATAGGAGAGGTTGTATCTATAGATGGCGATGAGGCGACGGTACAGGTGTACGAAGAGACCGAAGGTCTGAAGGCAGGAGAATTGATATTCCGAACCGGAGGGCCTTTGTCGGTGACGCTTGGGCCGGGTATGCTGGGCAATATATTCGATGGTATCCAAAGACCGTTGGACAGGATAAACAGCATCAGCAAAAACTTTATTCCCGAAGGGATCGGGCTTATAACTCTTGATGATAATAAAGCATGGGAGACGCATGTCACAGTCAAGGCCGGAGATGAGCTCAGGGCCGGCATGGTATACGCAACTGTCCAGGAAACATCAAGCATCATGCACAAAGTGATGGTGCCTCCCGGTATAAGCGGTAAGGTTAAGCAGGTCAAACCTGACGGCAGCTATACGCTCAAGGATACTATTGTGGTCTTGGAGAAAACTTCAGGAGGCAATGCTGTTCTGACACTATCGTGCAAATGGCCTGTAAGACAGCCGAGACCTGTTGCAAAGAGGATCCCGATATATAAGCCCCTCATTACAGGGCAAAGAGTGATAGACAGCTTCTATCCGATAGCAAAAGGCGGAACGGTGGGGATCCCAGGAGGATTCGGCACCGGTAAGACTGTGACGCAGCACCAGTTGGCAAAATGGAGTGATGCCGACATCATTATTTATGTTGGCTGCGGTGAGCGGGGAAATGAAATGACGGATGTGCTGGAGGAATTCCCGAAATTGGTGGATCCAAGGACCGGAAGGCCTTTGATGGAGAGGACCATACTGATAGCAAACACATCCAACATGCCTGTTGCCGCCCGCGAAGCAAGCATATATACAGGGATAACGATGGCTGAGTATTACAGAGATATGGGGTATGATGTTGCATTGATGGCTGATTCCACATCAAGATGGGCCGAAGCGCTGAGGGAGATATCAGGGCGTCTTGAGGAGATGCCGGCTGAAGAGGGTTATCCGGCATATCTTCCGTCCAGACTTGCAGAATTTTATGAAAGAGCAGGTTGTTTTACCACTTTGGGAGGCCAGGAGGCGTCGATAACAGTAATAGGCGCTGTTTCACCGCCCGGTGGTGACTTTTCAGAGCCTGTCACCGAAAACACTAAAAGATTTGTGACGGCATTCCTGGCTCTGGACAAGAAATTGGCTTATGCAAGGCATTATCCGGCAATAAACTACCTTACCAGCTACAGCGGTTATTTTGTTATGCTCCATGAATGGCTGACAGAAAATATCGCACCCGACATGACAGAACTGCGTGCTAAGATGGTTAAGCTGCTGCAGGAAGAGGAGAGGCTCAACGAAATAGTACAGCTGGTAGGTGAGGATGTGCTTCCTAATGATCAGGCTCTTGTGCTGGAAATCGCAAGGATCGTCAAGAGAGGCTTTCTTCAGCAGAATGCACTCCACAGTGAAGATGCATATACGAGCCTTAGCAAGCAGTATAAAATGCTCAAGGTCATAGATTTGCTTTATGAGAACTCTTTGAGATGTATAAAAATGGGGATACCAATCTCTATGATCAGGGGTCTGGATGTAGTACAGCAGGTCCTGAGGATGAAATACGATATTCCCAATGACAGGCTTGATATGCTCGATGAGCTGTGCAGCAGGATATCATCTGTTTTTCAGGAGTTGATCGCTAAATACGAGTAGGCAATTTGGATCAGTGAACTGAAGTGTTATAATATCAGAACTTAGGGATGGATGCGCATGAGAAAGGAATACTTAAAGCTTGATAGGGTTGAAGGACCGCTTATCGTTCTTTCCAACGTAAAGGATGCCGCTTACGGAGAAATGGTGACTATAAAATTGGAAACCGGAGCTGTGAGAAAAGGAAAGATAATAATGCTCGACGGCACGAGAGCTGTAGTTCAGGTATTTGAAGGCACCGCAGGCATATCGACAGATAATGCTGCTGTCGAGTTTATGGGTGAGCCTATGTCAATACCGCTGTCCAGAGAAATACTGGGCAGGATATTCAATGGAGCGGGTGAGCCTGTTGACGATGCGTATCAGATAGTGTCTGAGAACCGGCAGAACATAAACGGCCGGCCTATAAATCCTGTGGCCCGCAAATATCCAAGAAATTTCATACAAACAGGCATATCGTCAATAGATGCATTAATGACACTTATAAGAGGACAGAAGCTGCCGATATTTTCTGGCAGCGGTCTGGCACACAATGAGTTGGCGTCACAGATAGTCAGACAAGCCAGGATAGAAGGAGCTGACAGCAGCAATTTCGCAGTGGTCTTCGGAGCGATGGGAGTCAGGCATGACGATGCGGACTTTTTTCTGAAGAGTTTCCAGAGGTCGGGAGTTCTGGAGCATGTGGTCATGTATGTGAATACTGCCGATGCGCCAATAGTTGAGAGAATATCGACACCCAGATGTGCGCTAACAGCTGCCGAATATCTGGCATTTGAGCATGATATGCATGTGCTTGTCATACTCACCGACATGACCAGTTATGCAGAGGCATTGCGTGAGATATCATCAGCAAAGGGTGAGGTGCCGTCAAGGAAGGGCTACCCGGGATATCTGTACAGCGATTTGTCCACCATATACGAAAGGGCCGGGATGCTGGAGGGCAGAAGGGGTTCGATTACACTCATTCCTATCCTGACGATGCCCAACGATGATATCACTCATCCAATACCGGATTTGACCGGTTTCATAACTGAGGGACAAATCGTTCTGAACCGTGAATTGAACCAAAAGGGTATTTATCCTCCCACCGACATCCTTCCATCCTTGTCAAGGCTGATGAAGGACGGCATAGGAGCGGATTTTACAAGGGAGGATCATACAGACCTTTCAAGCCAGATCTTTGCAGCATATTCAAGGGTTCAGGATGTACGTTCGCTGTCGCAGATAATAGGCGAGGAGGATTTGGGTGACACAGACAAACTCTATATGCAGTTTGGCAGAGAGCTGGAGGACAGGTTTATATCTCAAGGACTCAATGAAAACAGGAGCATCATTGAAACGCTGGATCTGGGCTGGGAGATCCTTTCTATACTTCCGCAGGAAGAGCTCGATCGTATAAGGACAGAGATACTTGAAAAGTATTATCGCAGGAACGGGGAGCAATGATTTATGGCAATAGCAGCAGCACCGACAAAAGCAAACCTCATCAAGGCCAGATCTGCACTTGCACTGTCAAGGAAGGGGTTTGATCTGCTTGACAAAAAGAGGAATGTCTTGATCAGAGAAATGATGGAGTTGGTCGACAAGGCAAAGACCGTCCAGAATGACATGTATACTGTAATCGCTGATGCATACCAGGCGCTGCAGGAGGCCAATATCATGATGGGACTTCTGGATGTGAATGATATTACCAACAGTATACCGGCAGATGAGAACTTTGAGGTACTGCTCAGGAGCGTCATGGGGGTGGACATACCATCGGTAAAATACAAAAGCCAGGATATGATTCCTACTTATGGCTTCTATAATTCAAACATTTCGCTTGACACAGCAAGGCAGAAATTTGTGGAAACACGATACAGGATATATGAGCTGGCTGAACTGGAAAACTCCATATTCAAGCTTGCCAAGGAAATAGAAAAAACAAATAAAAGAACAAATGCGCTTGAACATATCCAGATACCCAAATACAGGGAACAGGTCAAGTATATACAGGAAGTCCTTGAAGAGAAGGAGCGGGAGGATTTCTTCCGTCTCAAAAAGGTAAAAAAGAAAATCGGAACCTAGCTGCCTGCAAGAGCACCGCATTATGTATCGGGCATCCTCTCTGATTCATACGGACTCAGTTACCAACATCCCTTTTTAGTAAAACATTTTTTTCCCTGACAAAAACATTTCTTTGCTTGACAAATCCAAGATATCGTGGCAAAATATCTCAAAAGAGAGTATGCTTAAGGGCGAAAGTCCGAGCAGCATAGGGGCACAGCCCTACACGCCGGGAGCATAACCCTGCGGAGTCGCTTTTTATAAGTGACTTTGCGGGGTTCTTATTATGTTAAGGAAGTTTGCTTGATTGACGCCTTGATTTTAAAGGGGGACATGGAGTTGGGAGATATAAAATCAGAAACAGCAATAAGAGTTGTAGCTCTTAATAAAGTTTTTAAAACAAAGATTAAAAGAGAAGGCTTCGGCTCAAGCATTAGATCACTTGTAAAGCCGGAATATAAAGAGATACATGCGGTTCGGGGGATTGATATGGAAGTGATGAGAGGTGAACTGCTTGCCTTTCTTGGGCCGAATGGAGCCGGAAAATCTACTACGATCAAAATGCTTACTGGCATACTGAGCGCTACATCCGGCAACATTTCTGTTCTCGGGTTCGATCCTCAGAAGCAGCGAAAGGATCTTTCATTCAGGATAGGCAGTGTGTTTGGACAAAAATCACAGCTCTGGTTTCATCTGCCGCCCATGGACAGCTTCAGGCTCCTTGGCGCCATTTATGAACTGGACTCGAATATACTTGACAGGAGGATAGGCGAGATCACTGAGCTTTTTGAGATCGGTGAACTTATGGATACACCTGTCAGGAAGCTATCACTTGGTCAGCGCATGAGATGTGAATTTGCGGCGTCTATCCTGCATAAGCCCGAGATAATATTCCTTGATGAGCCTACTATAGGATTGGATGTTATTGTTAAGCAGAAGATCAGGGAACTGGTATCACGCCTAAATAAAGAAGAAAAAACGACGATATTTCTGACCAGTCATGATATAGGCGATGTTGAACAGCTTTGCAGCAGAGCAGTCATCATCAATCATGGCAGAATAGTTATGGACAGTACTGTAAAGGCTTTGAAATATGGCTATCTCAACAGGAAGATAATTGATGTGAAGTTTGATTCTGTTACTAACAAGAGCGTGCTCGAAGGCTTGAAGGTAATTAAAAGCAAGGGTTCTTCAATGAAAATTGAAGTCGATGAAAAGAAAGAAAGCATACAGGACATCATGGTTCGGCTAATGCAGGCAGGTGCTATCATTGATGTGACTATCACAGATATACCTATGGAGAAAATAATCGCCGATATTTACAGGGACAGGGGATTAGTGGGTTCGCCTGTTGGAGAGACACACCAGTGTGATTCAAAACCGGATGAATAGTCAAGGGTAAATAGGACAAGAGAGAACAGGGCCGGACAAAACAGCTCAGGGGAAACAGAACAATTTAGGATAACAACAACGGAAAGGAGAGCTGAGTTGAAGCACTTCTATAAATATCTGATTGTGACAAAAACCAGTATCAGCAGCAATATGGTATACACTGCCAACTTCTTTGCCGGAGCATTTTTCTTTGCATTGATCATTTTTATATTCATGCAGCTGTGGCAGGCGATTTCTGCAAATAGCGGATCTACCGAGGGTTACACAGTCAACAGGCTTGTGTGGTATTACATTGCTGCAGAGATGGTGGTCCTTTCAAAAAGCGAGGTATTCAGAAGCCTTAATGAAGAGATAAGAGGCGGCGGGATCGCCTACAAGCTCAATAAACCCTTCAATTTCATACTCTATCAACTTTCGGAGGGGGTTGGGCAGATATCTGTCAAGCTCCTGATGAATCTTCCTATGGGCCTTGTGCTTGGACTCTTGTATGTCGGACGGCTCGAAGGCTTCAGATGGGAGTCGCTTCCGGCTGTGATGCTCTCAGTCATGCTTGGGATACTGCTGAACTTCTTCATGGATTCATCCATAGGGATGACTGCCTTCTGGACTGAGGACAATTCTGCTTTTTTCTGGATAGCACAGAAGCTGTCTTTTATGCTTGGACTGTTTCTTCCGCTGGAGTTTTTGCCGGGAGCCGTCAGGCAGATTGCGGTCTTTTTGCCCTTTTCATATATCGCATATGCGCCGGCAAGGCTGCTGACTTCATATTCTATCGATGCATTCGTGCAGATCGTTCCGATGCAGGCTTTTTTCACAGCATTATTTGCAATGCTTTCTGTTATTGCCTATATGAGAGGAGTGAAAAAGCTAAATGTCAATGGGGGGTAATTCAAATAAAGCTTTATCCTACACAATACTGAAGCATCTAAAGCTGATTGGACTCTACTTCAAATACAATCTGCAATCAGCTATGGAATACAGGGTCAGCTTTATTTCACAAGCGATTGGAATGTTTTTAAACAATGCCTTCTTCATTTTCTTCTGGTGGGTGATATTTCAAAAGGTCTCATCCATAGGTGGCTATGGGTTTAAGGAGGTCATGCTTATATGGGCGCTGGCGGGATCCACCTTCGGAGCTGTCCATATATTTTTCGGCAATGCCGGGCAGCTGCCGTCCATAATAATGAACGGTGAACTGGATATC
Organism: Bacillota bacterium; assembly: GCA_023418915.1. Classification (GTDB taxonomy): domain Bacteria; phylum Bacillota; class Clostridia; order Acetivibrionales; family DTU013; genus DTU013. Next base: position 24,934 of record JAEZYU010000101.1, read on the forward strand.
TATCTTCTTCAGCCTAAGAATGTATATATAAGTGTGCAATGCTCAAAAATGAACATATCGGCATGGGGAGATCTTTTCTTTGGGTTCGTATTGTTCTTTGCAATATTCGGCCTTGATTTTTTACGACTGCTGCTCTTCATGCTTTTTACAGTAGCTGGAGGTCTTCTGATGGGTGCAGTTTTATCGAGTGCCGGCACACTTACATTTTTTCTTGGAAATTCATCGGCAATATCAAGGATGGTCCTGGAGTTTTTACTGAACTTCTCGCTTTACCCCGACAGCATATACCGACGAGAGGTCAGACTTGTGATGTATACTCTGCTGCCTGCAGGATTCATAATATTTATGCCGATAAGGCTGCTGTCCGTGTTCAGTTGGCATGGATTATCAGGACTCCTGGCGGTTGATGCTGTATATGTAGTATTGTCATACCTGTTTTTCAAAAAAGGCCTCAAAAGGTATGAATCTGGCAATCTCATTACTACCAGGCTATAGCATAATAAATTCTCTGCAAATGAAAACCTTCTTCTGTACAGAACAGATGCGTTACAGCCCGGCGCTTGCGACCCCTACAAGGAGCGTGAGGACGCTAAACTGCCGTCGCCGCCCGAGGGAGTGGAGTATCGAAACCTTGCCACCATGGAGAGGAACGTGAACATATTCGCAAAGAGCAATAAGCGAACTGGACAAAAATTCAAGTATAGGACGAATTTTTCTAAATAAAGGTGAATTTCTTGTGAATAAACGAGTAATATACCAGATTATGTTGACTAAAACGTCCTATACCTGCATTTTTGTCCATTGCAAGCAGCTTATATTGCCAGACTACAATAACACTGCTGATGTAAGACAAATTTTCTACAAACAGGATTTTTTCTTTGAAATATGTGTAATAACGAGGCAAAGGATGGTTCGCATAACGAGGTGCAATAAGCGAACTGGACAAAAATTCAAGTATAGGACGAATTTTTCTAAATAGAGGTGAAATTCTTATGAATAAACGAGTAAAACACCGGATTATGTTGACTAAAACGTCCTATACCCGCATTTTTGTCCATTGCAAGCAGCTTATATTGCCAGACTACAATAACACTGCTGATGTAAGACAAATTTTCTACAAACAGGATTTTTTCTTTGAAATATGTGTAATAACGAGCATTCCTGTAAGGAATAAAAATGGACTTTGAAAAAATAGATGCCGCACTGTAGAATTTGATATGTGAGTTGCACTGCAGTAACCACAATCAAAAAATACAGGAGGCATCTATATGAAGC
>JAEZYU010000102.1 GCA_023418915.1 Bacillota bacterium
ATACAAACCCCGGGGGCACGGGGCCGGGGGGGCACTGGGGACGGTTCTGTCCCGCCCGTCCCCTGTCCTGTCCCGTCTCAGTTGGCGAGATCTTTGATCGTGCCGCCTACGGAAGGCTTAGTGCCGGTCAGCGTCATGTTCATGTTGGGGTCGACCTTGAAGTCACTGGTCAGGACTCCCTTGAATACAAGCACATTGGTGCCGGCGCCGCTCTCATAAGTCCAGTTGTTTACGGGAATTGCACCGATCTTGCTCATAGTGACATTGGATGCACTGCCAATGATCTCGTTAAACTCAACCGCAATGGTAACGATTTCATCCTTCTTGTATATGCCGTTTGCCATGGGTGCAATGCGTTTGACAACAGGTTCGGTTTTATCGAAAATCTTCATGTATGCCTTGATGTCACTGACAAACCAGTAATCCTTCCCGCTTCCTGACGCATTAAAGCGCATTATAAATTGCTCTCCGGGAGTGTACAGGAGATAGTCATTGTAATAATTTACCCCTTTTGGAGTATGAGTGTTCAGCACAATGTCGCCTTTGTTAATTAACATCGGGAAGAAGATAGTATACCATTTTTTTGCGCGGGAGCCTTTTACTATTTCGATCTTATACTCATCAGTGCGTGAGGAATCCAGATTGCTGGAAAATTTCACATACTGGTAGCCGTCATTATCTTCTGTCGCATATATGCTCACACGCAGTCCATGTGTGTTACCGGCAGCCTGAGTATACAACAACTGTGGTTCATTTATACCAAGATTGCTGTATCCGGTCCCTATAGTGAAAGACTTATTATCACTGAAACCGACGCTTTTTACTGTAAATTGCGACGTATTGATAACGGAAGTATACTCTGTTGTGTAGATGGAACTGCTCAGCTTGTGATCCGCGCCTTGTGCCAGCGTACGGCGCACACTGGAAGTGCTGCCCAGAGTACCCGTGCAGATCTGTGACGCGCTGCTGACCTTGTACAGCTCAACATCATAATAACGGTTCACGCCATTTGTAAAGCTGTTGACAATATCATCATTGCCGGTCAAATACCCTTCGCTCCTGACCACAAAGGTCTTGACAGTATCGCTGGGGCCGAAGGTCAGGAATATATCCTCCCCTCCCACATGGCTGAAGTGTATGGGCGCTGCTGTCCCGCCAATGGCCGTGCCGTTCACCGTACGGTAATAGACATACTGGATATCAGTTGTTGGAACAGCATCCGCAGGGAAGCTGCGCGTCACGGTGAAGGTGACATCCCTGGCTGAACCGCTGACCTTCTCTGATGTCGCAGCCAGCATGAATGTACCGCCGTGTTCCCACATGGCAGTCAGTGCAGCATTACCTGTGCTGCCCTTGGTGATCGAAGTCACCTTCTTGCTGCCGCTGTACCAGCCGAGGAACCTGTAGCCGGTTTTAATACCGGACGGAGCCTTCAGCGTGATATCGGACGTCTCGATGGTATAGGTGGTCGGATTATTCACACCCGAAGCACCTGAGCCCAGGGTATATGAAATGGTGTAAGTAATGGGCTTCCACTGCGCATAAAGTGTGATGCTGCCTGAAGGCGTCAGATTCTTGACGCTCTCACCATCGGAGTATATAAACGGGCTGTTGGGGGCAAGCGCCCAGCCTTCAAAGCTGTAGCCGGGATTGGTGAATTCGTTGTTCTTCAGCGGCTGATCCACATCATAGGTGAAGGTTTGAGCCGACATACTGCCGCCTGCGTTGTTGGACTCGGTACCGTCATCAAAGTTGACACCGTAGACGTTTGCCCTCCAGCTTGCATAGAAGGTCCTTACACCTGTACTGCGTGCAGCGATGGCGATGCCGATGACCCTGCTGCTGTCAGAGAGATCTTCGTTGGTGTACCAGCCCATAAAAGTACAGCCGCTCCTGGGGCCGGGATTGGCCAGTATGATGTTCCCGCTCTCGATGGTGTAGGTTTTCGGATTACTGTTTTCAACACCGTCCATACCAACATAGGTGATGGAGTATTCCACCGCCTCCCACTTTGCTGTCAGATTGAGGTTGTCGGTCAGCGTGACAGGGAATGTGACCAAATCATTACCATTCATCCAGCCGACGAAGGAATAGCCATACCTCGTCGGATCATCGGGCTTCTCAATAACGGTGCCGAATGTCTGCGTGATGGCATCAACAGACGTGCCGCCGGCACTGTTGAATGTGGCGGTATAGTTGTTGATGCTCCACTGGGCATAGAGTGTAATCTCGTCACCCTGTGTATCGGTCAGATTCATCACTCTTTCCCTGTTTTTGAAAGAAGTGCAGCCGCTTCCGTCAGCTTCGGCAGTCCAGCCTGTGAAGGTATGGCCTGCATTGCTGAACTTAAGCTCCGACAAAGCCAGGATCTTGTCGTAGGTATGGGTCTGATCCTCCATGACACCGCTGCCGCCGTTGGCAACAAACCTCACCGTGTAGGTAATGGGGAGTATCTGAGCAAACAGAGTGGTGTTGCCTGTGATTTTTACATCCGTATCTGCGCTGATTTTCTCGCCGCCTGCAGGCGCCGTATACCAGCCGCTGAAGTAATAGCCGGTCCTAGGTTCGGCCACTGCGGGCAGCCTGCTGCCATACTTCTCGTCATATTTCACGGTGATTTTTTCAGGGATCTCTCCCGCTACGCCGTTGAGATCAAAGCTGACTTCATATTCATTTGGTGTCCAGCGGGCATATAGAGTGATGTCGCCGGTGATTTCTACCGTGTCGCCTGCTGCTGCCTTATCACCGCCTGCAGGCGCCGTATACCACCCGGTAAAGGTGTAACCGGCAAGGCTGCTCTCTGCCAGGGCGGGGTACATGCCGCCATAGGTGACAGTCACAGATCCTGGATTTGTACCTCCATTGCCATCGAAGCTTACGGTATATGTCTCTGCCCTCCACTGTGCTTTATATGCCAGGTCCATGTCGGGCATGGTGTCCGGAACGACCGTATCCCAGCCTTCGAATCCATAACCGGTACGGGCGGGCACAGGAGCAATGATGGTCTGACCGAAGAGATAGGTTTCTTCAGTCTCGGTACCGTTGATATCCCATGTGACGGTATAGCTGTTGCGGTTATATTTTATCTCCACTACTGTATCTCCGCCCTCAACGATCAGGACATCCTCGAACGGTCTCGCAGTGAAGCCTTTGTAGTAGTTCGCCGTGACAGCAGTATAGTCACCGGCCTGACCATAACGGGTCTCAGTTTCCCTGAGAGAATATCCTTCGCCTGAAACATTCTGCAGCATATGTATCACTTTATAGGGCGTTGCATCAACTTCAGCCCAGATAGCCGTGAGTGTATGATCTTCCTTTCTGTCTACTATAGTATCTTTTGTGACAGTCCTGCCTTCCTCATCCCTCCATCGAACAAACTGCAGGGCGGCAGTGCTGGTATTCACCGGTTCGGGAAATTCTCCATAGGCGCTGCCATAGGCCACCTCGATAGAAACCTGTTCCGCACCGTCGTCATCGTACATTTTGAATGTAACTGTGTATTTCTTGGGAGTAAACTCCGCTTCGATCCTAATATCTTCCGCAGGCATTTTCTCCGGAACACCCAGCCACTGCTCGAAGTCGAAGCCATCCTTTTCGGGGTCAACAGTCGGTTCGTTTATAACGTCACCGTAGAGTACACTCGTAGTGTCAAAGACCTTGTTATCAGCTACCCATGTGACATTATAGGATCTTCTGTCATAGTGGACCGTTGCGACCGCACTGCCGTCAGCTTCGATCATGACCTGCTCCACGCCCGAAGCGGCGAAGCCGTCAATATTCTTTGAAACTGCAGCGGTCCATGTATTGGTGATGCCATACCTGGTTTCGTCTTCCACCAACTTTTCCTCTTCGGGGCCGATGTGCCTTACTGTATACGGCGTATCTGTCGCAGGTCTCCAAACCGCAGTATAGGTCTTTTCAGCGGCATTCATGAAGGTCTGCTCCACAAACCCTTCCCAATGGTCGAGTACATAGCCCGCCTTCGTCGGGTCTTCAGGCTTTGCGATGATTTCGCCATATTTGACCTGGACTGTTTTGGTCTTGTCATCCGTTTTCCAGTGGACCGGATAGGTGTTTCTTTTATATCGTATCTCCACCACAGTGGAGCCGTCGAACTTGATCTTCTCCTGACTGAAGTTCTCAGCCGTAAAGCCCTCGTAGGTCAATTTTTCAGCATCAGTATCGCTGCCGGTCTTGCCGGACATATCAATATATTCGATAAGCTCGCCGTCGTCAGGATAGGAACCGTCCAAAGCCTGACGGATGTGCATTACTCTGTAGCCGACGCCGTTGACGCCGTCCCACAAGGCAGAGAAGATCAGATCTGTCGTACCTACAGCTACCGGGGGCTCCGGCGACCAGCCGCCGAAGATAAAGCCCTGGCAGCTCACTTCCGGAGGTGTGATCACGGCGCCGGAATACAAGGTGTAGATGATATCTCCATCACCATTTTCGGGTACAAATGTAACAGTATACTGTGTGCGTTTGTAATTGACCTTGACGACGGTCTTGCCGCCGCCTTCGACCGTAACGGAATCTCTTGTCTCACCGTTCACCGTTACATTCTGGAAGGAGGTCTCACCTTCAATTGCATATTCATTATCCATCCTCAGACTGTCTGCCTCGATGCTGTCGCCTGTGGTACCCGAGCGGTATACCACACCTTTGAGCATATATCTGCCGTCTGGCTGCTGGACATAGTATTCAACGCGATACTCCGTAGTCATGTCCTTATCCCAAAGCGCTGTATAGGTAAGATCCTGGTCGCCCATATAAGTGCTGACTGTCTTGTCCCAGCCCTTGAAAATATAGCCCTTAACACTGAACTGAGGTGCGGCGATAGCCGAACCGTATTTCAGGCTGATCACCACAGGGTCACCGCCCGCTTCGCCGGGGTCAAAGGTGACTGTATAGGTCTGTCGGTCATAGTAATAGCGCAGGATAGATGAACCGTCCGCCTTGATTGCCAGCGTCTGCGCATCCGGGGTCTTAAAGCCGGTGTAGGACCTGGTCAGAGGCGTGACAGTACTGTCGGTGGTACCTGTAAAGGTTTCACGTTCTGCCAGTTCATACTCGCTGGAGCCAAGCTTCTGAAGGTAATGCTCCACTGTGTAAGGAGTATCGGCGGCAGGCTCCCATGCGGCATAAACACTGGTGTCCGAATTGGGCATCATTTTGGGGAAGGTATAAGGCCTGGTCAAAGCTTCATCGCTGTACCAGCCGGCAAATATGTAGCCCGGCTTTACCGGATCTTCTGGAGCAGTCACCTTTTCCTCATACTTCCTTATGATAAAGGGCACATAACTGCCGCCATTGGTAAATGGTGCGATGATATAGCCATCCTTCAGATTGTCCCAGTAGAGCGATATAGTGCGCTGAATAGGCATCGAACTGAATTCCATGGGCCTGCTTTTCCATGTGATGATCATCTCTCCCTCATGCTTGACCTCACCGCCCGGGGTGACACTGACGGTATTGGTGTGAGGATCATAGGAAAATGCGGGATTGGTCATCTGGATGATGAAATTCTTCTCGTCGTCCAGCTTATCCTTGCTGACGTCCGTTTTGCCCTCTTCCAGCGGGGCATCGTAGTTGGCGGCAGACAACACCCTGTTGCCTTCTTCGTCTTTTTCCATGCCCTCCTTCAGATCCAGATAGGCCATATCGAAGACGCTGTCAGGCAGCCGGACGGAAGTGATATAGCTCTTTAGCTTGATACCCGGCGCAGCCGCCTGCTTGTAAGCAAAGTCACGCACATTGTCCCTGTCCCCCGCCTTGAGCAGCGGCCATTCCTTATCAAACAAACTTTTCTCATAACTGAACTTGCCGCCTATAGCCTGCGCCTCGAAGGTAACTTCAAGATAGATGCCGAACTCCAGGTAAATGGCACCGGAAGAGGAACTACTTCTTCCCTGGGAGGCAGTGTATTTGAGCTGGTAGTAAAAATAGCCCCAAACACGGACATATGCCCCTGCCTCCGCGGCGAAGCCCACGCTGGCAAGCTTTGTGGATAACAGACCCACGCTTATACCGGCACGTATACCTGCACGCAGTCCCATCGTACCCATTACATAGAACTCAAACTCCCAGTGCTCCTCCACCAGGTCAATCACATCGCTTTTGACCTTATTGGAAAATACCTGGATGGTGTAGACATAGCGCTTGGCGTTCTCATACCAGAAATCCATGCCAAGGGAGATGTTCAGGTTAGCTGAAACTACAAACTTGACCTCAACATTAATGGCAATGACCAATAGGACATTAAAGTCCTGATCGATCAGTTCCTTTTCAAAAAGCGTCACCCAGTCAGTCTCATTTTCCAGCATCTCCGAATACTTTTCCTCCAGGCTGTCACCCACGGTGCTCAATCCGTCGCCAAGGTATTTGTCCTTCTCGTCCATCAGATCCTTGATCTGCTTGCCGATTTTCTCTATGGTCTCGTTTTTTGTTTCGAAGCCTTCTTCATCGGTCTCTACAGTGGCGATGGTGGCCTCGATGCCTATACCTGTGTATTCATAAAGCTCTATAAAGGCAGTCACCTCATATTCGGCAATGTACGGGAAGATGCCCCACCATTTCCAGACCGCATCACCATCGACGCCGATGTCTATGCGGACCTCCTGCTCGAAGGAACCTACGATCTCGATCTCTAAGGTGACATCGTCATTGCACTCGATAGACACTTTGACGCCCACATCCAAAGTCAGGCGCAAGCCTTTGAGTCCTTCAAAGTGGACCAGCTTGTTGTTCAGTGTAGCTTGCAGCTTGCTCAATTCAACTTCGGCTTTGACACCACCCATGCTTTGCAGGGTCTCCTGAGTGATAGGCTGACCGTTCATGGTCATTTCTACGGCTTTCAGTTTATACTCGTCGCTGAGCTGGGTAAAGGAGTCTGTCTCCAGCGCGAGAGCCGCCAGATACATGCCCGCTTCCTCAGCAAAGCCGCTTTCACGCGCCTGCTTCTCAACGCCTTCTTCGATGGCTTCTTTATCCACGCCTTCCAGCAGATCCTCGCTTGCTATGTTTTCCTTTTTGCTTGCCGCCATGGACTGCTGTACATCGGACAGGGCAACAGGCTGGTAGGCGATGATATATGATCCCTCCGATTCTTCCGCCGAAGTAATCCTGGCATACCCGCACAAGACGCCATCCTCGGAGAGAGTGCCGTCACCGCTCAGCGTGCCGGAATAGAAGGAGATAAAGTCGCCTGCGTCGATGGTCGTCAGGGAGTCCAGACCGGCCATAGCAAAGTGATCGTCGGTGTAGGTCATGGCCGCAACAGGGACGGTCATGGAGTTATTGCCCGGGTCACCGTCGGTGTCAGCCTCCACATTCACCGGTAAAATATCCGGAGTAAAAAGCACGTTTTCGGCGGACGCAGTCCTGTATGTATAGAGATCACCGACTTTATCCGTGATTTCCACAAAGGCGGTGTTTTCATCACTATTGACTGTGTCCATGGCAGGAGGTGTGTCCCCCTCATATATCATAATGGTGTCGCCCACGGCAAGGGTACCCTTGCTGAAGGTAAAGCTTCCTCTTGTAATGCAGTTCTCTGCAGGCGCGCCATCGGTGCCTACTGTGATCACGGGTATGGATATCGTAAAGGCTATTGCTCCGTTAACGATCAGATCGGAAATGTCGGCAAGGGAGATCTGCTTCATGTCGGCATTCAGAGATACGTTGACGACCTCCTCACGCTTGATGGTAAACGCATATTCACGGGTGTCCTTATCCTGTCCCCTAAAGGAAAGCCTGCTGTCCTCCAGAGTGATCTTGTATGCGGAGCCCTCCACAAAACCGGGCTGCTGAGCACCCTGCTCGCCCAGATAGTTCACACCGGAAATGGTGAAGCTGCCACTGCCGCCGTCGATACTGAACCAGTCCTTGTTTTCGTTGGAGCTGAGATTCTTCAGCGAAATCGCTCCCCTGAACTCTTCAACAGTCATGTCTGCGGGTGCGGAGACACTTATGGTAAAGTACTTGTTGGTGTCGATAGCGCTGGCCACCGGGGTCATGAATTCTTCATTCAGGGACGGGAGTTCCTCATATTTTGCATAGAGTACGGTCGTCTTGTGAGCTGTATCGGAATCGGCCACCAGTTGTGTCAGTTCCTCATCATAGCACCATCCGACAAAAAGGGCATTTTCCTTATAGGGCACGGGCAGACTGTCAAGCCTCGCACCACTGCGGATGTCTCGGTCGGAGATGCTTGAGCCGCCATTGGTGACGAACTTGAAGTTGTAATAGACTGTGTCGACGGTTGTTTGTTTTGAATTACTCTCTTGAGCTTCCGTGTCGTTACTGTCGCGGTCGGAGGGAACACCGGGTTCCTTATACCAAACATCAACTGCTTCATCTGTACGCATGCACAGCGCAGCAGCCTGAGCGCGGGAAGCATTAGCCTTGGGATCGAAGCTTACGCCGTCCCCATTCAGCAGACCAGCCTTCCACAGTTTCAGGACCGCTTCTTTTGCATAACCAGATACCTGATCGATATCAGCGGGGATCGTGTCGATATCCACACCGGTATCGAGATCCACGCCGAAAATCTCAAAATAACGCACGAAAAAGGTCGCCATCTGCTCCCGGTCGATCAGTGCTTGAGACGAGAATTTTCCATTGCCGGTGCCGCTGGTGATTCCGTTTTTTGCCGCCCATGCGACATAGGGAGCGTAATATGCGGACGGATCCACGTCGGTGAAGGCCGACTCCGCCGCATATTCCTCTATATCCACACCGGCCATGCGGCCAAGCACCGTCACGAACATTCCCCGGGTCATGGTGCCGTTGGGTGTGAATTTTGTATCAGATGTTCCGTTGAAAACATTGCTTTCGTAAACATATTGAACTGCATCATAGAACCAATCGCTGATTCTTACATCAGTAAATGGGTTTACCCGGTCTGCTGGGTTCGCCTGGTCTGCCGGGTACGCCTGGCTTGCAAGATTCGCCGGGTATGCCAGATCGGTCTGCTGCCCGGCAAAAGCCTGCAAGGGGGTCATAGTGACCGACATGCAAATAACCAACAGAAGACTGATAATTCTCTTCTTCATACTCTCTACCTCTTTTGACAATTTTATAGTTGCTGCATAAAGATGCTGCTTCCAGTGCATCGTACATAAATCCACTATTCATACTACAATAAAACTGTCAAAAAAAGAGACTTGTGGCGCGAACGGTAGCTTTTTCGGCGCGAATGGTAGAGGTACTTAGTAACGGTGCCTGGCACCGTTAAATAAGGTTCAAATAATTGTACATTTCGTCCATATCTAAAAAATGCCCTATCATAGATATTCAGACTTATACTCCTATTGGTCCTGAAGATTATTGAAAAATCTATCAACAAGTAAGCGGTACATACTCAGAATAGATACGCAACAAAGGTCTTCCTGTACTTCTCCTCACCAAAAGTTATGGCATATTAGTGCGAAGCGATCCCTTTCACTTCGTCGATCAAATGCCTTAGCAGCACGCAGGCATTTGCTCCATCTGTTCCTGCTGCCGCAAAAATCGAATTAACTTTATCCCTATATCCGGGTGGGTGGATGGTGAAATGATCAATCATGCCGACGGCCTTTTTTTCGTTCAGGCAGTATTCTTCATTTATTGCAAACAGCACCTGGTTGAGCGCTGAAACAGACCGTACGATATGGGCAGTGACATAATAAACATCGTTTCTCCCGGTGTTGCTCTCTGCAAACATCAAAGAAAACTCTGCTTCAAACTCGAAGAATCCGATAATAGCTCGTTTCAGTTTTGGCGGATATTTTTCCGCAGCCTGTTTCAGGGCCGAAATGTTCCCCTGCTTGTCCCACAGCACCTTGCATACTGCCAATTCCCCCATATACATCACATTCAAATATGCATGGGGATGTCCGGTTTGGTAATGTGCAGAAACATTGCCTTCCTGACATTCGGAGATCACATTTTCCACTCTTTTGGCATCACGCAGGATAAAGTCCACATGGTATCCGCCGCTAACGAGCCAGCCTCCGCCATTGACCCATTTGCCCCATTCACCGGGCGGAACGACCAAATTGTCCCTATGTTCATCATCCACAAGCTTCGCAACCTTATTCAAGGCCGCAAGGTCAAGAGTCTCCTTATCGTAATAGATGCCTATATCGATATCCGATTCAGGTGAATGTGTGCCCCTTGCACGTGAGCCGCCCAGCACAACAGCCTGGATGCCTGCTGCATCTGCCAGTTCATATACAACTTTATCCAATATTGCTTTAATTTCATTCACGTTTGCTCACCTCATTTGCTCGATTGTCCAGCCAGACATTCAGCATTGATCGCTAAACCGCGCTTGCAGCTAAATTGTACTGTTATTTTCCAGTTGTGTCAATTTCACATCCTGTGCAAGCTTTGCTTTTAGCCTCCATCTGAAGAGAGTCGGTCAAGCTTTACTTGTCTTCGTGAATATATTTCCTTATTGCAAATTTGATAACATAAGTGTATTATATGTCATAATATACCACCATTTATTATATAGTATCAGTTTTTAAACAAAGGATTATATACGCATGGCAGGGGGAAAAACAGGATGGTATTTTCCAGCTTCGTGTTTTTATTTGTGTTTATACCTATATTATTCCTTATATATTTCGCTGTTCCGGCTCGATACCGTGAAGCCCGCAATTTCGTATTACTGTTTTTCAGCCTGATTTTCTATACCTATAGCGGTATAGCTTTTTTTCCGTTGATGGTTATATCGATTACTATAAACTATACTTTCGGATTATTAGTATCTCCCAAATACAGTTCACACGTAAGGAAACTATCAGTGATTATTTCAGCCGTGATGAATTTAAGCTTACTTGGTTATTTTAAGTATGCTGGTTTCTTCATAGAAAATCTAAACAGAATAGGGCTTTCGATTACAGCACCAAATATTGTGCTGCCCATAGGTATTTCATTTTTTACATTTCAGGGCATGAGCTATGTCATTGATGTGTACAGAGGTGATGCCGACCCTGAACGAAATATACTGAATGTTGCTTTATATATTTCGCTTTTCCCCCAGTTGGTCGCCGGCCCCATTGTCCGATATACTACCATCGCAAATGAGATACATGTAAGAAAAGAGAGCATTGAAGCATTTTCAAAAGGTGGTATACGTTTCTGCTTTGGATTTGCAAAGAAAATGATGCTTGCAAACAGCTTAGGAGCTCTGGCAGATAATGTATTTTCATTGTCTGCCCCTGATCTTACAATTAGCCTATCCTGGTTGGGCGCTATTGCTTATATGGGACAAATATATTTTGATTTTTCAGCATATTCAGATATGGCAATTGGTTTGGGCCATATGTTTGGATTTAACTTTTTGGAAAATTTCAATTATCCATACATTTCAAAAAGTATAACTGAATTCTGGCGCCGCTGGCATATTAGTCTTTCCACATGGTTTCGCGACTACGTCTATATTACTTTGGGCGGAAGTAAATGCAGAAAAAAGAGACTGATCTTCAATATTTTGATTGTTTGGTCCTTGACTGGCTTCTGGCATGGCGCAGCATGGAATTTTCTTGTGTGGGGTCTGTATTATGCCGTTATCCTGTTGGGTGAAAAGTTCATATGGAAACGTTTTTCTGAAAAAGGGCCATCCTTTTTACGTCGGATCTATGTTCTATTTGTAATCATTATTGGCTGGGTATTCTTCCGTTCAGATTCTCTTACATATTGTACAGGCATGATAAAAACAATGCTCGGAGGCGCTGTATTCTCGGATGGAAGGTCTGAATACTATCTCAGGATGTATGGCTGGGTGTTGCTTATCTCAGTCATAGCATCACTGCCAATCAAGCATTGGTTGAAAAACTTTTTTGATAAACGAAGCAGCAATTACCTGCTTAGCTTTATACAGACCTGGGCTCCCGGCTGCATTGCGCTTGCACTGCTGGTCTTATCCTATATGGAACTTTTAAGCTCCACGTTTAATCCTTTTATTTACTTCAGATTTTAGAAACAATAGGAGGAGTAGATATTGAAAAATGCTTCACGCTTACTTTTTATGATAGGTCTTTTAGGAATAATATTCGCTGTATTTCTGGTAACAATCAGCAAGAATGATTTAAAAGCTTCATTCTTTGAAAACCGGGCTCTTGAAGGAATGCCGGTATTCAGCAATGTGAAGTTTATAAGCGGTGACTATTTCGAAGGATGGGAAAACTGGCTCACAGATCACGCAGCAGGGCGGGATACATTACTGAAGGTCCATACTTGGCTGGAATTGAACCTTTTACATAAACCGGTTGTAAATGATGTAGTCGTACAGGATAAAGTGCTGTTAGGTTTTAACCAATATGGCAAATGGGACATATCATATCTTGAAGAAAAATCAGCTCATACCGCGCAAAATCTGCGAGATTTTTCAAATTATGTTGAGGCATTGGGCGGTAGGTTTTACTATGTAGGATTACCTGAGCAATACTCCTATTTTAGCAATCTATATCCGGATTATTTAGAAAACAGGGAGTGGATTTTAGATCCCATGCATACTTACTTTGCACAAGCAATGCAGGAGTATGGAGTAAATTATATAGATATGCGTGCAGTGTATGATAAATTGAACAGACCCATGAATTACTACTCCCTATCAGATCATCACTATTCTTTTTATGGAGCTTTGACTGCTTATAAAACATTATTAAATGTTATTAATGAAGATAAAGGCATAGGCATGAAAATCCTGACAGATGAGGATATGGAAATCAAAGAATTACCCAATCCTTATCTAGGTTCCCGTAACCGAAAGCTTTATGGATTGTGCCATATGAGCGAACATGCCGCATACGCTGTCCTCAAGGAACCAATTCCCTTTTCGCGGTGGGACAACGGTATCCTGACAAATGCGCCGGTGTATAATTTGCCAAACAGCAATGATAAGGCAATTAACTATGGTATGTATATGGGGCAGGATTTTGCAGAAACTATCATATGCACAAATTGCGAACATCTGCCCAATGCACTTATTTTTGGTGATTCATTTACTAATGCAATGGAAACCTTGCTTTATACTGCGTTTAATGAAACACGCAGTATTGATATGAGGCATTATACCGAGAAAACGCTCCGCAAATACATCTCTGAGTTCAGACCAGATATAGTGATTTGCATCCGGGATGATACAGCATTCTTTGTAGAAACAGGCAACGGTAATTTAGAATAAGAATTGCCTTAATTTCATTCACGCATGCTCACCTCATTATCAATACAGTATTACTATTCGTCACTTCGTTTCAGCTTTATTCGCAAAATCCATATTATAATGGACAGTACCGTGATCCTTGAGCACGGCACATAATCTAAATGAACCATATCGGATTTTCCGGTTTTGCGAACCATTTTCAATACTTGCATAAGAGCTGATCGGCCAAACGGCTTAGCATGTTCATAATACAACCAAGCTTGTGCAAGCGACATCAAATCGTTGCCACAAATTTCTCCTGCTCCAGACTGATTTTCATCTGGACAATAGGAAAAAAAGTTTTCTCAGATACTTTTTCCAAACGCACAATAATTATCACCTTTTAGACCTTCCGCAAATAATGCCGGTTATTCATCGTATCACAAGAATCAAATGTGACAGCTTGCCTGGATTCGCGGCACCTCTGCGCATCTTCACGCTTAACCAATGCAGTAACAGTATCTACAAAGCAATTACTGTACAAAATTATACCACAGCGCGCGACTTAATGCTGGCGTAAAAGTGTCAGGCTTACATTCATCTCCTACTTGAAAATAAAACTTGTCTTATTTATAATGTAGATGGCAGAAGAGGGATGAACCATAAGGAAAAACAGGAACCATTGTTCTTAGCATGGGCACGGAAAGAAAAAAGAAAGGAAAGTGTCTAATGGAAATTGTAAAGATCGCTGACAGCGATAAAACAAAGTACATGGATTTGCTGCTTATTGCAGACGAACAGGCAGACATGATAGAGAAATATTTGTATCGCGGTGATATGTTCGCTTTGTATGATGATGGCGTTAAGGCGCTTTGCGTCGTTACACAGGAGAATCCCGGCGTTTACGAAATAAAGAATATAGTTACCGTTCCAGAATATCAACGGAAAGGTTATGGACAGCAACTGATCTCATTCATTGCCGATTACTGCAAAAACAGATCCGGTACCGAGCTGTATGTTGGAACAGGGGATAGCCCTTTGACGCTTAATTTTTACGGTAAATGTGGATTTGAAAAATCACACATCGCAAAAAACTTTTTTATAGATAATTATGACCACCCCATGTATGAAAACGGGCAACAGCTGGTGGATATGATCTATCTGAAAAGAAATCTATAAAGGATCATGCGGGTGTGTTGATTGAAAACTGCACATGCGGCTGCCAGTTCTCATCAAAATAATACCCAGTAAAAGGAGCATAGATCGCGGCGGGCATGGCTAAAAGCTCTGCTTTGCCATCGCTGTCTATATCAAAAAACCAAGCATTCTTGATGATAAGTGCCTGACCCCGATCGTATTTTCAGGATCTCATTTTCCCATCATAATATGCAGCACCTGTGCCATATGCGCTCGTGTAGTTATATCCGCTGGTGTGAGCTTTCCGGCGTACCCGTTGATAATACCGGCTTCCACAAATAGTGTCATGGCTTCCACAGCCCAGGGAGCGATTTCATCAGCGTCACTGAATTCGGAGAGGGTCTTTCCGGAAACTCCCCCGGGCAGCTGCCCTACGACCTTTAGCGCATTGTACATCATGGTGAACATTTCCTGGCGGGTGACCTCCTTCTCCGGCGCGAACATATCGTTGCCGATGCCCGCCGATATGCCGAGCCTCTTTGCTGCAGCCAGGTAGCCGGTGTACCAGGTATCACCGGCATCTGCGAAGTTGTCCTTCGGTTTCGGATCGGCTTCGGGGGCTATACCATACGCCCTCATCAGCATAACGATGAACTGGCCTCTTGTCAGCTTTGCTTCGGGACTGAAATTGCCGCCTCCCGTACCTGTGGTGATACCCCTTGCGGCTATGAATGAAACCGCTCTGGCATACCACGCGTCCTTTGGCACATCCTTAAACTCCGCCTGATTGTAGCTTACAGCGTAATAGCTGAAATGGGTAGTGCTGAATGTCACCGTCCCAGTCAACGGTTCGTAACGCCCGTTGGGCACGCAAACTACGTTTCCGCTGCCGTCGATGTACCACACAACAATGCTTTCGGGGTTTGCAAGCTCATCTGCTGTCGGCATATAAGGTATGGATACCGTCACCGGTGCATCGGGATTGCTCCAATCGATCTGCTCACCATCCAGCGTGAAGGTCAGAGATATAATGGGACGGTCGCCGATGGCTGCCTTGATATTTTCTGGGAACATTGACTTGTCGGCTGCGTCAATGGTGATCCCTGCGGTTTTTCCCTCTGTACCTTCCGTTCCAGTCAACATTCCGGCAGGAATGCGCAGGCTTCCCAATTCGGTGGAAACAGTGACGGTAGCTCCTGTATACTGGCCGGCAAGGAAGTTGGCCGGCACTTCCAGCGTATAGCCCTTCACCCCCGGAATCAAGGGTATATCCAAAGCTGCATCAGTAATCCCTGAGAAAATCTCCTGCGCCAAAGCACCCAAAGGTACTACTGCCCGCCCGTCTCTCCGGATGATGCCCAAACTCCTTTGCCTGACGCCGTCTATGGTCAGTTCAGCAAGGAAATCACCTGATGTACCGCCATCAGGTTTATCAGGAGTGACCGGGTCATCATCTTCGGGATCGGTGCCTTCATCCAGCCTGTTATTTTCCACCTTTACCGTATAGGTCGTGTCGGTCCCGCCTGTAGTCACGGTAATAACAAAAACTGTAGTTCCGTATGACATGGCAATGGGGCTTTCTGTTGATACCGGAACGCCGTTTTTCGCAACTGTAACGGCGGATTCAGGATCTTCTGTCACAGCAGTAAGTATGGTTTGACTGAGGCCGTATGACTTCAGATCGTACTCAAACACATTGGGATCAAATTCCATAGGGACACCGGTAAGGCTCATAGCAGAGAGCAGCGAGCTTTCCCCGGAAACCCGGGCAAAGGTCACATCCGCCGTGTAGCCGGTATGGCTGAATTGAACGCTTGCCGTTTTGGAATCTTCGCCCGGTATGGCCAAAAGACCGCCGCCGTCCGAGGAATCATAGGTCTGCCGCGTTTCCAGCGCATTGCCCCTTTCGTCCCGCAGGGTAACGATAATATTCCCGTTATTTATGGGCTGCATTGAGTTGTTGAATGCCTCCACCTGTACGGTGGTCATCCCGTCAGCAGTCTCAGACAGGCTCGTCAGCGATACGGCAGCTCCATTGTTTTCGATCAGACTGTAAATATTCACGAAGTCCGTATCGTTGGAGATATCTGTGTCATCAATAACGTTGCCGCCCTCGGCAAGCACTGTACGGAACAGGAGCCACGCCCCGCCTTCGGGAAGCTCTCCCTTCTCATCAAGAAGCTGCTGCAGATCGTCCTCGGTCAGCGTGACATCCACCGACAGAAGGCTGTTATTGAGTGCGTCAAAATCATCCTCCGAAACAGTGATGGTTTTTAACGGCGACCCATCTGTAAAATTGGAGTGATCCCAAATTTCTAAATTCACAGTATGCGTACCCTTCTTCAGTCCGGTAAATGCGGTATTCCGCAGCAATACCCTAAAACCGCGCTCCCGCTGAGTCTCCCTGGTGATGTTTATCTGATGGATCCCGACATCAGGGAGGCCGAGCTTCAAAACACCTGTATGTATACATGTGACGCCTGCTTCTCCAAACTGTGCAGTGACTGAAAAATCAGCATCGGCTAATGTTTCGGGCACATGATATGAAACAAGATAAGTCCCGGTTTCGCCGGAAGCGATACTTTCGTCGTCAAATTCAAAGGTCTGTCCGTGCAGTTCAATGGCAATATGCGTGATAGCATCAACACCGTCATTTTGCACCGTGAACAGGACCGGCATATCCAGTCCCGGCAGCAGATCCTCATATCCATGCTCCGGTTCCATGACAGTGAAATCGTTTTCGTACTCTGAAACGGCCGCAGCAAGAGTTGATTCACCGTTTGCCTCGGTCAAGAGCATAACGAAATGTATTTTCCCTGTATTCGGATCAACTCTCGCATCCAGAGAATCCAGGCTGCGGCCTTCTTCTAGCGCCAGCAGCTTCTGCCTTCCCGAGGCTGAAGCGGTATTGCCGTCCGACACAAGAAGCCTTATTCCGTAAACACCGTACTCATAGGTTCCGTCTTTGTCAGCATCCCCGGGCTGGCTCCAGATCAGCGATAAATCCTCAAGCCTGTCCGCTCCCTTGGTGAACCGGAAGTTTGAATAATTGGCGGCACCGGTGCTGTCTGACACCTCCAGTGAAAAATCAGAGTAAAGCGTTCCCTCCCGGTTGACTGCGGCCATCTGAACAGCACTTTCAGCCCTCTCTGTTTGCGCGTTCCAGCCGATAACAAACCGCTTTGCACCATCATGGAATTCTGCGGTGGTGATTTGAGGATCCGCATCCTCGGTCATATTGTCGGTCAATCTGAGGGTCCGGACGACCTCCCCATTTGTATCCAGCACAGCGCAGATGATCTCCGAATCTCCGCCCTCCTCTGTGATCTGATACACGATGGCCGAAGTGCCATCGGGCAGCATAGCCGTATTTAGAGCGCGGATCCTGTCGATACTGCCTTCAAAAAGACACCTGGCCTCGCTCCATTTCGAGCCGTCATAAATCGAATACATGATATAATCGCTGGTGAAGTCCAGCGGATTTTCCATATTACCCAGTTTTACACTGCGCCATACTGCAATGGCCCTGTCTCCGGAAGCTGCCGTCACAGGGGCAAGATCAGGATCAATGTTGTCGGTAAGCCGGGCGGCAGTAAATACGCCATCCTTGTAAATGCCTGCCATGACCTCTGAAGCGGCAAGGCCGTTTATCACGTCCTCCATGACAGCTGTGCTTCCGGCTTCCCCATCTACATCGGCAAAGCTTCTGACCCATACCGCCGAAGCGCCTTCCCCGGTACCCGAAAGGTATGGACTGCTGTCAGGAAAATCTGATGCATGAATCTCTGTCCCCTCTTCAGAGAAGGAGCCGGCCCCATCCTTTACAGCAAACAGCACCGCCGTATCGGAAAGATCCTCGCTTCCCATATCGGACAGATAGACCATCATCTCACCGTCATCAGATAACTGTGGCATGGCGTTGGGATAGGCATTGGCCCAGATATTGGTCAAATCCTCAGAAGATAACAGCGCAAACATTCCCCTGCTTGATTCGCTGCCTGATCTGCTGCCTGAACCGATGATCGATCCGCTGCTTAATCCGCCGTCCGAACCGCTGCCTGATCCGCCGCCTAATCCGATGACTGATCCGCTGCCCGAACCGCTATCTGATCCGGGTGAGCCCCAGGTACGTTCATAGGCCTCCAGATAGGATCGATCCTCAAATGCGATACTCTCCTCCACGGGAACAAGTACAAGCATTGGAGACTCGCCGCTTCCCGAAAGCACAGCAGACTTGCTGCTTCCCGAAAACTCACCAGGAGCTATGAGCTTTTTAGCAGACCGTTCCATTTCATTTTCGGCGATCTTCTGCTGGATTTCATTATATTCATTGTAATTCCAGCTGTTTGAATAGTCTGCCAGCACATATTTCCCGCTGAGCTTTATAAAGGCAAGCCATATTTTGTACTCTACACCGACCTCTCCCCTGATCTTCAGTTGTTGGCCGTCCATCTTCAATCCGTTGCTATCCGTATACCAGAGATAGTTCTGCTCATGTTCGGCAAAGCCGTAACCTCCGGCCTTGAAGGCGACGAATTTGTAATCGAAGCCCACTCCGCCGAAGCCGTAAATGGAAAACACCGGGCGCAGCCTCGGGATATAGGCGGTCTCATTTCTGACCTGGCTGTTGAGTATAGTAAGTCCCAGTTCTGCAGTCATACTGAACTCGAAGGAAGAAGTAACAGGTATAAATGATACCCAGCCGTTATAAGTCCGGTAATAAGTGCCTCCTCCGCCCAGATAAAAATCACCGTATATAAGACTGGTTTTCCATTCCCTTTCTTCTATGCTGTAATACACAAGGCATTCCACATAGGCGCCTCCTCCGTATGTCTTATAGAGACCGCGGCTTTTGTTCATCTCTTCCTTGGCTTTTTTCAGATAAGTTCCCTTCGCCATTGCCTTTGTATCACTAAATCCGGGCATGAATTTAAAGCTTGTATGTTCGCCGCTGCCCACAAAAACCCCGGAGGGATTATCCTTGCTGTAACTGCCGACGGCAAACCTGATAATCCCCTTGTAAACCAGCGGATCCTCAGTGGATTTCAGTTCCAGACCCAGAGAATTGGTATCGATGTAGTATCCCTTCATCATTTCCAGCGCTTCCTTCACCGCATCCTTATCTTCAGCAAAGGAAATCATCTCAGAGCTTTTATACATATTCCAGAAATGCATATAGATCTTTGTGAGGTCACCATATTCTTCCGATCCGGGCTTCCCATATTGCAGCGAATAGCTCATATCAGGTATATCATGAAGGTTCTGTATTTCAAATTGATATGAGAGCTTCAGCTCCCAATTGCCATCGGTGCTGCTGATGATGGGACGATAATAGCCTGTCTGCCCAGGCTCGAGAGCAAACAGAGCAAGGGAGATGGTCTTTTTGAAATCGAAGCTGAAGTGCAGCGTGACCATATCAGAAAATGGATATGCGTGGAATTGTTCACCTATCGGAGAGCTAGCTATCAATCCTGTGGAGGGATCTACAAATTTAAGCCTGTAGTATGTATCCTTCGAGGAATAAGGCACCATCACCGTCATATCCAGTTCGGCGCTTTGAGGCATCTCTTCTATATAGAGCCGTTTGGTCATCGGCCTTTCTTCCCCGTCGATGGTGAATTTCTGAGAAAACACAATGGCTCCGTTTTGAATGGAGGAGGCATTCATGGCTTTTACCCCCTTGCTCACACAAACGCCGAGGGGAGAATTCCTTTGCGCCTGGATTTCGTCATTTTCAATGGTGATGTATTGAGGAAAGTGTGAATTATCGGCAGAATCCACTTCAATGACATAG
Organism: Bacillota bacterium; assembly: GCA_023418915.1. Lineage (GTDB taxonomy): Bacteria > Bacillota > Clostridia > Acetivibrionales > DTU013 > DTU013. The sequence goes on from JAEZYU010000102.1 coordinate 20,067, forward strand.
CGGAGCTTGTCCGAAGCCAAAAGCCTGCCGGTAAAGTCCGCCGGTCTGAAAGCAAGCGTATACCGCCCTTTTACATCGGCGCTTACCCTCTGATCCCCATTTCCCGCTTTTCCGTTGATGGTCGTCGTCTGCTGATACCTGTCATTATAATAAACGCCTCCGCGGACGATGATGTCGCCGGTATACGGCTCGCCGGTCGTCTCGTCAAAAAGCTCCAGAGTGACATTATAGTTAAATATCGGCAGCCTCACAGTATTTACCGGGTACAGGTCAAAGCTGCTGCCGCTGTTTTGATTTGCAATCAAAGTCCTGTGGGGAATCACGTTAAAGCCATACACATTTTCGGCGCCGCCCGTCGGGTAGAAGGCAACGTCGCCCTTGATGCCGCTTTCCTCATAAACGCCGACTTCTCCTGAGAAGACAACGGATTTTTCCTCGCCCCTTCCATTGGTGTAAACCATTTCACACAGAGCCTCCGGATAGACTCGGAACAAATAAAGCTTGTCCTGCAATGGCTTTAGGGTCACGGTCATGGATCCGGTCATTCCGGTAAGGGTGTGGTCGGCAGTCACCACCGAGCTTCCGGGGCTGTCTCCCCGCAGCAGCAGGGAAGTGCCGGGAAGGAGCACGGGATTATAGTCGTCACCGATACGCTTTCCGCTATACCAAAGAGAAACACTCTCTCCATCCACCTTCCAGGTGACCCGGTCGGCTATGGCGCTCCATACATAGGATCTGTCATCGATTTTTACCGTTCGCAGCAATTCTTTTCCGATCGCAGAACGAATCTGGAGAAAGTTTATGTTGCGGATTATCTCTTCATCTTCAAAATCGTAGCCCATGGTTAGCGAGCCCGGATTCGGGAAGCCATCCACAAGCATTCTCATAGCAGATGAGTTGTAGACATAGACATTGTAGGAATCAAAGGACCATGCCTCATCAGAAAGATTCTTCGCCTTGAGGCTCACGGTGTAAACATCCAGCAGACGGCTGCTGTCAACGGTGCTGATATTTACATCCACGGGTCTGATAGTCGCAGGTGCAGCCGTTGATATGACCGGAGCGGCATCACTGTTTCTTGTGACATCCAGCGAAAACTGGGTGTCGGAAGCTTTGTTTTCAATATCAAACTCCACTGTGAAGCCATCGGCACTGTCCAGCAGAAATACCGATTCAGGACGGATCAGAGAGGCCTTTGCAGGCATCTGACGTACGCGGATATTGGCCTGTGCAGTCAAGGTGCTGCCGGATTGCATGTCCGGGGCGCTGATTTCGAGTATGTAACCGTATTTATTCTTTTCGGTGACCTTTGTGAGCATACCTCCAGGCACAGTATATGAATTCAGCGGCGCTTGTGCTGCAGCCTTTAATGTCTCGCTTGACAGTATGCTGCCTTTTTCCATGGAGTCATCATCATATATGACCTCATATAGCGTGAAGGTATATGAGGTCTCAGTTCCCGGGCCGCCATACATGTCGTTCCGGTCAGTCAGGTTGGAGGAAAAGCTGATTTTTGCATCGCTGCCTGTCAGAATGTCCTGATTCTTAATGCCGTTCGGCACATAGAGGTACGCATCCTGAGATTCCAGCACTGTAAGAGTGCGGCTTGTAAAGCTGACCACATCCTCGTTCAGAGGGTTCGACACTGCCAGGGTAAAACAGACCTGGCCTGTGCCCGTTAATAAAATCATACCGTTTTCATCGATTTGGGCAACACTTTCATCGCTGCTGGACCAAATGAAATATTCAGGTCCTACCCAGGTGGCGTCGACATTTAGTATATATCCCAAGGCAAGCGAAGTCCCTGCATTGACAAAAATCTGGTCTGCCGGGGGCCAATAAATATAGTTCAGCGTAATAACAGTTTCGTCATCCACGAGTATAAGGGGCTGGACAGGATAGACCGTGGCCAGGCTGTCGATCGGCTTATACCCGCTGCCGGTATCCATATATATCTCCAGCACATAGAACACACACTCCCCCGTGTCGTTTTCAGGCGCAGTGAAAGAGCCCGTTAGCCCGGTGACCCGCAGGATGTCCGTCTGAACAGTCAGCGGGATATCTATAGTGCCTTCGGCGGTTATCGCTCTGGCTTTTACCGCAGTTGAGATATTGCCCTCACTTAACCGGGAATCATCTAAAAGCCAGTTGCTAAGGGAAGTATCCTGCTTGATGGGGATCAAGACAGCCGCCGACATATTGCGGCCGGTCCCCTGATCAAGGCTGACCGAGGGCTCTGCACAGTAAGCAAAGGTAAGCATTGGGTCAAACAAAATATCCACTGAGGCACTATCGCTTGCCGAATCCTCCGCAGCTTTTCCGGAAAGGTCTATGGCGCCGGTGATATCGGAGACATTGACAGCAAAGCTGCCATCGTCCAGAGCTTCATCCCCTACCCGGTAAAGAAAGCTGACTTTTTGTGATATTGTTCCTTCCCGTTCCATCGGACGTATGACTTGACCGTCGACTGTAAAAGTAATGCCGTCGATACGGATCGGTTCGCTAAATCCAATGGTCACAGGGATCACATCCCCATAATGAGCCTGGGGTATATCCGTTGAAACCTGTGTGACCTGAGGCGGGGCCTGGTCCGAGAAGTTTACCTGACGCTGCAGGTACTGCCCTGCCTCATCAGAAAATGAAACAGAGACGGCGCCGGGGGTCGTAGAATCGGTATTACTGAAAATAAAGTCCAGCTTATTATATGTTCCGTTTCCTTCATCAAAAGCACCAAGATTAACTACACCCACCGGTATGCATTGAGCAGATCCGTCGGAGAAAAATGACGTTCGGCTATTTGCTTCAAGGCTGAAAGCTTGTGACCTGGTCATCAATGCTTCTCTGGGCGGCATATCGTTTTTGGCCTTTATTTCGTATATGATTTCCCGAGGCTCTTCAGACTCATTGAGTAAATGACCCTGTGGGAGATGTATATGGGTAAACACGCTGTCATCGAGCATTTTCCGTATGTCCCCGGATATCTCGGCCGTAAACCTGAGCTCACCGCTTTCCGGCACGGGATAGATCCCATCGCTCCCTCCGTCCGCTTCATCAAAATCGATGAGTTCTGTATTGACTGCATTCTCGTAGGCCGCTTCATAGTCAAATCCGCTTTCCACCGGCACAGGCACGGTAAGGCTCACACAGTCCCCATCAAACAGGGCGTTTTGTATGTCACTGCAATAAAGATAAAGGTAGTGTTCTCCTGTCCAATAAGTATTCGGGTCATTTGGCAATGCGTAATCTCCGGGTTTATCCGCAAAGGGAGTGATTTCGATCATTACTTCCTTTTCAGGTTCTGCCTGTGAAAGGACGACCTCTCCGGAGGTCGCTCCTGATATGTACATGTCTTCGGCACTGCCTGAAAGCACCGAGTAATTGAATGAAACCGGCTGCTCACCGGGATCATCCAGGTTGAAGCGAACCACGGCCGCTCGGGTGTCGGAAGCGGTTTCCCCTGCCTTGCCCGCAGTCACGATCTCATAGGATACCCGCGTACTATATGTATTTCCGGAGGGTCTGTGGATCACAGCACCGTCCTCATTTTGTGCAATGGTCTGAGCCGGAGTCAGTGTAAATGCGATTGACAAAGTCAACATTAGTGCTAACAATCTTTTCAGCCTTTTCATTTCTTTACACCCCTTGAACTTAGTCAGGATTTATATTATATTAAGAATGACTTTATGTGACCGTGGTCATATTTTAAGTTAATTATATAATATTACATATACCGATACAACAATGAAGGAGAAAAATATTGAAAAAAGAAGAAACAAGTCGAAAAATGGAGAAAGGTGAAAGGACAAAGCAAAAGCTGTTTTCCGCTGCTGCTATGCTGTTTAAGAAGCACAGTTTCACAGAAGTCACTGTGGACAGGATCGTAGAGGAGGCAGGAGTAGCCAAGGGCACGTTTTACATATATTTCGAATCAAAGGATGCCCTGATTGCCGCTTTCATTTCCGATTATGTTAAAAAAGTGGACATGGACTACCGGGCTGTTCTGGGATCGTTTCCGGTAGACACCTCTTCCTCCAAAATACTATTGGGATTGACCGTAAAGATAGCAGAAACACTTACTCGGATCATAGGCTACTCGAGCATAAGAACTGTATACCAGCTGCTGTTGGCCGATGACATAGACATGGGTGCCATAAGGGGATATGACAGGGAACTGTATCAGGTATTTGCCAGTGTGCTGGAAAGAGGCATGGAACGCGGAGAATTCCGCTACACTTTATCTCCGGATGAGCTAGCCAGGCAATTTGTGATTGCCATAAGGGGCCTTTGCTATGAATGGTGTATCCGATATCCTGACTTTGACTTAAAGACACAAGCTCTTGCGCATTTTCAGCTGCTGCTGGACGGTATAAATAATTACTAACATATGTTACCATGTCAATATTGCAGAGTTTCGTCGGAAATCTCAACTTGCTGCATAAAGAAGGAGCTTTCCGTGTTTGTTACCCTTCGATTCCCGTCTTTATCTTCATAAACAAACTGGAAGAAGCCCGGCTCATGACCTGCCCAATTATCAGTAATCGAATATCTTACCGGAACGCCTTTAAATACCGCCCAATGTGGGAATAAAACCGCTGTCATCAAGTGTTTTAATCACTCACTGTTAAATTTTTCAACTAATGGGGCTATATTTATGGAATTATTTCAATATTTTATGCATAAAGGGTTACATAATTCCACTATATGCCGTATTATGGTAACTTAATATGGCATAATCGTACCCATTTGTTGAAAAATCTATCAATTACCCAGATTATTAGCTTCATACCCCTTTTATTTCCTATGAATAACATATAGAATCCATTTTACAGTTATTATTAATCTATTATCTACCTTACTAATTCTATTATTTAATGATAAACTATAGACGATCATGTTATATAATGAATCATGTCAGGATTAGTATCATGACATGTATATCTCAACAATGGGAGGTTATCATGAAATACTATGTAGATGCAAATGCAGCAAAAGATGGCACAGGTTCCATCGAGAGACCATTCCGACGGATCAATGAAGCCGCAAAGTTGGCGCTTCCCGGTGATGAAGTGCTGGTAGCACCGGGAGTTTACCGGGAGTATGTGGATCCAGTTCATGCCGGTACTGAAGATGCCCGTATTACTTATTCCAGTACTACGCCTCTTGGTGCTGTGATCACCGGTGCTGAACAGATAAAAACCTGGCAGCATTACAAGGAAAATATATGGGTATGCCGTATCGCAAACAGTGTTTTCGGCGAATACAATCCTTATACAACATTAGTGTATGGAGACTGGTATTTTGCAACACCGAATAAACATACCGGCTGTGTTTATTTGAATGACAAGGCGCTGTATGAGGCCACAGCTTTGGAAGAGTGTATCAAGGGCGAAGTCTATGAATGCAGCTGGGTACCGGAAGAATCTATTTATAAGTGGTATACCGAACAGGATGCGGATGCTGATGAAACGATTATTTATGCAAATTTTCAGGGTAAAGATCCAAATACAGAAAATGTAGAGATCAATGTCCGTCGCAGGTGCTTTATGCCTTCCATAAGCGGCATCGGTTATCATACAGTCAGAGGATTTAAAATTGATAAGGCTGCCACCACCTGGGCGCCGCCTGCAGCTTTTCAGGATGGCATGATCGGTCCTCACTGGAGTAAGGGCTGGACCATCGAGGATTGTGAAATTTCAAACAGCAAGTGTGCCGGCATTTCTCTGGGCAAATATCTAGATCCTGACAATGATCATTACTTTACATATAAATATGTAAAGAGTCCTACCCAGATGGAAAGAGATGCACTTTGCCGCGGCCAATATCACGGATGGCTGAAAGAAAAAATCGGCAGTCACATAGTTCGCCGCTGTAACATTCACCACTGTGAACAGGGCGGCATTATTGGCCGTATGGGCGGTGTGTTCAGTATCATAGAGGACAACCATATTCACCATATCAATAACATGATGGAGCTTGGCGGGGCGGAAATAGCCGGGATCAAAATGCATGCGGCCATTGATGTGGTCATGCGCCGCAACCATATTCACCATTGTACAATGGGGATCTGGTGCGACTGGCAGGCACAGGGTACGCGTATTACTCAGAACCTGCTGCATGATAACCAGCGGCCACCGTATGCCAAAAATCTTCCGGGAAGTATGATGTCTCAGGATATTTTTGTTGAAGTCAGCCATGGTCCAACACTGATCGATAACAATGTTCTGCTCTCAGACGCCAGCCTTCGTTTTGCGACACAAGGCGTGGCTATGGTTCACAACCTTATCTGTGGTGCATTAACCGACGTCGGCGGCGGAACAGGTACACGCTATACACCATATCACATGCCACACCGTACGGAAGTGATGGGCTTTATGACCATTCTTCATGGTGACAACCGCTTCTACAACAATATCTTTGTCCAGAAATGGCCTTCTGAAGACTATGTGACCTATCATGATCAAAGTGTAGAACCCAGGCGGGAAAACAGACATGTCGGTACACATGTTTTCGATGATTACCCAACCTATGATGAATGGATCGCACAGTTCGATTTTTCTCAGCGTCCTGACATGATGGCCTTAGAGCCTGCTCATACAGGTCATCTGCCAGTCTGGAGTGAAGGGAATATATATCTGAACGGTGCTAAACCATGGAAAAATGAAGTGAATGGTCTGTTCATTGAAAACAAAGATCAGAATCTTAAAGTAGAACTGGTGGAAAAAGACGGTCATTATTATCTGAACACAAATGTATATGATTACCTCAAGGATTTCAGCGATCGGATGATCCACACCGAAATTCTCGGCAAAGCCTTCGAGCCGGAAGCATATTTTGAAAACGCAGATGGAACACCGATACGCTTTGATGCAGACTACTTCGGTAATCATCGCGGTATTCATGTCATCCCGGGTCCGTTCGCATCACCTTCTGAAAATATTAAGCTATAATTAAGGTGCCTGGCACGACACTTAGTCACTTATTGTCCATTAGTACCCAATAAGTGTCTAAGTGTCGTGCCAGGCACCGCAAATACTACTCTTTTACACTGCCAATGTTAACAGTTACAAAATATTTCTGAAGGAATGGATACACCACGAGGATAGGTACAGTCGCTACGATAGTCATGGCAGCACGTAATGAATTCGGAGTGACCATGCTGCGTGACTGATTTGATTCGGCCAGATAATCCGGTTGTCTGACCCCCGACTGCATGGATGAGGATAGAATCTTCATCATCTCATATTGAAGTGTACTCAATTCCTGCTTTGGCGCAAATATGAAAGAGTCGAACCATGAGTTCCACGAACCAACGGCGACCCATAGGGCGACGGTGGCCAAAACCGGCATACACAGCGGAAAAATAATACTGAAATATATTCTCATTTCGCTGGCACCGTCAATTCTCGCAGATTCCGTAAGAGACGGCGGTAATGAATTTATGTATGTACGTATGACGATGACGTTGAACGCTCCCACAAGTGAAGGAATTATATAGACCCAAAAGCTGTCGATCAGACCCAGATTGCGGAACAGGAAATATTGTGGGATCAGTCCTGCGTTTATGTACATTGTCATTACCATAAATACTGTCAAAAACTTTCGGAAAACAAAATCCTTGTGGCTCAATACATATGCGAGTAAACCTGATAAAAACACGTTTAGCACCATTGTGAGCACTGTGCGTGCGACTGACACTATAAAGGCGTTAAATACTTTCTCTGTCTTAAATACGCTTTGATAGTTAAAAAGTGTCCAACTCCTCGGCCACAGGTAGAGTGAGCCTTTTATGGAATCTCTTGCATCGTTGAAAGATGTGATAAACGTGTTCCAAAGCGGATACAACATGACAACTACAACTATGCACATAAAGAGTGCAATAATCACATCAACAATCTTATCACCATTTGATTTTCTCATTTCTATATACCTCCAAGCCGAATAGCACAACGAAGACGTTTTACTAAACCAATTTATCCTCGCCTACCCAACCGGCGATTTTATTACACAATATTAATACTACAGCGCTGACCACTGTTTTAAACATACCGGCTGCAGTTCCGAAGGCAAAACCGCCTGCTCGCCCAAAGCCTCTTTTAAGTACAAAAATATCGATGGTCTCCGAGACATCAAGCACGAGACCGTTTGTACCCAAAATATACTGAACTTCGAAACCCGCATTGAGGATCCAACCGGCGTTTAAGATAAGAAGGACGATAATGGTCGATTTGATGCCCGGTAATGTAATATTCCACATTCTGCCGAAACGGCCATACCCGTCAATAGCTGCAGCTTCATACAGCGCCGGGTCGATAGAAGTGATCGCCGCCAAATAGATGATACTGTTCCAGCCCACTGACTTCCATACATTCGTAAATCCAACAATCCACCAGAAATACTCCGGTGTCCCCATAAAATGTATCTTTTCTTTAACGAGTCCTAAGGTTACCAGCAGCTCATTGATGATTCCTCCATCCATGGCAAGGACATTTGAAACCAGACCGCAGACGATAATCCATGAGAGAAAATGGGGCATATAGGATACTGTCTGAACGACTCGTTTAAACCCATGGAATCCCCCAGTAAGCTCGTTTAAGAGCAGTGCAAATGCGATGGCCGTTACAAAACCCAGCACAAGGTTGATTATACTCATCGCCAGAGTGTTTCTCATTACACGGTAAAAATCAGGGTCGGTGAATAGATTTTGAAAATGTGTAAATCCAACCCACTTCTGTTCAAAAAAGGACAATTGAGGTTTATAATTCTGAAACGCCATGGTAAGACCCCATAGCGGCAAATATGCAAAAATAAGAATGTAAACAAAAAATGGTGCCGAAATCAGAAGCAACTCTTTTTGTTTACGAGCTTTAATAAAAAATTCACTTCTGGGACTTAACTTTTTGGTAATAATATCACTTTTAGGACCTAACTTATTGGTTATCATATCCCTATCCCCCTAGCTCTGACTTCAACTGGTTCATGATATCATGTAGAAGAGGCGGCCGGCTTTGCCGCCGCCTCTTCTACATTGTTTTGAAAGAAGAGCTGGTTATTTATTTAGTCAAACGTGCCTGTATTTGACTTTCAATTTCTGTCTCCAGCGCCGGATAGTCGACACTCTCGTATCTCTGCGCATATTCAGCCCAAGCAGCATCAAAATCATCCGACATGATCACGCCCGGCAGGTAACGGTTCTGAAGATCCGTTATCTGGTCAAATATCGGCTTAGCGATATTGTCCTCTTCCATAGTGGAGAAAATCGACCATACTTCAGGATATCCAGGATGATCCATCAGAGGAAGGAAGTCGGACTTGGTGTAGAAACCGTATTTCTGGTAGAATTCCTTGTCATACGGGAACTGGTTTTCCAGTCTTTCCTCCGGCTGCGTTAATGGACTTGTGGAATTACCGTTGGAATAACGACCCTCCAGCTTCGGGAATTGGTCGCCGAGGACCCAACCGGCGTTAGCGAGCCTCCAGTCAGGGTTGTCGAAATTGGCTTTCTGCTCTGCAGTACGTCTGTAACGGCCGTTTTCAACATAGTAGTCTTCGCCTTCGATACCCCAGTACAATAGACGGTGTACATCCTCTTCCAGCAGTGTATCCATAAACTGTAAAGCGCGTTCAACATCTTTACACTTCACGCTGATGCCCATACCATTGCCGCCAATGATCCCTTCAGGCCTTACCCTGTTGTACGAAACGTCGGAACCGTCATAACTGACGCCGATGGGGACATAAGTTCTCTCGATTTTACCTTCGGAAACCAATACATTTTCCCCGTCCTGGAAATTCCACTGCTGGTCGAACATGGCCAATACACGGCCGGTGGAAATAACGGACAAGTAGTTGTCATAGTTTCTTGTGAACGTCTCAGGGTGTATCATACCCTTCTTATATGCTTCGTTGAGTTTTTTGTAATAATTCTTGGCGTAGTCTTTGTTCTGATATATTTCGACTTCAAGGGTGTCGGGATCAACTACGACATCGCCTTCATTACGTCCGCCGATCAAATGCTGCGGTGCATTTTTCAGACAGAACGAACGCCAGTCTTGTGAATGTACTTCGAATGGCAGAACGGGTTGACCGTCAATTTCGGGATGCGCTTTTGCATAACGCTCCAGCAAATCAAAGAATTCATCTAATGTCTTGGGATGTGCATAATTGTCCCAAGCAAGCACGTCCTTCTGGATCCAGAAAGCAGGGCCGTTATAATCTCCTTCGTAGAAATCATCCTGTCCGTCATTAAGCATATACCGACGGCTCCAAATGTCCAGTATGTATATTTTTCCATCTGTAGATACACTGCGAAGTGCTTTCTGATAAGGCTCATAATGCTTCCAAAGATTGGGGTAATTAGGAAGGGACTCGTCAACTGCCGCAAATGAACCGGCATTCAAAAATCTTCCACGCGCTTGTCCTGCGCCGATCAAATCGGGATAATCGCCGCCGGCGATCATGATACCGACTTTTTGCTCCATGTCACCTACAAGAAATTCAAAATCAATGGTGACGCCTGTGAGTTCCTGAATCTTTTTAACAACTTTGTTGTCCGCCGGAGGTGCCTCTCCAGGGCCGGCGACAAACATGCTGAACGTTATCGGTTCAAGCGTTTTGTCATCCGGTGTGTCAACAGGTTCCGGATCATCATCCCCAGGTGTTGAAGTGACTGGTTGGTCGCTGCCTCCTTGGTCTTTACTTTCTGGCTTCGTACATGCTGTAAAAACAGATACGATCATGAAAACAGCCAGAAGCAGTGCGAGAATTTTTGTTCTTTTCATTCTTTGATCCCCTTTCATTTATTTTTTTTTGGTTTTCAACATATTAATTTATATTCCTGGCGCAATCCATATATTGCGATATTTGGAAGTATGAATTAGTATCTGACCTCTCTATCTAGTTCCCCTGAAAACAAGGGTTTTGAACCTTCAATAATATTGTCAAATCCTATGAATTGTTAATAAATGTTACGTTCGGTCTGCCCTAGTCAACCGTTTTACCAATATTATATTATACATTTGTGCGTTTGTCTATATGTTAGTTATACATTTATATAAAATCCCTCAGTTTGACAATACACCAGTATGGAAAGTTATTTATTTAACAATTTCATCGGGGTTCAAGTTTGCCGTTTCATTAGCACAAATGTATGAAAACGTTTTACCAATTCCATTTCTACTATACGGAGGAGCAACATTCCTCCCATTCTTCTATTAAGATATAAATCTTATTATCTATATCACCAATTGCTCCAAGAATCTCATTCAGCTTAACATAGTCAGTTTCGGAGCCTAGCTTTTTATGGTACTCCTTTTTCATATTTTCGAGTTCTTCAATTTTTGATTCGATCTTCATAGTAAGCAAGTTTTCATTCCCGGTTTTTCTATCATTTATATCGCTCTTACCCTTCTTGTGCTTAATTTCACTATTCATAGCTTTTTGCAGCTTTCCTGTCTTTTGATTATCGGCAGCTTTTTCTTCCGGACTATCCGGCTCTTTACCTTTCTTGTCCCTGTAATAAGCATATCCGCCTCTGTAATCATGTATTTTGCCATTATTGATCTCTAGTATTCTTTTTGCGAATTTGTTTAAAAAATACCTGTCGTGTGTCACAAATATCAGAGTCCCTTCAAATGCTTCAATGGCATCTTCAAGCCATTCCCTTGACTTAAAATCAAGGTGGTTGGTTGGTTCATCAAGAAGCAGAAGATTAACACTCTTCTGCATCAGAATGCAGATCTTCAGCCTGATTTTTTCTCCGCCTGAAATATTGCAAACGGCCTTATATAACTCATCCTTGCTGAATTTGAATTTTATCAAAAGCGGTATCGCCCTATCTTCGGCAATCTTCATCTCACGCTTTACTGTCTCAATGATGCTCAACTCTTCATTTTCGAATTCGATATGCTGGGGAAGATATGCTGCATACACGCTGTCTCCAAGCTTTGCAGTGCCGGCATCAGGATCGGTTTCATTTATTAGGATTTTTAAAACAGTAGATTTGCCCGTACCATTATCTCCAATAATTCCAACAGCTTCACCCTTTTTAATAACAAGACTCTGATTATTCAAAATACACTTGCTGCCAAAGGTCTTAGATACATTCCTTAAAATTGCCACATCCTGACTGGAAAAATCACTTGCAGAAAAATTCCCATTATATTTATGCTCTTCTTCTCTTTTCAACGCTCTTTTTTGCTCCTCTGCCTCTTCCTTGAGTTTTAATGCAGCTGTGTAAAGTGCCCCTGCACCTTCCCTGCTGCCTTTTTTACCGCTCGCCTTATCTCCCCAGTCACGGAGCATTTTCGCTGTTGCTTCCATCTTTCTTATCTTTTGCTTCTGGAGTGCAGTCTCATGTTCTTTTATTTTCAATAACTCCGCCTTTTCTCTCTGGTAATAACTATAATTTCCATTAAACACTCTTGCTTTGCCGTTTTCTATTTCAATTATTTTTGTGACCACATTATCAAGGAAATATCTGTCGTGCGAAACAATTACGATTGTCCCCCTGTATTCCCTTGTATAGCCCTCCAACCATTCAATTGAGCGCAAATCGAGGTTGTTGGTCGGTTCATCAAGAAGGAGCACATCAGGTTCAATTAGAATAGCTTTTGCTAATAAAACTCTGGTCTTTTCCCCTCCCGACAGGTTGTTAAAATTCTTCTCAAGGTCTTCTTCATTTATATTAAGGCCTGAACAAACCCTAAAAATCTTATTGTCTATTTCATATCCACCCAAATGCTCAAACCTTTCCAGATACTCACCATACTTAGCCAATGAGCTGTTTTCAACCCTTCCGCCAGCCATCAGTCCTTCGATTTTTGACATCTTATCTTTTATTTCATAGATTTTATCAAAAGCATGATTAATCACATCTCTGACTGTCATATCAATTGAAACCTCCGGAATTTGTTCAACAAAACCAAATTCCGTGTTCTTCTCGATAAATAGGTCCCCTTTATCCTGGACTACCTTTCCTGCCAGAGCATTTAATATAGTTGTTTTTCCGCTGCCATTACCACCAACAAAAGCGACCTTTTCACCTTTATTGATTACAAAGCTGACTCCCTTTAACACATGGTTTGAGCCATGGTACACTTCTAAATCTTTCATTTCGATCAGGTTCATAAATTATCCTCCTTAAGTTGGGATGCGGTATTTCCCGGAGAATTTTTTACTCATCAAAGAATGTCGGAAATTTACATATGGAAAATTGCTTTCAAGCATAAAAAAACCCGGGAAATGAACAATCTCCCGAGTCTGATTTTCTTTTTTTCGGTAATGATGATTATTCATTCTGGAAACAGTATCGAATTTTGGACAGACTCCCCCCTTTGATAAATAAGAATGCTGAAATACGAGCGATATAGTGGGCATTTCTTCCAAGCATCGAATTCTCCAGAACCTCTGATCTCATCATTACACCTCCCTAAAATGTATTATTTTGCTCTTAATATTTTAAACCCTATTAACTATTGAGTCAACCTCTCATTTCTCCTTTTATCATCTGGTACGAAAAATTGTCCGGGGGCGGTTACCGGAAAGAACATCTGAAATCCGGTATCGTGAATTTGCAATTATAACCGTTGTACCTTGCCGAATTGGTTCCTTGATAAATTCAAGTTTTGTTTTTGCACCTCCGGCACCGAAGCGGCTTGCTCCAAAGCAATGCTTTTGCAGTTCATCGATGTGTGCAATAACTTCGTCCGCATCCTTACCTTCAACCCGGTCTACTAATGTAGAGGGATCCTTCGGTTCCATGTAAATTCCATCGACAGAGGTAAGAATAAGTAAGTATTTTGGATGGACTAGTGCAGCAATTACCGAAGCTGTCTCATCGTTATCGATGCATTCCACAATTCTTATATGACCATTGCTGCGAAGTTGTTCCAATTCCCAGCGTCGGTTTTCTTCGAAACTAACGGTATCATTGTAATTTACAATAGGTACAGCATCCTGTTTTGCACAACGCATCAAGAATTGATAGATATGCTCTCTTTTTTCAGGATCATTAAAATGTGTATGCTCCACTAATAGCTGGCGTACAGAGTATTTTGACGGAATATAGCGCCGATACTCCTCCATAAGTATTGCTTGTCCCTGGGCAGAATAGTCAGTCATGATGTCACTTTTTGCACCAGTTAACTCGCTGCCTGTTCGCTTAATATAATCTAAGCGTCCTATTTCCACCGCTCCGGAACTGACCCAGATCATTCCGGGATGCAGTTCGCTGCCAATACGGCTGAAAACATTATAGTCAATGTCATGTTCAGCCTGGCGGATCAAAGCCATAGATCCTATCTTTCCTACTAATTCAATATTAAAGTTCATCGCTCATTATCCCCCTGCGGACATTTTTCGCATCTTTTTATCAATTGCCAGATAACCATTTTATCATTGTAATATCATCGTTCCCGTTTCAGGCAGACCATATCAACAAGCTATGACTAACAAAATATGAGTATGTTTTGTCAATGTTGGTTAACCTATCACGCAATTATTTTATCAAATCTACCCTAAAGTTCAATACTCACCACACAACCTTCTATTTTGCAAAATACATATTTGCTCTCCAGCTTCAAACACCATATTACACAATAGCCTTGTATCAAGCCTTTAGCTGCTAAAAGCAGTTTTACTACAGCATTAGGTTAAAAAATGATATAATAATATGAATAGTTAGAATAATCCGGTTCTGATACACAATCGGTGCATTCGATTCAGGTAAATTGATGATGGAGCTGACGAATATTATGATTAAAAGAAAACTCGGCAATACGGGCTTTGAGATTACACCAGTGACATACGGAGGAATTATTTCCATGCAGGATGGTCAGGACGCTTCCGATAGATATGTAGCCTGGGCAATCGAACACGGTATAAATTATTTTGATGTAGCCCCTACCTATGGTGACGCCCAGGAAAAGCTGGGAAACTCACTGCTGCCCCATCGTAAAAACATACTCCTTGCCTGTAAAACGAATTGCAGAACAGAAGCGGAGGCGCAAAAAGAGTTTGAAGAATCCTTCAAACTGCTGCATACCGACTATTTCGACGTTTACCAACTACACGGGTTGAGCGGTATAGATGAAGTAGATCAGGTATTCGGCAGCGGCGGTACCATGGAAATGATGGTAAAAGCGAAGCAACAGGGTCTGGTCCGCAAATTAGGTATTACCTGCCATAGTGAAGCGGCTGCATTAAAAGCGATATCTCTTTATGATTTTGACACGGTACTGTTCCCATTGAACTGGCATATGGGCATAGGGCACGGCATGGGAACAAAAATAGCGAAAGCGGCAAAAGAAAAGGGAATGGGTCTTCTGGGAATGAAGCAATTGATTGAACGTCGCTGGATAAGCCCGGATGAGGGTAAAAACTCGCCATTCCCTAAATCATGGTGTAAACCGATAGACCGTGAAAATACAGAACTCCGCATTGCCGCCATGAAATATTCGCTTTCCCTCGGCGCCGATACGTTAATTCCACCCGGGAATTTCGAAGATTTCTCATTTTTGGTCGAAAATATAGAGGAATGTTTAAGGCAGCCCTTATCTGATGAAGACATGGTCTTATTAATGCAATCCTATGAGAAAGTAAAGGATCACCCTTTCTTTACACCGGACTTCCGGTAGTTACTAAAGACTTCGTGCTTTTTTCATACCGCAAACAACTGCACAGTTAAGGTCTTTAGCCTTATGTGCTTGTTTCCTATTGAATTTATCTTCTAGTCCCTACTTTGAAGCTTTCAGCTTCTACAGGATCAGCTTCACCTATTGCAACTGCTATAAATACTGTTTGAACATCATCTTCCACTTCTACCGGAGTGAAAGTAAAGGTTACAGTTGTACCACCATCATAAGTGAAGTCCTCCAATTCCAATTCTTCTGTCAGTTCTGTTTCTTCGTATATTTCTATTCTTATTATTGCTGTGAAGTCTTCTGCCATCGGAGCTTCAGATGGTATATCCGCTAGGGTGACGGTTATGATTCCATTATTTGCTGATACTGTGTTAATACTTGCTCCTATCAGTGACTCTTTGTCCAAACATCGCCGCTTCGGGTATATGTTCCTGCTCCTTCGTTCGCGTATGCAGTTTTAAAGTTCGAGGTTTTTGCCACATCAATAAACGTATAGTTGCCAATTATCTCCACATCATTTGGAATGGTTATTTCGCTTAACTCATAACAATATGAGAATGCTGCATAACCGATACTTGTAACATTTTCAGGTATGGTTATGCTTGTTATTCTGCAGCCTGACAATATATAACTATTAATAATTGTAAGCCCGTTGGGGATGTTTATATCAGAAAGTTCTGAACAATCGACGAATGCATAATCGCCAATACTTGTGATGCTATCCGGAAGAGCTATGCCGGTTAATGACTGACAATTTGCAAATGCATAATCGCCAATACTTGTAACACTTTCAGGTATTACCACACTTGTTAATTCGGTACAATACGAGAATGTACCACTGCCTATGCTCGGTACACCATCAGGAATACTTATTTCCGTCAGTCCTATACATTCTGAAAATGCTGCGACTCCTATACTCGTCACGCTTTCAGGGATACTGATATAGGTCAGTGCTCCACAATTATAGAATGAAAAATCCCCTATATTATTCAAGCTTTCCGGAGTATTTACTTCTGTTAATTCTGTACAATCTCTAAATGCAGAATCTGCAATACTCGTCACTGTGTCCGGTATTGTATAACTTCCGGCCTTACGGTAAGGACAAAGCAAAAGGGTAGTCTGCTCTTTGTTGTACAATACTCCCTCATGACTGGAATAGCTGCTGTTATCAGGATCTACATTAATGCTTGTCAGTTCCGTACAGTCTTTAAATGCATCCGTTCCAATACTCGTCAAACCGGAAGAGATATTGACCTCAGTTAGTTGGTTTTGTATAAACGCCTCTCTCCCTATATGTGTGATACCGCTTGGAATATTGAGCAATGTCAGATAATTATATGCAAATGCATAATCCCCAATGCTTTCCACAGTTTCGGGTATGGCTACTGAGGTTAGCTGATTGGTGAAGTCACCTTTGCCGGAGTCATCAGGTAAAAAAGCTAACATTCCGATATGCGTGACTGTAACTCCTCCTATCATATCTGGAATCACAACATCCAGTCCGCCTTCAGTGTGGTAATCGGTTATAGTTCCGGTATCACTGTCAAATTCAAAGTATTCCTCAGGAGTCGCCACTGCCTCTCCTGCAGTTACTTCAATATCCTTTGTACCGATAACCCCTGATGCCGGATTGGAAGCAGTCACCCTAACAGCGCCAACACTCGTTGCAGTAAGCAACCCTGATACATCTATATCCGCCGCTCCGCCATCTACAGATTCAACTGACCATACAACTGACTTGTCTGTAGCATTTGCCGGCGATACCTCTGCATATAGCTGCAGCGTTTCACCATTCACAACAGAAGCTGTGCCGCCATCACTTGTAACTGTAATAGCAGTTACAGCAATTGATACCGGCTCCTCATCCTCGTCATCCTCATCCTCATCATTGTTGTCCCCGTCGTCCTCATCATCGCTGTCCTCATCATCCTGATCATCGCTGTCCTCATCATCCTGATCATCGCTGTCCTCATCATCCTGATCATCCCTGTCCTCATCATCCTGATCATCCCTGTCCTCATCATCCTGATCATCGCTGTCCTCATCATCCTGATCATCCCTGTCTCTGTCGCTTCCTCCTCCACCGCCGCTGCTGCCGGTGTTTCCTACCGGTACTATCACAGTCGCTCCCGGAACAACAATTATTGATCCTGCTTTTATGCCAGATACATCGGGAGCTGCGGTAACTCTTGTCCCGGGTGTTGTCACAGTTATACCATCAGCATTTGCCTTGACCTCACCGATCCATCCTTCACCGTTTATGGCTGCACCTGTTCCATTTACATTTATACTGTCGATCTTAGCGCCTCTCATTATGATTACTTCGGCATCCTTACCATTGACCTCGGCTTCTTGTATTGTAGAGTTACTGGCAATAATAATTTTTGAATTGTCTCCTTCGATTATCCCTGATGCTATTCTCGCTCCGGTTACATTCACTGTAACATTAGAGGCCGCAACTGTAACTGTTCCTGTATTTCCTTCTATAACAACATCATCGTTTCCATCAACTATTATTTCGCCCAGTTCCAGTCCATCCTCAGCATATACTCTGACCTGTCCGTTTACTCGGGCAATAACAATATTCTGAATGTCTGAATTCCCTATTATCCTTATGGAATTCACTCCGCCTCCGCGGATGAGTGTTCTACCTGTTACTGTGACATTATCAAGGGTTACATCCCCATCCCCTACTCCGTCACCAATTATCAAATCTCCGGTAATTTCCATGTTCTTAAGTATTACACCGGAGATATTGACCATAGCACTGCCGCCGATATCAGAAGCATATGTACCCTCTTCCTTTATATAGCACTTGATAATATTATCCATTAGTTTTGCAATCTCTGCTCTGGTTATGTACTGTTTTGGATTCAGCCTGCCCCCCGAGCCGTGAACATAACCTGCATCAACAAGAGCTGCCGTTGCCTCTTCTGCCCATGGGCTTAATTGAGCTTTATCAGCAAACCTGTTAAGTGCATCTTCATTATTGCAGGCCAACCTAAGCAATTGGCTAAGTGTAGAAAAAACCTCTTCACGTGTAATATTCTCCTGTGGATTGTCAGCATTACTCAATTCCATGCCAAAAGCCCGGCTCATGAGGGCTGCCATTTGCTCTCTGGTCAAATTATCCTTTGGCAGGATTTTCCCATCATGTCCTGACAACAGGCCATTCATAACAGCACTTTCCATGGCTGCTGCCGACCAGTCATCCGGCATATCCGTATAGGCTGTACTTTGTGCAGAATAAACTGCAGTAGGTATCAAACAAAAAGCAATTGTAATTACCATTAGTATATTGATCAGCTTTTTTCTTAACATTGCAGCATCCCCCTTATCTTTCCATAGTGCTGAAAATTTCATCAATAGTTATCTGACACAGGTTGTCCCATACAAGTGTATTGCCGTTCTCGATTTTCAGGTCCTTGAATTTCTCAATATCAGCAAGCTGAAGGAACCTGACTGCACACAGCCTGGGCTTCAGATCGTAGATTATTTTTTGATGGTTATCCAGTTCAATGCTTATGGTGTAATCATTTCCCGGAACGGCTTCAACTATCTTGGACATACATATGCATCCCCTTACAATAAAAAAATAGAACTCTACTATTAACTATAGCAGAGTTTTTTTGATCGATATATTATCGCATGAGATACTTTTTGTCGAATTTTAGATTATTTTCAGCTCAATGCATTTTTTGACCGCCGATGCCCTTCCTGTTACATCCAACTTCCTGTATATAGCCGTTATGTTCTTTCTGACAGTGACCTCAGCTATATAAAGGGCAGATGCGATCTCCCTGTTGGTTTTTCCTTCGACGACAAATTCAAGTATATCTTTTTCACGATTTGTTAGTTCAGGCAGCATACCTCTTACAGCATCAGCATTTTTCGCATTATCACTGTAGCTTATATTATACACAAGTACATTGTCCAGATATTCGTCATCTCCTGCGAACTTCTGAATATACTTCAATAACTCCATAATGTGCACACCATATTCCGCAAAGGGCAATACTATGCCATCGGACCGGCCTATGTCCAAAGCGGCTGTCATTGCCGCTTCTGCTTTTTCTGCTCCATACAGGTTGTATTTTGCAATAGCCTCCAGTATAAAGCTGTGCAGATAGCCCAACATATTGTTGAACAAGGAAAACGCCTTATGCATATCCTCGCAGAGCACTTCCAGCTTAAGATATTCCTTCTTAAGCAATAGGTACTTTCCGTATACTATATAATTAAACCCCATACCCTGGTATAATACCTCACTCTGTTCAATGTCTCCCAGCCGGAGCCATTTGGCAAAGCTGCTCTCTTTACCGGCTATACCTCCTATATACCCGGCACACAGGTCATATGCACTGCTTAAGATAGGACTGTTGCTATCGCCCACTTCACCACTTAGGTCACCCATAATATCAAGTGCTTCCGAAAATTTCCCATTTACAGCACAGATTCTTGCTATAGTCAGCTGTGCACAGATAATTACCGAAACCTGTCCCATGGTCCTGGCCTTATATATTGCTTTATATGCATTAAGCTCTGCCTCTTCAACTTCCCCTGTTTCCAGCAAATACTCTGCCTTCAGTATACTGTCAAAGCCCTTTCCGCAGTCCCCTGCCATTGCCGTATAATCATGGAACATTTCCTTAACACAATTCATTGTCCATAAAAGCTTCCCTTTTTCGCGATAATAAAGATATAGGGAATGAGGGGAACCAAAGGTAATTATCTTGTCTTTGTTGGCAATAAGAGAATGCCCCTTCAGTATCTCATGGGCTTTAGCAAGCCTTTCGCGCATCAATGCGGCATCATTAAAGCCTATGTAGGCTTTTATAAGTTCTATTTCTCCATTAATATGCTTTTTTAGTTCGGGAGGTATACTAATGTCATTTTGATAATACTGCTCTGCTTGTTCCAAAAGCCTCGCACCACTTGCAGGATCTACATTTGTGACATAGAATCCGATATATGCAAGGTAGCCTATAGGGTGACGATATTTTGCATCTTCAGGTATGCTCTTGAATAATTCCAGTATGTAGCTTGAATTATTGTCTATCACAGAATTAATACTGCTGTCCTCAAACTGTGATAAAATCAAGTCATATTCTTTAGCCTTTAATAAGTATCGCAGCCCGGTAACGGTATCACCGTTTTGAATGCACCACTCCCCCGAACGCTTATAAATTTCAGAGGGCTCTATATCCACAGGCTGCTCTTGAAGCAGATTATTCAAGTAATTGCTGAGGATGTTGTGTATTCTGTATGTATCTCCTTCAACATCATAGCGGATGAAGGAATTGCCGTAGCTCAAATTCCTGATTACCCCAGCTGTATTCCTATCATCTGTTACATATACTGCCTGCTGCGGGGTAAAGCTGTCAAGGGCACATAATGCTTTCAACACCTTTATTTCCTCAGAAGTATACCGGGACATAACTGCTGTCTCAATCAGTTTTTCCATACTCCTAACCCTCTCTACCCTCCCAATCTCTGCATACCTTTGCATAATTAAATAAACAGCTGATATCCACCCCTCAGATATCTCATCAATCTGCCTTATGATATCTTCTGTTATATGATAGCCATATAGCATGAAGAAATCCTTTATCTCTTTCATGCTTACCTCAAACACCTGACTTTTTATCAGGTAACAATACCCTTTCAGCCTAAGTTCCTCTATGTTGATTTCAGGCATTGTCCTGGATAGTATGAGAATATGAAACCCATCAATATTGGACCTGATTATTCGCTCAATCAAACTGTCAAACTCAGGGGAGTGGACACAATGATAATCGTCAATAACAAGGACAGTATTGGTCCTATAAGTAAGGTCTTCTAAAATTCTCAAGACCTTATCCCTTTGAGGAGGGTCAGAGGGGAAACCAAGGGCATGCAGCCGCTTGCCCAGTTCAGGATAAGTCCTGGAAAGCTGACTGGTGAGTGAACTCCAAATATACTGGGGCGATGATTCATCTCTTTCTACGGAAACCCATATATGCTTGATGTTAGAATAAGTAAGGAACTCCTTGGCTGCAGTAGTCTTGCCATATCCCATTGCCGCCACAGCTACAGTCAGTGGATATTCAAGAATGTGTTCCAGCTCTGATCTGATCTGTTCGCGTTTCAAAATTTGCTGTTGCTTTAGCATGGTCCGGTGCCCCTTTACTTTACATAATATGCACTTTTTACTCTATTATAACACTTCGTTTAAAGAAAATTTTTCGTTTTGCGATATTTTGCTTCGCAAATTACGCTTAGTAGAAAAATTTTCTTACCAAGTCACATAATATCCTAAGGATATTTTGTGATACAGCAGTGTTTCAACGAGGCGGCCTAACATATCTCCCGCCTCCTTATATCATTATCTATACTCTTAGGTAAACCTGGAATGCTGTTGTTTTGTGTCAAGTAAACGTGGGCAAATTTCTCATTCACCTTGTAGTTTGTATATTCGAACCCCGTTTGTCTATTCCGTTCTATATACTACATCAGGGTCTGCATTCTCATTATACTGCATCAGGGTCTGCATTCTCATTATACTGCATCAGCGTCTGCATTCTCATTATACTGCATCAGGGTCTGCATTCTCATAAATAGTGATGCCTGCTGTCGTATGAGGAACGAAAACCACAACCACCCCATCTGTGCCCCCGCTTTCCTGGACATCCTGCCTGACCTGTGAAGTGATATTTATCATCTGATCAGATGAAGCCGTTTTATTAATATGCTCTGCCATTTGTTTTCCCGCCACTCCTTTTTATTGGATCATTTTTCTTACATTAGCAGTGTTATTGTAGTCTGGCAATATAAGCTGTTTGCAATGGACAAAAATTCGAGTTTGGGACGTTTTAGTCAACATAATCCGGTGTTTTACTCGTTTATTCTCAAGAAATTCACCTTTATTTTGAAAAATTCGTCCTATACTTGAATTTTTGTCCAGTTCGCTTATTGACACCTCGTTATACGAACCATCCTTCGCCTCGTTATACGAACCATCCTTTTCCTCGCTATA
>JAEZYU010000040.1 GCA_023418915.1 Bacillota bacterium
CATCGTATGTTATATATTACAATAAAAAGTATAACAGGCACGGGCATCTTTTGCAGGAAAGGTTCCATAGCATGATTGTTGACAGTGACAGATACAGTCTAGTATTATCTGCATACATACATAATAATGCAAAGAATATCGAAGGCTACAGAGGCAGAGAGGAAGAGTACCCATATTCGTCATACGGTATATATCTTGGGATCAGAAAGGATACTTACAAATTGATAGATATGAGCTTCATACGAAGCCTTTTTGGCATAAAAAACAAGCGCAGTTTTGCTAAAAGATACAAGGAGTTCGTTTCCAGGCGAATTGATATGGAAAAAGTTGATCCGGATGATCCTTGTGATGACATTGGAATTACTAATAATAACACATACAACAGCGAAAGAAGGGTTATAGTCCGGGAAATGAAACCGGTAGATGTGATAGAATATATAGCGGCAAAGCTGAAAAAGCCGGTTAGCAGCATTATACATGTCAACAGGAAGCAAAATGAACAAAGGGCATTCACGGCATATGTACTGCGGGTGTTGTGTGGAATGAGGTATAGGCAAATCTGCGAGAATATTTTTAATATAACAATATCTGGTTGTTCAAGACTTTGCAGTAAGGGCTATGAGTTGGTGGAAGGCAGCGAATCGGCATATGCGGTCATCTTTGAGGAGCTTCTCTGTTGTAATCTGTACTAACTGACTAAATGGCGGTATTATATAGTAAATATAAACCCTAGACATATCATGAATAAACATCATTTGTTTATCTTTGGTCAGCAGTGCCCTTTAGCAGGCACTAATTAATTATTTCATGTCTCTCGTACCCAATTTATAGAAACAAACAAATGCTTAGTTATTCCAACTTGTATTTTTATGACATTTACATATCATAATGTAATGTTTTTTGACAATATTGCAAGAAACGTCCCTGTTGAAGTTATGGTACTTAAATAGTAAAATAAACAATATATATTTAGAAGGTATGGCTTATTATTTTATATGCGGGTGGTCAAAAAATATGGGTGATAAGAAAAGAATAGCAGTTATTTTTGGGGGACAGTCCTCTGAACATGAAGTTTCACGATTTTCTGCGGAGGCTGTGATCAGGAATATAGATACTGAGAAGTTTGATGTTGCTATGATAGGTATTACGAAAGATGGTAGGTGGCTTTCCTACGATGGGCCGATAGGTCTGATTGGGACAGGTCAATGGCAGGCATTGGCAGAATCATGTCAGAAGCCGCAGCAAGTTTTGCTTACTGCAGGATCAGCGATTGCTGAGGCAGAAAAGGATAATAAAAAGATAGATGTTGCATTTCCAGTACTTCATGGCTGCAATGGAGAAGACGGAACGATTCAGGGGCTTTTAGAGCTGGCGGGCATACCTTATGTAGGCTGTGGAGTGTTGGGTTCGGCACTGGGGATGGACAAGGCTTATGCAAAGATAGTTTTTGAAAAGGAAGGTTTACCGCAAGGCAAGTATTTAGTATATAACAGAAAGCAGATAGCAAGTGAATTTAGCAAAATAGCAATTGATGTTGAGAATGTGTTGTCATATCCTTGCTTTGTTAAGCCATCGAATGCGGGATCTTCAGTGGGAGTTACCAAGGTTCACCACAACGGCGAACTTAAAGCAGCCCTTCAGCTGGCAGCAATACATGACAGACGCATCCTTATAGAAGAATTCATTGATGGCCGCGAGGTAGAGTGTGCTGTTCTTGGAAACGATGATCCTGTTGCATCGACTGTAGGTGAAGTGATACCATGTAATGAGTTTTATGATTATGAAGCAAAATATATGAGTGGGGACAGTTCTGAAAAAATAATCCCTGCGAAATTGCCTACAGAAGTGATTGAAAAAATACAAGATTATTCTGTTAAAGCATTCAAAGCATTGGATTGTTCGGGATTGTCAAGAGTTGATTTTTTTGTACGAAATGGCAGCAATAAAATATTAATCAATGAGATAAATACAATGCCCGGCTTTACACAAATAAGTATGTACGCAAAATTGTGGGATGCATCAGGTCTGCCTTACGGGAAATTAATTGAGAAGCTTATCTTGCTTGCATTGGAGCGCTACGAAGATAACAAAAGAGATATAGACAATTAGTATTGTTTACTGTTGTCGATTTTGGGGGAAATAATATATGGATAACAGACCAATTGGAGTTTTTGATTCCGGTCTCGGAGGTCTTACAGTTTTTAAGGAGATTGCGGAGCTGCTGCCAGGTGAAAGCCTGATCTACTTTGGCGACAGTGGACGTGCTCCATACGGGACAAAATCAAGAGATACTGTAATAAAATATACACTTCAGGATATACGTTTTTTACTGAACCACGACATCAAGATGATCGTCATTGCGTGCAACACCATGAGCGCCTATTATGATATAGTAAAGAAGAGCTACAACTTGCCTATCATTGAGGTCATTGGAGCAGGTGCATCTGCAGCAGTTAAAGAAACAGCTAATAAGAAAGTTGGCGTAATAGGTACTCCTGCGACAATCAGCAGCTGTGCATACCAAAAAGCTATTAATAAACTAGATAATGATATCGAAATATATCAAAGAGCATGTCCGCTTTTTGTCCCACTTGTCGAAGAAGGTCAGGAATGGTGGGAAAATGATATAGCGTACCGCATTGCACAAGAATATCTCACACCGCTGAAGCAAACCGGAGTTGATACTCTGGTGCTAGGATGCACACATTATCCGTTGCTCAAGAACACCATTTCTAAGGTCATGTGTGATGATGTAAGATTGGTCAGTTCGGCATTTGAAGTTGCCAGAGTTGTAAAAAGGACTATTTTGGATAACAATATTCAAAGGGATCTCCGGAATAAGCCGGTATATCGTTATTACACGAGCGACAGTGTTGAAAAATTCGGTCCTCTGTGCAGTGCCATACTTGGGAAAAACATTACTTCAGCAGAGAAGGTGGATATTGAGAAATACTAAAGTTACAATGGATATCAGTAATTGTTCAATTAATAATCTGATATGCGGTTTTTGCCGCAGGAAAGGTGCGTGTTTATATGGATAAAAATGTTATAATTTCGGTAAAAGGCACGCAAACGTCCAATGATCAGGTCAACAATATTTTGGAATTGGTTACAGAGGGTAAGTATTACAAAAAGGATAAAGCGTATTTCGTTACCTATGATGAAAGCGAAGTTACCGGCATGAGCGGTACTACTACAACGCTGAAAGTGATGGATGATGTGGTGACACTAATAAGAGTAGGGTCGGTTAATTCCCAGTTCGTATTTCAACAGGGGCAAAAACACCTTTCGTATTATGATACTGAATATGGTGCATTTACTGTTGGAGTCACGGCAAATGAGGTCGACGTTAAAATTGACGACAGTGGCGGTGAAATACATATTGGTTACCAGTTGGAAATAGACAATAATGAGACAGGCGAAAACGATTTCTGCATGTCAATCAGGGAGGCAGGGCGATCAAATGACAAACATAGTAGAGGACATAAGGGGACAGGTCAGAAGTACAGTTAAAAATGCGCTGGTGGCTGCGGCGGATAAG
The DNA here is from genome assembly GCA_023418915.1 of Bacillota bacterium. Classification (GTDB taxonomy): domain Bacteria; phylum Bacillota; class Clostridia; order Acetivibrionales; family DTU013; genus DTU013. The sequence goes on from JAEZYU010000040.1 coordinate 3,542, forward strand.
GGTGAATTGCCTGAAGTTTTGGTGGATGAAATAGTAGTTGAGACGCCAAAGGAAAAAGAGCATGGTGAGTTTTCCACCAACATAGCGATGCAGCTGGCAAGACAGGTCAGGAAGGCACCGGTTCAGACAGCTTCTATATTAATAAAAAACATGGATTTTTCGGGTACATATATTGAAAAGGCTGAATGTGCGGGTCCCGGCTTTATTAATTTTTATCTAAAGACATCATGGCTTTACGAATCACTGAACATAATAGATCGAGAACGTGATGATTATGGCAGAATTAATATAGGTCAGGGTAAGAAAGTCATGGTCGAGTTTGTCAGTGCAAACCCAACAGGGCCTTTGCACATGGGAAATGCTAGGGGTGGCGCATTGGGAGATTGTATAGCCAGCGTGCTTCAGGCTGCAGGTTATGATGTAACCCGAGAGTTTTATGTTAATGACGCAGGGAACCAGATTGAAAAGTTCGGGATTTCATTGGAAGCCAGATATTTACAGATTTTGAAAGGTGAAGACGCTGTAGAGTTTCCGGAAGATGGCTATCAGGGTGTGGATATTGTTGACCACATGAAGAGCTATATTGAACAATATGGGGACAGGCTCCTCGATGCTGATCCTGAAGCAAGACGTAAGAAACTTGTAAATTTTGCGCTTCCCAAAAACCTTGATCGTATCAGGAAGGGCTTGGAAGCGTATGGAATAGACTATGATGTATGGTTTTCAGAACAATCCCTGTACGACAGTGGTGAACTTGAAGAAACAATAAAATATTTGAGGGATAATGAACTTGTGATCGAAAAGGATGGAGCGCAGTGGTTTAGAGCAACTAAGTTCGGCATTGAGAAAGATGAAGTAATCATCAGAAATAACGGGTTACCGACATACTTCGCATCTGATATTGCGTATCATAGAAATAAGTTTTTAGAGCGTGGATTTGACCGTGTAATCAATCTGCTTGGTGCTGATCATCATGGCCATGTTGCAAGAATGAAGGCGGCTGTTGAGGCACTTGGCATCGACCCGTCCAAGCTTGAGATTGTTATATTCCAGCTAGTCAGACTGTTCAAAAATGGTGAAGTAGCACGAATGTCAAAAAGAACAGGCAGAGCTATCTCACTAGATGACCTTCTTGAGGAAGTAGGAAGAGACGCAGCTAGGTTTATATTCAATACTAAAGCTTCCGGAAACCACCTTGATTTTGATCTGGATTTGGCAGTCAAACAATCTAATGATAACCCTGTTTACTATGTTCAATATGCACATGCCAGGATTTGCAGCATGCTAAGGCTAATCGAAAGTGAAGGTATCAAAGTACCTGCTGCAGACAAAGTGGATCTTACGCTGCTCGCTGCACCTGAGGAAATTAATTTGATTAAGAAGCTTGCAGAATATCCAGACGAAATAAGAATATCATCTCAGACATTGGAACCAAGCCGTTTGACGAGGTATGTCACAGATGTGGCGTCGCTCTTTCACAGCTTTTATAATGAATGCAGAGTAAAAGGAGAAGAAGAGGGCCTTATGAAGGCCAGATTAGTACTTGTATCAGCAACTCAAATTGTAATAAAGAATGTCTTGGATATTCTTAGCATAAGTGCACCTGAACGAATGTAATTTTTCAGGGACAGTTCTCAACTTTATTCAGTTCTACAGTTTGACTGCGATAAGGGTTGAGATAAGGGACAGTTCTTGAAGTATTCATTCAGAGCATGTAACATAAATTTAATGGATAAAAGCCAGCAAAATATTAAGAATCAAGCATTATAAGCCGATATATGTAACAGGTCAAAGCCCTGCATATATCGGCTTTGCTTGCTTACTAAGCCTAATAAGAGAGGATGCTTTTATTGAATAAATCCATAAACTTTAATCCTAAAATCAAATATAGCTTAATAATATTAGTAATATTGCTGGTAATTGCAGAACTGTCCCCTATTACAGAACTGTCCCCTGTATCGGTGGCGACAGAGATACACCGAACGGCTTATTTTGGGAATGATTTAGCAAATTCAGTTATCAGCAATATTAATTTTACTGATATAAACGAGAATTCGTGGGCCAAAGAGGCAATTTATGAAATGAGTGCACTTGGTTTGCTAAATGGATTCAAAGATGCTGCTGGACGTTTTGGAAGAACTGTCCCCCTCACAAAAGAAGAGGCGATAGCTGTGGCGTACAGGGCGGCCGGACGAGAGGCAGAAGCGCAACAGCTTGGTGTTGCAATCAATAATGCACGCTTACAGGCAAACAAAAAAACTGACCCGTTGGAAGTCTGGTACGACGGATTTCTGCAGCTTGCTGCTAGTGAAGGTCTCATTACCATCAGAAATCTTAACGATGCGTTTAACACAGATCAAGCTTCGCTCCCGGATGACAGCTTTAGAAGGAAGAGTCAGGCACAAAGACAGGAAATGATTTATTGGTTGGCTCGAACTCTGAACATAGCTCCTGCAGCACAGCAGCAGGCAGTGCTCAATTATAGCGATTGGCGCAGCGTGGATCCGGATAAACTGCCCTATGTGGAAGCATTGCTAAAACAAGGAATCATTTCTGGCAGCAATAATCGAATAAATCCTTTGCAGCCAATACCAAGAGAACAATGTGCGCAAATCATAAAAAATGCTGAGGAAATAGTTTTACAGGCTACAGGGCATGTCAGTGTTGCAGGAATCATTGAGGATATAATTCCTGCAACTAACTATACAGACGGACATAATGTTACGGGACGGAATATTCATACAGAAAATGCCGATGGAACTTTTGCATCAATTCAAACATCAGCTAATAGTGGACCGCCATCAGGGCGCAAAGATGAAATCGCAGGCGTACCATTGCCGGGACAAAGCAAGGAGCTAGTTGTTTACAAGAATGGAGTCATCGGCGACAGCGGTCTTCTTGTAAAAGGAGATAGAATTCGATATATAGCAGACAGCAGTAACATCGTGAAATACATTGAAGTAATCTCAAATACAAATGATGTAAGATACATTGCAGTGCAGGTAGACAATGTGGATCAGACAAATCTTTTGATAGATGTGATACAGCTATTTGAAACTGATTATCCGAACGTTAAGGATATTGCCGGAAACGATTCATTTTCCTGGTCACAGGCTGAGAGGACTACCTATAAGATTTCAAGAGACAGTCAAGTCATAATAAACGGTGTAAAAGCTGACCTTTCAAGCATAACAGAGGATGCAGCTGCAATACTTACAGTAGATGGAAACAATTTAGTCAAAGAGATACAGTGTGTGGATCTTGGTATTAATGCGGAAGCAAGAAGAATTGTGAGAGGTATTGTCGAAGAAAACAATCCTGATCTTGGTTACCTGACACTTTATAATGAAGATGGCTCAGGCACGGGAAGCAGCTCCGTTGCTCTGAGAACATATAATTACGTTGATCAGATTAGGTCAGAAGTATTGCGAAATCATGAGCCTTCAGATATTGACAGCATCCAAGCTGGTGATACTGCGTACCTCCGACTTGACAGAGCTGGTTATATTGAATCTGTAAGCGCTGTGGACAATTATACTGTTCGTTATGCTAAAATTCTCTCTAAACTGCCCGGCCAGATAGTTGTAGGTTATGAAGAAGGAATGCAGCAGGTGCTTGATATTGACGATAGCATTATAGTTGTTAGAGACAAAATGCTTGTTGGCCTCGATGTGTTGCAAGACGGGGACCGTGTAAGACTGCTTATGAATGAAAGCAGGAATTCAGCGGATCTGAAGGAAATCACGATCGAAGGTGACGAGCACTATATTAGCAATATCTATAAAGGAAGGATTACCAAGCTTGATGATATTTCCGAAAAAGTAACAGTCTTAGCAATGCAGGTCTTCAATAAAGGAAATTGGGAACTTGTTGACAGAAAGGGTTTCACGAGCATTCCAATAGCTGATAGCTACAAGATTTATGCAAATGACACTTTGGTTTCCAGTAAAGATGTAAATAGACTACTATACAACAACGAAGCGTATATAGCTGTTGAAAAAACCTATGGCGGAGAAGAGCGGGCTGTTTTAATTTCTTACAGGGACAGTCTTGATACAGAAGCACCAACTACAGTGGATACGATTAGTAATGTTATATCAGGAGCTGATAGTTTCATTACTGCAAATGAAAATAAAAAAGTTGAATTTTCCAACAGCAGCATTGTTGTGAAATACGGCAGGCTTGTGACTGGCAACAGCCTCAACGATAACGACAGAGCCTATATGACCCTAAACAGAAATTATTCGACCGGGAAGTACCTTGCTTCCGTAGTCAAAGTAGACGAACCTCAAAATCAAAATGCACTTGCGATTTATCGTGGGAGGATCAGCGATATTCTCGAAAACAAGAGCTTTACCGTTGAATCCTTCTCACAGCTGCAGGGTATCGACTGGAATTACTATAATACACCAAAGACTTTCAATATTACAACAAATACCAGGATGTTGAATGATGATGGGGTCTTGAATGTGCGTGATTTCGTTGGGTATGGCAACGATAGTTATCTTAAAAGGACTGTTTATGTAGTTGCTGATGGAACGAATGCTGTTCTTGTGAGCACCGCACCATATGGAATCGAAAATGTTAAAGGTACGGTATATGCAACAGGTAATGGAACTATCAGTTTGCGAAAATCAAGTGTATATAACCCATCAAAATTTGTTTGGGAAAACTGTGCGGATATTGAAATAAGCATCCTTAATAACACTATCGCTGTAAAGAATGGTTCGATAATAGATCCGGCAAGCATTAAAAAGGCTGAAACTATAAGAGTAATTAAGAAGGATAGAAACACGACAGGAGACGCCTATATCATATTTGTTGAATAATATCCAACCGGAGGTTAAGCCCTATGAAGAAATGCATCATTGCAGTGTTAATAACGATTACAGCAGCACTCATACTGCCCGGGCAGGTGTTTGCTCGCGAAGGGATCTGTGGTTACGAGAGTGGTATATCATCGGGTGAGGTGCCCGGTAATACTACTTTTGACTATAAAGAAGTTTCATTTATCAGCGGCAAACCCGTCACATTTGAGGGGACGCTTCTCATAAAGAAAAGCCAGAGACAGGACAAACTGACGACGACATATACATATAACCTGAGAAATGGTGAAGATACATTAATAAGAGTGCTGACTTTCACTACTGAGTCGGAAACTAAGGAAAATGGCCAGATAACAGAGTCTGTTAGTCTTACGTCGGCAAGAGAGTCCGTCAGGATAGAAGGGGTAACATACAACATCACAAACCGCAACAGCTACCAATTTGCAAGCTCGAACCTGATAGATCCGAGACCTGCAATTAATTACCATGCGGGCAGTATGTGGAGCAGAAAGACGTATCAAGTTGGTGCCGTTAATGAAGGCAGCACGATCACAGTGGAATGCACAGGAACCTTTTATGGCTATGACCAATATTGGGGTAACGCTGAGAGCCTTTTACTTGATTATGTGATCAGCGGAGAAAAAAATGCTACTGATGGTGTCGATATTTGGGGAGGAACTGCATCTATTTCGATTTCCTCAACCTCATCAGAACAGCTCAACTACCAAGAGAACAAGCCAAACCAGATAAGTTTTTCCGGCAGCTATGTTCAGAGCCGTATGAACAGCAGTGTAATGGAATACACCTGTATGATGCCGGAATTTGATTCAAAAGGTATTTCAACTGATCATATAGTTACATATAATGACAGCCTGAGCATTGAAACATTTCCCATACAGAAGAGGCTGCCGTTTGTAGATCCCAAAAATGTCAGGGGACATTGGGCAGAGAATGAAATAAGGATAATGTTTGGATTAGAGGTTTTTAAGGGGAATGGATCTGACTTTATTCCGGATAATTATATGAGCAGAGCTGAATTTGCTGCCGCAATGGTTAATACTGCAAAGGAAATTCCTGTGGATCCGGCGCTTGTTACAAGAACAACAGCATCACGCAGAACGACGACGAAGGAGGTCATTGTATCTCCTTTTGACGACGTTTCTATAGGAAATATTTTCTTTAGTGAGATAAAAAGCGCATATGACCGTAAAATACTCAACGGTAAGAAGTATAACAGATTTGCTCCGAATGATTATATTACAAAGGCCGATGCGGCCGTAGCCCTCATAAGGGCACTGGGATTTGAATCTCTAGCACCCGCACCTGTTGCTGTAACTAGCTTTCGCGATAACGATCTGATTCCAGAGCATGCACGTAATGCAGCATATGTGGCGCAGAAAATCGGCCTCTTAAAAAGTGATAGCAAGGGAAATATGAATCCGAACGATAAGCTTACCAAGGCTGAAGGCGCAGTTATGTTCAATGATTTTATTAAATATTTACAGGACGGTATAAAGAAAGATTACAGAGAAAGACTTTTAAACTACTGAATTCATGTTTGATAGAGAAGTAATCAAGAACTGTCCCCTCAATGAATTAATTGAGAACTGTCCCTGTAAATGCTAAAATGAATCTATTAAATTTGAAGGGGTCTTGATGTGAAAAAATATTTTATTAGACTGGCACGACGTGTATTGATCATCCTGTTTGTAATCATACTATTAGCCGGACAGGCAGTGTATGCATCTGAGACATCTGTTGAAGGTTCATACCTTGACAGCATGATGGAGTTTATCAGAGATGAATACTATGGTGAAGTTATAGATAAAGAGCTGACCGATAGTGCAATCAGAGGTATGTTCAATTCATTGGATATCTATACTACATATTATAATAATGAAGAAAAAAATGAATTCATGGATTCCGTCACTGGCACCTTTGGTGGTATAGGAGTGACGATGATGCTCAGCGGCGACTATATAGTAATTACTGACATATATTCTCCATCGCCTGCTGAAAAGGCTGGATTGCTGCGGGGTGACACAATTGTTGAAGCCGATGGGACAGACCTTGTCAAGGCCACACTTGAACAGGCGGCATCTGTTATCAAGGGTATACCCGGGACTTCTGTCAAACTGGGTGTAATTCGAAATGGAAGTACAGAAAAAACATATATTGACGTAACAAGAGAGATCATTAAGGTAAATCCTGTAACATATGAAAACAGAAACGGGATCGGATATATTAAACTTGATTCATTTAATGAAAACACCGATGAATATATCACTAATGCACTAAAGGCATTTGAAAGGAGCAGCATCACCCGAATTGTACTGGATCTGCGGGACAATCCTGGAGGTGAAGTAATACAGGCTGTTGCAGTTGCACAGAAATTCGTGCCTGAAGGATTGATAACTAAACTCGATTACAAATCGCCTAAGTATGAGGATTTGGAGTATTACTCCACACTAAAACAGCCGAAGTATAAGCTTGCTGTTTTAGTAAACGGTATGAGTGCAAGTGCTTCTGAAATCGTTTCAGGAGCTATTCAGGATACCGGTGCCGGTAAACTGATCGGTACAAAGACCTTTGGAAAGGCGAAATTTCAGGCAATCGTTCCATTGCTGACAGAGGAGGCATATGGCTACTATAAGAATCTATATGGGCTGGATACTGTTAACGTAATGGATCTTTACTATTTCAGCATATTCCCAGACGACGATGAGATTGGCGGGTATGCTAAAATGACTCTTGGTATATATTATACGCCCCAAGGCAGAATGATAGACGGGAAAGGCCTTGAACCGGACATTGCGGTCGATGATCCGAATCTTGTGGACAATATATATATCACTGATATTAAAAATCTCTCAAAATCAGCTGATTTTAAACTAAACAGTCAGAGTTCTGATATATTTAGTGCAAAGAAGATCCTGAAAATCATGGGATACGAAATAAAGAATCTGGACACTTGCTTTGACGCTGAATTTGAGACAGCAATAAAGGAGTATCAAGCTCGAAACAAGATGAAAGCAAGCGGAGTACTAGACATAAAGACACAGATATTCCTCAATGCGGACCTGCTAAAACTTGTATTGAAATACGACGGGCAGTATGCAGCTGCCGTCAGATATTTATATAACTGAAACCAATTCTATGGAAATATATCGAGGCGAATTATGTCCCCCACCTCTTTACGTCTTTTCAGCCTTCAGGCTGAAAAACGTTATGTGGCGGGCACTGATTGCCTTTCAGATATTATCTTTCGAGCAATCGAAAGAAAACGATGCGAGCATATCTCCCGCCTGGGATGCATAGGCGA
>JAEZYU010000116.1 GCA_023418915.1 Bacillota bacterium
GTTCCCGGCGACCCGTGCGCCGGGAATGCGTTCCATCGGCCAGTGCGCACACTGGCCGATGAAACATCTCCGCAAGTCAGCGGGCCGCCCGGAAATCCCGCCAGATTTCAGGCCCGCGAAGTCCCCGCCTTCTTGCGACGGGAAGACGCCTCGCGGATTCCCATCGCCTGTTTACCAATATACCATATCCCAGTTGGTCCGGGCGGAAGCCATGGTCGAGCGGCGGATGATCAGCTCGTAGTCCAGGTGCAGGCAGACAGGCTTGGTCGCGCGGTTTTCAATCCGGTCCAAAAGCTGCTTCGCGGCGGTGACGCCCATCTTGTAGCCGGGCACGCTGATGGTGGTCAGCGCCGGCTGGACGATGGAGGCGATGAACGTGTTGTCAAAGCCCACCACCTTGACGCTGCCGGGGATCGGGATGCCCGCGTCCTGCAGCGCCCGCACCGCGCCCACCGCCATCTGGTCGTTGGCGGCGAACACGCCGTCAAACGGCACGCCCGTCCGGAGCAGTTCGTGCACCACGTTGTAGCCGCTGATGGCGGAGAAGTCCCCCTCGTGGACGAGGCCCTTGTCCACCTGGATGCCCGCGGCGGCCAGCGCATCCTGATACCCCAGAAGGCGCTCGTTGGCGGCGCCCGTGATGATGGGCGCCTTGATGTGTACGATGCGCCTGCAGTCCAGCTCCAGGAGATGGTTCGTGGCGGTGGACGCGGCCCTCCGGCCGTCGATCAGCACGCTGTCGAGGCCATAGGCGGTCAAATCGCTCTCCATGCTGACGGTTGGAAAGAAGTCCTGGCCGGAGGAGACGATCTTCCGGTAGTACTCACGGTTCTGGGAGTTGGCCAGCCCCGCCAGGATCAGCCCGTCCGCCCAGCTGTTGCGGGCTGCGGTGATGTATTTGTGCTCCAGCTCCGGGTCGTAGTTGGAATCATAGAACATGATGTTGTAGTTGGCGGCGGACAGCACCTTCTGGATGCCCTTCAAAACCGGGGCAAAGAAAATGCAGTTGATGTCGGAGACCACCACGGAGACGGTGTTGGTCCTGCGGTTGCGCATGCTGCGCGCGATGGGGTTTGCCGAATAGCGAAGCTCCTCGGCGGATTTCAAAACGCGCGACCTGAGCTCCTCGCTGACGTTCCCGCGGTTGTTCAAGACGTTCGACACCGTGGCGATGGAGGTCCCGGAGTGCAGCGCCACGTCTTTGATGGAGGACGATCGATTGTGCATGCGCCCGACCATTCCTTTCCCTCAATTGGGATGAGGTATAAAACGTTTTTAGTCCGAGCGGCATTTCCCGCGCGTACAATCAAGTATATCCAATGGCAAGCGAGAAATCAAGCCCCGGAATCGGGGAAATTGACGAGGAAATTCAAGAGTAATCGAATTCTTAAAAATAAACGTTTTAATGTTAATTCCGACGGAAATGGGCTTGACAGCGCATGGGCAGGGGTGGTAATCTATACGCAACCCCTCGAAACCGAAATCTGGGCGCTGGATAATTGTTTAATTTGTTTAGTATTTTGCGTTATTCCGAGCCGGAACGAAAATTTTTTTCTCTTCACTAAAAACGTTTTTTCGAGTTCATCCCACGGAAAGTCAGGGAATGCTGTCCGGACCCAGACGGAAAGGAGGATCTTTGGCGGTGGTCCGGCGCGAAGATACCCGTTTTCCGCAAGAACAAATATCGCTCAGGAGGTTTTTTCATGAGGAGACTATTGTGCGTATGTCTGGTCCTGATGATGGCGCTCGCGCTGGTTCCGTCCGCGGTGGCGGAACAGAAGCCGCAGCTTTATGTGCTGGCGGTCGACTACACCGAGGAGAACGCCGGGCTCTTCGACGCCTTTGAGGAAGCCAACAACTGCGAAGTTGTGCTGGTGCCCGTGAAGAGCGAGGATTTCCTTGCGTACTTCACCGTGGTGGCCAACGGCGGCGCCCAGGTGGACGTGATCGACATCAACGGCCAGGACGTGCGCGGCCTCTCCCAGAAGGGCATACTGGTCGACCTGACCGGTAAGGTCGACTACCTGGACCGCTTCTACGACGCGGCGGTGAAACCCTTCCAGATCGACGGAGGCCTCTACGCCATCCCGCTCATGGATGGCACCTCGATGGCGATGTTCTACAACAAGAAGCTCTTCGAGCTGGCCGGCGCCTACGTGCCGACCACCTGGGAAGAGCTTGAAGCCGCCAAGGCCGCCTTTGACAAGATCGGCGTGGGCACGCTGATGCACTGCGGCAGCGTCACCTACATGTGGCCCAGCTGGTACTTCGCCACCCTCCGCCAGGCCACCAACAACCAGGCTGTGGAGCGCACCTTCGCGGCGCTCAAGGGCGAGGCCAAGTTCACCGACCCGGACTTCGTGGATGCCATGGCCATCCTGGAGCGGCTGGGCAAGGAAACCATCTTCGTGGACGGCGTCAACGCCTATGACCGCGAGAGCTCCGTGCAGGCGTTCATCGAAGGCAAGGTCGCCATGCTCTACACCGGCATCTGGGATCTCGCTTCCTTCCGAAACGCCGGCATGGACGACGCTACGCTCGGCATCATGGCCCTGCCCAAGTTCTCCGAGAACGCCGCGTTCAACCTCAGCTACGTCACCGGCGCCGCGTCCGGCTGCGCGCTGTCCATCTACAAGGACACCAAGAACATGGACCTGTCGCTGAAGCTCCTGGACTACCTGACCCAGACGCAGCAGATGGTGGACTACCGCTTTAAGTTCCGCCTGCCGGAGGACATCATCGGCTCCGTGTATCCGCCGATCAAGGACTTCCAGGTGCCCGAGGGCACCGTCACCGACCCGCTGTCCCCGCAGATCGCCGAAATGGTCGCCAACGCGGACGTGTGGCTTGACTGGTATTGGCCGAGCGCCGTCACCGAGTCCTTCAAGG
>JAEZYU010000028.1 GCA_023418915.1 Bacillota bacterium
CTGCCATACTGCCCCAACCCACTAAACGGCGCTGATGGTCTTATCTGCCTTACTGCCTCAACCAAACTAAACGGCGCTGACGGTCTTATCTGCGATACTGCCTCAACACACTAAACGGCGCTGATGGTCTTATCTGCGATACTGCCTCAACACACTAAACGGCGCTGACGGTCTTATCTGCGATACTGCCCCAACCCACTAAACGGCGCTGACGGTCTTATCTGCGATACTGCCCTAACCCACTAAACAGCACGCCTCAACCCACTAAACGGCACTGACAGTCCCACCAACCATGCCGCAGCTTGCAAAAAAGCCTGCAGCACAAATGCTACAGGCCTGATAAACAATCGATTAAGTCAGACATCCGCCATTTATTTTTTCAGACTTGCGATGCGTGCAAGCAGCTTCTCATACATATCGCCGTACTTGACCTTCTTTGCACGTTCCTCTTCAATCACTTTTGCGGGTGCTTTTGAAACAAATCCGACATTATTGAGCTTGTTGTCCACCCTTTCCAGTTCCTTCTCCAGATTTGCCCTTTCCTTCTCTAGCCTTTCAAGCTCCTTTTTGATATCCACCAGGTCCTCGAGCGGGATGAATATTTCAGCACCCGGCACCACTGCAGTAACAGCATCTGCGGGAATTCCCTGCTTATCAGCCTGTACGGCAATCGCAGATGCACCGGCAAGTCGTTCAATGAATTTTACACCTTTCCTGATCACTTCGCTTTCTGAAGTGCCGACAACAAATATGAGCTTATTTTTCTTTGACGGCGGCACATTCATCTCTGCCTTAATGTTCCTGACCGCTTTTATCGATGCCATGATCAGCTCCATATCCTTCTCATCCTCGGGGAAGTGCAGCTTCTTGTCATATGAAGGCCATGCAGAGATCATTATGCTCTCTTCATCATTTATGAGGTGCATAAATATCTCCTCTGTCACAAAAGGCATATACGGATGCAGCAGCTTCATCGCAGTGCCAAGAACATGGTTCAGTACCCATTGCGCCTCAAGCCTGGTATCATCCTCCCTGTCAAAGAGTCTGGGCTTAACAAGCTCTATATACCAGTCGCAGAACTCTTCCCATATAAATTCATACATTTTCTGGAGAGCAATACCCAGTTCATAGTTTTCAAGGTTCTCCGTTACTTCCGCAGTAAGGGTGTTTACCCTGCTGAGTATCCATCTGTCCGGTGTAGTAAATTTTGCACTGTCCACTTTACTGAAGTCGACATCCTCATCAAAATTCATCAGAACAAATCTGGTCGCATTCCATATCTTGTTGGCGAAGTTCCTGCTTGACTCAACTTTTTCAGTTGAGAACCTCAAATCGTTTCCTGGTGAATTTCCAATCGTCAGAGCAAAGCGCAGAGCATCTGTTCCATACTGTGAAATGACCTCCAGAGGATCAATACCGTTGCCGAGGGATTTGCTCATTTTCCTGCCCTGTGCATCCCTCACTATGCCGTGAATGAAAACATGCTCAAACGGCTCCTTTTCCATGTGCTCAAGGCCTGAGAATATCATCCTTGCCACCCAGAAGAAAATGATATCGTAACCGGTAACAAGCACATTCGTCGGGTAGAAATATTTGAGATCCTCTGTCTTCTCCGGCCACCCTAGCGTAGAGAACGGCCACAGCGCCGAGCTGAACCAGGTGTCCAGCGTATCAGGATCCTGTTCGAGCTTTGCGCTTCCGCATTGCGTGCAGGAACTCGGCTCTTCACGTGATACAATCATCTCTCCGCATTCCTGACAATAATATGCAGGTATCCTGTGTCCCCACCAGAGCTGCCTTGATATACACCAATCCTGTATATTCTCCATCCAGTTGAAGTATATCTTCGAGAACCTCTCCGGCACAAACCTGATCGTGCCTCCTCTCACTGCTTCAATCGCAGGCTCTGCAAGAGGCTTCATGCTTACGAACCACTGCCTTGACATGATGGGCTCTATAACTGTATTACATCTGTAGCAGGTGCCCACATTGTGCTTGTGCCCTTCTATCTTAACCAGCAGGTCCAGTTCTTCCAGATCCTTGACAATTTTCTTTCTTGCCTCGTATCTGTCCATTCCGGCATACTCTCCGGCAGCCTCATTCATCCTCGCATTGTCATCCATAACTCTTATCTGCGGCAGATCGTGGCGCAGGCCTACTTCAAAGTCGTTAGGATCGTGAGCCGGCGTTATTTTGACGGCGCCTGTCCCGAATTCCTTGTCTACATAAGAGTCTGCAATTATTGGGATTTCCCTGTTCATCAAGGGAAGAACAACAGTCTTTCCAATCAGTCGGGCATATCTCTCATCTTCAGGATTGACAGCAACTGCTGTATCTCCGAGCATTGTCTCCGGCCTTGTTGTGGCAACTATTATATATTCATCACTGTCCTTCACCGGATATTTAATGTGCCAGAAGCTGCCTTCCTGCTCTTCATATTCCACCTCGGCGTCAGATATTGATGTGCTGCATTTGGGGCACCAGTTGATTATTCGGTCGCCTCTGTAGATAAGCCCCTTTTCATAAAGCTTGACGAACACTTCCAATACGGCCTTTGAAAGGCCTTCATCCATGGTAAACCTTTCTCTTTCCCAGTCGCATGAGCTGCCAAGCTTTTTGAGCTGCTCAACTATCCTGCCACCATATACTCTTCTCCACTCCCAGGCTCTTTCCAGAAACTTCTCTCTGCCGATGTCTTCCTTTTTTATGCCCTCTTTGGCCATACTTTCAACTATCTTGGCTTCCGTAGCTATACTGGCATGGTCGGTTCCCGGCAGCCACAGTGCACAGTACCCCTGCATCCTCTTCCATCTGATCAATATATCCTGCAACGTGTTGTCAAGGGCGTGCCCCATATGGAGCTGTCCTGTTATGTTCGGCGGCGGTATTACTATGGTATATGGCGTTTTCCTGTTATCCGGCTCCGCATGGAAATACCCCCTGTCCACCCATTTACTGTACAGTCTCTCTTCAACCTGCGACGGATCGTAAGTTTTCGCCAAATCCTTTATTCGTTCCATGATATCTCCTCCTTCTGTTGTTCCGCTCATATAAACTCTGTTCTGATGTTCCGCTCATATAAACTCTGTTATGTTGTTCCGCTTATATAAACTCTGATGTTTCTTATACAATGCTGCTGTAACTTTAAATGCTTTACAACTTATATAAACGCTGTTAACACTGCTATCAGCGCTGATTTACTTCAAACAAACGCCGTTGTGACACTTATGTAAACACTGGTATCCTTACATATAAGTGAAAATATATCAATCAACTACTTGAATACTATAAGCGTCAGTATCAATCCGGGCAATGCGATCAGCATACCCCACAGCTTGATGTTCACTGTTGCTTTCAAAGTTTTGTAATCATTTATGTCTTCCTCATCCATCTCTTCTTCGTTTTCTAATTTGACCTTTTTATCCAGGCCGAATCGCTTTACGATATTTTTCGCTGTGAGGACCAGTGCAAAGCCGGCGGCCAAAATAAGGCCGGCTAATATTTTAAGTGCCAGCATAATTTCCTCCCTTTCAAAATCAAAGCCCCTCATCCAGATCCATTGGACGAAGGGCTATACTCCGCGGTACCACCAAAATTCCCTCTTAAAGGGCATCTCATGAAAATAACGGTTCCATCCGCTGCAGTTACTCCGTACACTCCGGACGAAACCGAATAAATACGATCCCGACAAAGGAAAATGCACCGGCATTTGCTGCAGAACTCCCGGGCGACCTTCAGCATTCTTTCCCCAAAAGGCTTCTCAGCCTATGAGCCTCTCTCTCTTTTCAGGCTTAATATCGTCTGTGATTCGCCGCACCTGTACTGGCTGCTGCCGACAACAAAAGCCCTTTGGGGCAGATAACTGCTTACTCCTCCCGATCTTCATTTATGTCTTATTTCAATGTATATTGTTTAATATAATATATGAAACAAAAAAACGTGTCAAGGGATTAGCATCATTTTTTGCAGTCCCTTATTTCGCTCAATTTATTGAACACACTGGCATAATTATGTATAATTTATTTGATTAAAGCAAAAGGTAAAAAAAATTCTAAATTTAGTTGGAGTGATAGGATGAACATAATGAACGGAGGGGTTACCGCCCCAGAGGGCTATTTTGCAACCGGAGTGTCCTGTGGTCTCAAAAATAACGGCAAAAAAGATCTTGCCATAGTTTGTTCCGAAGACAGTGCTGCAGTAGCCGGCGTATTTACCACCAATAAAGTAAAAGGCCATTCACTGCAGTTGACCATAGATCATATGAAAAGTGGATATGCAAACGCAATTATCATAAACAGCGGGAACGCCAACGCCTGTGTTGGTGAACAGGGTTATGCTGACGCACTTGAAATTGCTTCTATCGCATCTGGTATGCTCGAATGCACACCGCAGGATATTCTTGTTGCCTCCACTGGGGTGATAGGAAAGCGGCTGGATATGGATGCTATACGCCCAGCCATAGAGGAACTCGTTTCAGGCATGGCTCCTGACGGAGGTCACGATGCAGAAGAGGCCATAATGACTACCGATACGATTCCTAAAGAAATAGCTGTAGAGCTCGAGCTGCAGGACACCAGAGTTGTGA
Organism: Bacillota bacterium; assembly: GCA_023418915.1. Lineage (GTDB taxonomy): Bacteria > Bacillota > Clostridia > Acetivibrionales > DTU013 > DTU013. Next base: position 4,586 of record JAEZYU010000028.1, read on the forward strand.
TAGGCGGTATGGCAAAGGGCTCGGGGATGATCCATCCCAACATGGCAACTATGATCGGAATAATTACAACAGATGCCAATATTTCGAGAAAGCTTCTGGACAAGGCTTTGAAGGATGTCATAAAAACCACCTTCAACAGGGTCACTGTTGACGGCGATACCAGCGTATGTGACATGGTTGTTATCTTTGCCAATGGAATGGCTGACAACGCAGGCATCATCAACGAAGGAGAGGATTATGAAATCTTCGTCAAAGGCCTGGAGCACGTATGCAGCCATCTTTCAAAGCTGATAGCCAGAGACGGAGAAGGCGCCACAAAGCTGATCGACGTAGTGATTGAAGGCGCAGGAAGTCCGGAGGATGCATATAAAGCAGCAAGTGCCGTCGCGAAATCTCCGTTGGTCAAGACAACGATATTCGGCAATGACGCCAACTGGGGCAGGATCTTTACGGCAGTCGGGTATTCAGGAGCTGATTTTAATCCTGAAAATGTCGATATATACATTGGAGAATTGCTTGTGTGTAAGGGCGGGTGTGCTGTTGACTTTGACGAGGGCCACGCAAAAAGCCTGCTTGAAAGGAACGAGATCAAGCTACTGGTTAAGCTGAACAAAGGCGTTTATTCGGATCATGTCTGGACCTGTGATCTTACTTATGATTATGTAAAAATCAACGCAAGTTATCGTTCATAATAGCCGATATAAGCTATAGAGCAAACACATAACGGGGAGGGGTCAATATGAGTGTGAAGCAGTACGCCGTATTCATAATAAATGGTGAGGAATTTGGTCTTGATATTGAAAAAATCAGCATAATTGAACGGATGCCTGAGATTTTCAGCATACCCAATACACCTGATTATATCGAGGGGTTGGCAAATCTGAGAGGCAAGGTCCATACCATATTCAATCTCAGGAGACGCTTTCACCTGCCCTCTCCCGAATTCACCGAGGATACAAAGGTCATAATAGCAAAATCATCCGAATCAGTCGTAGGCCTTATCATAGATGGTATCAGGGAAATCGTGACCATCGGCGATGATCAGTTTGAACCTGTGCCGGAGGCCTTGTCAACCGTCAGAGACAAATTTCTCAGCGGCACTGCGAAGATCGGCGACAGGCTGATACTGTTGCTCGACTTGGAAAAGGTCATAAAGGAGGAGGACATACCTCCGGTTAAGGCCGTAAAGCCCGGTAAGGCTGCAAAATCTACCAAGTCCACTAAGTCCACTAAGTCCACTAAGTCCGCTAAGTCCTGACAACCAAGTCCGTCAAATCCTGACAGCCATGTCCGCCATCGCCATGCACGTCAGGACCAGACCGATCCTTCATGCACTGACCTTCATGCACTGACCTTCATGCACTGACCATCATGCATTGACCTTCATGCACTGTAAGTCATGTCCGTACACCGACTATGTGCAGAAATCTGATATGTGCCGGTTCAAAGTCTAAAAGGCGGTAATAATCCGTATCAAAGGTATGGGCGGCTATAAGTATGCCGTCTGCACCCTCTGTTTTAGATGCCTTCACAATAACAGGTGAGTGATGGTAAAAGCTGCTGCCTGAAAATGACAGCTGTGCAATATCTCCTGGTTCGGCATCAGAAACATCAGTTACCTCAGCAAATGGTCCCGGCCCCTTGTTATTCACAAGAAAATCATAAAGGTAATTGACACCAGTCCAGGAAGCAGTCCTATTATAAGAGCTAACATAATACCAGCCATATACAGGTGTATAGTTCATGACGCCGCTTCCTGCATATATGCACTGTGAGGCGAAATTGGTACAGTCTCCCCCCAGCTTTTCGAAGTCATAGTAGGCCGGATTCCTCGCATATGCCCACTTGTGTGCGTACTGTAAGGCTTTGTCCCTGTCATAAGGTCTTATCGTTCTGCGTCCATTATTGATAACATACATCGCAACTCCTATTCCTCCTATCCCGTTAGGCATTGCACTTCTCTATGCCGGTCACCTTTTCATACTATGCCGCACTGAAGAAAACGCAACAGCGGTTGTAACGCATTGTTCAAAGAGAAATTTTCATTTGCAGAAAATTTTCTTACCAAGTCAAAAACACTCAAAGGATATATTGTGATTTTACAGTATTTCAACGAGGCTGGTCGTAAGCAAGCCTTGCTGCTCGCCTATGCATCCCAGGCCGGAGATATGCTCACAGTGGTAAACATTCGTATAGTGCGAAAAACCGGCAGAGTAGGTATGAAAATTCATCTTACTTCTGCCGGTATATATATTCCCGCTCTTTCTCGCATCAGCCAAAGATCACGGTCTTATGAATTACTATGATTTACAGAATTGATAATTGTCTATGATATCTGAATGACAGCCTTGACAATATCCGCCTTGTTATGGATGCTAAGATCCATAGCCTTCTGAATATCATTAAAGTCAAAGCGGTCGGTAACGATCTGCTCCGGATCGATACTTCCTCCGGCGACGGCCTGGATTGCCATCGGATAGATATGCCTGTACCGGAAGATGGTCTTGAATGTAAGCTCCTTGTCCAACGCCATGTTCATTGGAAGCGACATGCTGCCGCTCTTACTGTATCCCACCAAAACTATGGTACCACCTTTACGTGTCATTTTGATGGTCTGTGTTGCAGTGACTTCAGTACCGGCTGTTTCAATGGCAAGGTCGCAGCCTCTTCCGTCTGTCAGTTTCAGAATTTCCTCCACAGCATTCACATCGCTGCTGTTGATCACACCAGCCGCTCCAAGTTCCAGCGCCTTGTCCAGACGCTTTTGCATTATGTCGATCACATAGATTTCATGGACTCCCATTGCCTTTAATGCTAACATTGAAACAAGCCCGATACACCCTGACCCTGTTATGACGGCCGTCTGTCCCACATGTGCTCCGCCTTGGTTAGCAGCATGAAATCCAACCGCAAGAGGTTCAATCAAAGCACCGGCCAGTGTACTGACTTTCTCCGGCAGCTTGAAACACAAATCAGCTTCATGCGCAACATATTCCTGAAAAACACCGTCATATGGAGGTGTTGCGAAAAACTCGACATCGGGGCACAGATTATATTTGCCGGACCTGCAATATTCACAACGGCCACAGGTTTTTCCCGGTTCAAGTGCTACACGGTCTCCCTTTTTCAAATGCGTAACAGCATCTCCTGTTTCAACAACAGTTCCACTTGCTTCATGTCCCAATACAAATGGTGGTTTTACGATAAAATCACCGATACGTCCTGATTCAAAGTAATGAAGATCAGAACCGCATATTCCGACATATTCAATTTTTACAAGTACTTCATTAGGCTTTATTTCTGGTATAGCCCGTTCAACAAATTCCATACGGCCGATTTCGGTCATAACTGCTACTTTCATTTTCTTCATATCCTTATCACCTCTATATGCATTTATTGATACATTTATTTTTTCCGTAATACAGGCCTACTTAGCACATTCTTTGAAAAAAGACCGGCAGAACCCAAACTCAGCATCATTGCGCAGATATGATGCGGCTGTGTTAACTGCCGGCCCAGCCAAATTAGATGGTTTATCAAATATTAGTTCTCTAGAATATAGCTATTTAACAATGCCTCAAGCATTTCCTGTCTGCCAGATGCAATAGTAACCTTTTCAAGGCCCAATACATACTGTTCCAATTCCTTGAAGCCCACTTTCTTCTCGACTATGTCCTTACCAATACCGGTAGTATAGCTTGCATATCTGTCTGCGACAAATTTGTCAAGTTTGCCGCTTTCGGCTATCTTAGCTGCTATCCTCAGACCCTTTGCAAATGTATCCATGCCTGCGATATGAGCATAGAACAGATCTACCGGATCAAATGAGCCTCTTCTTACCTTGGAGTCGAAATTCAGGCCGCCCTTTGTGAAGCCGCCCATTTTGAGGACTTCGAGCATAGCCAGTGTAGTATCATATATGTTGGTCGGGAACTGGTCGGTATCCCATCCCAGCAGCATGTCGCCCTGGTTGGCATCGATGCTTCCAAGCATATTGTTGATGCGCGAGACTTGAAGCTCATGCTGGAACGTATGCTGTGCCAGTGTTGCATGGTTAGCTTCGATATTCAGCTTGAAGTAGGGGTCCAGCCCGTATGTCTTCAGGAAGCCGATAACTGTGCCTGCATCAAAGTCATACTGGTGCTTTGTAGGTTCCTTCGGCTTGGGTTCGATCAGGAACTGCCCGTCAAAACCGATCTCCTTAGCATAATCTACTGCCATGCCGAGGAAGCGAGCCATATTGTCGAGCTCGAGCTTCATATCGGTATTGAGCAGAGTCTCATAGCCTTCCCTGCCGCCCCAGAATACATAGTTCTGGCCGCCAAGCTCCTTTGTGATCTCCATGGCCTTTTTCACCTGTGCACTGGCGTAAGCAAATATATCAGCATTAGGTGATGTAGAAGCTCCGTGAGTGAATCTTGGATTTCCGAAGGCGTTGGTGGTTCCCCACAGCAGCTTGACACTGCTGTTCTTCATCCTGTCCTTTATTGCAGCGACGATAACATCGAGCCTCTTGTTGGTTTCCTTCAGTGTATCTGCTTCTGGTGCTACGTCCCTGTCATGGAAGCAGAAGAACGGCACGCCCAGCTTTTCGCAGAATTCGAAGTTTGCCTCGACCTTTGCCTTTGCCAGCTCCATCGGATCTGATATACTGTCCCATGGTCTGACTGCAGTGCCGACCAGACCGAATGGATCTACTCCTGTTGCCTGGAAGGTGTGCCAATAAGCCACTGCAAACCTAAGGTGCTCCTCCATCGTCTTACCTGCGACCACTTCGTCGGCATTGTAGTATTTGTATGCCAGCGGGTTGTCGGAGCCTTTGCCCTCATACTTGATTTTCTGTACATCTTTAAAAAATTCAGCCATAATTTACCTCCATATTAGTTTATTTTTACTTAAATTGCTTCCTTTATGTTCAGTTCACTTCCCGGCAGGGCTATCTGCCAAACAATTTCTTGAGAGGAATTATCGCCGCTCCCAGTGTCGAAGCCCTTTCGCCTATCTCCGATATGATCAGTTCAACATTGGAGGCAGGTCTCTTTAGCGCCTTAGTGTCAATAATACTTCTGAGCGTACCCAAAACCAGATCACCATATACAGTAAAGTCCTTGCCCAGTACGATCCTGGATGGATTGAGAGTATTCACAAGATTTGAGAGCGCAATACCAAGATATCGGGAAGCTTCATCGAGAACATTTACTGCCGCCGCATCTCCTGACCTTGCAGCTCCTACAATATCATCCAGTGATATCTCATCGACATTTTCAATGTGATTTAGATTAGATACGACACCCTGCCTGACCATTTTTCTTGCCTTTTCCACTATGCTTCCGGTGGATGCCATTGTCTCAAGACAACCGTAATTACCGCAGCCGCATTTCGGGCCATTCTCATCGACTACTACATGGCCGACCTCTCCGGCGGTGCCTCCTGTCCCTCTGTATGGTCTTCCGCCTGCAAATATACCGGCTCCGATACCAGATTTGATATTTACGCATACAAAATTGCCCGCAACCTGACATGCTCCTATCCAGTTTTCACATATCGCAGACGACATCGCTTCGTTTTCTATATAGATAGGAAGCCCGAGCCGTTCCTTGAGCAAACCGGCCGGATCGGCGTCCTCCCATCCAAGGTTAGGTGCCAGTACGACCCTGTGAGATATGGAATCAACCATTCCCGGTACCGAAATACCAACTCCCAGCAGCCTGTCTTGGCCAATAGAGCATTCTGCCATGATCTGTCTGGTGCATGCTTCAGATGCCTTAATTACCGCTTCCGCAGTGTTTTCACTCAGCAGTGCTGATCCCTCATGCACCAATCTTCCTGTGATGTCTGTCAGTACATATTGTATGCTGTCAACCTCTATGTCCAATCCGACGGAATAATAGGAGTCCGGCTTCAACTCAAGCAGTACAGGCTTTCTGCCACCGTTCGATTCACCGGTACCGATCTCGTGGATATACTCCTTTTCGATCAGTGATGATACTATTACGCCGATGGCTGTAGGTGACAACCCCGTCTCCTTGGATAGATCCGCTCTTGAAACAGCCTGCTTTATGCGGATACGGTCAAGGATACCCGCTTCGTTATATGCCTTTAAAAACTTGCTGTTGCCCGTCTTGCCTTTTGTCATTGCCCGACCTCATATGCTTTTCATTATCTTAGTCAGATCCTTGAAATCCTTTCTGAGCGATCTGTAAAGCTGACAATACAGATCGTAGAATCTGTTATATGTTTCTATATTTCCGGCCTCCGGCGGCTGTACATCCTTTGCCTTTATTGCCGTGTCACACGCTTCCGCCACACTCTTATATACGCCTGTGCCGACTCCCGCAAGCAGCGCAACACCCAGCGCAGGACCTTCGCTTGAATTGGTGGTGGTTATCGGAAGTCCGAAAATATCAGCCTGCATCTGTTTCCAGAGCCTGCTCTTTCCGCCGCCTCCCGAAGCCCGGACTTCGCTCACGTCTACTCCCATGTCTGAGATAATTGCCATACAATCTCTGAGACTGTATACGACGCCTTCCATGACGGACCTTATCATATCACTCTTACTGTGTACGGTTGAAAGTCCAAAGAAGACGCCTCTTGCATCTGCGTCCAAATGAGGCGTCCTTTCACCGATGAGATACGGCAGATATACAAGGCCGTTGCTGCCCGGCTTCGCCTTCTCGGCTTCCTGATCCATCAAGACATACGGATCTTTGTCCATCAGCGCCGCAACGCTCATTTCTTCACGGCACAGATTGTCCCTGAACCATTTGAGCGAAAAACCGGCAGCCTGCGTCACACCCATAACATGCCATGTATCGGGAACAGCATGACAAAACGTCTGCACCCTTCCATGCGGATCAATACTGATTTTATCAAGATAGGCAAATACGACGCCCGATGTTCCTATAGTAGACGATACGACTCCCGGTTTGACGATACCGTTTCCCACTGCTCCCGCAGCCTGGTCACCGGCACCTCCGACCACAGGCGTGCCAACCTTGAGTCCTGTCGCAGCTGCTGCCTTGTTGTTGACATGGCCGCTGACGACCTGAGATTCGTAGAGCTCTCCCAGCCAGCTCCTGTCTATTCCGAGTTTTGATAGCACCTCTCCGCTCCAGCACCTGCCTGGTATGTCCATCAGCTGCATACCGCTCGCATCGGAAACCTCAGTGGCAAACTCACCTGTGAGTCTGTATCTGATGTAATCCTTGGGAAGGAGTATCTTCTTAATCCTCTCAAAAACAGCCGGCTCATTATTCTTTACCCACATGATCTTCGATGCTGTAAAGCCTACAAGCGCCGGATTTGCTGTGATGTCAATGAGCCTTTTTGCTCCTACAAGAGAAGTGATCTGTTCGCATTCGGCAGTGGTTCTCTGATCACACCATATGATGGAACGTCTGAGTACATTGTCATCGGCATCCAGGATGACCAAGCCGTGCATCTGCCCCGACAGCCCTACGCCGCTGATATCATCAGGCTTTATGCCGCCTTTTGCAAGCACCTTGCGAATACCTGCGCAGCAAGCCTGCCACCAGTCTTCGGGATCCTGTTCCGCCCAGCCTATTTCCGGCTGGTAAAGCGGATATTCCTCAAGCGCACTGGTGATAGTCTTCCCCGCCTCATCGAAAAGAACTGTTTTGGTACCTGATGTTCCAATATCAATACCTAACAAATAAGCCATACGCTTCCCTCCCAATATTAATCTTTATAATATTATATTATTAAGTATACTATTTATTACTGCGGTTATCAATGAAATTAGTCTATAAATAAATATTTTTATTGAACTAAGTAAACTTATATTATTATTTTTACTGTAAAGCTCTTCCTCCGCCATTTGATTTCTGCTTAAACAGCGATGAGTCCAGCAACAAAATGATGCAGAACAGCCAGTAATAATTTATCACATTGTGCTAATAATAATTCTGAGTCAAATCATTATAGTGTTATGCAGCTTTGGAAGGCATAATACTTTCCATATTAATCAAGGGAGGCTTTAGCATGAGAGCAGACAAGATGGACCATCCGAATGAGGGCGTCGTATGTACAGTGAACACCTGCTACTATTATATGAAGGGGGATCACTGCTGCGCATCACAGATCATAGTCGAACCAAAGGACTCTCTGACATCTGAGCAGACAGACTGCGCCACCTTCTATTACACTAATGATAAAAGCTGACAGTATCTGAATATTGCCCCTTCTATTTAATATGCTCCATAACCGGTCCATATCTAAAGGCCGTTATGGAGCTTTCTTAATCAGCAGCATTGTTTCAATCCATGCATGAACAAAAATAACTCTCGTATTCCCTGAGACCAGAATATGAATTCTGAGCACCGAGTCAATTCATCGACTCAATTCACCGGACCTATTCACCGAGTCAATTCATCGACTCAATTCAACGAGCCAATTCACCGGGCCTATTCACCGGGCAATTCGCGGCTCAGTAGAAGCAGCTGCCCCCGGTGAACTCTCTGATGATAGAGTTGACAGGGACATCCTCGATATCTATCGGAAGGAAATAGCTCAAGAATTCAATGAGCCTTTTTGCCTCAGAGTATTCCTCAGTACTGTTGTCGATCTCCTTGAGCAGCGGCTCCGCATATGTTTTTAATACACCTAGCTCATACATCAGGGCAGAATTGAACATCACATCGGCACTTTCCTGGAAAGGAAAGATATTCTTTTCCTCTCCGCGCCTGACTGACGGCCATCTCTTTATCGTACTCACTGCACTGCTCCCCCTGAACTGGTGATCCCTGACTATTCTTCTGATTATCCTGTTGTCTGTCGTTGGTATCCTGTTATGATCGTCTATATTCATCGATGTCAGCGCACTGACATATATTTTGAACTTTTGGTCTTTTGATATTTCAGAGGTCAGTTTTTCATTGAGCCCATGGATGCCCTCTATGACAAGCACATTATCATCATCGATCTGAAGCTTCTTCCCGACCGGCTCTCTGGATCCCGTACTGAAATTGAATACCGGCAGTTCAACCTCCCTGCCTTCTATCAGTTCTTTGAGCTGTTTGTTGAAAAATTTTACATCTATGGCCTCAAGCGCTTCATAGTCATACTCTCCGTCTTCATCTATTGGTGTATTTTCGCGGTTTACAAAATAATCATCGAGAGAAATGGTGACCGGCTTTAGTCCATTGACTCTAAGCTGTATGGAAAGCCTCTGAGCGAATGTCGTCTTGCCCGAGGACGACGGTCCGGATATAAGGATGATGCGTTTCCTGTGGCCGCTGTTGGATATCATGTCCGCTATACTAGCCAGCTTTTTTTCGTGCAGCGCTTCGGAGATCCTTATTATCTCAGTTACCCTGCCTTCCTTTACAAGACCGTTCAATGCGCCGACATTTTCTACCTCCAGTATGCGTCCCCATTTTTTGAACTCCAGGTATATGTTGAACAGTTTTTCCTGTTCAATAAAGTCAGGCAGCATCCTTGGAGAGGCTTTGTCCGGAAACCGGATTATCAGACCGCCCTGATAGTACTCCAGGCCGAAAACCTTTATATATCCTGTGTCGGGGGCCATATACCCGTAAAAATAGTCATCCATGCCTCCGCAGTCATAGATAGTTACAAGCTCCCTATTCCTGTGTTCTATAGTATGATATCTGTCCATCCTGCCGGAGGACTCAAACAAGGCTTCGGCCTCAGCAAGGGGCAGTTCCCTTTTCAAAAACGGTATCGCCTGATCTGCGATCTCATGCATACGAGCTTCGATAAGCCCGACATCTTCAGACGCAAGCTCCTTCTCCCCCCTCAGCTCACAGAACAGTCCTCTGCCCACAGCGTGACTTATTATTACACGTCTGTCGGGAAACAGATCATTGGCCGCCTTCATGAATATGAAGTACAGGCTCCTTCTGTAAATCCTCATGCCGTCTTCCTCAGTCAGGTCTATGAATCTCACCCTGCAGTCTCTGTGAAGCACATAGGTCAGCTCTTTTATATCATTATCGACCTTAGCAGCAATGATTGCTTCCCGGTGAAGGCTGCCATACCTGTGCGACAGCTCCAGAAGCGTCGTTCCTTTTCGGACAGCCACCGGTTCCCCGGAGTTTATAATGACCTTTACCCGTTCTTTTGTATTTGTCATTTGTTTTCTCCTCACTAATTTGGATAATACTCTATTATATTATAATATATTTACTGGATGTTTGACAGAAACGTTTGATATAAGTTAATATGAAATGAAAAATTTATTATGAGGAATGATCAAACATGGCAGAAAAAGTCGAACAAAGCTGCTTGAATAAAATCAGGAGTGAAATAGATCGAAGAAAAACCTTCGCCATAATATCGCATCCGGACGCCGGAAAAACCACCATAACTGAAAAGCTGCTGCTCTATGGAGGAGCCATCCGGCTCGCAGGTGCGGTCAAAGCACGAAAATCGGGCAGCTATGCCGTCTCGGACTGGATGGAGATAGAAAAACAAAGAGGTATCTCTGTTACATCCAGCGTAATGCAGTTCGAATATGAAGACCACTTCATTAATATACTTGACACTCCCGGCCATCAGGACTTCAGCGAGGACACATACCGCACACTGATGGCTGCAGACAGCGCAGTGATGCTGATCGATGGAGCAAAGGGCGTTGAGGCCCAGACGATAAAGCTCTTCCACGTATGTAAAATGAGGGGTATCCCTATATTCACCTTTGTAAACAAGATGGACAGAGCAAGCAAGGATCCGTTCGAGCTGATGGAAGAGATAGAAAATGTGCTGGGAATACGTTCGTATCCCATGAACTGGCCAATCGGCACCGATGGTGATTTCAAAGGCGTTTACAACAGGAAACTCAAACAAATCGAGCTCTTTGAGGGAGGCAAACATGGCCAGACAACAGTCAGCTCAATAAAGGGCAGCGTTGATGATTCGGTGTTTACCGACCTGCTGGGCAGCCACTATCACAACAGACTGCGGGAGGAAATAGAGCTGTTGGATATGGCAGGCGATCAGTTTTCTATGGAAAAGGTGCGCAGCGGTGAACTGACCCCAATGTTTTTCGGCAGTGCAATGACTAACTTCGGTGTACAGCCGTTTCTGGAGGAATTTATAAGCATGGCGCCATCTCCGGGGATAAGGATGTCAGACGCAGGTGAAATCGACCCGGAATCTGAGATATTTTCCGGTTTTGTGTTCAAGATACAGGCCAATATGAATCCGACGCACAGGGACAGAATTGCATTCATCCGCATCTGCTCAGGCATGTTCAGACGCGGTATGTCTGTCTATCATGTACAGGCCGGCAAGGAAATAAAGCTGGCACAGCCCCAGCAGTTCATGGCTCAGGAACGTGCGATAGTGGAGGAGGCGTATCCCGGAGATATTATAGGTGTATTCGATCCGGGTGTATTTAGGATAGGAGACTCTCTATGCGAGGGAAACAAGCGTTTCAGGTTCGAAGGCATTCCCATTTTCCCTGCCGAGCACTTTGCCAGGGTCTCTCCCGCTGATTCCATGAAACGCAAGCAATTTATAAAGGGTATCAGCCAGCTTTCACAGGAAGGCGCCATTCAGGTGTTCAAACAGCCTGATTCGGGCATGGAGACGATTGTTGTAGGCGCAGTCGGCGTACTTCAGTTCGAGGTACTTGAACACAGGCTAAAGCATGAATATGGTGTGGATCTCAGAGTTAATCAGCTTTCCTTCAGATATGCCAGATGGATAGTGTCAGAGGCAGAGGATTTGAAAGGCCTGAACCTTACAAGCTCAACTATGCTTGTAGAGGATAATGAGGAAAGACCTGTTTTACTTTTTGAAAACGATTGGAATATAAGATGGGCAGAGGAGAAGAATAAGGGTCTGGTTCTGGCAGATATCGCCGGTACAGCAAAACAATAGACACATAACCTCATACAAACACAGTTCCACAATTGTATAGTACGAAATACCCGTTTCCGGTTACATTATAATGTTGTATAATGTATATAATTGTATTTTGATGTCATTACTTATCAATACTATAAATTTATGCGGGGCGGTCAAATGAATCCTTATTCTAATCACAACAGCAATACCTATAATGTTGGCAGAAATCAGCAGATCATCGCTGAAGGCGAGCAGCCCTCGTCGCTGAAGCTTTTGCTGAAGGGCAGAATTGAAGCATTTATGTCTTCCGGCGGGAAGCCCCTGCTCGTTTCAAGCACCAGGGATGTGATTAGTACCGGGTACAAGCTTTTTGATATTGATCAGAATATCTTCATAGGCGCCAATGATCTGTTCACCGGCAGTAGTACCTCCCTAACTTATACGGCGGCGACAGACTGCAGCTTGTTTTCGTGCCAAGTGCAAAATAGACAGGAAACAGAAGAACTGATTGAAAAACAAAAGGATTACGGCGCATATATCATAAATTCGATATGCAGTCTGATAATAAGTTCCCATCAGGTTCTCAGCAGCGTACATACATATTGCACTTCAATCGAATGCCTTTTTCGAAATTTATGTGCATTCTATGTTTCACTTACCGACACATTCGAACTGAGCGAATTGCCTGGAATCATTACTGAGACCGGAAAATCTGCGCTCTCGGCATTAGGCGAATCAGGAGTTATAGTACCCTCTCAGTTCAGCAGACAGTTTGCAGAAGCAGAAGAAGCTGCTGTCGCCTGCCCTGTTCCCGAAGACTCAGATTTACGTGATGAAATCGAATTTTACACCCATATGTATAACATTTCTTCGGATATCAGAAAGGCTTTCTTTTCCGCAGACACCTATGTTACCTGCAAGCATGCCTCCCAAGCATCCATATGCCTTGAAAGGATATTGCAGGAGCTGAGGCAGATCTTCATCCGTTTTGAGAATACTGTCGGACTGCTATACAGCTTAGATGATAACAATATCTACAGTGCATTTATGAAAGCTGCGTTTGAGATGAAAGATAAGGGCTTTGACCATACTCCGGCACTGGACGCTGCTGCATACCTGCTGGGCAGGCTTAAAGACATCTCATCTTATATGGAGTTTGAATACAAGCATAATACAGGTATTGATTTTGACTATTTTGAACATATGCATTCGGATCGATCAACAGCGCTGGATACATCCACAACTTCAAAGGACGGCTCAGATTCCCCGTTACTGTCAGCAGAGGAGTTACAAAGCCTTCCTGATGAATTAAATAACAGTGCGGTCAAAATACTTGAATATTCCGAGATATCGGAGGAGAAATCCACCTGTTTCCTGATGAACCTGACCGCCTTCAGAAACCTCAAAGACAGGCTCTCTGCGGATGAACAGGCCAGGACGGTAAGAAAGGCTGTTACAGATTCCTTTTTCGAGATTTATACTGAGGTTTTCAGAAAAGCGCACAGAACCGGCGATGAATCCAGACTGATAAGAATGTTTCTCTCATATGGCTATATGGATGAAAAATTGCTTGATATCGATCAGGTAATGGCAATATACAGATTAGCAGGTATGGATCACAGTGCCGGCTGCACAGGCATATATTTCATGCATGAATGGCTCGGTGAAATTTACAGAATGTCGAAGGACCCTTCTGTCAATAACTTCGGCCATGATTATACAGATACCTTCCGCGAGCTCAAAAAGCACGGCAGGCTCACAGACAAGGACAAACCGGCTTACATGAATAATAGAGAGGATAGGCTGACATTTGAGATAAACAACATGCTGAAAACCAATCATAAGCTGTGCCAGGGTCAGATATCACAGTATTTTCCCATACTGCACAAGGATTCGGCGCCCTATGACCCTTGCCGCTCGTTCATATCACCATCTGTCATCAGCGAAAAACTATCTGCGATACTGGAAACAGACTACTCGATCTTTCATAGGGAAATACATTACAGAGATGCAAATACAGGCATAGAGAAAGAAATTGTAATGTCAAAGGTAATGCCGGACATCCTGCTCATGCCTGTTTACGGCACAAGAGCAATGATGTGGCAGGAAATCACGGGAAGAGTAAGAAACAGTCCAGGCAGATTCATTCTGCCTGTATTTACAGATGAAAGCATCGACGATATACTCATCCGACTTACAGGCAATTTCAGGTGGGAGCTTTGCAGAACCATGATGGGCGCCGCCTGGAACGATATTACGCAAAGCTCTCTTACATCCGAGTATGCGGACTATATACAGTTTTACCGAAAAAACCGGGACCTTACCGAAGAAGCTAGGGAAAAGGTAAAAGCATTGATATCCAGGCATCATAATAAATTGCGCGACATATTTACATCGGAATATGAAATATGGATATGCAATGAATCAAAAGGCAATCCAAGGCTGAACAGAGTTGCCAGGAGTATATTTTCAAAACACTGCCCGTTTTCATTAAAAATCAGAGAACAGCTTGAAAGACAGCCGATTTATTCCGACCTTATATCAATTTTCAATATACAGCGGTCTAAAAAGGTAAGAGAACTTGAAAACCGGTATAAAAACTATATCAAGACAAATGGCTCACTGGATCCAGTCCTGCAGGAAAATCTGGATTTCTATAAAAATCTATAGGTGGCGGACAGCATACAACGCCAGATTCAGTCCGTCTCCAAAGCCCATTCCACATCATAGCCCGATTCATCTGGCTTTTAGTATCATGTTTGCGTAATTCGTTTTCTGTCTTGCCAAATATTCCTGGAAATTATATTGGGTGGCGACATCATAGTGAGTCAGCTGCAGACCGTATTCATAAATGTCGTCCTGCTGCTTTTTCCATACCACCTTGCCGTTGAAATAGAACATACTTCTGTCGGTTATAAGATCGATATCTATCAGTTCCTCATCCTCAAGCTCCACCTGCGATACAACCCCCATCCCATAGAGGCTGATATTCTTCACGAGCATGTGCATCCTTCTGTTTGAATACTTTTTTCGAGCGCTTATCATGAGAGACACCGGATATCTTTCAAAAACACGGCGTTCTTCGGGAACCTCCTCGTCATAGACATTGAGTGTGATTAAGCCGGACATGTCGCCTACTTCGGCAACATCAGCCGCATCGGCAGTTATGTCACCGCCGGTATCAGTGATGATTACTACAGGGTCATATTTCTGGAACATATCCGTTTTCCCGGAAATCGGCGATAATTTGAGTACCTTTTCTGAGAATTCAATCACACTGCATTTTAAAAGGTAATCAATGCTGTAGATACCAAGTAGTATTTCACGCTGCCTTTCTAGTTTCATGCTTCCTCCGAAAAAAATATTGTAACATTAGCAGATCAGTTGATACATTTTCTATAATCTTTCTATCTGTGTTTCTTTTCATATATTTTAACAAAATATGAATGAGATATCAAATACTATGGCATATCAAAAACTATTCACACAAGAGGCAAAGTTAACATAAAATACACTATACTGGAGGTGTTATTTATGCATTCACATTACTATTTAGGAAAGACAACGATTGATGACAGGCATTGGCACTGTTATGAAGGAATAACAAGCTGCGACCCTGATGATCCGGATCACATCCATTATATGGACGGAAAAACCTCGCTTGACGACGGTCATGTCCATGAATATCATAATGCAACAGGTCCAGCCATATATGTCGGCGGAAAGCACTACCACATGTACTGTGGTATCACTAAGATGGCTGATGGGCATGTACACAAATATGAAGATGCAACACATAAATACTACGATGAATACTACAAGAAGTGCCCTCCCTGCAATGCGCCCTGCAAATGAGGCTGGCAGCATAAGCTCACGCAGTTCAAGCCGTCATTTACCCATCTGCTGCTCATAAAGAGCAGCATTTTGTAACACATCTGCTAAAAAACAATAAGTCCAAAAGCAAACCGTGTACCCCTTCAGGATACACGGTCCTTTTTATCCGGTCCAGGCTGACTTCCGGATTTGACAAATAATCCTCCTGTGCATTTAGAAGTCCAGCGTCTCCACTGTCCCTCCTGCCGCTCTTATCTGCTTGAACAGGTCATTTCCAGCGCCGCCAAGGCCGCTAAGGAAAGGCAGCCTTATAATAACGCAGATACCACTGGGGGATGAAAGCTCGATCAGATTCAACAGGTTTATTACAGCACCTGCAGGAATAAATATGCGAAGTACGGTTCCCGGAAGCTGCGGGCAAGGATTCTTTTTACCTTTGCAATCAGAGTCTCTGGATACCATTTATATCACCTCCATCATACTTCATACTATGCCGTTCTCTTCAATTTTGTTAACATAAAGGGTTACAAATTAATTATCAATTCTCCGTCTCCTTTATCACTGCCATCAGCTTTAACGATATTGATGAGCCCGCCCGACTGACCGGCGGTATTTAACAGCTTACCGAACAATGAGGCGACAGCATCTTTGTCATTCCCGCCTAGAAACGGCAGACTTGCCTTTAGTGAAATTCCACCCGGCGATGAGATTTCAATGATATCCAGCAGATTTATTACAGCTCCGGGTGGTATGAACAGCTTAGCTGCACTCTTCGAATCTCTGTCAGCAGCTGCCGCTCTGTCAAAGCTGCCGCATCCTGCTCCTGATCGTGAAGCTGGAGAGCTTTCTGTGCGCACTCCATTCTTCATCATCATGTAACGATAACTCCTTTTGTTAGCCTCCAACACCTCTCTGTATGTCATCAGTTTACCTCCTCTCACATAACACGAATTCATATACATAATATGATAATTATGTGAACTTGTTGCACAGTGTGATAATATTTAGAAATATTCGGCAGACAAGACAAAATTGTAATAATGAAATTGAGCTAAGAAATATAAATATAGAATCAACTCGAGAATCAACTAGGATTTTATTCTCCATAAATATAACAAAAAGCCCTTGAAATCCAAGTGTTATCACCCATAGGTACATTTTCTGAACCAAGGGGTAACCGGTACGGGGCAGGAAAAAAGAAGCAGATGTTTAAATGGGCATCTGCTTCTTTTTTAGTCTAATTGTTACACTAATTTGGGAGAGCATTTGAAAGGTATTCAGAAGTTCATCGGTTCGCTCCTGTAGATGTCAAGTATAATTTTACAGTTTTCGATCAATAATTTTTTACACCTATTATTTACCAAATATGGTTTCCCGGTATTTCAATCTATAGCTGTCCCCATTTAAGTTAAGAACTTCACATTTATGTACAATACGGTCTAGTATTGCTGTAGTAATGGCAGGATCTCCAAGCAATTCACCCCATTCCTCAGGCCCTTTATTAGATGTAATTATGATTGAGGATTGCCCGTAAAGCTTATTCACAAGCAGAAAAAACAGATTTGCCTCATGCTTCTCCATAGCCATAAACATTAGATCGTCAATAATAACAAGATCTGCTTCAATAATTCGCCTGTATTTGGCTCTGGAGGTCCTCAGAATCTCTTGAGTCTTAAGTATGTATACCAGGTCATTCATGGTCGTAAAATGAACTTTGTAGCCGTTGTTAATGGCATGAATACCAAGTCCTATTGAAAGCATAGTTTTCCCAACGCCTGTCGGGCCGAGCAGGATTAGGTTGTAACCCTGCTCGATCCAACTGGGTTCCCGCAGCTGGTTGATTTGTCTCTTGCTCAATGATGGCTGTTCACTTAAATCAAACTCATCAAGGGTCTTGTACTCCGGGAACGAAGCCTGCTTTAGATTTCTTTCAAAACGTTTTTCCTCCCGGCCTTTTATCTCGCGTTGCAGCTGTTCCTCTAGGAACTTCTCATACGATATGGTTTTGTTTAAAGGTACGTTTAATATATCTTCGATTTGTTGTGCAGCATTATGAAGATTTAAAGTTTTGAGCATTGTCCTAATGCTGTCAATTGTGGATTGCATCGCTGTTACCTCCCAAAGCATTGATATATTCCGACAAATCTCGTATTTTTGGTGTTACTCTAATTTTCTCCAGGCTCTCTGCTGACATAAATGATACTTTTACAGTAAAAGTATCAGTTGAGACCTGCTTGTCCTTTTGATAGTGATTTACAGCGTCTTGAAAGTCTGTCGCCCTGTAAAGACCGTTCTTTACACAGAACTCCAAGGCTTTATCTATTACTTCCAATGATGTCCCTTTAACTGATTTCTGTATCAGTAAAATCTGATCCCGTACATATCTGGGTTTCTCTGTATGAATTGTTTCTATGTAGTTTTTGGCCTTGTCTGGATAAGAAAACCTGCCAGCTAATTCATCAATCAAGGCTGAGATCTTTCCGCTCTTATCTCGTCTGTGGTCATTATTCTTTACGAGATTCCCTTTATCTACAGGTATTTTGAAATGTCCCAGCAGTTTATCTGTATCGATGTCAAAGATATCAAGGTCATTATCACCTGTATAATTTACCCTGACATATGTATATGGCCCTTTATATGTTCCCCTGGGAACGGTATAGCGGTTTCCTTTTATGGGAACGGTATTGTCTTTTCTAACCTGATAGGGTATGCTCAATGTAGGTAAATTAGTTTTAATTTTATCCAGTACCGGCCTTAAGTATTTCTTCTCTTCAACAAATACTTCGGCTGGTATTTTTCTTGTAGTGCCATGTTTCTTCCCGTTTCCGCGCCGTTGAAGCCAGTTT
>JAEZYU010000117.1 GCA_023418915.1 Bacillota bacterium
CCACTACCATCATCCTGTTTGCCTGCTCTATCCGCAAAATACTGTCCTCAGAAATTTCCTGAAATCTCAGCAAGGCAAAACCCCAGCGTTGATACGCCGGCCGACTCTCATCACATAATCTACCACATAATTCATTTCATACAGCCAAAGACCCAAAGCCGATGATGCGGCTTTGGGTCTTTTTATTGCGACTTCACAGAAAATAGCTTAAAAAAATCGTTATCTTTTGATATGTATCAATATGAAGCAGATCATTTTTATTTTTAATTGTTAATTTATTTTTAAAGAAAACGCCCATTTGTTGTACTTTAGCACAATAATACTATATTTGTTAAAATTATTTGTTGTGCTGCTGTATCAAAAGTCGTCAGATAAGTTTTGACAATATTTTAGCAAATTATATAGTATAATAGTTAAAATTTTATTTATTGTTGACAAATATCTTCTGTGGTGTTAGTGTTATAACAGTAATAGATATTGTGTTGATACACTCAATGTTTACTCCTGTTTTTGGGCCACATTTTGTATCCAGTACGATATTGACAAAAAAGGTATGAATACACTTAAGAAAGGATATAGAGTTATGAAACAAGCCGATTTGTTACAAATGTGCAAGGTTGTCCGGGAAGATATTGTAACCATGGTACACAAGGCAGGTTCCGGTCATCCGGGCGGTTCTCTTTCTGCTGTTGAGCTGGTGGTTGGCCTTTACATGGGCGGTATCATC
Source organism: Bacillota bacterium (assembly GCA_023418915.1). Taxonomy (GTDB): domain Bacteria; phylum Bacillota; class Clostridia; order Acetivibrionales; family DTU013; genus DTU013. The sequence goes on from JAEZYU010000117.1 coordinate 728, forward strand.
AAAGTTGACCCCAAAAATCCCGATTGGGATGAGCGCGACCGTTTTATTCTTTCCAAAGGCCATGTAGGCCCCGTTTTTTACAGCACCCTGGCCAGAATGGGCTTTTTCCCTCTTGAAACTATGGATACTCTGCGCCAGTTGGGCAGCATTTTGCAGGGGCATCCCCATGCTTCCATCCTCCCCGGATTCGATTGCTCCAGCGGTTCTTTGGGACAGGGCTTATCTATTGCCAACGGACTGGGTCTTTCTTTTAAAAGACAGGGTCTGCCCAACCGGGTATACTGCCTGATGGGTGACGGTGAACTGCAGGAAGGCCAGATTTGGGAGGCGGTCATGACCGCTGCCCAGCATAAGCTGGATAACGTTTGCGCCATTGTAGACCGTAACTATGTTCAGCTGGACGGCACCGTAGAGGAGATTAAGGATATTGGCGACGTTGCCGCCAAGTGGCACCAGTTTGGCTGGAACGTCATAGAAATTGACGGCCACGACATAGAGCAGGTGCTTTCGGCTTATCACATGGCTGCCCGTTACAAAGGCAAGCCCACTGTGCTGGTGGCTCACACTGTAAAAGGCAAGGGTGTCTCTTATATGGAAAATGAATGTTCCTGGCATGGTCTGGCTCCCGATGCAGCGCAGCTGGAGCAGGCCCTGGCAGAAATCAGAGCTTAAGAGAGAAAGGAGAATGTGAATATGAAGAACTACACAATGATTCCTACTCGTGACGGATATGGCAAGGCACTGCTGAAGCTGGCTGCCGAAAATGATAAGATTATGGTGCTGGACGCCGACGTGGCAAAGTCCACCCGCACCAACTGGATTAAAGATAAGTTTCCCCAAAACTTTTTGGATATGGGTATTTCTGAGCAGGATATGGTAGGTACCGCCGCCGGTCTTGCCCTGGGCGGCATGATTCCCTTCGCCACCACCTATTGTGTATTTTTGGCAGGCCGCGCCTGGGATCAAATCCGCACCACCGTGTGCTACAACAAGCTTAATGTCAAGCTTGCCGGTGCACACGCCGGTATTTCCGTAGGCCCTGACGGTGCAACCCACCAGTCTTTGGAGGATGTAGCACTGATGCGGGTATTACCCAACATGCGGGTTATTGTCCCCTGTGATTCTATTGAAACTGAGAAGGCCACTTTAGCAATGGCCGCCGTGAATGGCCCCTGCTTTATTCGCTTTGGTCGTGAGGCTGTGCCGGTTATCACCGACGAAAGCACACCCTTTGAAATTGGAAAAGCCAATGTACTGCGGGAAGGCAGCGACGCTGTGGTAATTGCCAACGGCGCCATGGTATGTGAAGCTTTGGAGGCTGCAGACATTTTGGCTGCAGAAGGTATTGAGCTGGCTGTTGTCAATATGCATACTGTCAAGCCTTTGGACGGTGACTGCATTGAAAAAATGGTAGCCTCCTGTGGTGCTGTGGTTACCGCCGAGGAACACCAAATTACCGGTGGACTGGGCGGAGCCGTTGCCGAGTATATGGCGCTTCACTGCCCCGCCCCTATGGAGCAGGTAGCTGTGAAGGATACCTTTGGAGAATCGGGCAAGCCGGATGAGCTGATGGAAAAATATGGCCTTACCGACGCTGACATTGTAAAGGCAGTACGCAAGGTGCTGACCCGCAAAAAATAAAAACATAGTAAAAGCGGCTGCATATGCAGCCGCTTTTTTATTTTGGTCATTACACAATAACACTTGAATTTCTCTTTGCAAATCTCACCACATTGTCTATGTAGAAAAAGCCACAATACTGACTAAAAATCAGTGATGTGGTTTTTTTACTGTTCCCTGTTCAACTGTCTTATCGGCAATAAACCAATCACCGGTTATTTTGCCGCAAAGGCTGATGAAACTAAAATGCCTCATTGAAAATCTCTTTTGATGTATCGCACTTCCGGCGCATTATCATACATACTGATGCGTTTCTCACCATCCACAGCAAAGCCGCACTTTTCATAAAACCGTCTGGCACGGCTATTTTGTTCAAACACCCACAAATAAGCACTGCTAAAACCGCCTTGGGTTATCTCTTCCATTGCCTGCTCCATCATGGCTTTGCCCACACCGCTTCCCCAGCTAAAAGGCAACGAATGAACTGCCACAATTTCGGCACTCTCCGGCAGCTCCTCCCCCGGACACCAAAACAGCAGCCCACAGGGGTTGTACTCTAATGCAGAGATTAAGATGCTTCCCTTACCGCTTTCTAGCACGTTGGTCAATAATCTAAGGCAGGTATTATAATCGGTATACTTTTTCAGTGTTTCCACTGTTAAAATCTCTGCAAATGCGTGGCTCCAAGACTCCGTCAAAATACAGGTAAGGTGGTCTGCATCCTGCAAATCAGCCCTGCGCACCACCATATTTTGCTGTTGATTTTTCATCCTATCACCAAGCCCAGCAT
>JAEZYU010000014.1 GCA_023418915.1 Bacillota bacterium
AATTAGTTTTAATTTTATCCAGTACCGGCCTTAAGTATTTCTTCTCTTCAACAAATACTTCGGCTGGTATTTTTCTTGTAGTGCCATGTTTCTTCCCGTTTCCGCGCCGTTGAAGCCAGTTTTGGCAGTCCTCATTCCATTGATCGATATTGTAGAACGTGCGATGCCGGGCATAGTTGTTTTTTACAAAATCTACGACCTTTTCAATTTTCCCCTTGCTTTCTGGATCTGCCTTCCTGCACATATATACTCTGAATCTGCGTTTCTGAAGGTATCCGGAAAATGCCTGAGTATATATTAAGTCACCATGATTTTCACTTGTCAGGATCAAATGATCCTGATCATATACAATTTCATCTGCTATACCTCCATAGAATTCAAATGCGTTTTCATGGATTCTGATAATATCAGGTGTACTAAAAGGCCTGTCCTGCCATTCACAGTATTTATACCTGGAATGAGACAGTACAAAACACATAACGTAAAGCCGTTTTTCCTTCTCAGCTTCACTTGGTACTTTTATTGTGCCAAAGTCAACTTGCATTTGTTTGCCCATAGGGAGTTCATCAACGGGCTCATAATCCCTCGATCTTGCAGTCTTGGGTATATCATGCTTCTGCCGCAGTACTCGCACATAGCGCCGAAGTGTAACCTCCGAAAATGGTAATGCCTGAAATCTCTCTTCCAGCCAGTCAAACACCTGTGCTGCTGATATATCAGGAAATTCTTTCAGCCAGCATAGAATATCATTCTTGAATGGCTCAGGTTTCCTGCTCCGCTCCTGAGTTCTACACACAAATCTATCAAACTCATCCGGAGGCATCTCAAGGTATTTGTCTAAGGTTGGACGGCTGATGTTTAGCTTTCTGGCAATCTGAGACTTTTTTAATCCCATCTTGATAAGCTGGTTTATCTCTGAATACATATGCCACCCTTCTTCTTTTTTCAACGTTCATGCTCCTTTCAGTGTTTTCAAAACAATTATACTGAAAGGTGCTGTCATTTTCACCATTGCGACAGTCTGAGTAAGAGATGATTATTATGAGATGAACAAAGATGTCCTTTCCTGAAGATGCTGTTATGGAGTGAATATTATTTCCAGCAATTTTACATGGTCTTTACAAATACCGGAAAAAACCGTAAAATCTTATTGATCGAAAACTGTCAATTTTATTTTATCATTCACACTTGCCTAAAGTGCGGGCGATTTCTTTGAAGGATTGGCTTTCCTTCAGGTATTTCTGGAGGGTTAACCGCTCCTCATAAGTGAAAAATGTTGACATGATTACTCTCCTTTCAGCCGCCAACATACTTGTATATTCGGCAACAGAAAGGATTATAAATAGAGAATTTGTATAAAGACCTTGGGGCTCTGCCCCAAACCCCGTCCTCGCCGGAAGGCAGTCGGTCTGTCATGACAGACCGAGGACAAAAGGATGTAATGTAATGGGATATCAAGGGTCTGCGCTACGCTCCGATGAACGGGCGTAACCGCCCGCCCCTGACATCCCGCCACATTTGTATGCTGAGATGCAACCTCTCGGGTAATATGGGTTATTAAATTTCAGAAAGGTCGGTACAGGTCGAAAGGGTTGCATTTCGATTTGCAATTAAGATAGAATGTCACATCCATTCTACCTCCTCAACCCTATAGATATATCTAATCTGTCAACTCAACCCTACCCATATTCTAGCTCAAATTTTGCACAAAAATATACCCTCGATATGTTTCTACGTACACATATCGAGGGCTTAGGTCGAGTAGACAGATTCACTTTCATTTTACAAAACCTAGTATCTTCAAGGCTTTCCGGACTTTATTTCTTAGACATCAAGCAAATGGTCTCCACATGGCTCGAGTGCTCATTATTGATGTCGTGGTTAAGGGGAATATGTCAACCGTTTTTAAGCGTTTTCGAGGTTTGGGGAAACATATCAATAGTTTTGAGGTTTTAGGGAACATATCAATCCGAAATATATGAAGCCTTGGAGTTTGCACAATAACCCAATATACAATATAAGAATTCAAATTAATATTAAGCAAGTATTTTTTACAATCTCACCATTATTACTCAATGATTAATCATAAATCTCTATAAAGCTGATTACGTTCTCATAATTATAATCATCTGTAACCATTGAGTCCGGATCATAAAAAAGGCCATCATAATAAACCATTAAATGATTTTTTTCGCTGCCACTTACATTTACTATGCAACACTTTGGTAAATTTACCTTTTTTCCATGAGTATAAATAGGCATATTATATGATAGGCCGAAATAGTCAAGGGTTTCAAGCACTTTACTTATACTTGCCTGCCATTTATTACTCCCCATTATTTTAATAACCTCTTCAACGGAAATACCGGCAAGCATAGCTAAGCATGTTTGCCCACAACTGCCAATTGAAGGCTGTTTCAAGTAATTAATTCTATCAATGTGTCTTATTGGATTCTCTTTACTATACGGGCTGTTATTATTTATTCTAGTTAATTGTTTTAATATAGTAAATTTAACATTGAATTCGTCACTTGAGCTGAATTTATTAAATATATCCTTGTTTACTGGAAGTACATATTCACCATTTCCTTTAGGTATTAGCTTGCATTCAAAGGTTATATTCTCAATAACTGCTTTAATAGGTATATTACCTTTCTTACCACAAGTATCCCAGACATTGAATGGTACTTTTATAAATATCCTATTCCCTTCATTATAACAGCCTGACTCAAATGAATATTCCATAGCTACTCCACCTTCTCTATTTCTTTATCACTGCAATCCAAACCTCCTGACGGCTTTCCTGCATATAACATTCGATAACCGGCATGTCCGCCAGTTCATAGCCCGAATTAGGAAGCCACTCAGTATAAAACTGCTTGTATACATTCTGCGTTGCGTCCGGTAGTTCTCCATTAGCCTCAAAAATCGCCCATGTTGAAGCAGGATAAGAAAATTCCTGCATTCCTTCAAGTACAGGAATATGTTTACATTCCTGTACATCAACATGGCTTGTGACAGCAATTATATAGCTCATTTCTTCAGAATCTCCCCATTGTCCGCCAGCAGTAATTCCTAAAAATCCAGCAGGTCTGTAATCCGGAAAATTCTCTATAAACCTTTGCATGGTTCCGTCTTTCCATGCATTTTCCCATATCTTCGGAATAACTTGAAATGCAGTTGATGTCTTTACTTTGTGTGAGATTCCCATTACCTTAAATGCTGGCCATTGTTCAATTTGATAATTCATATGATTTTCTCCTTTTATTGAAATTTGAAAGGAGAGTCTTGGACAGGATCTCAGCTGAACTATTTCGTTTCTGACACTTGAAGGAAGTACACTGTGAAAATTTTTAAACGCGCGTGTAAATGCATCTTGAGACTCATACCCATATTTAATTGCGATATCAATTATTCTGTCTGTGCTGTTTAATAAATCAAAAGCTGCCATCGTTAAGCGCCTACTTCTTATATACTCAGATAATGGCTTGTCTGCAATATAAGAAAACATTCTTTGAAAATTATAAACAGAACACCCTGCAATTTTTGATATTACTTCGTAGGATATTTCACCCGCAAGATTTTCTTCGATATAGTTTATTGATTCATTCAACTGTTTAACCCAATCCATATTCTCACCCTCATTAAAATCATATCTTATCAGAATTTAATTGACTCGACTTCCTATGCCGCTTATTGTCGGCTCTATACTACTATTATTCTGTTTATATTAAACATTAATATCTTCATTATACAGCTATTTTTTAACATCTAACTTTTATCACAACTCTACTGATAATAATTATAAATACATTATCATTTGTATAAAGGCTATCTACAGATAATCGTAATACGAATGCAGCATACATCCTTTGTCATGCTTACTTTGTAATATCTCTAAATCTTTTAATTGTCGAGATGTTCTTATCATTACAGGAGCACCTCCAGATATTTATTCAACATTTTATCTACATGGAATTGCTGTGCGTACTGCATCAACAATCTCAGGTTCTTTTCTTTTCTCTTTGCATATTGCTTTAAAGCATCTTGAAAAGACTGAATTTCTATCGTGTTTCTGCTACGAATAATATCACAAATAGTACGCTCCATATTATATATGCGGACGGTATGATCAAATGTCGTCTTGGTTTCTGTTAAACCAATATTATATAACTCTTTTTTGATAGTATATACTTTGATTCCGTCTGCTTTTAGTTTCGAAGGATTATATCCTGTTTTTGCCGTAATAGAATATTGCACCGGTTCCCGATCAGTCAGATTGTGAAGAAATAAAGCTGTTTCATGGGAAAAAACAGCTTGTTTACTACGTAGGCTGATCACATACATTGTATCTATCCATGCATCTGGTGATAAATAAATACCATGAGCAACCTGCTCAAAATTATGTTCACTAATAAATTTATAAAAAACAGGTTTTGAAATACCAGCATCAACAGCATCAGCTGTCTGAATAATTCCTTTATTAGCAAAGACTATTTGTTCAAGCCGTGCGTTTTGCATCATACATTCATTCCTTTCATGCTAATATTGTAAATCATATTAGCATGAAAGTAAACTATTTTTCAAAATAATTTATAACTGCTTACATAAATAAAACTTTGAACTTAAGATACCTACCGAGTTATAATAAAATTCATAACCATCCTATCTCCACAACCCTACAGATGTTATCTATACTATCAACTCAACCCCATTCTTTTCGGTTCTTTTTCTACCCTTCGACATGTTCCTACATACACATTCTGGCTCTTTAGGCTGAATAGACAAGATGGATGCAACCCAACAAACCCAGTAGAATAAAGGCTTACACCTTTGACATCAATACTACCGTCTCAACGTGATTCGTATTAGGAAACATATCAAAATTCAATTATTCAACGATTCTCTCAAATATTCAACGATTTACTGGAAAAATGCACACCCCTTCAATTATCAAACGATTCTCCCCGGCAATTAACGGTAAAAATCAGCCATCATCCACCGATTTACTGAAAAAGCACCCCACCAGAACAGCCTGCCTCACCTGTCCCAAACCAGCAACCCCCTTGCCACAAGCCGTTTCAATGCAAATAAAAAACCACCTACCGATAAAATACTTTTTATCAATAGATGGTACTTTATCTGGTGGGCGTTACAGGACTCGAACCTGTGACTTTCACCACGTCAAGATGACACTCTACCAGCTGAGTTAAACGCCCGTTATTTTTTGCGGTTCACGCCTGCAACTCATGTCTTGTAGTTCATGTCCTGCAACTTATGGCCTGCAGTTTATGAGCCGCGGTTCACGCCTGCAAATCATGTCCATGAGCAATTATATTGTAAAGCCTGCAAGCGATAATGTCAAGTATATTAGCGAGGAAATCGCAGGGACTCTCAAGGAAATTATACGTACTCAAAGGAACTCGCAGAAACTCATCTCAGGTATCTGAAAATTCACTTCTCATATCCCCGCAGAAACTCATCTCAAGATATTGAAGGTGCTCTTTACAGGTCTTCAGTGTTTCTATTAACCTATTACAGGTCCGCAGTGCCTCAATTAACCTACCAGAGCTCCATCCTCACCGTTTTGCATCTGGGACATCCGAACAAATAGGCCTCATCCAGATTGCTCTCACTGTCCTTGCGGTGAAAGGTATTTATCAGCTTAATAAACGGTTCTTCCCCGTCACTGATCAACTTGTTCTTATCGTTCGACTCATCAGGTTCATTGTACCTGTATCCGCACACAGCGCACTTCATAACAGACCTCCTCCAAATGCAGCGATAATTTGAAAGCAGCAAACGATCTGACTGCTCTAGTTATATAATTACATATACAACTAATTTAATCAACATACTATAATGTAATCATAATAATTTTATATTATTGTACAAGTTGTATTCGACTAGAAAAATATGATAAGGGGAGTTTACATATGAGTCATGATACCTTTGACGCTGCAATTATTGGGTGCGGCACTGCGGGAATATTCGCCGGCTATGAGCTTGCAGAATGTCTGCCATCGATGAAGGTTGTAATGCTGGAACAGGGAAGCGATATTAGCATGCGAAAATGCCCGATAATCGACAAGCATGTGCCTGGCTGCATCAATTGTAAAAGCTGCGGCATCATGAGCGGTTTTGGCGGAGCGGGAGCATACTCCGATGGCAAGTTCAATTTTACAACGGAATTCGGTGGCTGGCTCAATGAGTATATATCTTCAGAAGAATGCATTAGTCTGTTTGAATATGTTGACAGCGTAAATATTAGATTTGGTGCATCGACCGAGCGTTTCAGTACCAGGAGTGAAGAAGCTGCAAGAATAGAGAAGATGGCGCTAGAGAACGATATGCATCTGCTTCATGCGGTTGTCAAGCATCTCGGCACCGAGAATAATCTTCAGATTCTGAAAAACATATTTGAATACCTTAAGGAACGTGTCGAGATACGATGCAACACACAGGTCAGGCGGATAGTACCTGAGGAAGGGCATTATCTGCTGGAGCTGGCAAACGGTGATACAATTAAGTGCACCTATCTGATAGCTGCACCTGGCCGTTCAGGTGCTGAATGGTTCTCGAAGCAATGTCGTGAACTTGAGCTGGACCTCATAAATAATCAAGTCGATATCGGTGTACGAGTCGAGCTTCCGGCAAAAGTATTCGAGCATATCACTTATGCCGTTTATGAAGCAAAGCTAAAATACAGGACAAAACAATACGGTGACATCGTACGTACCTTTTGCATGAATCCGTATGGCTATGTTGTCACTGAAAACGTCGAGGGCATAATAACAGTGAACGGGCACAGCTACACAGCTCCTGAACTCAGAAGTGAAAACACTAATTTTGCTCTGCTGGTCAGCAACAGGTTCACCAAACCGTTCAACGAGCCGTATCAATACGGAAAGCGCATCGCCTCGCTCTCCAACATGCTTGGCGGCGGTGTACTTGTACAAAGGTTTGGCGATCTGCTCAAAGGAATGAGAACTAATGAGCACCGTCTGAGCCAAAGCTTTACGGTACCAACGCTGAAAGCTACTCCGGGGGATCTCAGCCTGGTTCTTACAAAAAGGCATCTGGACAATATCATCGAAATGATCCAGGCACTTGAAAAAATTGCTCCCGGAACTGCCAATTACGATACTCTGCTTTATGGTGTAGAAGTGAAATTTTATAGCTCGAGGCTTGAATTATCTAATGAACTGGAGACAAAACTGCCGAACATGTTCGCAGCAGGCGATGGCGCCGGTATAACCCGTGGTTTGTCACAGGCCGGCGCCAGCGGCGTTTATGCTGCCCGCGTGATCTGCAGCAGGATCAAATGTGATTGAAAGCTGCAGGCCAGATGCAACTATAATTATGCTGTCCTTCTAGGTTCAGGCAGCCGGGCAAATCTCAGTATAACTAACGTAAGGATAATAGTAATCACCAGCTCAGGCCCAAGGAACGTTCCATTGTATAGTATTGAATATACCAGCGGAGCCTGTCCCTCAGGCGCATAGCTGGCATAAAATATGACACCTGATACTACATGGCAGATGAAGCGCCCGATCACTCCGGTTAGTATACCGCTTATATATCCTGCAGGCGTCCTTCTGAACAATCCTGCAAGTCCTATCATCGAAAATGCAAGCGGGTAATCAAGAATTATGGCTGCAGGGTGCATTGTGCTGTAACCGATCAGCAGATCCAGCATGCCATAAACAGCGCCTGCGATCATACCTTGTTTCCCGCCCCACCTGAAGGCAAACAGGAACAACGGCACCATTCCTCCCAACGTGACCGATCCTCCCATAGGCATTTCAAATATTTTGACAAATTCCCCGAGAATAACTGAAAGTGCTATCATCATACTGGCCTCTACCAGCATCCATGTATTCTGCTTTTTCATATAAACCCTCCAATTAAAGTAAGTTAAATAACAATTAAGTCATGTTATCAGGCATCTGCTACAGTACCATAGCAGAGCTGCAGTACTGTCACTCAGAATCCAGTCCAACAAGCAGTACCACTGGTCCGTATAACGTATGTCTGGTATACCTGAGCAGCCATAAGTGATCGGCATAACGCAAAAGCATTATACAACCTCAAGGACTGAAAATACGTAATGAGATGGTAACATTTATTGCATCGATACTATGTCTGTCTGCGCATAACTGGCATAATAAAACCCTCCGCCTGAAACAGACAGAGGGTTGGTGAATAATCAACATGATACGCTATTCTCCCTCCGCCGGCATTATCCGTCTCAGGTTTGATGGGTCGGAACGATGCAGTCCCCTCTCAGCCGGATCTCATCCAGCTCCCCAGATATATTGAATTACAAATTATATGATAGTACATGGCACCCGTTGTGTCAAGTAAAATATGGATCATCTTTTAGCTACAATCGCATAAACATAGCTATCGTATAAACAGCTTTCCGTGGTGCTTTTCCAGGAAAAGCATAAGAGGATAGCCAAGGCCGTAACAGGCAACAAGCTCCCCAAGAGCCACAAACCCCATGGTGATCAGCAGTGGTGCATTTAGCGTAGCATTTAGTACAAATGCGACAACTACTGCATTTATTATCACAGGAGGCAGCGGCGCAAGATATTTAGACGGCATTCTGCTTGTTAAGAAAGCAGCTGAGAGAGTTGCCAGACTTCCGAATACTATATCATAAATGCCGGCTCCAACAAAAAGATTCGCTGTCAGGCAGCCTGCGAAAAGGCCCGGTATCGCTGCCGGCGTAAAAAAAGCAAGAACCGTCAGAGCCTCTGAGACTCTCACCTGAATCTGTCCGGATCCTCCTGGGATCAATATCGTCAATGCCGCATACATAGCGGCTATCACTGCCGCCTCCACTATATATCTGATGTAGTTTGTTGTATTCCATGCCTTATTTCCCATTGAACTGTCATCCTTTCCTGTTCAGCCACCCCGTCTCAAGTATTTGACTATACATGCGATCCAGTAAATATATTTCGGCTTCACCGGACTTGCGCCGGTTAGTGCCCTTCGGCTTCACCGGACTTGCACCGGTTAGTGCCCTCCGGCTTCACCGGACTTGCGCCGGTTAGTGCCCTCCTGCTTCACTGGACGCACACAACAAAAAAGGGACGTTATCCGTCCCATATAAACAACTCCTCACTACATCTGCAATATAACAAGGCGATAGAAATCCCCCTTTCACGTATTTTCAACCATTCGGGTTCAAAAAACGCTTGGTGGCGGGTACCGTTTGCATTATAACAGATGCAGCAGCCTCCGTAGTTTTGTTTATAGACAGGATGGTTTCGAACTGTCTTTTTTAGTTTTTATTTATTATAAAGCAATATTCATCTCAATGCAATTATTTATTTCATATGTTAACCACAGATCCAAGAATTCCGAGATCATGAGCATCCCGTGATCAGGATACCCATCCCATACCTCATTCGATTACTCGCCGAAGTCCATGACCCTGATGGCCATCGTTGGGCAGACCTTGGTGCACTCACCGCAGTTGTCGCACTTGCTGTAATCGATCCTGGCAAGCGTGCCCTCCATATATATGGCCTGCTGAGGGCAAGCCTTCACACAGCGTGTGCAGCCGATGCAGCCCACCTGACAGTTGCTCCTGGTGACAGCACCCTTGTCCTTCGATCTGCACATGACAGAGTACTTCTTTGTCTTGTCAATGATCTCTATCAAATTCTTCGGACATGCCAGCACACATTTGCCGCAAGCCTTGCAGCGATCTTCCACGATCCTAGCGATGCCTCCAACCATTACAATTGCATCAAAGGGACATGCCTTCATGCAATCGCCGTGTCCCAGACAGCCATATGCACAGGATTTGTGGCCTGCAAAAAGCTGGGCAGCAGCTGCGCAGCTGTCTATTCCCTGGTATTCATATTTCTCCTTGCTCACACTGCAGCGCCCGTTGCACAAAACTCTGGCAGCAGTCCTCTTTATTCCCTCAGGCTCAACACCCATGATCGCTGCAACCTTTTCCGCCACCGCACTTCCGCCTACAGGACAGGCGTTGGTTGGAGCACTGCCCTCCACAACGGCGCCGGCATAACTGTCACAGCCTGTAAAACCGCATGCACCGCAATTGGCGCCAGGCAGTACTTCTCTGATCTGTGACACTCTCTCATCGACCTGTACTGCGAAGACCTTGGATGCATATGACAGGCCGATTCCGAACAAAAGCCCCAGACCACTTATTATCAATACAGCTACAATTATCTCTCCCATTTTTCACCCCTCCGGCCTAATCAAATCATACCCTGGAACAATCCCTGGAATCCCAGAAACGCCAAAGATACCAACGATGCCGCAATAAGCGATATCGGGAAGCCCTCAAGGCACTTTGGCACATTTGCAGTCTCCAGACGCTCCCTGATGCCTGCAAACAGTACTATTGCAAGAGTAAAGCCCACTCCTGAAAAAGCTCCGTTCAGTACGGACATCAGAAACCTGGCATCTCCCTGTATTTCCAGATTGAGAAGGCAAACTCCAAGTACGGCGCAATTCGTCGTAATAAGCGGAAGGTAAACACCCAGTGCTTTATATAACGTCTGACTGAATTTTTGTAATACCATTTCCACCAGCTGAACCAATGCGGCAATAACCAGAATGAATGCAATTGTCTGCAGGTATCCCAGTTCCAAAGGCTTTAGCATGTATTCATAAACGAGCCATGTGACCGCAGAAGCAAACGTCATGACAAATATTACCGCAGCTCCCATCCCGACTGCTGTCTTAATTTTCTTGGATACACCAAGGAAGGGACAGATCCCGAGAAATTTGACGAGCACAAAGTTATTAATAAAAACTGCCGATACAAATGCAATTAGTATACTCGTTAACATTATGACTGCACCTCCTCTTCAGATGCCTTGACGCTGCAGCTGCCCGGACAGCCTTCACATCCGGCTCCGGCAGCGCCGCAGCCAGCACTCAGAACCTGTCTGTTGGTCAAAAGGTTCACAAGTCCGATGGCAAGACCAAATACAAGGAAGCCTCCGGGAGGAAGTATCATCGCAAGCGCCGGGCTGGCCGATTCTCCAAACAGTTGCAGGCCAAATATACTTCCGCTGCCAAGTATCTCTCTTACAGATCCTATTGCGGTGATGGCCAGCGTAAAGCCTACACCCATTCCAATCCCGTCAATTGCAGAATCCAGTACGGGATTCTTTGAAGCAAATGACTCAGCTCTTGCCATAATAATGCAGTTTACAACAATAAGCGGGATAAATATACCAAGTGACTTGTCAAGCGCTGGTACATATGCCTTCATGAGCATCTGTACGATCGTGACGAAGCCCGCAATGACAGTTACGAATGCCGGCATTCTAACCTTGCCTGGTATGAACTTGCGCAGCAATGAAATGACCACGTTGGATCCAAGTAAAACAGCCGTAGTCGCAAGACCCATACCTATCCCGTTTATTGCTGAGGTCGTTATGGCAAGTGTCGGACAAGCACCCAGCACAAGGCGGAACGTAGGATTTTCATTGATGATCCCATTTTTAAATGTGTTGAATAATTTCATTTCGAACCGCCTCCATTCTGCTCCTTCAGCAATTTTTCACCCAGCTCTGCAGAGGCCTGAACTGCGCTGGTCACTGCACTCGAGCTTATGGTAGCGCCGCTGACAGCCTGTACTTCATCATCCGCAGATACCGGCCTTTTGACTATCTTGATTTCATCGCCTGTTTCTTTACCCTGATACTGCTCCAGGAATACCTCTTCTGCAGTTTTGCTGCCAAGGCCCGGTGTTTCCTCATTATTACCTACCCTTACACCCGAGATCCTGCTGTCGCTTCCTACGCCGATCGTTACAGCAATTTCTCCGCCAAATCCCGAAGGTGCGGCACTAAATACATATCCAGTCAATTTATCTCCGCTGTATGCAGCAAAGGCTTCTTTTATCAGCCCGCTGTCATCCAGTTCGCTCCATCCCTCCAGCTTCTCAAAGGTGTCTGCTGCGGTCATGACCTGTTTCCTCTGCTCTTCAGCCTCCTGTGCAATCCTCTGTGCAATGGTGTCCTTAGTCATATAGTTTACAAACGCCAGGCAGAATGCCGTAACGACACATATGATGAACAATCGCAGTGCTGGTTTTATCATATCAGGCATTTTTCACAGCACCTCCTCCAAAGCTTTTCGGTATCATAAATCTGTCTATCACAGGTACCACAAGATTCATCAAAAGTATGGAATAGGACACTCCTTCAGGATATCCTCCATAAAGTCTTATGATCGAAGTAAGAAGGCCGCAGCCTATACCCATGATCACCCTTCCCCTGAAAGTAACGGGAGAGGTCGTGTAGTCTGTTGCCATAAAGAATGCACCGAGCATAAGTCCTCCGGCAAAAATATGGTAAACAAAGTCTCCTGTAAACATGCCTTCTCCGCCAAGCATCCAGGTCATGAACCCGACTGTTCCTATGAAGGCGGCCGGCAGCTCCAGTGTAATGACCTTTCTCACAACCAGGTAACCGGCTCCGATAAGCAGTGCCAATGCCGAGGTTTCACCCAACGTGCCGCCTATATTTCCAACGAACATATCCCACAGCTGTGGCATCGGATCGGATGCTTCACTCCCGCTTTTTATAACGGCCAGTGGTGTGGCTGAGCTTACAGCGTCCCAGCCCGGCTTTTGCCATGTCGTCATCTGTACCGGCCAGGAAGCCATCATAAACGCTCTCGCTGCCAGCGCAGGATTGACAAAGTTATGCCCGAGTCCGCCAAACAGCTGCTTTACTATGATAATGGCAAATATGCCGCCTATTGCTGCAATCCATAACGGCATGGCTGGAGACAGGTTGAATGCAAGCAGCATGCCTGTCACTGCCGCACTGAGATCGGCTATCGTGTTTTCCTTTTTTGTGATCCTGCACCATACGTACTCAGCCGCAACACAGGAGATAACCGTCACAAGTATGAGCATAGCAGCCTGTACCTTGAAAAAGCTCACTGCAGCAAGGGTTGCAGGCAGCAATGCTATAATTACGTCTCTCATTATTTTTTGTGTGCTCTCACCACTTCTCAAATGAGGTGATGAACCAGCTAAAAGGTTTATTTCCATGCTAGTTTTTCCCCCCTTGCTTCTTTGCTGCTATCTTCCTCAGCTCCGCCTTGGCATAGCGGACCGACTGGACCAGATGCCTCGATGCGGGGCATGCGAATGAACAGCAGCCGCATTCTATGCAGTCTGTGACATGGTATTTCAATGTTTCCTCGAAGTTGCCCCTCATCACATTTGCATTTATATATAAAGGCATCAGAGACATCGGGCATGCAGCAACACATTTGCCGCAGCGTATGCATACGGATTCCTTTGGTTCCTCTGCTTGCTTCCCATTCAATGCCAGCAATGCATTGGTCTGCTTCAGTACAGGGTTTTCCAGCGAAAACTGTGCAACTCCCATCATAGGACCGCCCATTATGATCTTTCTCGGTTCCTCACAGAAGCCGCCGCAGAAATCAAATACCTCTTTGAGCGGTGTGCCGATCAGCGCTTCAACATTCATCGGCTTTGCTGCGGCTCCGCCGTCAACTGTGATCTTCTTTTTGATCAGAGGCATGCCTGTCTTAAAATATTCTGCAATAAATGACACCGTTGCTACATTCTGCACCAAAACGCCCGCATCTGACGGGAGCTTCCCCGCCGGGACCTTTCTGCCGGTCACAGCATATATGAGCTGTTTCTCCCCTCCCTGCGGGTAGCGGGTACGCAGACTGACTACCTCTATATCATCGGATCCCTTCACTAGGAAGGTGAGCCTGTCGATGGCATCCTGCTTGTTCGATTCGATCCCGATATAAGCCTTGGGAATGCGGGCTATCTCCATTACCTTCCTGACACCTTCCACGATCCCTTGCGGATTCTCCATCATCTCTCTGAAATCCGAAGTAATATATGGTTCGCACTCGGCGCCATTTATCACCAGGACATCAACGGCCTTGTCCGGAGGGGGAGAAAGCTTTACGCCGGTTGGAAAGCCTGCACCGCCAAGACCTACGATCCCGGATTCCCTGACAGCCGCAAGCATGCTTTCTCTGTCCGGGCATACAGGCGGAACTACACTCTCATGTATCTCCTGGAGTCCATCGGGTTTGATCTCCACCGCCATGACTTCCATTCCGTTTGAATAACGGATGGGTTTCACATCGGCTACAGTTCCCGATACACTTGAATGGACAGGTGCTGATATCGCCTTTTCCGAATCCCCTATTTTCTGGCCTGCCAATACTCTGTCGCCCTTTTTCACCAGAGGAGCACATGGTGCTCCGATATGCTGGAGCATTGGGATAATGACTTTTGTAGGCAGCGGCATTTTAACCGTCTCAAGTCCGCTGGTTTCCTTGTGGTGCCCAGGCTTTATGCCGCCCTTGAATGACTTTATAGCTTTAATCAAATATACCACCTCACATATCAATAGCAGACACTCCGCCATGGGTATATACAGTACGCTCCGGCAAATATCGTCCCCTTGTGGGAGTGTCTCTTTCTCTTTCTGTTACAAACGCCTCGTCATACAGCTCTTCCGGCACTTACCTGCTGCCGTAAGGCTATAATGTTCAGTATACAGCTCAACTGCCCATGAAAATTAAACGCAGCCTTTATGATCTCATGTCTCAGACTCCGCTAAATTATTGGAGCGGTTGAATATGCATCATTACCGTACATATTCTATCATTTATATTGCATGCATGCTATAGATTTTCATTAATTAATTTTTTAACAAATTGTATACAAAGTACATTTTTGTTTCGCAAAGCCCGCTCAATGCTGATATTTCGGCGAATGGTGGCTGCATTTTAAAATGCATAGTGAAAGAAATACGTCAAAAAGTCTGCGCATACCCCCAGAACTGAAGCTGTGTTTTTCACTAAAAAGGCCTGCAAATTTTGCAGACCCGGCTGTCTGAGCTTATCACAGAACTGAAGCTGCACTTTTTACACCAAAAAGGCCTGTGCA
The DNA here is from genome assembly GCA_023418915.1 of Bacillota bacterium. Taxonomy (GTDB): domain Bacteria; phylum Bacillota; class Clostridia; order Acetivibrionales; family DTU013; genus DTU013. The sequence continues at coordinate 14,963 of JAEZYU010000014.1, forward strand.
TTTCACAGGACGTCATCCTAAGCCTACTGCAGATCAGCAGCCTAAGCCTATTGCAGGGCGGCATCCAAGCCTACTGCAGACCGGATACCTGTGCAATCTGATAGCCGTCACGAATAAGGCTTGGAGCTATCCTCCCTATAAGGACAGCCATCTGGCCTCGCTTAATCGATTCCCGAGGCCTGAACGTACCATCTGGGAACCCCTCGAGGAAGCCTCTGGTCGTCATTCTGACTATCGCATCATACGACCAGCGTACTGTCGGATCAACATCCTCAAATACAGCGGGAGCTGAAGCAGATGTACCAGCTCCAGCAGCTTGTCCGCTGCTGTCCAGAAGCCTGTCAAGTATTACAGCCATCTGCTCTCGTGTCAGCACCATGTCAGGTTCAAACAAACCGCTTCCCACGCCCTTTAGTATACCAGCCCCGGCCGCAGCCTCTATCTCCTCATGCGCCCAATGCCTGGCGGTGTCAGAGAATACAGGTATACCATTACCTGCTGATGCAACGCTGATATCGAGCACCCTTACGAGCAATGCCGCAGCCTGAGCCCTGGTCATTGGTGATTCCGGCTCAAACGTCGCTGCAGACACACCCTGCATCCATCCATTGTCCATAGCTGCCAGGATCGAGTCCTTCGCCCAATGCTTCTGTATATCGCTGAAATATCTGCCATCCAACCACAGCGAGTAATAGTTCCAGGTGTCCTTCGCTTCCTGTCCAAGGCTCCAGCTTCCTGTGCCTTTCAGATTATATTTCCCCACAAGCTCCAGTTTGCGCTTTATGGAGGCTTCATTTTCATACCATATATCGTAGGTACCCGCCTCGAGAGCTACACCGAATATGACAGGCTTTCTGTCCTCCGGCTTTATTGTTATAACAGCCTTCGGAGATTTTTCCCTGCTGTCGAATATGACATTACCATTGAATTCTCTCACCAGCGCTTCCACTGTGTTATTGCTTATACCGTAGCCACCGTATGCTGCGCCCTGTTTCCAGAGCCTCCCGTAAAAAGGTATGCCCAATACAAGCTTGTCAGAGGGCACTTCCTTCAAGGCGGCTTTTATTGCTTCCTCCACAAATCCATAGCCTGCTACCGGTCCGGCTCCCCCTGTAGCGCTTACATATCCCTGATAATGGTGATCATACGTCATCAGCATCAGATAATCGCAATACTGCTGCAGCGAAGCAAAATCATAGGATGCATGCCAGCCTTTTGTAAGTCTGTATGGGTTGGCCGCAACAGCAACCGAGATGCTTTTGTCAGCCGGAAGCTTTTGCCTCAGGATCCTTACAAATTCAGTGTACTTATCTCTTTCTGTTTCAGTCATATTTTCAATGTCGACATCCACACCATCAAGATTATATTTCGCTATTGCGTCTGCGATCTGTGCTGCCAAAAGCTCCGGCTTGTCCAGTGCATTCTTCCCCGACTGCTGATCCCAGTGGTTGCTCAAAAATGGCGTCACCTTGATGCCCCTTTTATGCATAGTGTCGATAAAGCTTCTGTCTACCGCTCCGGTCAATTTAAGCGTGCCGTCCTTATTAAGATCAAAATAGCTTGGTGCTATATGATCGAGTGAACCCTTTGTGTCATCGACATATCCAGTATATGCTGATGTATTGCCAAAATAGATGTAGGTCATGTTGAAACGGTCTTGTGCGCTCTGTATCGTACCAGTCTGCTGAATACTCCCTGCCGACAGTGCATATTTTGACAATACGGCTAATATCACCATAGTTATAATTAATGCTGTCGCTTTTATTTTTACATACCTGCGCCTCATTTGATGCCACCCCCCTGTACCCTTAAAAAACCACATTGTGCTAATAACTTTACAAGATACATTGGTATAAATCAATGAGTAATTTATGTAAACTTCCTGCAGTTGCTGCGAATAGTAAATAGATCACTGTTACAAATGGTGAATAGATCAATGTCTCATCGCTTTGGCAGGATGCTTGTGAATATTAGTCAGCGTCTTATGAATATAATAATATATGAAGAGAATAACCGTCTTTTATGTACATAAAAAAAGAGTCGCAGGCAGTCTGATACGGCGTTTTGCGGCACTGAGAACAACACGAAGAAAAAAAGCGATCATATTGATCGCTTTGTTAATCCCTCTGATATTCATGGTGTTGCTGCTGTTCAGCCATTTCAAAACGTGACACACCCCCGTCACCAAGAGTTTTTCAGCTTGAACTGCAGCAGTACAGTTTCAATCATCTATGCCAGATCATATATGCTCCGTATCTGAAGCATCACTCTGAAATCATCCGCTGTCAGAGGCTTGGAAAGATCAGTCTTCTTCACATTTACAACTCTTTCAGAGCCTGCTGAAAGATCGAAATAGTTATCACTGAATATGCAGTCGGCATCAGTAAGATCCAGACCTACATATCTGGCAAACGCCGACGAATTCAGCCGTATGAGGAATCGATCCTCTGCCTCTTCCACAATTGCTTTTATATTCGGCTCAATAAACTCGAAGTGCTTATTTTTGACAAACAACAGCGTTCCTCCGCTCTCATAGCTGTCACCGCTCAAGAGTGTATATTGCAGATAAGTGCTCCGCCTGGCTTCCCTGTCTTTGAGCTCATCGCTGAAGTCAAGCTCACAGACCTGCTTTGAGCTTAATGGACCGATATTGACGGCAAGGCTCCCTTCCTTCAGTATCCCTGATGCTGCGTCCCTGAGCTGCCAGATGACCTTGCCGCTGAAAGCTGACTTGGATTCGCTGCATACATGGAGCGATGCTTTACTTCCATCCTCACATGCTGATATCATCAACGGAGCAAAAAACCTCTCAGCAAAATAATGAAGCGCTTTCCATCGTCCGTAATAATCTATGCTTGCCCAGGAGGCCACCGGCCAGCAGTCATTGAGCTGCCAGTAGATGGCGCCCATGCACCTGCCTCTGTTCCTCCTCCAATGCTCCACACCGTACCTGATGGCTTCAGCCTGCAGGAGCTGTGAGGTATAAAGCAGAGCTTCAAAATCCTTCGGATATTTGAAGTTTTCCGACAGATAATAAAGTATCTTTCCGTTTGCAGATCCATTCTTCTGATGGTTCTCCATCACATAAGAGAAAATGTTCCTGTCCTTCGGAAGCGTAAACGCTTTTACCGTCTTCATACCCGGGAAGGATTGGAAACCAAACTCTGATACAAACCTGAAATGGAATTTTCTATAGTCCGTAAAAGGCTTCAGCCCGTGCCAAACGTCCCAGTAATGCACATCGCCCCTGTTTTCATCATTGGGGTCGTCAAAGCTTCCTCCGCTCGATGGAGACGACGGCCAATAGAAATTATTTGGATCATGCTCCCCAGCGACTGCCGGAAGTATCTCCTCAAACATCCTAAGGTAATGCTGACGATGTTTCTCTGTCTTCGGGAAGCCCCAATGAGCCCACGCGACCTCCATTTCATTGTTGCCGCACCAAATTGCCAGACTGGCGTGATGGCGCAGGCGCTTCACATTATCCTCAGCTTCACTCTTTATATTCTGTGCAAACTCATCGGTCAGCTCATACACAGCACAGGCAAACATGAAATCCTGCCATATAAGTAAGCCATACTGATCACACAGGTCATACAAATAATCCTCAGGGTAATAACCTCCGCCCCATATCCTGATACAATTGAAGTTTGCCTTGACACAGCTTTTAATAAGCTTTTCAGTACGCTCGGCAGAACATCTTGGAAGCAGATTGTCCTCCGGTATATAATCGGCACCCATTACAAATATAGGTACTCCATTTATGACAAATTCGAAGGCTTCGCCCCATTGATCCTTCTCTCTGCTTACCCTTATAGTTCTCAGGCCGATTCGGAGGTCACGGGTGTCGAGTATACAGCCATCATCCAGAAGCTCGACCTTCAGACCGTAAAGAGGATGGTCTCCATAACCATTGGGCCACCATAGCTCTGGCTTGTCTATATCAAATATCAGATGCTCCTCGCAGGCCTTGACCTTGGTACATTGTTCAGACACAGTGCCGTCAGGAGATGTCAGCACAGCTTTCAGGTGCAGTGCGTTCCCGTTATCCGTGCCGGAACAGCATGAGCTGCTGCATTCTGTCCTGACTCTTACATCCAGCCTGACTTTGCGCTCAGAATGGTTTTGGGTCACATATATATCCGTCAGCCTGTCATTGCTTCCTGCTATGACTGATATACTCCTCCAGATACCCGAATCCGGTATCTGCGGACCCCAATCCCAGCCAAACATGCTGTGGCCTTTCCTGATGTGGGGAAATCCCTCGATCGCATCGCTCGATCCCCACAGCGGGTTATCAGTATTCTTTTCTGCTATGTATGCCACAGGCGAGTGCAAGACTATCCTGATGCTGTTCAGTCCTTCTCTAATAAGGCTCTTTATGTCAAATTCCCACACTCTGTGCATATTATCTGCATAACCTGCATGTTTATCGTTGATATAGACATCTGCAAGTGTATCGAGACCATCACACAGCATCACCACACGTTTCTGGGACGTGACAGTACTGTCCGCAGTAAACTGTCTCACATATTCATAGTCGTATGAGGCAATCTCCTTTGCCTTGTATTCATTTTCCCTGTAAAAAGGATCTTCGATCATGCCTGCTGTAAGAAGGTCGTTGAAAACAGAGCCCGGCACGCATGCATCTGTCCATTGGTCTTCTCCAACCATTCTGAACTGCCATCTCCCGTCAAGACTCAATCTGTACATGTCAATCCTCCATAAAGTCGATAACGATGATGTTATTCTACTTCAAACCAAGTATTTTTATTACCTGGTCCTTCATCTCATCTCTGTTGCACACGATGTCATGCAGCACCGTTCTGTCCGCAAGTCCATCAAGACCGGAAGGTATATCAAGACCGCACTGTTCGGAGAGCAGGCTGAGCAGGTCAAACTCATCTCTCCCGGCGATCGCTTCCTTGCCAAATATGGCTTCTGCTACGCTTTTATTAAATTTAAACGGGCTGGCAGTAGAGGCAATCACAGTCTTTGTCATATCACCGGTGGATATCACATATTTATCATATACATCAACGCCAACGGCAGTGTGTGTATCTATAAGGTAGCCATAGTCCCCATAGACATCACGGATCGTTTCAATAGTCTCCTGTTCGGTAGTGTAGGTCGCCCAGTACATTTCGGACAGCTTTCTCTTCACTTCACCGTAAATCGTATATTTACCCTCATCTCTCAGCTTGTTCATCCAATCGAGCACCTGTGCACCGTCATGGTTCGCAAGTTCAAACAGGAGCCTTTCAAGGTTGCTGGAAATGAGTATATCCATAGATGGAGATATGGTCTTTTTGAATTCGCGCTTTCGATTATACAGACCGGTATTAATAAATTCGGTCAGCACATTGTTGTCATTTGATGCGCATATGAGCTTCTTAATGGGAAGACCCATTTCACGGGCATACCAGGCGGCGAGGATATTGCCGAAATTGCCTGTGGGAACTGTGAAATTGATCTTCTCCCCTTCGTCGATTTCTCCTGCTGCGAGCATATCCGCATATGCTGAAAAGTAATAAACTATCTGAGGCACCAATCTGCCCCAGTTGATGGAGTTTGCAGAAGAGAATTTATATCCGCTCTCCAGCATCCTTCCGCTAAGCTCTTTATCCGAAAATATTGCCTTGACGCCGTTCTGAGTATCGTCAAAATTGCCTCTTACTGCGATCGAATACACGTTGGAGCCTTCCTGTGTGACCATCTGCATTTTCTGCACCTGACTGACGCCCTGCTCCGGATAGAAAACTATGATCCTTGTTCCCCTTACATCCTTGAAGCCTTCAAGAGCAGCTTTTCCTGTGTCTCCCGAGGTTGCAACCAATATGACAGTCTCTGAATTTTCGTTTGTCTTCATATTTGCTCTGACAAGCAGTCGGGGCAGTATCTGAAGCGCCACATCCTTAAACGCACAGGTCGGTCCATGCCAAAGCTCGAGAATATAGGCGTTGTCGCTGAGCTTCACAACAGGAGCTATCCTGCTGTCGTCAAAATTGCCCCCGTAAGCTCCGTTGACGCACTCATACAGCTCTTCCAATGTATAATCATCAAGAAAACGCCCGAGTATGAAGACAGCCCTTTCTCTGTAATCCATTGCTGCAAGTGAAGATATTTCCTCGGGTGTAAGCTTTACCTCTGCGTCAGGTACAAACAGCCCTCCGTCAGGAGCCAGACCGCGTTTGATCGCTTCAGCCGATGTTATGCCCCTGATCCCGCCGCGTGTACTTTCATAATACATTTCAAGACCTCCCCGGCAATTTCGTTTCCAAGCACCTTGCATACCTCACAGATGCTCTATTTATAATAATACAAAAGAGCAAAAAATAAAAGCAATGTTTTGCAACATGGCTTTTATTGCAATTGCGGTATACTTTTTATCTATTATGGAACCTTGGTCAGCTCATTTATTCTGACCTTCGCATTTCTGGTATACCAGCTGACAGGATATCCGTCCACAAGCTCCTGGAACAAAGCTATCGCACTGCGCGAATCATGTTGTATCTGATGGCAGCGTCCCATGTAATACAATGCAGCATCCATTTTGCTATAAGATGGGTCATATATCCGCACTTTTTCAAAGCTCTTGAGAGAATCCTGATATTTTTTGGTGTTATACAGCCTATAGCCGTTGTCGTATGCAGATTTTGCCGCCAGCGGCATGACCTTTTCATACAATGTGTTGAACTTCTCTTTTTCAGCGTCTCTGAATTCGATAGTCTTCATTAACATGAGCATATCTGCTGCGCCTTCATATTCCTTATTACCAACCATCGATTCCACTTCGTAAAGCCTTATTGTCGCTTTATAATAATCAGTCTGTCGGACCGCAGCTTCCCTGTCCTTTTGTGCTGTTTCATACTTGCTTTCAAGCACTGCATACTGTTTATCGAACTCTGCTTTTGCTTCATCGACAGCAGCATCTATCTCTTCTTGCTTAGGAGGCAACTGAACAGGCTCCGGCTCGGGCATCGACCACCATATCGCTGCAGACACCAGCAATCCTGCCGCAAGACCAGCTCCGGCCAGTAAAACACTGAACAGTATGCGTTTGTTCTTTTGGATGACCACTTTTTCCGGTTTCTCAGGCTTTTTCTTCCTGATCCTCTTCAAAGGCTCACCGTGCTGTGGTTCCTGCAGCAGCTTTGCTGACAGTCTGGACTTTTGCACGGGAGGTAGCGGTTCTCCAATACCTGAGCGCTGCATGAACTTCATTGCATAAACACTGTTGGATTCTGACTTTATGACTCTGCCGAAGGCCTCCGCAGCCTTCTCCTTTTCATTTATATAACTGTAGCATACCCCTAAAAGGTTCAGAGCCTCGTTGAAATGAGGATTCATCGAAACAGCCTTTTTGAGTTCTATGATCGCAATATCTTCGCTGCCGGTTTTGAGGCTTTCGATGGCTTTATTGTAAAGGAAAATCGAATTTCGCACACTATCGGGGATCTTCTCATCCCCCTTAACGATTTCATCCAGATTGATAACCTTGAAGTAGCTCAATTCCGCCCTAATATCCATCCAACCTCACCCCCAGATTTTTAAACCGGACATATACAATATCTCATATCTACTGTACGATCTCGTAATACCTGTTACAGCCCAAACATATTCCGTATTGCACCCATGTAGTAAAGCGAGCCAAATGCGCAAATAACATCATCCTGTGACGCTTCATCCATACTTGTCCTAATTGCCCCTTCAATTGTATCACTTATGCTTACGTCATTACAATACCTGCTTGCATATTCGGCGAGCTCCAACGCCGGAAGCGCCCTGTTTGTAAGCGTTGTCACCGCTATCAGTTTTTTGCAGCCAGGCAGTACGGTTGTCATCATAGTCCTATAATCCTTGTCGGCAGCCACACCCATTATGAATGTCAACTGCTTGTGAGGAAAATACTCATCCAGTGTCTTCTTCAAAACTGCTGCCGCTTCCGGGTTGTGGGCTCCGTCTATGATTAGCACGGGCTTTTTCGAAAGCACTTCCAGCCTTCCCGGCCATCTGGTGCTCTCCAGGCCTCTTTTGATATCCCAGTCGGTCACTATAAAGCCCTTTTCACCCAGCTTCAGTGCTGCATCCACTGCAACTGCTGCATTGTGTGTCTGGTGCTTTCCAAGCAGGCCTATTCTCAGTCTGCTGAACGTGCTGTAGCTGAACACCTGTCCGTCAATACCAAACTCATGCAGCACTATACTGGAAAAATCAATCTTATGAAGCCTTGCGCCCCTCTGTTCACATACCCTTTCAAAGACTTGCTCCGCTTCACTGCTCTGGCTGTATACCAGAACATCTCCTCCCGGCTTGATTATACCGGCTTTTTCAAAAGCAATCTCAGTGAGTGTCTTTCCAAGTCTCTCGGTATGGTCGAGACTGATTGTCATTATGACTGCCAAATCGGGCACTTCAATTATGTTGGTGGAATCAAACCTGCCCCCAAGGCCTGTTTCCAGCACCACTATATCGCATTTCATCCTGCAAAAGTATTCGAAAGCAATAGCTGTGATTATCTCAAACTCAGTGGGATGGTTTTCGCCCGCCGCCAACATTCTGTCCACACTGCTCTTAACAAAGGACGTTATATCAACCAACTCTTCCTTGGGTATCTCTTCGCTGCCGATTCGAATCCTCTCAGTGAATCTCTGGATGTACGGCGAAGTATATATACCTGTCCTGTATCCGGCTTCCGACAAAATGCTGCCAATGAATGCAGACGTAGAGCCTTTACCGTTTGTTCCTGCAATATGGACAAAATGAAGTTTTTTTTGCGGATCGCCCATCAATGCCAGCAACATTCTGATATTGTGCAGCCCCGATTTTTTTCCGAATTTATTCGTGCCGTGTATATATGCCAAAGCTTCATCATAAGTCATACGCATTACCCTATTCTTCAATTAACACATGTCGATGAATTACCGACTGTTTTCAGGTCTCATTTGCTCCGCAGCATTTCTTGTACTTTTTCCCGCTGCCACAGGGGCAGGGATCATTCCTGCCGACTTTCTCGCTGCTGCGGGCAACAGGCTTGCGCGGACCGCTGTCCCCGTGGCTGGCGGTGACCGGTTCGGCGACCTTTTCTCGTTTGGGAGCCCCCTGTTCGCGGTTGATACGCATACGCAGTATCATTTTCACAGAATCCTGCTGGATGTTGCGGATCATCTCCTCGAACATCTCAAAGCCTTCAAATTTGTATTCAACAACAGGGTCACGCTGCCCGTACGCTCTCATGCCTACTCCATAACGCAGCTGATCCATGGCATCGATATGATCCATCCATTTTTCATCAACCGAACGAAGCAGCACGATCCTCTCCAGTTCGCGCATCGTCTCCGAGCCGCTTTCCGCCTCCTTGGCTTCATAGGCTTTGGTCAACCCGTCCAGCAGCGTTTCACGCAGATCCTCCTTGGTATAGCTCTCCATATCCTCCCTGGATATATCCAGAACATCGATCGACGGCAAAAAGCCTTGTGCCTGCGCCTTTAACCCTTCCCAGTCCCACATGTCGGGATGAGGACTTTCACCGCAGAAGGATGAAACCAGAGAATCCGCAGTGCCTTCTATCATCCTCATGAACGATTCCTTCAGGTTCTCGCCGTTCAGTACTTGCTTCCTCTGTGCATATATGACTTCCCTCTGTTTGTTCATAACGTCGTCATACTGGAGAACTCGTTTCCTTATATCAAAGTTCTTTCCCTCTACTCTTCTCTGAGCGTTTTCTATTGCATTGGACAGCATCCTGTGCTCGATGGGCTGATCATCTTCAAGCCCCAGCGTATTCACTATGGCAGTGAGCCTGTCTGAGCCAAACAGCCTCATCAGGTCATCCCCCAGCGAAATATAGAAGCGTGATGAGCCCGGGTCGCCCTGACGACCTGAACGGCCGCGCAGCTGGTTGTCTATACGTCTGGATTCATGCCGCTCCGTTCCTATGATATGGAGTCCGCCGGCTTCCAGCACCTTTTTCTTTTCAACGCTGATTTCCTTTTTGAATTCATCATACAGCTCCTTGTAGGCAGCTCTGATATTTATTATGTCTTCATTGTCCGTATCATTGAAGCTGGTGGATTCACTGATCAGCTCTTCCGGGTATCCCTGCTTTCTCAGCTCCTGCTTTGCCATGAATTCAGCGTTGCCTCCAAGCATGATATCGGTACCGCGGCCTGCCATGTTCGTTGCAATCGTCACAGCACCAAACTTTCCGGCCTGTGCTATGATTTCCGCTTCTTTCTCATGAAATTTGGCGTTGAGTACCTGATGCGGTATCCCTCTCTTTTTCAGCATGATGCTCAGCAGTTCCGATTTTTCGATGGATATGGTTCCTATCAGTACCGGCTGGCCTTTTTTATGCAGTTCGGCGATTTCATTGATAACTGCATTGAACTTGCCCACTTCATTTTTATAAACACAGTCCGGATGGTCGGCCCTTATCATCGGCATGTTTGTCGGTATCTCTATGACATCCAGCTTATATATGGTCTGAAACTCCTGCTCCTCGGTAAGAGCGGTACCTGTCATACCCGCAAGCTTTTTATACATCCTGAAGTAATTCTGGAATGTGATGGTCGCCAGGGTTTTGCTTTCCCTTTCGACCTTGACATCTTCCTTAGCCTCAATAGCCTGATGCAAGCCGTCGCTGTATCTTCTGCCGAACATCATACGACCGGTGAATTCATCGACTATTATGACCTCTCCGTCTTTGACGACATATTCTCTGTCACGCTTCATGAGGCCGTGAGCTTTTATTGCCTGGTTTATATGATGGGACAGTGTCATGTTATCGGGATCTGCCAGGTTTTCCACGCCAAAGAATTGCTCTGCTTTTGTTACGCCCCTCGCTGTAAGCGCTGCCGAATGCGCTTTCTCATCTACGATATAATCGGCATCCACATCGTCATCATGCTGCTTGTCGTCAGTTTCCGTAAACACCTTTGCTTTGAGTCTTGATGCAAATGTATTTGCTTTCTTGTAAAGATCAGTGGATTTGTCGCCTGCTCCGGATATAATAAGCGGAGTTCTGGCTTCGTCTACCAGTATGCTGTCCACTTCGTCGACTATGGCATAGTGCAGTTCCCTCTGCACCATATCGGTTTTATAAATTACCATGTTGTCCCTTAGGTAATCGAACCCGAATTCATTGTTCGTTCCATAGGTGATATCACAGCCATATGCTTTCCTTCTTTGTGCATTGTCAAGGCCGTGAACGATCAGTCCGACACTCAGCCCGAGGAAGTTGTATATCTTGCCCATCCATTCGCTGTCACGCCTTGCCAGATAATCATTTACCGTTACAACATGGACCCCTTTTCCTTCAATAGCATTCAAATAAACAGGCAGTGTTGCCACCAGCGTTTTTCCTTCACCTGTCTTCATCTCGGATATCCTTCCCTGGTGAAGTACGATGCCTCCTATGAGCTGCACGCGGAAATGCCTCATGCCCAGAACCCTGACAGAAGCCTCCCTTACCACTGCAAACGCTTCCGGAAGCAGGTCATCCAGTGATTCACCCTCCTCCAGACGCTTTCTGAACTCCACAGTCCTGCCTTTTAGCTGCGTATCGGATAAAGCCTGCATTTCAGGCTCCAATTCTTCTATGCGATCCACTAAGGGCATTATTCTCTTCAATTCTCTTTCGCTGTATGTCCCAATTATTTTTTCCATCATACTTTTAAACATATAAACCTCCATATCTAATGTACGGCTGCATATGTGCAGCTGCGACAGTGTACGTTTGTTATCATTTTTAATACTGTGATCTATTCTTGTTGAAAGATGTCTTGCTATTTTAGCGCAGATACTTTATGCTGCAACGGCAGAGACCTTGGTATCCCCGGCATCCTTTCCTGCCCTGGCAAACCGCCTTATTTCACAACATACCATATAGTCTCCTGAACGGATATTATTTAATCTGCCCAAATAAGGTGAGTATTCTCTAATATGGAGGGGACAGGCCCGATGTACGGCAGAACTCTCCTGTACACATCTGAGCCTGTATATAATGCTCGCTGGAACCGCATTGCCGGAGATCATCGCATACAGGCGCAGACCCTGTCAGCGCTGCAAGGTCATTGAGTTCGTTTTCCAATGACAACAAACTTTTTCTGATTACCCCGCAGCCTTTTCTATGTGTTCCAAATGAGTAATTTCTTCTAATATAACGATCTCCGGCAGAAGATGATCCTGATGATCTTTCTGCGCATGCCGAAGCAGCCGCACCTATAATGTTCGGCAGTGTATCGGGAGTAATATTCAGATTGCTGACGATCTGAAACCCGGCACCCTTTGTTGTGAGTGCCGACAATATCAAAAAGCCTATGAAAAGACTTCTGATCAAGCCTTATCTTCCTTTCCGCCAAGTCTGTCCAGCACCGTCCTATAGCCATCAGAACCATAATTCAGACATCGGTTCACTCTGCTGATGGTAGCTGTGCTGGCTCCCGTTTTTTCCGAGATATCCATATAAGTATAACCTGCTTCCAGCATTTTTGCTACTTCCAGTCTCTGGGCCATGGCCTTTATTTCCGATACTGTGCATATGTCTTCAAAAAAATTATAGCATTCTTCAGTGCTTTTCAAAAGCAATATCGCCTCAAAAAGTCCGTCAGTCCATTGATCCTGTATTTTAGAATTCATAGATCCACATCTCCTGATCAACATACTCACTTTAATACTGTAAACTATTAAATCACATCTGATATTAACATACCAGCTTTTTTACACATAGTCAATATGATATAATAATTGAAGCGTTTCTCACATGCAGAGTGCAGAAGCGACCGGCTACATTGAATGACGTTACTCTCAAAATGCTCTGGAGGTATTTTTATGAAACCAGTAGTTAAGCCGGTTGCCACACCGGCTGAGTTAAAGCAGTTCATCAAGCTTCCCTGGAAAATCTATAAAGGTGACAAGTGCTGGGTACCGCCTCTTATCAGTGATATTAAGGCATCCCTTGACCCGGTCAGAAATCCGGCTCTCAATAAGATAATACATGCCCTTTTTCTTGCAACCCGGGACGGCAATCCGGTGGGAAGGATTTATGCAGGGATAGATACAAACCTCAATCAGAAAAAGAACATGAACATGGCATTTTTCTCAATGTTCGAATGCATAAATGATTACGAAACAGCCGAAACATTGCTTGATACTGCGGCAGCGTGGGCCAGGGAAAACGGAGCCGATTTTATATGCGGACCATGTGCCGTCACAGGCACTGACGGTGATGAAAACAAGGGACTGCTTATAGACTGTTTCGACAGGCCTGCGGCACTGATGAATTCATACAATCCATCGTATTATGTCGATCATCTGGAGCGTTACGGATTCACCAAGGATTATGACGTGTTCGCCTATTATATGGATCATGACACGTCCTTCAAAAAGGATCCTACCAAAGTGATTGAATATGCTCAAAAGCGGTATGGATTCAGAGTCGATACGCTGGATGTGAAAAGCCTCGAGAACGAGATCAAAGCCTTAAAGCATATAATGGATAAGGCAATGCCGGCTGAGTGGCCCGATCTTGTACCGCCGTCACTTGACGAGGTAAGGGATTTGGCAAAAAGGCTCGTGCCTCTGGCTGATCCCGAACTGATCCCGATCGCTCGCTGCGGAGATGAAGCAATCGGATTTGGAATAGCACTTCCTGATTACAATGAGGTGCTAAAGCATCTGAACGGCAGGATAACTCCTCTGGGTGCCGTCAAGTACCTGTGGTACAAACGGAAGATCAAGTTTGCAAGAGTGTTCGTCATGTTTGTGATCCCGGAATTCAGAAGCAAAGGCGTGTCCTTTGCCATCTATCATACGATATTCAAGAATGCGGCTAAAAAAGGTATTTGCTCCGGCGAGGCATCAACGATAGGCGAAACAAACCTACGCATGCGGGCGGACATAGAAGGTATGGGAGCCCGGCACTACAAAACCTACAGAATATACAGAAAGGAACTCTGATCAGAGTTCCTTTTTATTACACATCCTAGAACCAACTATCTGCACTAATACATCTGTCCAGTGAATTCTACATTTGCAAAAAACCGCTCTTGCTTGTGGTTAAACATTAATTTCATTTTCCTCGAACTCCTTAAGCTCTTCTTCCTCAACGGCTGCCTCAATATATCCGCCCTTTTTGACAGAGTACTTTATCCCCCTCCAGCTGACATACGGATTGCTGATGGAGAATATGAGGTAGAATGTGGCAAACAGGTCGAAGAACAACGGAGTTATCACGTCCGTGAGCATAATTTTGTTTTTTGTCAACACTCTCATCACCATGCCCTGTATTACTCTCAGCGTCATGAAAACAAATGAGAGATATACCACAAATGGATCCGAGAAAATGAATCCCAACAGGAATATGATCCAATACCAGAATATCATCAGTATGAAAGTGGGAAGCTCGACTGCGATATGCGCCTTTATCCCCACCCCTATCCTTCTTGCGTAATTGAATGACTTTTCCTTGCCAAGCCTATGCACATGGCATTCAATGAAGGGTCCGAGCACAAGCTTATAACCCATTTTATACAGCGTATTGCCAAGATGGAGATCCTCGAGCAGAGAACCTCCGAAGGCTTCAAGCCCGCCGATGTCAACAAGCAGCTTTTTCCTCATTGCAAATGCAGCTCCGGTAGCACCAAGGTCCATACCCAGCTTGGTGAGGAATGCCCAAATAAAGTCTGTTTCGCTGTTTTGCGTAAATGTGAAGAACCTGGTCCAGAAATCGGTACCGCCGATATTCACCTGACCGCAGGTCGTTATACCAACCTTTTCGTTCTTGAGAGGTCTTACCATTTTGAGTATAAAATCCTGCTTCACTCTGACATCGCTGTCACCAAAAAGAAGGATGTCATACTTCGCCAGCTTCATACCGTTGACCATATTGGAGCTTTTACCGTTCAACCCAGCCATGACAGGATTCACAATGATCTGGCAGTCGACTGTCGGATGGTCCCCTATCACTGATCTGACCACAGGTAACGCCGGGTCGTCCTGATCCTGAAAGCTGAATATATGCTGCACAGGCCCGGTATAATTCTGCCTGAACCAGGATTCAAGGTTCTTCTCCAATTCAAAATCAAGGTCCTTTATTGGATGTATAATAGAAACTCCCACATCTTCATCCTGCTCATCCGAAGGTATGATCAGATTTGTCCAGTTCATATGTAATCTGAAAAATATCAGCTGAATACACCAGAACAGTATAAAGAAAGCTCCTACTGCGATACTTATATATAACAGCAGCATGACTTTATTCCCCCATATTTATAGTATCTGACTGTATTGACAATCTCTGAAGTATAGTCTTTAAACATTATATAACTTATCCACCAATAATACAAACAGTAATGTTCATAGTTAATTTACATATTATTCAAATTCCATGTCTTTCTTTATTTGGAATAGTAGTGTAATATTATGAAGCTGTCAGGTATCTGACACGACACTTACTCGATAAATAAGTGTCTAAGTGTCGTGCCAGGCACCAAAGAAGGAGGAAGTAATATGTATAAGGATAGTCAGTTTGGAAGCAGGCAGACAGTAAGTCGGACGAATATCAGGTTAATTGCCTCAATCCTCGCAGCAGCATTTTTTGTATTTATACTGACTGGCTGTAGCGGGACGACCGGAGAGGAAGATGACCTTTCTTTTTTAGAGGAATATGAACCAGCTGAGAAGCTTGAACATGCTGTAGTCAAGTTCCTCTTTCCAGGATCAGAACCGAAGAACTGGAAAAATGTCAAGGCAGAGCTGGATAAGCGCACCAGCAATGCGATTAATGTGTCTCTTGACTTCAAGTGGATCGAATTTAGTCAGTATCTGGAAACAGTAAAAACAATCGGCGCATCAAACGAGATATATGATGCTTTTATTGTATCAAAACCGGAGCCGTTTTATCCGGACTTTACAGCCCTTGCACGCGAGGGCAGGCTGAAGGACATTTCAGATATATTTCCTTCCAGTGCGCCTCTGCTGTTTTCGAAATACTCCAGTGAAGAGCTGAAATATGCAAGCGTGGACAACAAGCTCTATGCCGTCCCTTCACTGTATCCCTGGGCACGTTGCGCATACCTTATAGTTGATGACACTCTTTTGAGGAAGTATAATTTGCCGGATATTACCGATTACGAAAATTACGAATTATTTTTGAAGACAATAAAAGATAATGAACCGGATCTGACACCGGGAACCATAGCAAATAGGGTCAGCACAATAAATCTTTTTGCCAGGGCATCGAGCTATGTAATAGCTGATGAATCGAAAAACCTTGTATACAAATGGGATGACCCTGAGATGAAGCTGATTCCTTGGGAAAAAACACCTGAGTTTTATGAAATAATCAATTACGCAATCGACTGGTACAGGAAGGGATACCTTGTATATGAGCCCGAGCTTATGAAAACCGCTTCATTTATAGATGAAGGTCAGCTGACCCCCCCGACAGAGGAAACGTCAACGATGACCTTCAGTTCATCAGATACGCAGAAAATAGAGCAATCCAATCCAATGAGAGCGTTTCACCTGTATCCCGAAATGCAGGTCCAGCGGGACAATCCGATGGGAGACTTCTACTACAACGGCTCCTTCGTATTCCCTGCCGCCTCTGGCAATACCGAAAGAGCGCTGCAATTTCTGGAATGGGTGCAGCACAGCAGGGAAAACTATTATCTTCTTATGCATGGCATCGAAGATGAGGATTACATATTGACCGATGGCATTCCAGCACTTCCTCAAGGCATGGATTTTTTCAGCAGTTCATACATGTACTGGGACGGCTGCTGGGCTTTCGAGAACCTGGAGTATGAACCTCAAGTGCCCGTATATGCTGAATCAGGAACTGAAATGACATTTGGAGAGTTTCTCGATAGGTATTCAAAATATCCCCCCCATGGCGCCTTCTACCCGAATTATGGAGCAATGCAACAGGGAGCAGATGAAAGAGCCAGGATCTTCAAAGAGTTCGAGTACAATCTCGGACATGGCAAGATACTGAATACAGCCGAAGTGGACGCATTCATAAAAAGACTTGATGAACTGGGCAGTGATGAGCTTGCCGCCGAGATACACGAGCAAATGATGAGGTGAGCTTCCGCTGAGATACACAGGCAGATGATGAGGTGAGCTTGCCAAAGCTATACAGCAGCTGTTGCTGAGGTTAAGCCTGGCTTACCGCCGCTATGCGCCATTGATATTCAATGGCGGATTACATAAAGACTCATCATTTAATTATGGTCAAAAAGTTCGATATAGGCAGATTTGATGTCCAAATTACGGTATATATTGATGTTTTCGTGCGATAATAATACTATTCGCAAGATTATGTAGCCTTATCTCAGCCTATACTTGATTTTTTGTCCACTTAATTCAATTTGTAAGCTTTGTCCGTATGATAGTGTAAATTTTCAAATTTAAAGAAGAGACCATGCTTCTTCGTTCGGTTATCTCGATCAATGCTTAAATATTCGCCATAACAGTATTCACTTTCTATGCTCTGTCCGGATATAAGGCAATAGTAGGATATCCTCAGGAAGCATTTAGGAATTCACCATCCTTCGCCTCACTGATGTGTGTAATGCGAATAAGAGGGGGTACTGCTTGCATGATACATAAAAAAGCACACGGAATTTTTAGCAGAAACGACGAAAGCCCGCTAAAATAGCGGGGTTTCGGATAAATCGTGGCGTGCCTGAAGGGATTCGAACCCCCGGCCAACGGATTAGAAGTCCGTTGCTCTATCCAGCTGAGCTACAGGCACATATTCTGTTTTACAAGCAATTACGGGTGCCGTGCGAACGGTGCCGGATCTGCTGTGTTAAAAAAAGTGGAGCGGGTGATGGGAATCGAACCCACGCAATCAGCTTGGAAGGCTGATGTTCTACCATTGAACTACACCCGCAGGTATCGCCGTAACTTACCGACTTACATATTATACAGTCGAGGTACGTGTTTGTCAATGCCATATAATTGGATTTTCAGGAACCCTTCATGACCTTTCAAGGATATTCATAAGGAGCACACAACCCTTCAATGGCTCTTCAGAAGATTTGTAAGTACTATGTACCATTTTCTAGGTATTGGTCACCCAGTTGTAC
The DNA here is from genome assembly GCA_023418915.1 of Bacillota bacterium. GTDB lineage: Bacteria > Bacillota > Clostridia > Acetivibrionales > DTU013 > DTU013. Next base: position 33,061 of record JAEZYU010000014.1, read on the forward strand.
TGTTATCACACTTCAGTTCAAAGAATAATCTTCTCTAGATCGAAGTGTTATTAACTGGTAATCATTGATGTGGCCAAAAGATATATATAATTCTATTCTGCAAGATATTTTTCAACGAGTCTTACAATATCCTCAGCCGTAGTAAATGTCTCCGATTCATTCAATTTCTGCTCCAGCTCAGTGTCACGGACGAACTCTCCATCTCTCTGGAAATATATAATGGCAACAGGGAATGGGATCATCCCGTCAGGCCCTACCCCTGTTATGTATTCGGCAATTACTATGATATCTTTAAACCCATCCGCATCAGCATCCAAAAACTCAATTGCTGCCAGATTCTCGAAAAACCATGGTATATCTGTCAACTCTGAAAGCTCACAGACAACATTACCAGCTTCGTTTGAAAGCAGCAGCTTCAGCCTCATAATACCGTCATCATCATACTTGCCCGCAGTCAGCTTAACTTGTCCGCAGGTTTCGAATCGAATACTCCCCAGAGTCTTCAATACAACAAGATCAGTGCCAAAAAGCTCCTTCCATATCTCATTTTCACTTAGAATATTGTCCGTGATGTCCTGATACTTTATCTCAAATTCGGCATGGTCACCTATTGTATGCGGGACTGGTATAGATATACCTAATGAATCCTCTGTAAAATAGCTGAATACATACGAATGACCAACAGTACCTATATTATCCATACGATCTGCTTCTCTAAAACTGCTGAGGATACTTTCAATATCCAATAATTCCAGCGCTTCAGCCTGGAAATCATTCTCCGCCTTAAATTTACCACTAATAAATGATCTGGCAAAAGCTTCATCGATTTTTACAATATCCTTCAGCCTGATCACTTCACCTGTCCTGATATTGATATTGGTGGTGTAAAACAGATTATGCGGGTGTGGGGCATTACTGATCTCGCCGAGTCCATAGTATTGGATGCTCAACACCGCCGGGCTCCTCATTGTAATCACATGTTTTATATTAACTTCAGCCGATTCCAGCCACCCATCCGGGTCGTCATAATATTTAAGTACTTTCAGAGCCTCATTCTTAATATTTCCATTTATAGTCTTCAGGATATTCCCATTACTTAATCCGGATACCTGCGGATAATTAATATCGCATTTCAATTTGCCCTCAACCTGCGAGTAGTTCGACTCGGATACCTGATATGCATAGCCGTCCTGCAGGTCCTGCTGAACATCGCTATTGCCGATACCATTGCCGCCCTTTATGCCATTGCTATTGCCGGTGTTATCATCGTCACCGCCGACTTCTCCGTCATTGCTGCTGTTGTCGGCTCCGATGTTACTGTTATCGCTGTCGTCGGTATCTTCATCGTTGATGTCATCGTCTGTACTGTCGTCATTATCTGCGTTGTCACCGCTGCTGTTGCTGCCCTTTGAACCTGTCTTCGAAGTGTCCTTTATATCACCCGAACTGATTACATTGATCTTGGGCTCACTGACAAAGTGCTTTCCCAGCATCGTTCCAAGTATTCTTCTGAATTCGGGATAATTTCTGATCTTATTTTCCAGATCCCTGGTCATTTCCATTTCATACTCATTGGTGCCGTCAAACAGGTGCAGGCTGATATAGTATTTATCCTCACCCTTTTCCTTCACGAGCATTTCTTCAAAAGGAACTGTTTTTTCTTTTAACACGGGATTTTTGGCATCGCTGTAATCATAATAGCTGTAAGTAACTGTCTGATCAGTAAGCTCAACTACATCATAGCTTTCTTCCATACCGATATTTACGTTGAACCTCATCAGCAGAACAGGATACTCACTGTCTGTTGACCCATCGATCAGGGTGTCCGGTTCACCATCGTTTTCTGGCTTGATGTTGCTTGATTCAGCCATATCCAATGTGTTTGCATCAGTGCTGTTGTTTTCAACGATTGAATCGCTTTGTCTAAAGAGTGTACATCCGGTCAGGTATACGACCATCGATATGCATATAATAATCAGCAAGTATTTTTTTATCATATTTTCTTGCTCCTCATGCTTTATGTAAATTTTGATAACCCACGAAAATCATACCACAAGATGAAGGTTTCCTCAATCGACCATTTAGATTAGTTATATTTGTGCTCATATGGGTATTCATTATTAATCAAAGAGGCCAAGCTGTCCTTCACAAGGCAGGATAAATGACCTCATATCCCGTATAGTTATCTTATCACCTGGTTCTGTATTACCAACAAGCATCGGTGAATCAGGATCATGTCTTAGCATATTGCTTCTGACCGATTCGTCGCTGAAATTTGCATAACAGTATCTGCACCCAAAACCGCAGGTGTTATATGCGCCTATGTCAACACTTTCAATACATCTGCAGGCACTGCGCTGGTTTTTATCCTTTGGAGCCTTTATTGGCCGGCCTATGATCTTTGAAATCAGGTCTGCATCTATACAGCTTCCGTGCTCGATGCCTGTATCGTCCGAATCGATGGTTTCGCAGCAGGAAAACATCCGTATACTATGTCTACAAGCTATCTCGTTCAGTCTTTTTGCTGTTTCTGTCATCATACTGTTGTCCGGATCCTTATAGCTTAAACCTTTCATATTGCGTTTAGTCTTCAGGTATTTATCGAAGAAGCTAATGGTACAGCGGTTGGTATAGCCGTCAAGGCAGCACGCCAAATGCTCGAAATGGTGCAAGTGGTATTCCATATCCATCACATCAGTTATTATGATGGGATCATAGCGCCACACTGTCCTTTCTTGGCCAATCAAGTCCGAAAGCTTTCGAAATGATCCGATTATCCTGTCAGAATCGGGCAGGTTCCTCTCAAGCGTTCTGCCGTATGCATTTAATGTGATCTGAAAATAGTAGTGGTAGTCAGAAAGGAGATCAAGCTTGTCCAGCATAGCCGCAGGATCCTTTGTCCAGAAAACGATACAGTCGATAACGGACGGTGATAATACAATACTGCTCACCTGATGCCGATTCATCGGATTGCGTACAAATATACTGCCCTCTTCAAGCCTTTTAAGAAACCATTTGGAATAAAAGGCCGGTATATCGGTCCTTCGGCTGGCACTCAATATCATTTTGGATACCTCAATGCAAATGATAACAGTATAAGCATTACATATGCTCAATCTGCTGTCAATATAGAATCGAGTAATACAGAATCGAGCAGTGATAAAAAAACTGTTGTATGAGTACTTATCACAGCCCAACAATATGATAAACTGGATTATTGAAAAAATACTACATTACGGCGGAGGTATTCTATATGCCTTTCTACGATCTGAAATGCCGCTGCGGTGAAGTTTTCAACATCATATTCAAATTCGGCAAATCGTCGGTTTGACCTTATCATTTGCTATTTCAATGACTGCGTATGATTCATCAGAATCACCCCTGGGATCACTTGCGCTTCCCGGATTCAATATATAGAATTTATCCTTTTTTATCAGGTCCGGGATATGTGTATGTCCGAAGAGAAGTATATCAGCGTGTTGCTCTTCTGCTTTCCTGTACAGCTTCTCATAGTCCCATTTGACGGAATACCTGTGGCCATGTGTAAGAAAAATCCTCTTTCCACATACCTTCAACAGCTTTTCGGCAGGCACATCGTCTATCATAAAATCACTGTTGCCATATATATATTCAATGGGGATGTTCGGAAACATATCCGACAGCTTCTGAGCATCTCTGAAATAGTCGCCGAGATGAATGATCAGATCTACCCCCTTGTTTGCTTTGATAGCCTCTTCTGCTTTATTTATATCTCCGTGTGTATCACTGATGACCAAAATTTTCATGATTACTAAAACCCCCGCAAAGCATGCTGCTCATAACCGGTGCCCTTAATCACCGTCGTTGTATTCACTGCCGAGGATATCAAGTATTTGCCTCATGGCGTTTCCCCGGTGGCTTATGCTGTTTTTCAGATCAGCATCTATCTGTGCTATTGTCTGCCCCAGCTCCGGCACATACAATAACGGATCATAACCGAATCCTTTGTTTCCGGCCGGCTCAGTTGCTATATAACCTTCGCATGTGCCCCGTACTATATTTTCCCTGCCATCGGGAAAAATAACAGCTATTGCACATACGAATCTTGCAGTTCTTTTGTCTGCAGGAATGTCGGAAAGAGCCCTGAGCAGCTTTTTATTTTTATCGTCATCGCTGGCTCCCTCTCCGGCATATCTCGCAGAATAGACACCAGGCGCTCCTCCGAGACAGTCGACCTCAAGACCCGAGTCATCAGCGATCACTGTTTCACCGGTCACGTTCCAGACTTCTCTGGCTTTGATCAATGCGTTTTCCTCGAAGGTAGCACCGTTTTCTTCAATTTCATCTGTTATCCCAGCTTCAGCCATCGTAAGGACATCGTAAGGCAGCCCTGAAAGCAGCTGTTTTAATTCTTCCAGCTTGCCCATGTTTTTTGTGGCTGCTATTATTTTCCTCCGTACCTTAGCTGTAGACTTTTTATTCATTTTGCTTAACCTCTATCCATTACATCATTGATGGTCACAGGTATTGCCAGGCCTGCCGATACATTTGTGCCTTCCGGCAGTTTGGCACTGTGTCCCTCCACCATAATACTAATTTTTCTTATGCCATCACATTGCCTCAATGTATAGGCAAGCTGTTTCAAAATAGCATCCTCCCTTGATTTGCCTGTGTAGTTCAGAAACTCACCGCTGAAATCAAGGATCAAAACTCCGTTTTTCACATAGCTGTCCTTAAGATATACGCCTTCGGGCATTTCCGAATATATGCCGCCTATTGGTTCGACAGACAGCAGCTGCCTTACCAGCGATTCAGGCAAGAGGTCGGTTTCTTCACTGTCAACTTCCAAAGAAACAGGTACAGGATAAGTAAAGCCGTCATTTGCCTGTTTCATGTAATAAACATCCACCTTATCCTTCCCAGCTGACAACGATGACAAGTCGGCGTTTATCATCAGATCCTCCCTGCCGATTGCTGCGGATAAGTCTGTGCCATATTTGAGCAGGCCCTGAGTATGGCCATTGATAAGTATCTTCACCTTGTCAATGGTGTCAAACTCTGTGAGAGTATATACTACTGCGGCTACTATATTCCTCTCAGAATATGCCGTGCCGTAATTGAGCAGATTTCTGCTGAAATCGATCACAGCTGTCCCATCCCTGACATCTATCCCCAATATTCTAGTATCTTCCGGTATTATCGGATAGACACCGTAATAAGCAGCTTCCTCCCTTGTTATAGGGCTGTCGATGGCAAGGCTGACCGCTGCCCTTGCTATACCAAGCTGCGGTTGTATCCATCTTGTCATAGGAACGATACAGCCGTCATCATCCTGATAATAGACCGTTACAGGTCTTCTGGGCTCGGAGAAGGAGTCAGCCGGCGCTTTTTGCGCTGCCAGAACCCCGGTTCCGGACGGCCAGGCACTGTTTGAACCGCCTGTGTTTCCTTCATTGTTCGATATCGCACCATCGTATCCGGTATTGCTGTCGTATCCGTCATATTCAGATGAAGCAGCGTTTGCATAAGGATCCAAAACTTCTCCTGCAGGGTTAATATGGCCGGTCTGATCATCCATGTTTGCACCGGCTGCAGCTGTTGTATCTCCGGCGCCTTCCGGCACATTATAGCCTGAACTGTTGTCTGTGTAAGCAGAACCGGCTATGCCGTCAGTATCTTCTTCAAAAACTGACCCTGCCACGCTGGTATCGTTGTTATCATCGCCGTCAGATACACTACCGCCCTGTGTTGTATCGGATACATTACCACCCGTGCTTCCATTTACTGCGCCATTGTCTGCGGTTTTGCCCCCATTGCCTGCAGTATTCTGATCAAATTCAATCATATCGAGGCTGTCGGATTTGTCCGACGGCTTTTCGGAAGACTTACCGAAAAACGGTATTGAGCATCCTGTAAGGATCATTGCTGTGATCTGTATGGCGAGAAAAAAAGCTAAAAACCTTTTCATAGTGTCCCTCCTGTTAATAAAAACATTACATGGAGATTATGGACAACTTAGAGAGGTTTTAGTATTTCCCACAACTAGTCACATTCTTTATTCATTTTTCAAGCATCATATTTATCCCACAAAAACCTTTTAAATAATGTTATCACACGGGTGAGGCAAAAAAAATCAGTAGAATTCATAAATTCCACTGTACTTTTTTATCGAAAATTATATAATTTATTTTATCTATATAAGTCAGATTTCTATTTCGAATCACCCGATCTTATTCAATGCCTTTACTACTGAGCTGTATAATGACTGAGCTGCCTTCTGCCTGTACGACTCCTTCTGGAGGTTTGCCCTGTCTGTACTGTTCGACACAAAAGCAATTTCAGCGATGGCCGCCGGCATATATGTTTCCCTCAAAACAATCAGGTCTGGTCTGGACCTGACATTCAAGTCCTTGTTATTCAACGTTACCAATAGATCCTGCTGAATGATCTTCGCAAGCTCTCTTCCTGTAAAGCCTTTCTTTGTGGACGGGTAAAAAAGTGTCATTATCCCTTTTATGTCTTTTGAGCCTGCAGCATTATTGTGAATGCTGATAAACAGTTCTGCGCCAAGCATATTGGCAATGTATGCCCTCTCATAATTATCGACATTCGAATCATCCGATCTGATCATGTATGTGTCGATGCCTTTACCTTCCAGTAATGCATCCAGGCGCTTTGCTATATCAAGGTTCAGATCCTTCTCATACAGCTTTCCAAAGTAAGCTCCCGTGGCTGTACCACCATGGCCTGCATCGATCAGAACAAGTTTCCGATCCACATCAGAGGCTTTCGCTACTGTTATCGCTGTATTGCCTGAATCTCGTGTGTATATTAAATATTTGTTTCTGGACTGCCCTCTAAAAATCATAGATGTTGTTCCATTCCAATTTTTCCTCACTTCAAATGATTTGAGATATTCATCGTCGATATCGAGGAATCCCTCTTCTAAATCTGCATTTTTTGAAGGAAAGGTCACTGTGTATACTGTTCCGGACTTGTCTAAGGAGGCGGTGTAAAGCGGCTTTAAATTTTTGGTGCCATTGGTGAGATTTGCTTTTTTTATCTCAAAGTATACTCTGTCGTCATTATTGTTGTAGGTGATGTTCTTCAGACTATATCCGTTACCAGGCTTAGGGGTATCTTTATCCTGCCTGCCAGGCGTTTTACTTTCATATACAAGGACTGTCAGACCGTTATCGGTTTCTTCCACCGAATAGTCATAGCCCGCTCTCATATCAAGTAAGACTCTTGCATTATCGCCATTGAACTGTGCATATCTGACTCTTTTTACATATCTGCCGCCCGCTTGCATCATACTTACTCTTTTAGGTGTCTTTATGTTTTTCAGATCGATCACGATCCTCAGCGGATCTGTAAGCTCCATTGCTTCATAATCAGAAAACTCTGTTGCAGTGATGCTTATTTTCTCATATTCTGCTTCTTCATTGTAACTGATTTCGCCGAGCATGCCCACCTCATTTACAGCAGGCGTACTGTTTTGCGCATAGACGGTCAGACCTCCGGTGAATGTGATGGTAGAAATGATTGTCAGGAACACTGCAAGAAATTTTTTCATAATGACCCCTCGTTCGAATTTTCGTTAGTTTTGCTGCCTGGATCAGCAGACACAGAATGTTAACCTTATAAAATAACCTGTATATAGGTTAACATAATATCCGACAAGTTTGGGCATTTTTCCACAATATTAATCTTTATTTAACTAAATTGTAATATTAGTGAACAGCAGATCTTATGCAGACTCACAGGTTAATACGCTGCAGATTCTTCGAGAACTACTTTATCTCCATCAATATAAATAAAGTAATCCATAGGAATAGCCGGTCCACCTCCATCATCGTGAAGGTAGATCTGCTTTCTGACCATGTCTTTATCAGCCTTTTCGATTATTTGGGGATCAAGAAGAGGTCTTAACGAATAGATTGTTTTGCTGTATACTTTCTTACCATCCAAATATAGCTTAATCTTATTTGAGTGGTATTCCGCATCGCAGGTATTTGGGATGTAATGAAAACTATATTGGTTTACCAACTTAATACTCTCTTTTTCACCATCTGCATCCATATCCTCAACAAATTCATACGCTTTTTCACCTTCGGCACCTTTTACATATGGTGAGCCTATTTGCTTCAATATACAAATGCCTGCTAATAATAAAATGATAATTACAGAAAAAAAGATGATTACCACTCTGATTATTTTATTCTTTTTCATAAACAATAACCTCCACATGCTGCTATTTGAGGTCGTTGCTTCATTCAAATGTACGCCATAGAAAAACTCTATAAACATTGCCTAAGCAGCATTGATTCTTTGGAAGTACAATGACAGTATACATCGTCTTTACCCGAACAGTAATTTCCAAACCACTCTCATAACGGATAATACAACGGGGCTCAGTCGAGCTTGATCTCCTCCTGCTCATACCAGTCGCCCTTCATTTTCATACCAAGATGATCATAAGCAAGCTTTGTGGTCATCCTGCCTCTCGGTGTCTTGTTGATGAAACCGAGCTGCAGAAGATATGGCTCATAGACATCCTCTATCGTATCGGGTTCCTCTCCGATGCAGGCTGCAAGAGTATCAAGACCTACCGGCCCGCCTGCAAATTTCTCAATGATGCTTGTGAGCATATTCCTGTCTGTACTGTCGAGACCGATAGCATCTACTTCAAGGGCGTTGAGTGCCATATATGCCGTATCTTTATCGATAACGCCGGCGGCTTTTACCTGAGCGAAATCACGTACTCTCTTTAAAAGCCTGTTCGCTATTCTTGGCGTTCCTCTTGATCTTTTTGCGATCTCTGCCGCACCCCTGTCATCAATCTCTATGTTCAATATAGACGCAGAACGCTTTACAATAAGACTTAGTTCATCATTATTATACATTTCAAGGCGATTGATAACACCAAACCTGTCCCGCAGCGGCGATGTCAGCAACCCTGCTCTTGTGGTGGCTCCCACAAGAGTGAATTTGGGCAGATCGAGCCTGATGGAACGTGCGCTCGGTCCCTTGCCTATGATTATATCCAGCGCATAGTCCTCCATGGCAGGATAAAGGATCTCTTCGACACTCCTGTTCAAACGGTGTATCTCATCAATGAACAAGACATCGAAGCTTCCCAGATTAGTGAGTATGGCAGCCAGATCGCCAGGCTTCTCAATGGCAGGGCCGGAGGTTATTCGAAGGTTCACCCCGAGCTCCGAGGCTATGATCCCGGCCAGTGTAGTCTTGCCCAATCCGGGCGGGCCGTAGAGCAGCACATGGTCCAGTGCTTCGTTGCGCCTTTTAGCAGCTTCTATAAAAACCTTCAGATTTTCCTTGACCTTTGTCTGCCCAATATACTCATTCAGCCTTCTCGGCCGCAGACTGGTTTCATCGATATCCTCGCCGACGGCGTTCGCCTCAATCAGTCTTTCTTCGTCCATTATCCTTCCCCCGTAATCGTGTCTGATATGATCCATTCAAGCATACACACTTTCATATATGCCTGTGATTATTCTTCTCTCGGCCTTTACTCATATATCTTTGCTCATAGCCTTGTTCATATGTCTTTACTTAATATCTTTGCTCATGTGCCTTCGTCCATATGTCCTTGTTCAGCCTCGAACAAGCATCAGGCACTGCCTATCTCACAAGTCCCTTCAGAGCATTCCTGATGATCGTTTCAAGGTCCAGATCATCCGAATATACAGCAGCTACCGCCTTACTTGCTTCCACCTGTGAGTAACCAAGTACCATCAGAGCGCTGATGGCTTCTGATGTCCTGGAGCCTTCCTTCTCTGCTGAAGCGATATCCAATGCCGCTCCTGTATTAACGGCAAGCTGTTCCTTTTTGATCTTGTCCTTGAGCTCCAATATTATCCTTTGAGCCATTTTTGCGCCTACGCCTTGCGCTCTGGTCAGCGTCTTTGCATCATCTGTGATAACGGCAAGGCTGAATTTGGAGGGTGAAACAGCAGATAAAAGCGACAATGCGACTTTGGGACCCACCCCCGAGACACTGAGCAGCAATTCGAATGCTGACAATTCTTCATGTGTGGCAAAGCCGTACAGGCTCATTGCATCCTCTCTCACGTGCAGATGCGTGTATGCCTTGAATTCATTACCCGGCTGACCCGCCGCCTCTAGTGTTGTCAATGTAGTGAATATTCTGTAACCAATACCGCCCGCTTCAATGATTACATAGTCGTTTCCTCTTGATTCCAGCCTACCTTTTATGTATGCGTACATATTGCCTCCATCGATCCCTCTTTAAATTTGCATATTTCATTTTTTGATAAAGCTTTCTTATTTTGGACTGATTCTATTATGCTTTTTATTCTTGAACTAAGGTGTCTATGCATTCTTAGTGATATTGATTTGGCCCTATCTACTACCCTATCTATACTCCATCTATCAGATACGCCACTTTACACTATCCATTTACTTCAGATAGTGTTTTGCACCGTTTTTCATAAGCTACTTTACACTATCATCAGATGCAGACTCATCGTCTGGCCATTATGCTTATCTGTATCGCTGTCTTCCTGTAATGGGTCATCGCTGCCTGATGCCTATGCCTGACAGTTTGCATGAGTGACCGTGACATATGGCGATCGCCAGAGCGTCTGCCGTATCATCAGGCTTCGGTATCTCCGACAGATTCAGTATGACCTTCACCATTTGCTGCACCTGCACTTTTTCAGCCCGGCCGTAGCCAACTACCGCCTGCTTTACCTGCAGCGGTGTGTATTCGAATACCTCTGTCCCGGATCTGGCGGCCGCAGTAAGTGCAATCCCTCTTCCATGAGCTGCCATTATGGCTGTTTTTATATTTTTATTGAAAAACAATTCTTCCACTGCTATCGCATCCGGCCTGAATGTTCGAATTATCTCGCCGAGCTCGTCATCAAGCTTCAAAAGCCTTTCGGCAAACGGCTCTCCGGCCTTCGTCAGCACCGCTCCGTACTCTATGGGCGAAAATTTGTTCCCCTCGTATTTTACTATACCATACCCCGTGATTGCAAATCCAGGATCAATCCCCATAATAATCATATAAAACCACCTGTGAATATTTATAATTCTTGTTGCATAATTATGCATAGTGTTGTATAATCTTTGCAGGATGATTAAAATAATACTGTAAAGGATGTATAAAGCAGCATGTTGATTTCTGCATGTTGATTTCTGCATACATCACTACAGCTAATATTCTAGCATAGTTACGGAGGAATTGACATGAGCCAGAAGGAAAAAGTAGTACTAGCCTATTCGGGTGGTTTGGACACATCCATCATCATACCATGGCTGAAAGAAAACTATGACTACGAGGTCATAGCAGTAGCCGGCGATGTGGGACAGGGCGAGGAGCTCTCACCGCTGAATGAAAAAGCGATAAAAACCGGTGCGAGTAAAATATATATCGAAGATCTCAAAGAGGAGTTCATAACCGATTTTATATACCCCACCATCAAGGCGCACGCAATATATGAAGGCAAATACCTGCTGGGCACATCCTTTGCAAGACCGGTCATAGCAAAGCGATTGGTGGAGATAGCTCTCAAGGAGGGTGCAACAGCCATTTGCCATGGTGCGACAGGAAAAGGAAACGATCAGGTCAGGTTTGAGCTGACCGTTAAGGCCCTGGCACCCCAGCTAAAAATAATCGCTCCCTGGAGGATATGGGATATCAAATCCAGAGAAGACGCTATCGATTATGCACAGGCAAGGAACATACCGATCCCGGTATCGAAAAAGGACAACTACAGTATGGACAGAAATCTCTGGCATCTGAGTCATGAGGGCTCAGACCTTGAGGATCCATGGAACGAGCCGCAGTACGACAAGCTGCTCAAGCTCATGGTATCTCCAGAAAAAGCGCCTGACAAGCCGGCATATGTCGAGATATATTTCGAGGAGGGTATTCCGAAAAAAGTAAATGGGAAGGAATACTCACCGATTGAACTGATCGATGTTCTCAACAAACTGGGCGGCGAAAACGGCGTCGGCATCGTCGATATGGTAGAAAACAGGCTCGTGGGTATGAAGTCAAGAGGTGTTTACGAAACACCCGGCGGAACCATACTTTACGCGGCTCACAGGGAACTCGAGCTGCTCTGCCTTGACAGAGATACACTGCATTACAAGGACATCATAGCCCAGAGGTTTGCAGAGCTGGTTTACTTCGGACAGTGGTATACTCCATTGAGAGAAGCATTGTCTGCATTTGTTGACAGCACACAGAAAACAGTGACCGGCACAGTGCGCATGAAGCTTTATAAAGGCAATTGTATGCCCGCAGGAGCCCAGTCTCCATATTCACTGTACAGCGAAGAGCTCTCCACATTCGGCAGAGATGAGGTTTACAACCAGAAGGACGCAGAAGGCTTCATAAATCTGTTTGGCCTGCCGATGAAGGTCAACGCACTGGTGATGAAGGACAAGAAATAACCGGATAAGCGGATAAGCGAGTATTGTCACTGTCACAGGCAGCGGCAAGCTCGCTTTTTTGTAAACGATCTGTGGTTTGTTGTAAAATATAAAATAAAGAAAAAGAGGAATGTTATATGAAACTCTGGGGAGGCAGATTTACTGCAGGAACAGATAAAGCGGTGGATGATTTCCACTCATCCATACGTTTTGATTCAAGGATGTTCAGACAGGATATCAATGGCAGTATTGCTCATGCTGAAATGCTCAGCAAGTGTGGTATAATTCCTGCCGCCGATGCCAAAACGATTTGTAAAACACTAAACGATATACTCCAAGACATAGAAAACGGACAAGTACAGTTCGAAGTGGATGCTGAAGATATTCATATGAACATCGAGAAAATACTTATCGAACGTATAGGTGACACGGGCAAAAAGCTGCATACGGGAAGGAGCCGCAATGATCAGGTGGCTCTTGATATCCGCATGTATCTGAAGGATGAGATCCGGGAGATAAAGAGCATGCTTTACGATCTTCTTAAAGCATTGTTAGACATCTCACAGAACAACCTCGACACAATAATGCCGGGATACACACATCTTCAGCGGGCACAGCCGATAACACTGGCACACCACATGATGGCATACTTCCAGATGTTCAGGCGTGATATAGAAAGGCTTGACGACTGCTTCGTCCGTATGGATGTAATGCCGCTTGGGTCGGGTGCGCTGGCAGGTACGACATATCCTCTGGACAGGGAATTTGTTGCTGAAAAACTCAATTTTTCAGATATTACCAAAAACAGTCTGGACGGTGTCAGTGACAGGGATTTCGCCATCGAGCTCGCATCCTGCCTGTCAATAGTAATGATGCATCTGAGTCGAATCAGCGAGGAATTGATACTGTGGTCATCTCAAGAATTCTCATTTGTTGAGATGGATGATGCCTTCAGTACAGGCAGCAGCATTATGCCTCAAAAGAAGAATCCCGATGTGGCTGAGCTTGTTAGAGGAAAAACCGGACGTGTCTACGGCTCTCTAATGACGCTGCTGACAGTGATGAAATCACTGCCGCTGGCATACAACAAAGATATGCAGGAGGATAAGGAAGCCATTTTTGATGCTGTTGACACCGTCAAAGCGTGCCTGCCTGTATTCACAAAGATGCTTACTTCGATGGAAGTAAAAAAGGAAAGCATGTACAAGGCTGCCGCCGGCGGGTTTACCAATGCCACAGATGTTGCGGATTACCTGGCAAAAAAGGGTGTTCCCTTCCGCAGTGCTCATGAAATAATCGGCAAAATGGTGCTATACTGTATAAACAACGACAAGTCCATCAATGAATTGACAATGGATGAATTAAAGGAGTTTTCACCTAAAATAGAAAATGATGTCTATACCGAGATAAGCCTTGAAAAATGTGTTTCCGGCCGTAAGCTTCCAGGAGGTCCTGCTGCTGAAAGTGTAATTGCAGCAATTGAAAATGGCCTGAGGTTTATCAGCCGGAGGGACGGTTCTGCCGTCTGATCATGCAAAGGGACGGTTCTGCCGTCTGATCATGCAAAGGGACAACAGCCTGATCATTCAGAAACGCCTGCAAAAGTACGGGATGATGCTTTTAGCCGTAAAGGCAAAACATCATCCCGCATTTTTCGTTTCAATAAAAAAACCCGGTGTCACCGGGCTCGCGTATCTGGATTTATCTCTGTTTGACCTTCTTGTCGAGGGCCCTACCCAGACTGTACCACGAGTCCCGCAGCTTGAATCTCAATTCTTCATCAACTGTACGTTCAATGACATCATTAAGGTTGCGTCTCATTTCAATATAGTCGATCAAAACAAATTCTTCCTTGATCAGCAGCTCTTCCATTTCGCTGATCCAGTTTGTAATGTGATCTCTCCCGATAAAATCATTCTCCGGAAGCTTCTTCTTCAGGTGCGCTACTACGAGCTTTGCCGCTTTGCGCTTCACATCATTATCCGTCTGAACCTTCTTAACAGTTTTCTTTTCTTTGACAACCGATTCCTTCAAAGCTTTTTCCTTCTTTTGAACCGCCATTAAATCACTCCCCTATTGCTTATTTGTATATCATCTGCACTTTTCTAAATAATGACGATAAGCTTAAGCTGACATTACAATTATATAATAATATGGTTATAATTGCAAACTTTATACCTGCGGCAGTCAGCTTCTGTCCAGACTGCCCGGACTTTTATTACGGTTGTGCTGTTTCTTGGCTGCACGACATCCCAATCACGACTTCTCTATCGCGACCTTGCTGCCCTTGCCGTCGAAGGTCGCAGGCGTAACCGACAGACGCCGGGCTATCCTCTGCTTCAGCTCCGGCACGTGGCTTATTATCCCGATTACACGGTCACTGGAACTCAATTTCTCCAGCGAATCCATAACAGAGTCAAGAAGCCCATGATCCAGAGTCCCAAAGCCCTCATCCAGGAAGAAGAACTCCAATGGGCTCTGTCCTTTTAGCTGTATTTGTTCGGACAACGCCAGAGCCAGTGAGAGCGAAGTCAGGAAGGTCTCTCCTCCGGAGAGCGTGGTTACCATCCTGTGTATGCCGCCATTTGCATCGTCCCTGATAATGAAGCCGGACTCCGCATCCAGTTCCAGCGCATATCTATGCCCGGTCATCACACCGAGCGTGGATGAAGCCTTGGCAGCAACATACCGGAGCCTTTCTTCAGCTATATAGTCAATAAAGCTGTTGTCTTTGCCATGCACAGCTTTGAGCAGCTTTTGTATCTGTTCATAGAGACCATGCTTGTGAGATACACCGGCAAGGGTACTGCGCAGCTCTTCCCATCTGTTATGCTTCCTGCTGATATTGTTATAGTGATTTTTTGCCACCTCACTATCTGAAATGGTCTTCTTTGAGTGTTCCAAAAGCTCCTTATACGAGTGTTCGATACGATTCCACTCTTCTTCTGTGATCGACCGTGTTTTCAGTTTCTTTTCCAGCAAGCCTCTATGCGCCTTTATGTTGATCGATTCCTGATCATATTTATCTGTTTCGGCCTTTAGCACTTTTTGCTCATCCTGCTTCATTATACAGCTCTCTGCCTCATCCGGTCCGCTAAAGCCATTTTCTTCAAGCGCAGTAAAGAGCTTTTCTCTGTCCACTGAAAGATTTTCCGAATAGAAGCTCAGCTTGCTGTCAAGGCTCGATTTATTCACAACCAGTTCATTATGATGCTTTTCCAGCTCATCTATTCTGATAGTATATTCCGTGTCCGCCTCGTCATAGCTTCTGAGTTTTTTGTCTATCTGCGCTATACCATCTTCGATGTCTACCCCTCCGGCCAGCTCGGACAGCTTCCTTTCCTTTTCTTGCCCTTGTGCCGTAAGGCTGGATAGATCAGTTTCCAGTCGGGTTCTTTCGTTATTTAGCCTGCTCAGTTCACCATTGAGTTGATCGATACGAACTCTCATGTCATCAGCTGCTTTTCTCGTCCTGCTGATGACAGATTCTATCTCGTTCAGCCTGTGGTCATTCTCAGATAACTTTGCAAGCTCTGCTGCCGCACTGGTAATAGAATACCTGACAAGGTATTTTTCAAGTTTCCGGCGCACAGTACAAAGTCTTTCGGACGCTTCAGCCAACTCTGTCTCCAGCCGGGCAAGATTATCATTATTGACCTTCAGTTCAGCGCTGATACTGTTTTGCGTTATTCTGAGGTCTGCCATCAAACCGTGGTGTTTATCTATTTGCTCCTTGAACTCAGCAAGCTTAACTTCCCAAGCCTCTATCAATTGCTGCCTTGTTTGGGCATTTGAATCGGCTTTTTCGATTTTCTGACGGATCTGGAGAAGCTCCAGGCTCTTCCACTCATCAGGCAGCTTTTGCCTTTCCTCTTCAAAGTCCTTGTCCTTCTGCACCTGGTCCTTTATCGCCTGGTCCAGCTGCTTTGAAATAGTCTTGTAATTTTCAGCCGCTATTACAGCATCTTTTTCCGCTTCCTTTAGTAACGCTTCGGCATCAGCAAGCTTCTTGCGGGCATTCTCCACCTTTTGCTCCAGTATGGCAGCTTCCTCCGCTCCTCTATGCGCAGCAGGTAAAGGATGCTCCAGAGATCCGCAGACAGGGCATGGCTCTCCTTCCTTCAATCGTTTCGACAATGAGTAGGCCGTATTTTTATCCAACTCCCGAAGGCATTCATCAAGCTGCAGCCTGCATTGTTCACAACGGCTTGTTACATCTGCACGCACCTTGTCCAGTTCGGCGGCTCTGTGCTTCGCATCTTCAAAGGCGGCCCCCAACTCCTTTGATTTGGTTTTTGACAGCTTTACATCATCTTTTCTCAGCTTGAGTACCTGGTATATACCCTGTGCTTTATGCACCTTCTCCATCATTTTTATTACTGAGTCTCTGTCTCCGGGTTTTCCGGCCTCATGCTTCTTAATGGAATCCGTCAGCTCCTCTTCTGCTGTAAGGCCGGCTGCAATCTTCTTCATTAATGAATCCAGTTGTTCTTCCAGTTCCCCGGTTGTTTTCTTTGCAGCAGCTTTTTTACCCTGGAGCTGTTCTATGGTCTTAGCCAGTGACGCAGCTTCATTTTCAAGAGCTGCTCCCTGCTGGATCTGCTGCCTGTACTCAGGTTCGGTCCTTAGCGGCTCCGACTCTGAGATAAGCGACTGCAGCTTTCTCTTCAACCCTTCCAGTTCGGCGTTTTCCCTTGCGATATCCGCAGATGTCGATTCTGCGGTTTTTTGCGCCGCTTCTGCCAAGCCTTGAAGCTTGTCTATCCTGCTGTTCAGCATCGCTGCCTCAGCCTTGACACCAAGCGCGTCCTGCAGCCGGGTCCTCTGCTCCACCAGCTTTTGCCGGCCTGCAGCCGCTTCGCATTTTATCCTGTTATACTCTGCCTTTGTTTGCGCAAGCTTATCCTTGACACCGGGCAAAACGGCAGCTATTTCCGCCAACAGCTTTTCGGTTACTTTCAACTTTTCTTCCTGTTCTCTGTTTTTGCGTATCATGGCAGCAAGGCCGTCTGCTTTGACTGCCTTTTCAAGCTGTATTCGCTTCTTCGATATTGCAGGCTCGGATATCCTGTGCGAGTCTTCTCTCCTGGCAAGATCATTGAGTTCACATACAAGGCTCCAGACCTCTTTGGATTCGTTGTAGGCCGCTTCCAGTCTTTTTAGTTCACTTTCTGTCCTTTTCCTGTCTTCTTCTGCCGCTTCCATTGCGCTCTTTGCCTCTTTAAGCGCTTCATCAGAAGCGTCTGCATATCCCATCAGCTCGCCTGTCAGCAGATCTATGCGACTTCTCAGCGCTGACATTTTTCGAGCTATCTTATCGGTCAGCAGTCTTCCGTATTCTTCAAGATAGAATATCCTCTCAAGCATACCTCTTCTGTCAGAATTCTTGAGCATCAGAAACTCATGGAAGCTATTCTGCGGAAGCACAACTGCACGTGTAAAGTCCTCGTTTCCAAGGCCCAGCAGTTCCTTTATGAAATTGCTCACCTCTGTAGCCTTGTCACATAACGGTATATCTCCGCCTTCGTTCACCTCTATGAGACGAGCTATTTTGGCCTCACATGCATTCGGGGATTTCTTCCTCCTCTGGTATGTCCTTTCCACTCTGTATGTGCTTCTTTTGCCGTTCTTGCTCAGATCGAACGTGAATGCAACCCGGACAGTTTTGTATCCGGAATT
The DNA here is from genome assembly GCA_023418915.1 of Bacillota bacterium. Lineage (GTDB taxonomy): Bacteria > Bacillota > Clostridia > Acetivibrionales > DTU013 > DTU013. Next base: position 51,148 of record JAEZYU010000014.1, read on the forward strand.
TATTATGCCCTGGGTACCGTTTTCGGCTCTTTTCACTCTTCCGTATAATGCAAAGGTTATAGCATCGAGTATGGTGGATTTGCCGCTTCCGGTCGGCCCAAAAATGCCAAACAGGCCTGTTTCACCCAATATATCAAAATCTATTATCTGAGTCTCGGTGAAGCTTTGAAGTCCCTCTATTTCCAGAAGCCTTGGTCTCATCCTGCCTCCGCCTCCTCTTCTGCCTCATCATCTGCTGCTGCGTCCGTTATGGCCTCCGCTGCATATTCCGTTGCTACATCTCCCGTATGATCCGCCGAAGCTTCTGTTGCTTCGTCCGTTACGGCATCCGATACGGCCTCGGCTGCATTTTCCGCCACATTATCCGCTCTGCCATCCGCTGTGTTATCCGAAGCATTATCCGCTCCGCTATCCGCTACATTTTCCGAAGCATTATCCCCTCCGTCATCCGCTGTGTTATCCGAAGCATTATCCGCTCTGCCATCAGCCTTAATTTCTGCTTCGTTTTCCGTTACATCGTTAATTTCAGTGCTGTCCTGCAAATCATCGTTTATTATTTCTATAAATGCCTGCATCATTTCATCCGGTATATCTGTCCCTATCCTGTACCTGTAATAGTCTCTGAACAGTTCATCCATTTTTCTGCCCTCTCTGCTCATATCACTCAGTACTTCCGCCTCATCTGCCTTAAGCCTCGGACGAATGTTTATTATACCCGGATGAAGGCTTCTGATAGTTTTCTGCTCATCAGCTGTCAGTACACGGTCTGTCATAATCTCAAGATCGATCCAGGCATTGGAATCCTTTCCTTCTTCGCACCATTCCACTGCCTGTCCGATGCCTTGATCAGCATACCACTTTATCAGAGGTTTACCGCAATCAAGGTAAACCGGTGTGACCTCGGCCTTCTCGCCGGGTATGGCATCCACTATAAAGACAGCTTTGCTATAGTCTGCTTCAGAGAAACTGTATGCTAACGGAGAGCCTGCATAATACGTCGGGCAGGCTGCACTTCGAATCTGCTGGGGACGATGCAGGTGACCTAATGCCGCATAATGCGTTTTTTGGGGTATAGCAGAGGGATTCACTGTCATTGCTCCCCCTACCTGAAGAGTTCTTTCAGAATCAGATGTACTGCCGCCCATTAGGAATAAATGCGCGACTATCAAATTCACCGTATCGTCCCTGAATTTCTCCGACAGTTCAGAAAAAATACTGCCGATCTTGTCTGAGTAGGCTTTTTGAAGCACAGCCTCATCAGCTTCATCGGAAAGTAGCTCCTCAAGCCTGGACTCCGAAGGATATGGCATTGTCATTATCACTGAGTTATGACAACTGCGCGGCAGACTCAGTTCCAGCCAGCCTGGACCGGCATCGGCAATGATACTCTTAGTATTTGTTTTGTATTCACCTGCATCGGCAATGGTACCCTCAGTAATTGATTTGTATTCACCGGCATCGGCAATGATACCCTCAGTATTTGATGTGTATTCACCGGCATCGACAATGATACCCTCAGTATTTGATTTGTATTCACCGGCATCGGCAATGATACCCTCAGTATTTGATTTATATTCGCCTGCATCGCTCCCAGGATAGCCGAGCAGTATTATGCCGTTTTTGTATGCCAGTGGGCTTGCGGCACAAAGCCTTTCAGGATTATCATGGTTCCCTGCTATAACTACAACAGCTCTCCCGTCCTTCCCTAGCCTGTCCATTGCTTCATAAAACAACTCCTCCGCTGCAGCTGAAGGATTGTATGTGTCATATATATCTCCGGCTATCAGCACAAGATCGACATCTCTCTCATCGGCAATGTTTACAAGACAGTCAATGAAATCTCGCTGTTCATTGATCCTGCTGATATGCTCAAGGCTTCTGCCAAGGTGCCAGTCGGAAGTGTGCAAAATACGCATGGACTATCCCCCCAGTATTTTCTACATCTGCTGTTTAGCTCGCATTTCTGCATATCTTACATCTGCTGTTTAGCTCGCATTTCCTATATTTCCTACATCTGCTGTTTAGCTCGCATTTCCTATATTTCCTACATCTGCTGTATTTCTTACCGTTCCAGTTTCTACTGGTGCTTTATATCTCACAGCTGCTCCCACATTTCTGGTATTCACTATGCTTACGCTGTACTCGTTTTGCTTGTGTATGCTGTCTGTATCTATGACCGTATGCCGAAACAGCGCTTAATCCAATCGTTGTTGAAATGCAAGTTTTATGCGGTTTACTTATTTGGAACATAACGGATCATTGATATCCGATATGTTGGCATCTGTTATAACGCATAGTTCAAAGAAAAATTTTTGACTGCAGAAAATTTTTCTTACCTTTGTGCGTTTCAATGAGGCTGGTCGCAAGCAAGGTTTACTGCCCGCCTCATTATATTGATTATACCACTTCGGTACGGTTCCGGACAGACTTCATTTTAAAGCATGTAGGTCATAAACATACTCATCCGTTTACTGTGATGTCCGAATCCTTGTGCATAGAATAGAGTGTACAAAAATTCAGATAATGAGTGGCATATTATTTCAAATATGTAGTTTTGAACAGAAAAACTCGATTAAGCATCGCATTATATAGCCCAATTATGGACACATATCTATAATTGGCACACAGAAGTCGAAATTTTGCTCATTCACTTTTTCAGTTAAGCCAGCGCCGGAAAGAAGTCGTTTGTTTACACAGTCTGTGTTATGTTGTTTACGCAAGCTGTGTTATGGCATCAAGGTCTTGTACATACTCATCCGTTTACTGTGATGCTCATATCCTTGTGAATAGAGTAGATTGTACAAAATTTCTGATAATGAGTGGCATATTAATTCAAATATGTAGTCTAGAACAGAAAAACTCGATTATGCATCATATTATGTAACCCAATTATGGACGTATGTCTATAGTTGGCACACAGAAGTTGAAATTCTGCTCACTCACTTTTTCAGTTAAGCCAGCGCCGGAAATAAGTCTTTTGTTTACACAGGCTGTGTTATGTTGCTTACGCAAGCTGTGTTATGGCATCGGAGTATCTGACATCAGCATACAAGACAAAAAAAGAACTTCACGGTATCTCCGACGATACCATGAAGTCCGCACTTCGTTTGTCATTTATCCAATTTGTATGATTCAGAGGTGGATCACCACTGACTTATCTACACGTTATGATCTGGCACCGCCAAATCATACTAATCAAGCTGTCGGTTGAACTAATTGGCTGACTTCATTCTGATTGATCCTTTCCAATTAATTCCTACCTGATAGTTAACACCGACTGATCCTACCTGATCGCTACTCACCTGGCGGTTAAGCCAGTTGGTTCATACTGATCGCTTCTCACCTGGCGGTTAAGCCAGTTGGTTCCTACTGATCAATTCTCACCTGGCGGTTAAGCCAGTTGGTTCATACTGATCAATTCTCACCTGATAATCCCGCTGGTTGAACGCACTGGCTGCGGCCTATTTCAGTACTCTTCTGGCAGTCATATAGGACTTGGCATAGAATCCGCTGTTGATATTGGATATTACAACCCCTTTATGACTTGATGAAGAATGAATCATTTTACCGCTTCCGATATAGATACCGACGTGATTGATCTTGTTATGCCCTCCGTTAGTGTCAAAAAATACCAGATCTCCAGGCAACAGGTTCGCTTTTTTTATGTATGACCCGTTCTTTGCCTGTGCTGCTGAATTCCTGTTCAGGGAAATACCAAAATGGTTGTAAACGTACTTCACATACCCCGAACAATCAAAGCCCCTTGTAGTAGAACCTCCCCATACATATCTGACGCCCATATACCTCTTCGCATAGTCGATAATGCTCTCTGCCGACCGGGAAGTAACTCTGGATTCATTGGCTTTGTTCACTGCTGCATCTGCTGCATCTGCTGTATCGCGACCCATCAGGCTGTCCAGCTTGCCCAATGTCTGCTTGCCTGCGATGCCGTCCCGCAGAAGGCCGTACTCTTTCTGCATTTTCAGCACTGCAGCCTTTGTAATATCTCCATAGTAACCTGTTGGCTTTACACTCATGAATCCAAGTTCGTTCAGATCCTTTTGAAGTGTGTAGACATCATCGCTCCTAATACCCTTTTTCAGTGTTACATTGGAGTAAGCAAAGGTCGCCTGTGCGGATAAAAAGACGATCAGTAAAAGTGCGGTAAGTGAAATCAGACATTTCTTCTGTGACATTATATATCCCCCTCTTTTTTAGTTGCCTGCGAGGTTAGTTGACGGGTTAGGTAAAAGAGTATACCCCGCCATAAAAATGGCTTCACCCCAGAAGAAAATACCCCCCCGTTCCCCAGACATCAGGGATTCGGCATTATTTAGTTTACCATAAAAATGGGATTATGGAAACCTATAAAGATTTACAATTATTGTGTTGGTATGTTTTTTACAGAAGAGCTGTTATTTCAGAAGGTCGTATATAAGCCCCATATATGAAGCTTTGAGGTTCTTGCTGAAAGCTACTGAAACGGGTATTTCGGGTATTCTCTTCTTCAAACAGTAGAATCGCAGAAAACCGAATGTAAGCCCCATATATGAAGCTTTGAGGTTCTTGCTGAAAGCTACTGGAATTAGGTATTCAGGGCATCCTGTCCTGTAGGGGCATCCTGTCCTGTAGGGGCACCGTGTCCTGTTGGGGCACTGTGTCCTGTTGAGGCATCCTGTCCTGTTGGGGCACTGTGTCCTGTAGGGGCATCCTGTCCTGTAGAGGCATCCTGTCCTGTAACAGAAACCACACTGCTGGCTAGAAGCTTTTCAAAGGCGAGGCGTTCGCTGCCGTCACGTAAAAAGATGATGCCGCAGTATTTAAAACTATTTTTAGTAAGCATCTTCTGCATGGACATATTGTCTTTATGGGTGTCTACCCTGATACTTTGTATACCTGCTTTTCTGCATAGCATCTCTATATTATGTATCATTAGGCCAGCAAGCCCGTTACCTTTTAAGGAACTCTCTACAGCCATCCTGTGTATGACGGCATATCTCCCGCTGCCTGCCCAACTGCCGCTATATATGGTTCCATATGTCTCTTCACCTTCAAACGATACAACAGCGGTTGAAATTATGTTGCCGCTTTTCACTAGAACATAATTATTTTCATTTTTTATGTCATTCATGACGACATCAGCATTGGGATAATTGTTTTGCCACTGATCAATCCCGTTATCTCGGAAATATCTCTGAGCCTGCTCAATTATTTCCATTATTTTTTCTGCATCCGTTTCAATAGCTCTTTTAAAGTACATATTACACCCTATTTATTTAATGTGAACAAACCGACCGCCATGTGTTTTTCAATTCTGTGGTCCTTTTTCGGGCTTCTTATCATTCTTTTTTTTCAATTCTGTGATCCTTTTTTTCAAGCTTCTTCTCGCTTTTTTTCTGCTCGTCTGCGGCGGCAATACCCCGAATTATTTCCACAAGCCTCTCACATGCAATCTTTTCACAATAGCTAGACACAGCAAATCTCAATGCCATATCTGAAAGCTCCTCTATATCCCATTGTGAGTCTATCAATCCTGCCGTTTTAGTTAGCGCATCGTCGAGGATGCTGACGAAGCCTGTATAAAAGCCTTCCTGATCATCATCTCTCAAACCTTGCTTCAGAAGAAAACCTGCATCCTTAACAGAAAGAACCTGCTTTAAGAGGCATATTTCCGTCAGCCCTGCAAGATGCTCACGCGAGTATTTTTTCCCGTCGGCTCTTGGCAGCAAACCATCCTTGATGTAATTATTGACCATTGCCGAGGTGAGCTGACCGCCCTCTTCAAAATTTATAAGCTGCCTGTACATGTATGATACGACCTGATCCTTGTACAGCCCTATATCGGGGAAATGTGTCCAGTTAACGGGACGTTCGGTGCCAAGCTTGTTTTTTAGGTGCTTCAGCTTGCCCCTTACCTCACCAGCATCGCTAGCTTCCGAGTTTCTACATGCTTTACCCATATTAACTTGGGCATTCAAATCCTCGCTGGCGTCGGCTCTGTTCTGTTCCAGGGCTTCCGGTGCGTTGCTAAACTGCTCCTGCTCATGCATGTTTTTAGTTTTTACCGGTTTTTTCTGTCCTGTTTCACTCATGCTTTGCCTTCCTCCATTTAGTTCAGTCAGCTGATACAATGCTAAACTTCTGGCATTTTGATCCATACACAATAATTCGGGACCGCTCCTTATGTTTGTAACGCGGAGTGATCCGGCACACTCAATTGAAAGAGCTCTCTGTGTGAGATCCAAACTTTTTTCGACAGATTCCTCTATTATTCTACTACACAAAAAAGCGTATTGTAAATGACTATAAAAAGAACATCTTATGCATATTGACATATGTATTATCAGATAATATAATATTCAATATTAGATTGTATTATTATTCAAATAAAGGCGGTGGTGAAATGATAGATTCGATATGTGTATTTGGTGATTCCATAATGAAGGGCGTCATATTCGATGCCATAAAAGGAAGATACATATTTTTGAAAAACAGCTTCCTGAACATACTGGGAATGACTAACACTGCTGTTAAGGTAGATAATTTCGCAAAATTTGGATGTACAATAACCGCCGGGAAAAAATTAATTGAAAGACATGCCGGGAAACTGCCCGGTTACAGTTATACTGCTCTTGAGTTCGGCGGAAACGACTGCGATTTCGATTGGAAGGCTATATCGGAGAGGCCCGAGGACATCCATATTCCCAAAACACCTCTGGATGAATTCGAATCCCTTTATTCAGAAATAATCGACAACGTTTCGGAAAAAGGAAGCAGACCAGTTCTGTTTTCACTGCCGCCGCTCAACGCCCGCAGGTATTTCGAGTGGATTTCAAAGGGCTTGAACGCTGATAATATCCTTCGATGGCTCGGCGACGTAGAGCACATTTACAGATGGCATGAAATGTACAACATAGCAGTACTCAAGCTTTCGGCTGTGAAGAACGTGATGCTGATAGACATACGCAAAGCGTTTCTTGAGACCAGAAACTACCTCAGCCTGCTGTGTGAAGACGGCATCCACCCGAATGAAGCCGGCCATGCACTGATATCTGATGTCATCAGGAAGAGTGTGCCATCTTTAGCATGAAAACACGGCGTATACCGACGTTATTTCAATGCTCAGATTTACCATCGTATTAAATATCAATATCATCATGATCACACATATGAAATGAGCTCTTTAGTGCTTTTTCAGAAAAAAATGATTCACCTACAGATATACAAATCAAGCCTGGTATTCCTTTGCCGGGAATTGACAGGCTCAAATATAGGCCGTTAAGATTGGCAGCGTCATTCAATATGGCTAATTTCAGGCGTCTGCTGCAGTACATCTCTTTCGATTTAGTCAAGTCTACAGCAGAAATCGAAGAACACAGTGGTTGGCAAAGTTTACAGTAGCAATCCAAGAACACAGTAATTAGCTAAGTTGACAGCAGGAGAGCTTGTCAATACACCACAAGCTTCCTTCCTCCCAGTTTCTCCTGATCTATCAGATCCTCATACGATTCAGGCACCGTCACTGTATTTGGATCGCCGTCGCTGACATACTCATTGCTGCGTTTCATATTTTCAAGCCACCATGCAAGGTCCATGTCTACCGGTTTGATTCCGGACGACCTTACTCTGTGCGTAGCAAGTGGATCGAATTTCGCAGTAAACGGGGATTGAGCCGGATCCCAGCCCACTTCCATTATGGCCTTGTTTTCATAAGCAGTTCCATCATATTCACCCTTAATAACATATTGCATCAGATCCTTTGAGGGCGCACCGTATGGAAGCGAAAATGTGACAAACGTGTACCCCGGTATAAGCTCATACATTCTCTTTTGATTGCCGCCGATCTCATTTTGGATAATTTCGGCTGTTTTAGCCTCCGTCTTCAGATTTATGTGGGAATAGGTGTGGTTTCCGATCTCAAAGCCTTTGCTGGTGAGGTATTCCAGTCTTTGCTCCAGAGTTCCGGTCTTGCCGAAGGTCTGGTTGCCAAGATTCACAAAAAAAGTACCCTCCACTCCGAAATCCGGATGAGTCCTGTTAAACTCTTCTATTATCCCGACTGCAGAATCAGGATTGACCTTCAATTCGCCATTTTCTTCTATCAGGCTGAATTGACCCGAGGTGCCGTCATCAAATGTGAACACCATCGGAATACATCCTGCCGGTGTGTCGATATTACCGTTCAGATAGTCATTGAGGCTTATTAGTCTGTAGTCGGAATCATACAGGGTACTGAGCAGCTCCCTGAAAGCATCGAAGGTTGTTGTGTAATCTTTGTCGCCCTTTTCATATTTCTCGATAAAATTATGGAACATCACGACCATGATCCTGCCTGCTTCATTAGGCTTTACAACACTCAGGTCGATCGGCTCCGGGGTGCCGTTTTTATCCTGAGCCCCATCACCGCTGCCATCCTGAGCACCTTCGCTTTCGTCCTTACCGTTTTCTGTCTGGTCATCTGCGCCGTCCGGGCTGCCGGTATTTTGTTCATTATCATGCACATCCAGAGGCTGCGTCAGATTATCAGGCAAATCTTCACTATCTGTTCCCGGCTGCTTGACCTTTTCTTGTTGATTACCCTGCTCGTTGTCATCATGCTGAAGCTTGCTGCTTGCACAGCCCTGGAGCAGAAGCCCCAGAATTAGAATAACTGCTGCGATCTTAATAAAAAATACTCGTCTGATGTCCATTTTGTTCCCCGTTTCTTTGGTAGGTGATAATAGTTTATTTTTTGCATTAATAGACGCCATAATCTCGAAAAATGTTCCATAGCTTTATGGCAAATTTCAGCAAATTGCGATAAAAAGTGCCATGTTTCAATGGACTTTATACCATGGTGCAATAATCATTACACCATGGTGCAACAATTACACTAATCATAATACTACTTGAACGATATTATCAGCCTTGTTCTCACACCCTTATTAATATCCAGCTTTATTCCCGAAGTCCCAATACCGGGATGCAGGTACTTACTGTTATTGTTGTTTTTCAATAATTCGGCTTTGCACTGCTCTCTGACAGCACCTTCGTTATCACTGTCATATGTGATTTCAATAGATGCAATGACACCGGGCAGCTTCACAGTGATCGTCTGGTCGATTTCAGTGCTCAAAGCAGCTGATATGATTTTACCTTGCTTATCCCATTGAAGTTCGTCCAGTGTGATACACCCCCTTAAGAGTATGCCGGAAACGGATCCCTTATGGAGCTGCATAGGCAATGCTGGCAACAACTCGATATAACCTTTTTGTGAAAATACCAGCATTTCAAGTATTGCGGCACTAAACCCCAGATTGGCATCCATCTGGAACAGTTCACCTTCGTTATGGCAGGTAAAAAGGTTGGGCAGCAGGAATTTTGCCATTATCCTGCTCAATGCCTTAAAGCCCAATTCTCCATCCTTGAGCCTTGCGCTGATATTTGCAAGATGCGCAAGTCCCCATCCCGTAATTGCCTCGATGCCGTCTGTGAGTCTTAGTTCAGCTGCCCTCAGACATGCCCGGTATAGCTCGGGAGTGTTGTCCTGGGTCACTTCGAAGCCTGGGAAAACAGGGTAAAGATGAGATGAATGCCTGTGGTGATAATCGTCATCGAAAGCAGAATGAGACCACTCCTTAAGTGCACCATCCTCATTTATCAGATATTCAGGAAGCTTCTCCAACATGTCCTTCCATTTCGGTATGCTGTCAGTTTCTACATCAAGCTGCTCACATGCAGAAATCAGGTTGTTCAGCACCTCTCTTGCAACTGCTATATCCATTGTGGCATTTATTGCGACAGGATTATCTGAATTGGACGGGGTGTTTTCCGGTGAGTATGATGGAATGAATTCATATTTTCCGTCCTGTCCTGTCACAAGAAAATCTTCATAAAACAATGCTATCTCTTTGAGCAGAGGAACCACATGATCACTCAGGAACCGGTCATCCCCGCTAAACTGCCAGTAATCGTAAAACATCTGCGCTAACCAGCCTGCACCGGCAGTCCAGAACATCATTGGAAAATCCTCGCAGAAGTGCTTATGCAATCCGCTTGTGGTTGATCTGAGGCTGGACAGTACTCCGCGGCATCCGTAAAACAGCTTTGCATTTATTTTCCAGTCCTCAACATATGATTCAATAAGGTTGAAATAGCTTTTAGCCAGTTCCGGCATGTTGCCGGGAAGCACCTGCCACATCATCATCTGAACGTTTTCATCGAGTGTATAGTCGGATGACCATGGCGGATACCAGACACCGTTCCAGACCCCCTGAAGGTTCGGAGGCAGCTGCCCGCTGCTCGATATAAGAAGATACCGTCCAAAGTCGTGCATCCTTTCTATAAAGGCCGGTGAAATATACCCACTGCGCGCTTGCTCCATAAGCTCTTCATTGCTTAGTGCAGCATATGTTTCCTTATTGCATATATCCTTTGTGGATGTGCCATTAGGGGATACTGTATTAGGGGATACTGTATTAGGGGACACTGCATTAGGGGATGCTGTATTAGGGGACATTGCATTAGGGGATGCTGTATTAGGGGATGTGAGGTTGTCTCCTTTACCGTTACTCGAAATGCTGCCTGCTGTATCGCTCAACTCACTCAAATCGAGCCTCAAACGTCCGAACAATTCTCCATGGATTTTGGTATGCTCCTTCAAAAGCATCTCATAATCTGCAGGGATCTCTGCCAGTTCCGTTATGTCTGCCGACAGGCTGAATGTGCTGCTATCTTCAAATACGACAATACGTGCAATTATAATTACTTCGTCAGCATCAAATATTTTTATTCTGTCCTCATGCATCTCCATTCGGCCGCATGATACATGAAGCCGGGCAATTCCACAATAGCCGCCGTTCCCGACCTCATACAGACTCTGGAAGAACAGCCATTCATCGTCTCCCGATGCTGAGTTTATGTGTGCGGCATTTAGAAGTGTTTCATTCAGAGATGCTGCCTTTAAGGGAGTCGCAGCTTGGCTTATGACGGTTTGGGGTATGGCAGCGTGGTTTACTGCCGTTTGGTTAGTTGCGGTTTGTGGTTTTGTAGTTTGTGGTTTTGCGGTTTGTGGATTTACGGTTTGTGGATTTACGGTTTGTGGTTTTGTAGTTTGGGCTGTTGCCGATTGGCGTGTAGAAACCGATGTGGATCGGATATGCTCCCCACCTTTGCGCTCCACCAGCGATATCTCACAATCAAGCTTTCCATTCGAAGGCGCATCCAGCTTTATAACAACCACATTACGTTTCCTCGATACAAACAGACGTCTTACGAACTCTCCTCGTGCATCGCACCATGTAACTCCGGCCTCTCCTGCCGTAAAATCCAACCAGCGCAAATAATCTGATGTATCTCCGGATTTTCCAGTCCTTATCTTTAAATCGAATGCAGGATGGAATGGGTCTGTCCAGAGCAATTCGGGAGGAAAGCCTTTTTCACTGAGCTTACTGAGAAAATGCCGCGTAGCTTCCCTGTACCGCCCCTGCCTTATCATATCACGCAAGGCCGGAAGCTCATCGGACATATTTGGAACTACTGAATATGTATTGACGGGAAGCGGCAGGAAGAGTCTCTCGTGATTGAATATTATAGTTTCATCGAGAGGGTCTCCCATAGCCAGGACGCCCTGTGCTCCGTTTCCGGACGGATATGCTTCGTCCCATTTGCCTGCCGGTTTTTTGTTGAACATCCCTTTTCGGGTCAGTTTAATCATGCTACACCTCGCACTGCTTAAAGGCAGTATTTTCAGGCATAATCCGCATCACGCATCTGACACTGCAATCCTGACAGTGCCGGCTGAATTTTATCAGCCAAATAACACCATTCGAATAAAGACATCTGAATAAGGCCGAACAGATATAGCCTTACCCTTGTATAGCCTTACCCTTGAGTAGTCTTGCGGCTTTGAGAAATAATCACGACAAAAAAGCCGCAACGATCTGGATGATGTGTTCTGGATTTTGCCTGACCTTAACAAGTGTATCATATTTTTGCTATAGAAACTATAACCAACTGACCGCTTTCATTCTCATAATATTCATACTTTATATTGTCATCCTGCTGAAGATCGTATTTCTCAAAACCTTCCTTTATTTCCTCCGAGAGCATATATACCCTTGCAGACAATTCATCAGGTACACCTGAAATTTTGATCTCTATGAAGTTGCTGTCTACTCTGCCCAGATACTTGCCGCTGTCAGTGCGCAGCTCTTCCGGGTTCATACCGGTTTCACCGCTTCCGGTATCATTGTTCACAGTTTCGTTTCCATCGGCTTCGTCGCTGCCAGTTTCATTATTATCAGCTTCATTATTGCTCGTTTCATTACTGTTCGTTTCATTGCTGCCAGTTTCATTACTGCTCGTTTCATTGCTGCCAGTTTCATTACTGTCAGCTTCACTCTTACCTGTTTCATCTCCGTAAGTTTCATCAGCTGCTTTATCGGAAGCATCCTCACTGTCCGACCGATCATCGTCCCGCAAATTTTCCTCTGATCCGTCTGACGCCGGAGCATCATCATTTGGTTGATTTCCTATTATACTTGCAGAACATCCTGCCACTAAAACTGCAAATATGAGTATAAAACTTAATAAAATAATCGTTTTCTTCATTTTTCGCACCTCTGCACAAATTAATATTTGATATGATAGTTCTCTGAACTGTTTTCATAAATTACTTTACACTATCCGCCCTGCTTTTCAGGCTAAAGCTTGTGACGTACTCCCGCCGCATATAGAGGCGGGGTCCTCTTGCAGCTATTGATAAACCGTCAAGCATAACGATCTATTCCGTATCTATATCTATATACCCTATCTCGATTTTTTCGCCCAGTCTGGCAAATGATATCACACATGCCCCATCAGGAACGTTTTCAAACGCTATGGTGTTCGTCCCAGTTCCCATGAGATGTTTACCCTCCTGAGGCACTGCGTATATATCATCAGCAGACCTGATCCTGGCATCAAGCATAGTATCACCGGCTCTGTTTCCGCTGCTGTCTCTGATCGTATATTCTAACACCAGTCCTTCATCCAACCATTCAGTCGATATTATCTCAAGTATGAGCTCTCCTGCCGTGAAGGATCTGCCTGTATCAGCAACAGCTCCAGTGTTTCTGTCGACTATGATCTCTTGATTCCCAAGGTTGATATATCCAAAAACATCTTTGAATTCCAACCGAATCGCATCACAGTCCTCCTCAAATGGTGCCAGCAGGATCCTGTGCATTGCTGACTTTTTCGATCCCGGTGATTTTAGCCGCAGTTCATGTGTGATGTCCTCTGTTGAAAGCACAGTAATTGCATCACCAGTATTCATATCTGTAACTGATATTTTGTCTTTGTTGTCCACATACTCTTCATGATGCCAGCCAATCGTTACACCATCATATTTTGATTGTTCACAATCAAAGGTATAGCATATCTCAGTCTGACTGGCACTCCGCACCAGCTTGTTTATAGAAATTGTTAAATCCGAAATGCTCTTGTCGAGAACGTCATATGCCTCCGATTTATTCTGCTGTACAGAACCCGGCTGTATCTGCACCCTGAATTCAGCTATTTCATCTATTTCATTTTTCTCGCTGTTCTTTTTCCATTGTATTAACTCAAGTATCAGCTCATTTGTCTCTTTCGGTATCGGTTCGAAATTCAATACCGTATACCCGTTTACTTTCCGGTACTCAGCAGGAACAGCATTAAACAGCGTATAGGTTTTCCCATAGTAATTATCTTTGTCATCCTTGAGTGTTATGCTGTCGACAGTGTTTAGATTCAAGTCGGTTTTGAAGATCAGACTCGTCACAGTCCCATCGATCAGAGCCTTTTCCAGTATTATTTCTTCTCCATTGAAGTCAATACGTTGTCCGAGCTCTATGAACAAATCCTTCTCCTCGGCGAGCTTGAACCTTTCGCCATACTTTCCTGTGGTCTGCCCAACAACATAAGCCAATACATTAGTGAAAAACAGGATCAACAAAGCTGAAGCTGCAACGCTCAGCAAAGTTCTTCGTATCCTCCTTACAAATTTTTTCTCCTTCGGGAATTCAGGCTCGGTCTGTTCCGCCTCGGCGAATATGCTGCAGATATCTGCATTGTCCTGTTTGTGGGCATTTTGCGTGTCCTGGGCACCTAGTGTATTCTGGGCGCCATGTGTGTTTTGTGCACCTTGTGTGTTCTGCGCACCTTGTGTGTTCTGGGCACCTTGTGTATTCTGGGCACCTTGTGTATTCTGAGCGTCATATGTGTTTTGTGCAATATATGCCTTATTTACGCCTTCCGGCTGACATGAAGCAAAGTATCTTTTGCATTCAGCACAATTCTTAAGATGCTTTTCTAGTACAATGATCGAATCCTCGCTGAGTACTCCATCTTTATACAGCGGAATGATATCCTGAAAAAGCAGGCAAAACTCATGTTTCATCACTAACACCTCCTTTTGCGGAACTACTTTTAATAATGCTATGCCGCGTTTTTCATACGCTACTTTACACTATCTGCGGAACGTTGCTTATTTATATCGCCTCGTTCATCTATTGCGTCGTTATAACACCGTCACTGATTTTAGTATACAGATCCCTGAACTTCATCCGGGCTCTGTGGATGCCGACCTTTACCGATGCCTCGCTCATACCTGTGATACGTGCTACCTCCTGATAGCTAAATCCCTCCCTGTCCCTGAGGATCAACAGCGTTGCATAATTTTCCGGAAGGCTGCATATTGTCCGCCTTATCATATCAGCTCTATCCTTTTTTATGAGCGCCTCTTCAGGGGTCTGGCCTTCATCCGGCATTGTCTCCATATAACTCTCATTCATGCTTTCAACAGTGTGTTTTTTATGTCTTAGGCTTTTTAGAAAAACATTTCTGGCAATGCCATACACCCATGTTTTCAGACTACACTTGCCTTTGAATCCGGCAATGGAAACAATAGCCTGATAAAACGTTTCCTGTGTCAGATCATCTGCTTTCTGAACGTCATAGGTCAGGTAATAAAAATAATTGAATATTCTTTTTCCGCATTGCTCATATAAGTCTTCTATTTCTTTCATCAAGCATGCCCTTCAATATATATGGATATTGCATAA
Source organism: Bacillota bacterium (assembly GCA_023418915.1). Classification (GTDB taxonomy): domain Bacteria; phylum Bacillota; class Clostridia; order Acetivibrionales; family DTU013; genus DTU013. The sequence goes on from JAEZYU010000014.1 coordinate 66,213, forward strand.
ACTAGACAATCTCAGCATTATAACACTTCTGTTCAAAGAAAATTTTCGTTTGTAGAAAAATTTTCTTGCCTCAGCAGTGCTTCAACAAGTATGCTTGTAAGCAAGGCTAGCTGCTGTTTTTATTGTCTCGTGATATCGGATCTGTTTGCGCTCATGGTCCGCTTCAATAAAATAGTACCATTTATCAGAGAAAAGTTACACTTGTTTGCAAATAAGTAACGATGCTGTGGCATCATGCCAATGAAGCCTCTGAAGAGGAACTCAACAGTCGGCGAGGGATGGAATTATATTATCCGGCTGATGGGTTGGTGGGTTGGTTTATTGGGCTGATGGGTTGGTGGGTTGGTTTGATCAAGACAGACCAGTGAGTTTATAGGCGTTGGTATGGTCTAATGACCTGGTGGTTGGTAGGTTTTATGAACACTTATTTGACAAGGTAAATAGGGTCAGCAGCCCGGTAATACACAGTATCCAAACAGTTGAGCAGCTTACAGTTCAGCAGCTCAACAGTTCACCGCTGTAAAACAGATATAAATACCTCGCAGTTACCTTTTTGCCTGCTATTTTTTGCAAAGCTTTTGTATAGTATTCGAGTTGCACCTTGTACCGCTCTTTGATGATATCGCTGCGTCCTTCCGGTACATAATCAGTCTTATAATCCAGCAATATAAGTCCGTCGCCTGTCTCGAACCAGCAGTCAATAACGCCCTGCAGAAGCATCATCTCATCACAGATCTTACCGTCAGCCAGGGCTTTTGACACTTCTGAGCATTTAACCTCGATAGTGAAGGCAGTTTCCCTGTGTACAGACTTGTACATGGCAATCATATGTTGACCAACCGCAGATCCAAAGAAAGCAGCAATCGCTTCAGGCCTGACCGATCGAGTTTCTGCTTCTGTCAGAAGCTCTTTTTCTTGCATGGCTGACAGCTGCAGTCGAATCTCTTGCAGCAAGCTTTCTTTCGAAGCCGCCTCACTCACAGGCAAGTCTGCCCCTGTCGCTTTGTGCAGCTTCTCCAAATCCAGGTGCTGCATAACAAAATGCATCACCGTTCCCTTATGAGCTGCACTCAGATCTTTTTCAGGTTCCATGAACAATGGTCTTTCCAGCATCGGACGGATAAACGGTTCTGTAGAGTCAGAGGTTTCCTGCATAGATCTGCGTTTGAGCTCAGTTACTGATATCTTGGCAGGTACAGTCGACAATACCTGATACGGATATTTCCACTCAAGAGCTTTTATTATTTGTCCTGCTTCCTCTTCTATCTGTGTATACTGTCCGGCACACTTCTCGTTTCGCACATCAAGTGAACCGGATTCATTGCTCTTCGCATCCTTTAGCCAATTTATGATGGTTTCTGCTGCCTCGGGCATGCCTTTCTCCAGCTTTGACGCACCGGTACCCCAAAGCCTTACTTCCAGTAATGCATCATCATCGTTGACTTCTTTTATGCCTGCATTTGCTGCTGAAGCCCTTCTTATAACGTTGGCTGATCCATGTCTTGCGGCAGCAGGTCCTATCCAGTCAAGATATGAGGATGCCTGCATCATATCATAGGGCTCTAGTTTTTCGCCCCCGCCGGCTGCTTTGAGGCACCATGATGCACAAGCCTTCTCATGATCTCTGACACTGCCTGTTATAATCAGCTTTTCTCTGGCTCTTGTGAAAGCGACATAGAGTATGCGCATTTCCTCCGACAGTGTTTCCAGCCTTAGCTTCTGCCTGATTGCAAATTTGGGCAGTGAGGGAATAATGGTCCGGTTGTCAAGATCCACCAGATCCGGGCCAAATCCCAGTTCCTGATGCAATAATATAGCCGGGTTCAGATCTTGCATATTGAATCTTTTACCGCAGCCGGCGACAATAACAACAGGGAATTCCAATCCCTTGCTCTTGTGTATGCTCATGATCCTTACCACATTGTCATTCTCTCCCAGGATCTTTGCACTGCCCATATCTCCGCCACCGCTCCTGAGCTTGTTGATAAAGTTTATGAAATTGAAAAGTCCTCTGTAGCTGGTCTCTTCAAATTGTCTTGCTCTCTCGAACAGCATACGCAGATTAGCCTGCCTCTCAACTCCGCCGGGCAATGCACCTGCATAACTGTAATAGCCAGTTTCCAGCAGAAGCTTCCATACCAGCTCATCGGTAGGCATGAATTGTGACGCATCTCTCCACCTGTCAAGATCAGTGAGGAATTTGCGGGTCTTGTGTAACAATGCAAGTTCGGCTGTAGGTTCGGTGCTAAGTGATTTATCACCTTCGTAGACGGGTTCGCTGCTTAGTTCATTGCTGCCTTCGTCTGCGGGTTTACTTTGCGCATTGCTGCCTTCGTCTGCCGGTTTACTTTGCGCATTGCTGCCTTCGCACAACGGTTCAGTGCACTGCTCTTTGTTTCCCTCATTTGACAATCCAGTCAGTTTTACCATAGCTTCATAAATCGAAACAGATCTGTCGGAAAGTCTTATATCTGCCAGGTCATCCGTGTTAAAACCTCCTACTGGCGAACGAAGAACCGCAAGCATCGGGATGTCCTGCAGCGGATTATCTATGATCTTAAGGAGCGAGAGCATCGTCTCTACCTCAACTGTCCTGAAGTACCCAAGACCGGTGTCTGCATAAGCCGGAATCCCCATCAAAGCCAGTTCGCCGGTGAAGACATCGCCCCAGTTTCTGGTGGCTCTCATTAATATGACGATATCTCTGTATTCAGCAGGCCTATAACGGCCCATCTTCTTATCGTATACATTGAAGCCGTAAGGTTCATGTGTGACAAGACTTCTGATCCTGCTGCCCACTATCCGGGCTTCGTGCTGTATATTGTCGAGGGATTCCTCCTCTTCACCGGTACCTTCACTACCCTCATTCTCATCCGGTCGGCTGCTTTCTTTTTCACACTCATCTTCATCATTATCCAATTCTTCGGCTTCTCCCGGAACTATTTCATTTTTTTGAGACAGTAGATCAAGGATATGGAGCTCCACTGCCCCCCCTGTTATACATTTGCTTTCAGGTACTGCAAATTCTGCTCCCGGATTCAGATATTCCCGTTCTGTATAATCAAGCTCCCCAACCTCCGAAGACATTATCTGCCTGAAAATGAAGTTGACACCATTAATGACCTCACGCCTGCTTCTAAAATTCTTGTACAGTTGAATAACTCTGTCTTCATATCCTTTTTCATTGTGATATGTCATATACTTGGACAAAAAAAGCTCAGGCCTGGCCTGCCTGAATCTGTATATGCTCTGCTTTACATCTCCGACCATAAAAATATTGAACCTGCCATCCTCATTGCCTGAGATCGTTGAGATGATAAGCTCCTGTATCAGGTTGCTGTCCTGGTATTCATCTATCAGTATTTCTTCATAGCGCTCCCTGAGTTCTTTAGCAGCAGCTGCAGGTGTTCCGTTCTCAAGAAGCACCTGCAGGCAATAATGCTCCAGGTCGTTGAAATCGAGGAGCCCTTTATCTTTTTTCTTTTGTCGATATATAGCGTCATATTCCGAGACCATATCAGAAAGATATTTCAGCTGTGGATACAGCTTGCTGAAATCCTCTCTGATCTCGGCTGATGACGCATCGAAGCCGCTGACATAAAGCTTTTTAATCCTTTCCTTCATTGTGTTCCTTGCTGCCTTTACTGCCTCTTGAACAGCCTTGTCGGCGTTTTTCCCGCACCTTGGCAGTCTTGCAGCTTCAAATGAGGAGAAGGCAATATGCAGTCTGTCCCAGGCTGCATCGGCGTCCGATCCGGATGCTTCGTACAATGCTAATGCCTCGGTGCATACTGACAGCATACCCTCTAGCATCTCCAAATCCGCTTCAAGGACTCCGCAATATGGCTCCAGGCCTTCAGCCTGGCTTGCCTGCGCAGCCGCCCTTTCGAGCAGGGCCGACAGGCCCTGCAATTCGGCGGCGGCGCCCTTGAGCAGCACATGCGCCCATGGGGTGCTGCTCAAGCAGGCAGAAGCGCCTGTGTTATACGCTTCTGCCTGGTCGGCAAGCCATTGCCCGGGATACGGGTGGCTGCCGGTGAACCGGTGAAGCGTCATGACGATCTCACGCAGCGAATTATCATCGCGTCCGCCGCCGTAGCTTTCAACCAGCCTGAAAAACAGGCTGTCCTTGTCTTCGTTTTCATACCTTTCTTCAAAAAGCTGCTCAAGTACATCCAGTCTCATTAATGCAGCCTCTGTTTCATCGGCGATGCGAAAAAGAGGATCCAGTTCCAGAGCATGAAAATGACTCCTTACTACCTCAAGGCAGAATGAATGCAGTGTCATGATGCTCGCTCTGTCCAGCAGCGCCATCTGGTTCTGAAGATTCGCAGAGGAAGGCTCCTTGTCCAACGCTTCTGCCAGAGCATTGCCTATCCTCTCTCTCATCTCGGTCGCTGCGGCATTGGTGAAGGTTACGACCAATAGCTTATCTATATCAACCGGATTATCTTTATCCGTAATTTTTCTTATTATCCTCTCGACAAGCACAGCTGTCTTTCCTGCTCCCGCTGCTGCGGCAACCAGCAGGTTGCAGTTCCTTTCGGTGATAGCATCAAGCTGTTCGACTGTCCATTTGTTCCCCATCCGCTAAAATCCCCCGATCCTTATTCCATATTGCGTATACTAACGTAGTCTGACCGATTTTTGCAACCGTTCCTATTCAGTCTTTAATAGACACTCTACCCCACGTCACGCTTCCCTGTTCCGGCCGTCTTTAGCTTCGGCCTGAGCCTCACTCTCTCATGACACTCAGTCATGCAGCACACAGCTATATCTCAGCCGTTTTACATCACTCTGTCCGGTAACGCTTATCTATATTACAAACCACCTTTATCCGCACCATCCCACGTCACGCTTCCCTGTTCCGGCAGTTTTTCATCACTCTGTCCGGTGATGCTCAACTCTGTGACACGTCGTCCTCGGCCACGCCATCCTGTTTCTCGCTGCCCTTAGCTGCAGACATCATCTGCCATATCTCATCATCATCCAGATCAGCAAAGATTCTATATCTATTGTCCCGCATCGAAGTATCAAACTGACATACGGAGCTATAGCTGCAATATGTGCAGGCTGTCATCGTACGCTTTTTATATGGGCTGACAGCAACATCGCCGTCCAGTATACCTTTCCCGATGGACGCCAGCAGCTTCTTCACGTGTCCCCGCAGTATGCGAAACTGTTCCTGGGTTGCAGCAGATGATCTTCCCAGCGACCCGTCCTTGTTTATCCTTGCCGGAATTATCAGTGAGTCGCCTGACAGATCCTTGTCCATCTCCTTTACAAGCTTGACGTCGGCAAGAACCAGTCCCTTCATCCTGAGCTCTTTCATGATAGCTCTTTCTATATCCTCCTTGGTGCTTTGCCTGCCACACCTTACAAGAGGATCATCCAGCTTGAAATACAGCACACCCGCGGGCAAATATCCGCCGGTCCCATCCTCTTCTCCCTCAATGCCAAGCACAGCATCCAGGTATGTCATCAGCTGCAGCTGCAAACCATAGTACACATCTCCAAGCTTCAATGCTCTGCTTCCGGACTTGTAATCTATGATCCGCAGGTATGTGCCGTCTTCATTCGTCATTGAGTCGATCCTGTCTATCCTGCCGGTCATTTTTATACATCCGCCTGAAGGCAGCTCGATCGAAATAGCCGGGTATCTGCCATTTTCACCGAATTCAACCTCGTAGCCTGAAGGCTCAAAGCTGCTCATGGCTATGTGTCTGCTTATGAGCATGAGTGCTTTCTCAACAGTCTTCTTTAGTCTGTCTGAAAGATACAAATACCTTTTGCTGCTGCCAAGCACATGTCTTCCTTTAGCTGTCAGGCAGCGATCCACCAGCTTCGAGACCTGATTGCTGCACCATGCTTTGTCAAGATTACGCCAGCTTACATTATTTTTGACCAATGCCCTGGAAAAATCATCAATGATATTATGCATGAAAGTACCGGCATCCACGGGATCAAAGCTGAAAACCTTTCTTTCCTTCGCTTTCAGCCCATATTTAACATAGAATGAAAACGGACACGATGCATATGACTCCATCCTGGATACACTGGTAAAGACAGGCTTGCCAAAAAGTCTGACAGCCCTCTCTCCGGTGAGGCTTCCCGCTTGATTTGTATAATCAAGACCGGCGAGGACAGCATTGCATTTGTCCTTCCACATCGGTCTGCAGTCAAACCATCTGTATATATGCTTCCAGCCTTCGTGAATCCTGATACCGTCATAGCATCGGCGAAGCTGGGAAACCATTTCGTCAAACACAAGTTCCGGCGCCGACGGCTGAGGCAGACAATCCGGATTGACCATAACTGTACTTCGTTCATTTACCTCCGGCATTATCCTCTTTATCTCAGATATCACCCGGGAAGGCCGCAGCGCCTTTCCATCCCTGTCGGCGGCGGGGCAGCTCAGCCAGAGATACCTGGAAGGCGTAGCCAGCGCCATATAGATCATGAATCTTTCTTCGAGACAGCGGCTTTTTGTGTTGCCTGCCAGTTCAAGCCCCAAACCGCTTAGGCTGTCCCTGTCTTTGTCGGATAATAGTCCGTCATCACCCTTGTTTCCAGGCAGTACGCCCTCGTTTGCTCCAAGGATGTAAAGCGCTTTTATATCATGGCTCCTTGCTCTTTCAATACTACCCACCAGAACTTGATCGAGCGACGGCGGTATTAGTCCCATCTTGTGCCCGGCAAAGCCTGCCGCCAGTATGTCTGCAAAACGTTCAGTGCCAATCGTTTCATCTCCAAGGACTTCTGCGATCTGATTGAACACATCCATAACGATATTCCAGACCTGCCGGTATTCATTCGCCCTATCGAGCATTCCTGCATCGGCAAACATTTGTGATAGTTCCCCGATCCTGTTCGCAGCGCCTGTCTCACAAAGCAGATCGTATAATGCGGTACAGAAAGATGTCGCATTTGTGCCACCCTTTGTCTTGTTTCTGAAAGCTTCAAGCGGAGCCGTAAGCTTTCTTCTGGCTGCATTGATCCTCGCAAGGAGGTCCAGTTCTCTCTCAGACGGCTCCTGCTTCCTGTCATGATATTCAATAGGGTAATCCCAGTCGCTTTCCCTCTTCCACACGTTGCCTCTGATGCCATTTGCCAGAACATAATTCTCAAGGATATCCATCTCATCTCTATCAACAGATGACAGTCCTGTCTTTGCATACCTGAACACCGCTTCGTATGACCAATTACTGGAATATATCTCGAGAACTGACAAAATAAACACAATCAGAGGATGTCCATTGATATCCCTCTTACCGTCAAGAAAGAACGGTATTCCAAAGCGCGCAAAAACGCTTTTTACAATACTGCTGTAGCTGTCCGGATTTCTCATCGCAACGGCTATATCCCTGAATCTGAAGCCGCATTCTCTGCTAAGCCTTAAGATATCTCTTGCGGTATCCTCGACCTCCGAATATGGATTGGACGATGTTGCGATACATATGTCATCAGATACACTTGTATATCTGGTATAAGGATACTTGTAAAAATTTCTTTCCAGATGACCCAATGCATCCGAGTCTTTGAACCGTATCGACCTTCCGCCCGTCGTAGACCTTCCGCCCATCGTTCCGCACGATACACCTAAGGATACCGTTGAGCCTGAAGCTGCCGCCGTGCCCACCGTATCATCCACACCAGCCGCACCTGATCCTCCTGCCGCTGTGCCCACCGTATTATCATCCGCCATTGCGCTTGATATCACAGCATTGGACATGCCGCCAAGTCGTACGGGTCTCTCAGTATCGATCCCTTCCTCAGCCGCCAGCCTCAGAAGTCTGACTGCTGTGTTCCTGACCGGTCCGAAGACCATGGGTGCGCTGTCGCCCGGTTCATTTGAAAGGCAATCCGTACAAAGGCAGATTGTCACTCTTGCCGCCTTTCTCAGGAGCTTTCCAATAACCTTATATTCCTGTGGTGTAAAGCCTGAAAATTCGTCTATCCAAATCTCTGCTCCATTATACTGTGTCGACTTATCCAGTTTTTTGTACAGTTCGAGCAGATCATCATCGGCATCAAGATAATTCTGATGCAGCAATTTCTCAAACTCTGAATAGACCAATGACAGGTCATGCAGCTTATCCTTCAGCGGTGATCCGTCATCCATTTTTCCAGTGGCTGCAAGCAGCTCCTCAGGTTCAATATCGTATCTTTTGAACTCTGTTATGGCATTGGACAAAGTCTCGGTAAAGCCCTTCCTGAGAGCAGCCCTTGAAAACACCTTCAATTCGCCCCCGAGCCTATCCAGTATGCGAAACAGCAGCATGCTTTTACCTGAGGCATCAAGGTGTCGGCGCGTGATCCCTCCAACCTCGCTGAATACCCTGAAAGCAAGTCTTCTGAAGCTCAAGACCTCTGCTCTGTATATTCCGGATGCGCCTGATATCCTTGCCAGATTCTTCTCTGCCTGAAGTGAGAATTGTTCAGGTATGATAAGCAATAAAGGATTGTGATTGTTGTCATCAGCCTTTTCACTATTATTTAATATTTCTCTTATTTCATTGTAACAGAAGCTTGATTTACCGCTTCCGGCTCTGCCGTATACTATCCTGAGCCCCATATCGCCCTCCGATATTATGTGAAAGGATGTACTACAATCAACACAATTCCTGTTTTACATGCTATGCCATCTTTTACAAGCCTGCCCGGCTTTTAGTCAAGCCCACGCCTCTATACTGAAAAAAACTTATCGATGTAATCTCTTAGTTTATCAGAGTTGCTGTTAAAATCCTCACCAAGTATCATTTTAAACAGTTCCGGCATCAATGCCGGCATTAGTGATATTGAAATGATCTGAAGAAGCTTTGCTTTAATTGTATCAGAATCTTCCTCAGAGAATTGATCCGCCTGCGACACCAACCCCCTGATAAACTTAAGTATCTGCTGCATAACTGCTCCGTCATAATTGTTATTGTTTATAGGTTCATGCAGCATAGCCTTTATCATTCCCGGGTATCGTACAGAACCCTCCATAAAGTAAAACATGACACTCCTCAAAAGACTTTTGAGATCTGCCCCCTCTTTTTGGCTTATGATGTCATCAGTGTCTGACAGCATGTGATTCAACGCAAACTGCAGGCTCTCTTCTATAAGCTTCTGCTTACTGCTGAAATAATAATTGATGGCTGCGATATTGACATTTGCCTCGCGTGATATAGTACGTGTCGTAAGTCCATGTACCCCGTCCCTTTCGATAAGCCTTATAGTCGTGATGACTATCCGCTCCCGGGTCGACATCTCGTCTAGGTTGAGGATCGTCATATCATGGCTCTGCATATCCATATACAAACTCTCCCTCTCTTTTGTTTGAAACACATGTTTAAATTATCACAATAAAGCCCCAGCGTCAATATAGACAAACCCTTCGTTTGTGTCAAGTTATTTCAAAGAAAAAATTCCGTTTGTAGAAAATTCTTCTTACATCAGCAGAGTTATTGTAGTCTGGCAATATAAACTGCTTGCAATGGACAAAAATGCGGGTATAGGACGTTTTAGTCAACATAATCCGGTGTTTTACTCGTTTATTCACAAGAAATTCACCTTTATTTTGATAAATTCGTCCTATACTTGAATTTTTGTCCAGTCCACTTATTGAAACCTCGTTATGTGACATCCTTTTTCTCGTTATGCAAACCATCCTTCGCCTCGTTATGACACACATTTCAAAGAAAAAATATTTCGTTTGTAGAGAATTTGTCTTACATCAGCAGAGTTATTGTAGTCTGTCAATATAAGCTGTTTGCAATGGACAAAAATGCAGGTATAGGACGTTTTTGTCAACATAATCCGGTGTTTTACTCGTTTATTCACAAGAAATTCACCTTTATTTTGAAAAATTCGTCCTATACTTGAATTTTTGTCCAGCTCGCTTATTGACACCTCGTTATACGAACCATCCTTTCATCGCTATGACACGCATTTCAAAGAAAAAATCCCGTTTGTAGAAAATTCTTCTTACATCAGCAGAGTTATTGTAGTCTGTCAATATAAGCTGTTTGCAATGGACAAAAATGCAGGTATAGGACATTTTGGTCAACATAATCCAGTGTTTTACTCGTTTATTCACAAGAAATTCACCTTTATTTAGAAAAATTCGTCCCATACTTGAATTTTTGTCCAGCTCGCTTATTGAAACCCCGGTTATTCGCTTATTGATACCTCGTTATACGAACTTTCCTTTACCTCGTTATGCGAACCATCCTTCGCCCTCGTTATTACACATATTTCAAAGAAAAAATATTTCGTTTGTAGAAAATTTTTCTTACATCAGCAGCGTTATTGTAGTCTGGCAATATATTTCTTGATATGCCTTCGGCGGTTTTTATCATATACGTTCCTAACCACACTTTTGGCCAAATGATAAGGATCCATTTGGAACAGGCTGTCTTCCGTGTCATGTCCCTTCGCAATCAATGCCATCCCATCACCATTAAGTACCCGATACCGGATCTCGTCCGTATTATACTTATCAGCTATCACCGCATCTCTTAGCGCTTTGAATTCATCAGGCTTCATATATCCGGCAAACGCCGTCTTCTTGATGGTTTTATACTCTTTGGAGGATGAGTACCGCTGTTCCCAGC
>JAEZYU010000024.1 GCA_023418915.1 Bacillota bacterium
GTTGAAAGTCGAAGCCAGTCGCAGGCAAAACGATCCACGTAACCCGGGCAAAGCTCCGGTGAGCATGGTGCGGCTTAGAGGTAAGTCCGGCCAGTGCGTAGCGCTGAGAGGGTTAGTAGTGGGGGGCCTAGTGCCCATGAGCGAACACCCCGGCCGGCGAGTGTGGGGGCAAAGACCAGGTCAGCTGTCCTTGGCAACCAACATATTGATCACAGGGGGATATTCCAATGTACGAGGACAAGACGCTGGTTTGCCGGGACTGTGGGAGTGAGTTCGTGTTTACCGCCGGAGAACAGGCCTTCTACGCGGAGAAGGGCTTCCAGAACGAGCCCACCCGCTGCAAGTCCTGCCGCGACTCCCGCAAGTCCAGCCGTGGTGCGCAGGGCGGCGAGCCCCGCGAGATGTTCGAAACCGTGTGCGCTGAGTGCGGCAAGCCCACCCGCGTTCCGTTCGTGCCCAAGAGCGACCGACCGATCTATTGCAGCGAGTGCTTCGCCGCCCGCCGTCAGTAGTTTATAAGAGTTCCTTCACAAAACCGCCGCGTTCGCGGCGGTTTTCTTTTCGCGCTAAACGCGGTATTCAATCGGGATTGGTCTTACTGGACAAACAGGATTTTGTCCTTGTCCGGGACATGTGGCGGTTTCGGCGTATTCGCGTACCCCAACAGCACCGAACAGCCGAACGCGTAGCCTTCCGGGAATCTCAGCCGCTGGGCGAATTCCCCGGCGCGAAGGCCGCTTGCGAACGCCGTGCCGGTCAAACCGCACATCGTACTGGCGATTCCGAGGGATGTCGCGGCCAAAGCGATGTTCTGGCACAGGATGCCGCAGTCAACCAGCGCGGGGCCATATTGCGCCGGGTCAATCGGAACGACGATCATGCAGGGCGCACCGTAGAACAGCTTGCCGCCGCGGTCCATGATCCTGTCATACGAGGATCTGTCTTCCATGTTCGCGAGATAGGACATCCCTTCGGATTCCATATCCCGGATCAAGGCCTTGTCCTTTACGACGATTACCCGCCATGCCTGCCGGTTCATTCCGCTGGGCGCCTCAATCGCGGCTTTGGCGATGGCCTGAAGGATTTCATCCGGCGGCATCTCGCTTTTGTAGTCGCGGCAGGTATACCGCTTCGCGATCGTCTTCAATGTTTCGTTCATCCAACACAGTCCTTTCTAGGTTCTCTCGCCATCAAACAGATCATAGGAATCAGAACAAATATAAACTCCGTGCCAAAAGCAACAACCAACCATGGTTGCAAATCGGATGGCCACGGCCAAAGGAGCTGTATGATGATTCTTGACAACCATACGAGAACATAGAACGCATAGAACGCTCTCAGTTCCATTGAACCATCGAACAATTTCTTTTGCACAATGATCCAGCAGACTGAATCCCGCCAACAGAAAGGAAAAGCAGAAATTTATGTAGTTGATTGACTGGATGATTTCGGTTGGAGCGTTTGGTATATATGAATACCATTCGGCGGAATACGGCGCGAAGAAGTGCCCGATCCCTACCAAACTGCCGACAACACAAGCGATATTGAATAATACCTTTGGGACTGATTTCATCCTGTACCTCCTGTATATCTCTCGATGGCCGGAAAAGAAGGGCATGCTGCGGTAGCATGCCCTCGCGGTCGGTTTCAATGCGGCGCGTCAGCGCATCTCGCGGTAGCGGTTGTAGGCCGTCTGCTGCCGGCGGCGCAGTTCCCGGTAGCGCCTGCGGCGGCGCATCGCGTGCTGGATGCGCAGGATGAAGATGAGGATCATCATCACGCCGAAGAGGGCCAGAAGGAACCACAGAAGGCTCAGGTCCATCGTGTCCACCCACGGGACGATCTTGCCCAGCGTGGACACCGGCTTGATCTCGCTGACGTCGCGGCTGGAGATCACCGTGCCGGTCAGGGTTTGCCCGTCGCCGGTGGTGAACGAAAGGCTGCCCAGGATGTCACCCTCCCGGATGGGGGCGATGAGGTTGCTCGAATATTTGACGGCGACCTTGCTCATCAGGTCCTTGGAGGTGGCTTCCAGATCGTCCGGCAGGCAGGTGACGCTGTGGTTGCCGATGGAGCCGCCCGGCACGATCTTGAGCTGTACCAGGCCGTTGCCCTCGTCCTCGATGTCGGCGTTTTTGATGGTGGCGTAGAGCGGGTTGGCTTTGTAGATTTGGTCGAACGGGTAGGTCTTGTACTGCGCGAAGCCGTACTCCATCAGGCGCGACGTGTCGATCCACTTGCCGTTCTTGGAGGTCTTGAGCGTGACCGAAACCAGCGAAACGTCGCCCTTTTTGGCCGCGCCCGCGAAGCAGTGCAGCGATTTGGAGTGGTAGCCGGTTTTGACGCCCACCTCGTACTGGTAGTAGTAGGGCGATGTCTTGACGAACATCGAGTTGGTGGTCGCCAGCTTTAGCGTCTCGCGCTTTTCGGTGGCCGACATCGTGTAGCTCTTGGCGGACACGATCTCGCGAAACATGTCGTTTTTCATCGCCTCGCGGGTGATGATGGCCAGGTCCCGAGCGGTGGTGTAGTGG
>JAEZYU010000065.1 GCA_023418915.1 Bacillota bacterium
GTACTGGAAACTGCCCTGAAGGAACAACGCAACATTTCATAGTATGCAAGGATGATTCGGCCAACCTCGCACACATAAGAGTGTTGCGTTGTTGACTTTGCGTCCAAAAAGCCGCCGGCAGGCCACACCACTAAGCGCGCTTAGTGTAGTGTGTTACACCGCGGTTCCCAAACAGAATTTCTTTTTCGCGGATGGCCGTATCACAGCAGCGTGGCGGCTTTTTGTTTTGCACCCTTGAACAGCGGTGTATTTTGCACCCTTGCCCGGCTGACCTCATAGCCCCGGATTTCTTCCAACAACGACAAAAACACAAAGGAGAAGCAACATGCCATATTGTATTTTCAGATTCAAGAAACATCATGTCGGAGCAATTGCGCCCATGTATCGACATAATGAAAGAACCAAGCAGTCATATGAGAGCAATCCCGATATCGACCCCATGCGAAAGCAGGACAACTATCACTTGATTGCACCCAAGCAGAGTTATTACATGGAGATCGAGCGGCTCATCAAGCTCAACGAATGTAGACGGCGCGCTAACAGCGTCCTGATGGTCGAGACTATCATCAGCGTCACGCCGGAGTACTTTGTCCGTTTACCAGCCGGAGAACAGAAGGAGTTTTTTCAGTCTGTGACCGATTTCATGAAACAAAGAATTGGTGAGCAGAATATCCTTTCCGCGATTGTCCATATGGACGAAACCTCGCCACACATGCATCTTTGTTTCTGCCCTATCACCAAGGATGGGCGCCTTTGCGCGAAGGACATTCTCGGCAATGCTAAGGCTTTAGCCAAGTGGCAGGATGATATATTTGAGCAAGTGCATGAAAGATGGCCGGAACTGGAGCGCGGCGAACCAGCACGTGAGACAGGCCGGAAACATATCCCCACATGGCTATTCAAGAAGGCTCAGAAGCTCGATATGGAAGCGGAGCGCATTGTGGCGGCGCTCTCGGATATCAATGCTTTTAACGCCGGAAAGAAGAAGGAAGCTGCGCTTGCCATAATCACTGAATGGCTGCCGGAGGCTCAACGGTTTACTGCTCAGCTCGGGAGTGTTGATAGTTATATCAGTGATGTGAAGCGTGAGTACAAGGCTGTTGAGGCGTTTATAAGCGCTGAGAATCGCGTCCTGCAGGAACAAGTGAATGAATTGGATAATGCGTATGTGCGGTCACAGCGTGAGGTATATGACCTCCGTGAGGTGTTGCGCAAACAGAAAAAGCTGCTTGACAGGATACCCGAAGATATACTTTCCTCTCTAGAGATTAAACCGAAAAAGTTGGAAAGATAGAGCGCCCTGGATAGAAATGATAACCATTGATTAAAAGTTGTTTCAAATTGTGACAAAATAAGCTATATTATTTTTATGGGAGGGGTAATACATTGAGTGATAAAAATACAGGCTCTTTTTACACGCCTCAAAAATTAGTTGAATTTATGATTGAGTACATCAAGGATCGAGTATCCTTTGAGCATGTATTAGAGCCCTCTGCGGGAGATGGTAGGTTTCTGTTTCCTCTTAAACAACTTAGTCAAAACATAACAGCAATTGAACTTGATAAAACAAAGGCGGACTCATTACTTTGTACCTTTGGAAAAAACATAAACATTAATTGTGCTGATTTTACTGATTATGCACTCAAAGAAGATGGTGACTATTCTCTAATAATAGGAAACCCGCCATATATCAGCAAAAAAAATATGAGTGATGACCAGCGACAAAAATCAATAAAGCTAGTTCAGCTTTTTGAACAATCTGAATCTTTGTTTCAAAATCTCTGGGTCTCCTTTATTTTAGGATCGCTTAAACTATTATCAAACAATGGTGCTATATTCTTTGTTCTTCCTTTTGAATTTTTACAGGTTCAATATGCAGAAAAGCTTCGCGTATTTCTTGAAGAAAAATTTAACACTATTGAAATTACCACTTTTCAAGACCAGGTTTTTTCACATATTGAACAAGATGTATGCTTAGTCTTTTTAAGCAATGAGAAAGCAGCAAAGCCCTATGTAAAGTATACAACAATAAAAAGCTTTAATGAATCGAGTAAAGTATTTGAAAGCGTAATAATGAGAAATAAGCCTTTAAAGAAATGGTCAAATTGTATTCTAAATGATAACGAGACTGATTATCTGAACAATCTTTCAAAGAAATATCCTCATATTAATGTATTTGGCGAAATATCTCCGGGTATTGTTACGGGTGCAAATGCATTTTTTATTGTCGATAGCAATGTTGTTGCAGAATTAGGAATAGAAGATAAAATCATAAAGATTATTTCTAAAAGTAATGAAATAAAAGGTAAATTCATTTTTTATGAAGAAGATTATACTGATCTATCGGATTCTGGGAAAAAGGTATATTTGGTTAATCTGAATAAAATAGACGAAGCAACTTTTTCTAACGAATTAAAAACCTACCTAGAATTAGGAAGGGAGAAGAAAATCCACGAACGTTATAAGTGTAAAGAACGAAAACGTTGGTATGATGTTCCAATTGTAAAAAATGGTGAGGCATGCTTTTTTAAAAGATTCCATCTCTATCCAAGAATAATTGTAAATCATGCGAGAGTTTATACTACAGACATTGCATACAATATTCGTTTTCATGAGAAATATACTAGCGAGTCATTCGGATTTTGCTTCTATAATTCCCTAACTTTGGCCCTATGTGAATACAACGGAAGGTTTTATGGTGGTGGAGTAGGTGAACTGGTGCCGTCAGAATTTAAAGAACTAGCTATTCCTTATAAAGAGATTGATAAACCACACGTCCTATTCGTTGACCAGTTAATCCGAAATGGCGAGCCGCTTTCTTCTGTTATCGATTATGTTGATAATATCGTTTTAGAATTAGATACTGAGGAAAAAAGAATGTTGCAAAACATTCGCAATCGTTTTATTAAACGAAGAATTTCTGAGGCTTTTAAGGAGGTATAAAGTATGTCCCAATTAGTTCTTGTGGGAGAGGCAGGATTTAAATTTAACTCTCGTTTTAGCCAATTAATCGGGCGACAACTGATATCAAATCCTATTATTGCCGTTTCCGAATTGGTTAAAAACTCATATGACGCAGATGCAGATAATATTGATGTTGTTTTTAATCATTTAACTACAGGAGTGTCAACTCTTTCAATTATTGATGATGGAGAGGGCATGACATATGAGGATATTATTAGCAAATGGCTTATGGTAGGCACTGATAATAAAGTCCATAGCCCGACTACCACAAAAGGGAGAAGGAAGCTTGGAGAAAAAGGTATTGGTAGGTTTTCAGTTGAAAGATTGGCAAATAGAATATATTTGGAAACCACTAAAGAAGGTGATGATTTTCAATTACAGTTCTCGATCGACTGGAATTCCTTTGAAAATTATACTGGTGAATTTTCCGATCTGAAGCATAAGATTTACAAAAGCTCTTGCAGTACCGATAAAAAGGGAACCAGAATTGTATTAAAGGGACTTCGAGATTTATGGGATAAAGACAAGTTAGATCAATTGCGGAAAGAATTGAATCTCATTCGGCCAATTGATATTACCGAAATTTCATTAAAGGAATATCATTTTCCAGGAGACGATGTAAAGATTCGCTTAAGTGCTCTGGAATTTGGAATTAAGAAAAGGGTTATTGATCTTGGTTTCGTTCATTATTATCAGGCACATCTTTTTGGAGAAATTGAGGCTGATGGTTCTTCAAAAATAGAAATAATTATTAGGCAAAGTATTAGCATGGATAGAACTCATGTTGATGAAGTTTATGAATATTCCCCAAAATCCAAAGAGGTTAATATTTCGTGCGGTCCTTTATCATATGAGATATTTGTGTTTTTGAAAGATCAACGTTTGTATAGAAGTCTTGATATTGATAAAAGCAAATTTGATGATTTATTATCAGCATATTCGGGAGTAAAAATTTATCGAGATGGTTTTAGAATATTGCCATTTGGTGATCCAGATAATGATTGGCTCGAACTAAATGCTTCAAGAACAGCATCTCCGGAACATAAATTGGCGACAAATAACGTTGTTGGTATAGTATATATTTCTCGAGATAAGAATCCAGGATTACAAGATGTTTTGAGTCGAGAGAACATGTATGACACAGTTGAGTTCAAAGCATTAAAAGATTTTGTAAATTTATCTTTTAAAAAATATACTGAAATACAATTAGCGGCGAGGAAAAAGGCCGATCAAAAGAAAGAAGAACAAGGCAAGGAAGCACTTGAAAATGCTAAGAATTCCGTTAAAGTCTTTTCAAAAAGTATAAATGCATTTCAAAAACGTCTAAATGATATCAATAAAGCTGAAACGGTTGAAGAGAAATCAAAACTGTTAAAAACAGCGGGAACACAATTAACAAGGATTCTTGAAACAGCGGAGAGTTCTCTTGATAATGTAAGGTCTGCCTATTCATATTATAAGCTTCAAGACAGTTTTAAAAGTCGTGAGATGCAAATATATCGCAATATAGCAACTTTGGGAATTAGTGCTGCAATGTTTGGTCATGAAGCTTTGAATCAAACGAATAATGCAAAGCTAATTTGTATTGAGATATTTGATGAATATATTGAAACTATTCAGGCAACCCAAGATTTAAGAAAGCTTTTAGTAGATTTGCAAAAAGATATAAACCTAATAGATGAAAAGGCCGACTTCTTTAGAAATTATCTGCAAAGAGAGAAGCAGGATAGAGCTCACTTAGTAAACATTAAAAAGATTCTTGAACTCATTGTTCAACAATATACAAAAGCATTTAATGCAATAAATGTAATAGTAAAAGTGGAATGCAACTTTAATGAAAAGTCATTTATTACATGGGGTTATCAGGGAGACTTTGAAACTATTTTTACCAACCTAATAACAAACGCTTATAAGGCATTAAAGCTTAAGACTTCAAACAAGTACTTAACGTTCACATTGCAGCGTGAAGATGATATCATAGCTATTTTTTCAGAGAATAATGGGATGCCTATTGATCTCGAAATTAGACCTAAAATATTTGACCCCTTGTTTTCAACATATACAGACGGTACAGGACTCGGTCTCACAATAATCCAAGATACTTTATTAAATTATAAAGGGCAAATAACACTTTGTGAGAATCACCCAGAAACGAAATTTAAAATAACAATACCAAAAAAAGATGCTCCTCAGGAGGAATGATATGAAAACTATAAATCTGCTTGTAATTGATGACGATAAAAAGGCGGTTGAGAGAGCAATGAAGCACCTCAAGCGCAATGATATTGAAGATATCTTGGGCGAATATATTGTTGATGATAGTATAATGAATACTGATAAAGTAGAAGATTATTGTCCTTCAACTTACCCAGTAGAGTTTAATGCCGTATTAATTGATTATCAATTAATTGGACAAAAGTTTACTGGTATTTTAGTTTCTGCTTGGATGGCACTACACTTAGGGATTCCCAGAATAGCATTAACTACAGCGACCTATAATGGTCCAAGTAATTATTTTGATGAGTTTATAAGAAAAGATGAAATCATTGATAACCCACAAAACGTAATATACAGAATTTCTTCTTGTGTTGAGAATTTTAACTATACCCAATGGTTAGAAACACAGTATAAAGAATTGGTAGATAAATATAATGAGTTATTGGTCAGGAGTGAGCAGGTTGGTTTGATTGCACCAGAAATACAACTACTTGAAAAACTCGAAGTAATCTTGGATAAATATGAGCGCATTCTAGATGCTGAACAAGAAGATCTGATTAAAACCAAGTTGGAGTATTTGGACTCTAGTAGAGATTTCCTTGAACGAGAAGCGAAGCATGACGACGCCATGAAAGGATATCAAGAGAAACTCGACTTAATGCTCCAACAACTTGAGGAAAACTAGATCATGGATAGTATTATGAAGAAACTAGATTACACTAGTGCTCCACAAATAGCCAGCTATAAAAGCGCTGAATGCAGGGAATATTTAAGATCTGTATCAAGTTATTCCTGTACGTACTGTACGATTTCCGAAAGTGAGGCCCCTGGTGCTACTTTTCATATCGATCACTTTAGACCACGAGCAAATTTTCCACAGTATGAGAATACAGCAAACAATTTGCGTTACTCTTGTCCCCGATGCAATCTAATAAAAGGTAAACACTGGATAAAGTCTACAGATGGATGTATAAGGAATTGCGAAGAATGTAAAACTAATATATGCCATGAGAATATTTTTCGGTTTGTTGATAGCCTTACGGAAAACCCTAATGACCATCTTATATTACAAGATGATTATAAATTAGAAGCAATAAATGGTTCTAAGCCTGCTATTCACACAATAAAATATCTCAGG
This sequence comes from Bacillota bacterium, assembly GCA_023418915.1. GTDB lineage: Bacteria > Bacillota > Clostridia > Acetivibrionales > DTU013 > DTU013. The sequence continues at coordinate 6,320 of JAEZYU010000065.1, forward strand.
TTAAATCGTGCTCAGTTGATAAAGCTGAGACGAACGAGGAGATTTATTCTTTTGTGGAAAAAAGAGCTTGAGGAACGAAAAGAAAGCGCTGAAGAAAAGATACTCTTTATAAAGAGTGAGCGCGAAAAGTTCGAAAGAGTATTAAGATCGGATGTACCTAATAATGATAATCAGCAATTATTAGATGTTATAACAATTCTGTTTGATATGCTTTCAGAACAAGCGAATTATTCTAAGTCAATAATTGAAAACGAGCTCGAAAAAGTTGAAAAACTTTTAGCAATAAGATCAGGGGCGGATCACTTGTTTTAAAACAAATAGAAATATCTACAAAACAAATTGAATACTAAGCAACAAGATCTCAGTAGTTGCTTTTATTATATATTATTGCATTACGGCAGGTATCCCTGCCGTTTTTTATTACAGAAAGGGAGGAAAAAATCAATGAATAAAGTAATCGCCTTGCCAATTAAAAAGGCGGCGTGGACAAAAAGGATTGCCCAACAGTCAAGTACCCATATGCAATGTATCAGCAAGCACTGAATTTGTGTGACCACACAAATTCGCTTGTAAGGGAGACCCTTAAACCCCGCCTATGAACACCAGAATTCATCGATGATATCAGGCGTTTCGTCAGCCAAAACCGACAATCAGCGACCACCCAAAAATTTCGATCTCGCTAATGCGCCCTTTTCCTTTTTCTCTTAACAAGCACCAAACAAACCACTGCGCCCGCAAGCAGAATCGGTGCTGTTATGACTTCCCAGACCGCCACAGGATGTGATACCTTGTACCCTTCCTGAATGATTTCAATGCTGGCAGCATGAATGTCCATATCGCCGCCATGCTCCGGGCAGGCGCGGTTGAACACACCGGTAATCCTGATCGTATCTCCATGCGTCGTATAGTTGCCTAGGCTATCTATAGCGCTGATAGCCTCGCTTTGAACCCAGACGCCGATAGCATTGCTGCCGTCCGATACGTTTATCCATGAAAACTCGCCGCGTGATAATATGTCTCCGATGACTTCGCCGGTATAGACGATTTCTTCGCCGTCAAAGTCTCCAGCGTTGTTAATCAGGTCATTGCTTGTCACATCCACACCGCTTGCCAGAGATATAGCAGGGCAGAAGCAGATAACAACAGCGATAATTATAGAAATTTTCTTTCGCATCTTTTCTTCACCTTCGTTGCAACATAGACGCCCAGCGCCAATATCGACATAAATTCGAGTCGCGCCAGCCACATGATCAGTATATAGGTCAGCTTCAATACAGCGGGCATGGCGGCGCTAGTGAGGCCGATACTGAGGCCCACATTACCCGTGACAGAAGCGGATTCAAAAGCTGCCTCCGCAAACGGATAACCGCAGAGCATTCCCACCAGCGTTCCCAGCGTAAAAGTCACGATGTATGCAAACACAATCAGAAATGCGCTGCGCACCACCTTGTCCTCCAGCACGACATCCTTGATATGGTGATACTTTTTAACGGATATCGCAGACTCGGGCAAT
>JAEZYU010000079.1 GCA_023418915.1 Bacillota bacterium
CTATTGCTTCTTCTCTCCCACATCTCACGATGCGAAACTTGCAAGTCGCTTTGGGGTTCGTCGGCAACTACGCCCCTTGTGGACTTTCACCACAGATTGACGGCATGCCCGTCATACTAAAAAAAGCGGGAACCAATTTCTTGGAACCCGCTTATTTCGCTGGTCGGAGTGACCTGACTTGAACAGGCGACCTCTTGCACCCCAAGCAAGCACTCTAGCCAAACTGAGCTACACCCCGGCAACGCATATGAATTATAGCACAGACGGAGTGTTATTGTAAAGCCTTTATTTTGTCATTATCCTGTTCTGCGAGCCCATGCGGACCTCTGTCCGTTCCCTTTTACCGGTCTGACCGGTCAGCATGCATAAAAACGCGGCAATCATACTAGAACCGCGGCTTTCTGCCTGTTACAAGCACATAGATGATATAAGCTATAAATGCCAGTATAGCTATAGGAAGCACTACCCTGAGAGCGAACCCGAGCAGTTTCAAGGCTACGTATGCCAGAACTGCTATGATGCCTATTGAAATGACCGTTTTGACGATTTTGTTCACGATTATCACTCCTTAATACATTTTACATTACTGACAGCTTACTTATTCCTGTTGTTGTGAAACAATGCTTCTGATAATAGATACGTAACAGCAGATAAAATGTCTTAAGGCAACATAGTGAATTGTCAAATCAAGCCTTCAGGTTTTATGTGCTATCGAGTTGATTACATCCAGAGTTCTTATAATATCATTTTCAGTATTGAAGCATCCAAAGCTGAATCTCACCACTCCGCGCCCCAATGTGCCCAATACACTGTGAGCGGCCGGTGAACAGTGAAGACCTGCCCTGGTAAATATACCGTGATCCCTGTCCAGCATAAAGCTTAATTCTGACGAATCCATATCTGCAAGATTAATGGCTATGATACCGGAATTTCTTTCCTTGTCCGGAACACTATACTGTATTACACCTGGTATTTGTGACAGTCCGTCGGCAAAAAGCTTAACAAGCCGGCTTTTGTGATCACGAATAGTTTCCGAACCGGTCTGAAGGACAAATCCTGCTCCAGCTCCCAACCCGACTATGCCCGGTGTGTTCAATGTACCGCTTTCAAACTTGTCAGGCATTATTTCAGGCTGATACATATATTCAGAATTGCTTCCGGTGCCACCCTCCATCAGTGTCCTTATACTGATGCCGTCCCTCACAAAAAGACCTCCGGTTCCCTGAGGTCCCAGCAGGCCTTTATGACCCGGAAATGCCAGCATATCTATACACTGTGCTTCCACATCCACATGTAAAGACCCGGCTCCCTGTGAGGCATCTACAAGAAATGCCGCTCCATACTCCCGCGATATTCGTCCTATTTGGCCAATTGGCATGATTATTCCGTTTACATTCGAGGATAAAGTAGAAATGATAAGAGCCGTGTTACTCTTGATAGATCTTCTTATATCTTCAGGATCTACCTCCCCAAGCTTATTGCTCTTCACTTCAGAAACCTCTATGCCCATGTCCCGCTCAAGTGTCCTTAGCGGCCGCATTACCGCATTATGCTCCATCGCCGTAGTGATCACATGACACCCTGGGTAAACAAGACCCTTTATTGCTATGTTCAAGGCTTCAGTTGCATTTTTAGTGAATACAAGATTCATGGGGTTGCTGATGCTAAAAAGCTCACAGACAGTATCCCGGGCATGTGTCACAGCCATTCCTGCCCTGATCGACAGAAAGTGTCCCCCTCTGCCCGGGTTGGCACAATATTCACGCATGCATCTATCCATTTCACCGCAAACACTTTCAGGCTTCGGAAAGGATGTTGCAGCATTATCCAGATATATCATAAAAAAGCCCCTTGCCGTTTTTTAGTCCAGTAATATACTATGACATCCGGCCGGGGCTGTTAACTCATTCTCCGTATTCCAGACTTCTGCCTGCCAGTTTGAGTATTACCAGGGCGATCACTCCGCCGGCGACAGCGGTAAAAAGCTGGGGCCAGCTAAAGAGATTAGTAAGTGCTGCAGCTTGCTGCGGCTTCATGTCGACAAGTGAAGTAAAAACAGATATAGCAGCATACAAAAAGCCGAACTTGAGCACAGATCCTGCTGCCACACCGAGGACAGATCCGGGAATAAATCCTCTCGAACTCTTTTTTCTCAAAAAATGAAATGACAGAACTATTATTAGATTGCCAATGATAATAAATGGCGAAAATCCAATTACCAGCGGCGCAATCGGTGCTTTATTCGTAAAGGCTGATACAAGCGGAGCTATCAAAGATATAGCCGCTCCGCTCCACACCCCTGCCGCTGCTGTTGCCACAAGCAAAACCGCATTGACAACCGGCCCGACGATAAAATTATTATATGGCATGAGCCTTCCGAATACCTGGAAAGCTATAGCTACTGCAAGCAATAAAGACGTTCTTGTCAAAAACTGTACCCTGTTCTTCATATTAGTTCCCCCAGTACTTATTTGTCAAAAAGATTATACCACCTTGTCAGCAAAAATCACAGGATAATTCAGGTGTCCTAAGCTTTATTTTTGCAAAAAAAGAAGCACTATAGTTGGTGCTTTTGAAGCATAACAAAAATAAACGGTACTGGCGGTCCCGCCCTTACACACCCCGCAGCGCGCCTCTTGCAAGGACTGACAGTGTCACATCAATACAGGCTCAAGCTGTCTGCCCTCCAGAGCAGCTTGAATTGATGGAATAATCATATCAAACCTAGCCATCACAGAATTACATTTCTTTTGCGGATCATCCTGTCCATAAGGAACAAAAAACACATTCCTGCAATTTTGCAAAAAGCCAATATTCCTGGCGTTAATGCCCAACCCGTCATTCGTAGAAAGTGCAATCAAAAGCGGTCTGCCATTCCTCAAATGTGCTTTGCAAGCCATAGTCACCGGTGTGTCCGTAATGCCGTTTGCCAGCTTGCCCAATGTGTTTCCCGTACATGGAGCCACCACAAGAATATCCAGTAATGCCTTAGGTCCTATTGGCTCAGCATCTGTTATAGTTCTTATTATTTCCTTTCCGGTCACAGCTTGAATTCTCGTTTTCCACTCATCCGCCCGACCGAATTTTGTATCGAATTTGTCAACCGAATAAGAAATAACAGGTGTTATACTAGCTCCGGCGGCAGACAGCTTCTCCAACTCGGTTATAACCTTCGAAAAAGTACAGAATGAGCCGGTAAAGGCAAATCCTATCCTTACATCCTTAAATTGCATGATTTATACCCCCAGCTCTTCAATAATATTGTATATTGTCTGTTTCATATAATTTGCAGCAGTCACCGGAGCTACTTTCCCAGGCAGCGACAATGCCCAGATCACTTTGATCCCAAGCATTTTCGCCCTTTCAAAGTCAACTCCTCCAGGCTTTGAAGCCAGATCGATAACAAGACACTCCTTCCCTAACCCTTCCAGCTTTGCTCCATCAAGGATCCTGGAAGGTACAGTATTGAAAATAACATCCGCTTCTCCCAGGTGCCTGTTTAAGTCATTTATGTAAACAGGCCTGATGCCATATGCCTTAAGCCAGGCTATATCCGAATATTTCCTTGTCACGACATGAACCTCCGCTCCCAGTCCTGACATCATTTTAGAAAGCACCTTGCCCAATCTGCCAAAGCCCAATATGAGCGTTTTGCTTCCATTTAGCGTAACAGGCAGCTCCTCCATAGCTATCTGGATAGCGCCTTCGGCCGTAGGTATGGCATTCAGCACCGCCATTTCCTCCCGCTCAAGGAGATCTATCGAATAAACATTATACGCACGAGCCATTTGTGAGATTCTATCGACTATCCTACCGGCAATAAACAGCTGATTTTTCTTCATAGTTTTGAATATCTCGCTCATATGTATTTTTTTGTCATGGAAAGGTGTATTCAATATCTCATTATCATTAGTACAGGGCAACGGTCCGATCACGATCTCAGAATCGTCAATGGCAGCCTCCAGGTCTTCTATTTCTGTGAGGATCATATCAAACCCCGCATTTTTAAAGCCAAAAAGATTGACCTGATTACCATCTGACTCAAACGCTTCAGCCAGCTTGACATTTCTCAGATCGCCGCCTATAACAGTATATTTCCTTGTGTTGAACATTCTTTCCTCCCAGCATCGACAGAGGCATTCCTTTAAGCTGAAGTACAGCTGTATGAAGGAGGGTGCCCCTTTCCTTACCGCAAACCATATACACTACTTCATTTTATGTATATTAACCGGAACAAGTGCTTGTATGAAAAAAAGCTCCGGAAACCAGATTTATGGTTCCGAAGCTCTTGTTTCAAATAACGAGGCGATATATATCCCCCACCTCTATAGTTGGCGGGTACCGATTTGCCTTTCAGATATTTTCTTTCAATCAATCATCGGTACATTGGTATTGTTCCTGATGCTTCCGACTAACGATATACCCTTTTTATCAAGATCAAGTATCTTCTGGATTATATCGGTAACACCATCCATGGTTATTGCTCTGATTTTGTTCAGTATCTCCTCAGGAGTGTTTATATATCCAAGAAGCAATTCGGACTTACCTATACTGTTCATCCTGCTGCTTGTACTTTCGAGCCCCAGCATATAATTGCCCTTCATCTGCTCTCTAGTTTTATCAAGCTCAGACTGTGATATACCCTTCTTCTTGAGTAAGCGTATCTCGTCATAAATGAGACTCATCACCTGGCCAAGGTTTTCCGGCTTCATTCCTGCATATATGGTAAACAATCCTGCATCCTTGTATGTTGTGGGATAAGAATATATTGAATATACAAGACCCTTCCTTTCCCTGATCCTCTGGAACAATCTAGAGCTCATCCCGCCGCCAAGTATATTGTTAACGGCAAGAAGCGGATATATGCTGCTGTCTCCGTTTCTTATGCCCTCAAATCCGATACATATATGTACCTGCTCTGTATCTTTATCCTTTTTGCTTACTTCAGGCTTGAATACTACATTGTGATTTTCCTGACCAGATTTCGAAACAGTATCCCAGCTGCCGAAATATTTCTCCAGCAGCTCCTCCAGTTGAGTATCATCAAAATTACCTGCTATGGAAATGACAGTATTGTCCGTTGTATACCGATCCTTCATATATTCGGCAATCATCTCACGACTGATGCTTCTAAGTGACTTACGTGTGCCTAGAATCGGATATCCTATTGAGCTGCCGCTCCACACCGTTTCTGAAAGCTGATCATGCACCAGATCCTCAGGTGAGTCTTCATACATGCCTATCTCTTCTAATATGACTTTCTTTTCAAGTGATATGTCTTTTTTTGCAAAGACTGACCTGAAAATCATGTCGCTCAATACATCCAGTGCCGTTTCTACATGCTCATCAAGAGTTTTGGAATAAAAGCATGTGCATTCCTTGCCTGTAAAAGCATTCAGCTGTCCGCCGATATTATCGATGCTTTCTGCTATCTGTGCTGCGCTTCTTGTTTCCGTTCCTTTAAAGAGCATGTGCTCTATAAAATGAGATATACCGTTATTTTTTATATTTTCGTTGCGGGAACCTGTCTTGATCCAGATACCTGCAGACACTGATCTGACATATGGTATTTTCTCGCAAACGACTCTGACTCCGTTTTTTAGTGTAAATTTTCTGAGCATAAAGCCCTCCTGAGCCATAACTATACTTGGATATTACAGAGACATCCTACATTTTGCTGCATCGTTATATTGCCTCCATCTACTATTGTTCAGTTACAAAAAGGGCGGTTTCAACAGTATTAGTACTGTCGCACAACCGCCCTTCGTTATTTGCTTTTAATGCTCAACCGTAGTGTTTTCAGGCAGTGCGTCCCTTCTTGAGAGGTTTATGCGGCCTTGCTTATCTATCTCAAGCACCTTGACCAGCATTTCATCTCCAACCTTGCATACATCCTCCACCTTGGCCACTCTCTTGTTGTCGAGCTTAGAAATATGCACAAGGCCTTCCTTGCCGGGAGCAAATTCAACAAACACACCGAAAGTCATCAGTCTTGTTACCTTGCCAAGGAATATCTGACCGGGCTGCACATCCTTAGCAATGGCCTCGATTATCGCCATAGCCCTCTTGCCTGCATCTTCATCCGGAGTAGATACAAATACTCTTCCATCATCTTCAATGTCTATTTTGACACCTGTTTCATCTATTATTCTGTTGATGACCTTACCTCCGGGTCCAATAACATCTCTTATTTTATCCGGATCAATATTCATTCTGTACATTTTGGGCGCATATGGAGAAAGTGACTGTCTCGGCTCTGTTATTACAGGAGCTATGACTTCGTCAAGTATCTGCATCCGTCCCTTAAGAGTAAGGTCAAAGGCCTGCTTTATTATCTCGTATGTCAGCCCGTCCACCTTTATATCCATCTGGATCGCAGTGATGCCATTCTTTGTTCCTGCAACCTTGAAGTCCATATCTCCGAAGAAGTCTTCTATGCCCTGTATATCCATGAAAGTAATGAATCTGTCAGGATTCTCATCATCGATTACGAGGCCGGCAGATATACCTGCCACAGGTGATTTTATAGGTACTCCCGCATCCATGAGTGCGAGCGTGCTTCCGCATACACTGCCCTGTGATGTGGAACCGTTGGACATCAAAACTTCAGAAACAAGTCTGATTGCATAAGGGAATTCATCTTCACTGGGTATAACTGGTTCCAGTGCTCTTTCAGCAAGTGCACCGTGACCGATTTCCCTTCTTCCGGGACCCCTTGATGTCTTCGCCTCTCCTACGCTGTAGCCGGGGAAATTGTAATGGTGCATGTACCTCTTTTCATCCTCCAGATCAACACCGTCCAGCATCTGTGCCTCACTTATGCCACCAAGAGTGACGATGGACATTACCTGAGTCTGACCGCGCTGGAACAGGCCGGAACCATGGGCTCTCGGGAGCAGGGAAACAGCCGCTGACATAGGCCTTATCTCATCAAGCCTTCTGCCGTCGACTCTCTTTCCTTCTTCGAGGATGTATTTCCTGACTACCGTTTTTTCAAGCTTGTAGATTGCTTCCGATATAGCACCGGTGCTTTCAGGGAATCTTTCTGCCAGCTTTTGCTGAACGTCTTCGGTGAGTGCAGCAACCTGGGTATCTCTGACAGTCTTATCGTCAGTCAGCACAGCCTTTCGCATTTCTTCATATGCAATTTCATAAACTGCATCAAAAATTTCCTTAGGTACTGCAGCAGATTGGTATTCAAATTTTTGCTTTCCTATTTCAGCGACGATGTCTTTTATGAATGACGTGATTTTTTTAATCTCCTCATGCCCCTTCATAACTGCCTTTAGCATAATATCCTCGGATACTTCCTTTGCTCCAGCCTCGATCATCGTTATTTTTTCGTTCGTTCCTGCAAGAGTGACATACATCTCACTCTTTTCTCTTTGTGCTGCATTGGGATTTATGACGATCTCTCCATCGACCAGTCCCAGTATGACGCCGCCAATAGGTCCGTTAAACGGAATGTCGGAGATGCTCAGAGCTACAGAAGCTCCGATCATTGCTGCTATTTCAGGAGAATTGTCCTGATCGACTGAAAGCACAGTGTTAATAACAGCCACATCATTTCTGAGATCCTTGGGGAAAAGAGGACGTATCGGCCTATCGATTACTCTCGAGGTCAGGACCGCCTTTTCAGACGGTTTTCCTTCTCTTTTAATAAATCCTCCGGGAATTTTGCCCACTGCATACAGTTTTTCTTCATAATCCACACTTAACGGGAAGAAGTCGATACCTTCCCTTGGAGATGAAGAAGCAGTTGCGGTGGACAGGATAACGGTGTCACCGTACCTTACCAGAGCTGAGCCGTTGGCCAGCTGCGCCAGTTTGCCGGTCTCAATGGTGAGATTTCTTCCGGCCAGTTCCATACTAAATAATTTTGACATAAAATGCCTCCTTTTGTTAGTCCTGCATGACGGAAAGAGGCAGTTGCCACAGAAAACGGACACCAGAAACCGTAAACTTGCTTACATTGAGGCTTTTACAGACCCTGGTCTCTGTTCTCTGCTTACTACAACATCATTCCGTCAGCAGTCATATTATTATTTTTTAAACCATTCACAACATTATTATTACACACTATGTAAAAATAATGAGCGGGTCGCCCCGCTCAGTATTATTTCCTCAGATTTAGTTTTTCGATGATTGAGCGATACCTTTCGATATCCTTCTCGATCAGGTAGTTCAACAACCCTCTGCGCTGTCCGACCATTTTCAAAAGGCCTCTTCTGGAATGATGATCCTTTTTATGATCTTTCAGGTGCTCATTGAGATGATTGATCCTCTCTGTGAGGATGGCGATCTGTACTTCCGGTGAACCGGTGTCGCCCTCATGCAGTTTATACTTTTCGATTATTTCTGTTTTTTGTTCCTTTAACATTTTACTGCCTCCTTTTTTTTTCTAACGCCATGAGCCAGGTAATTGGTCGGAGTGTCCAACAACCGAGCATATGGTTGATTAGCATACCAAAGTATTCTAACATATTATTTCCATAAAGTAAATAATTTATTTTAAATGATTTCGAGGCCATAATGCTCAATTTTGCAGGTTTAGGCTTCGAACAGTGAGTTCTTTCAATAAACTTTTGCAATAACTCAGCATAAATCCATATTATGTAGAATAATCATTGAAAAAACTCTATATTTCCCTGATTTTTTTGTCCATTACCTGCTTTTTTTGAGCAGTTCACTTCTTCTCGCATTATGTGTACCTTATGTCACACACTCCCCCCTGCATTTTATGAATAGAACATGCACCAGCGTAAGAATAAACAACAGATATCAAAGCAGAATTATACACTCCCTATTCGAACACTTTTATGTAAACGCGAATAATATATATTAAAAAGTATACAGGAGGGAGAATAATGTTTGGTAACAATGTTATGCCGATGGCATACGAAAATATACAGGCCAATATACCGGCAGCAGAAACAGCCAAAGCAGCGGAAGCTGCGGATATCTATAAAATTTCCTGCGAAGGTTTTGATGCATGTAAGCTGCAGTACTATAATCCCCAACCAATCGTAGGAGCCAGGCTTGCGCATGCTTATGTGCCATTCCAGTGTCTTTGCTGTCTCTATCCGCCGCTCCTGGGTCTCAAGCAGGGCACCATATTCCCGGAGCTTGACAGGCCCTACGGCGCCGACCCGGCATATTCATATGACGGTTGATACAGTCCCGTTGTTTCAGGATTTGATTGGAGGTGTTTGTATGTATGATTCTCGTGAAAAAATGCTGAGAGAAGTTATGGCTCTTGAATTTATGGAAATAGAACTAAATCTTTACCTTAATACTCACCCGTATGACCAGCAGGCATTTATGATTTTCAGGAACACAGTTCAACAGCGCAAAATGCTGTGCGATAACTATGAGCGCATGTATGGCCCGATAACCGCATGCTCCAGCAATTCGTTCCCGTGGCCCTGGATCGAGAGCCCGTGGCCTTGGGAAGCCTGACAGGCATACACGGTATACCCTATTACTAAAAAGGAGGTTGTGTAAATGTGGGTTTATGAAAAAAAACTGCAATATCCGGTTAAAATAAAGAACTGTAATCCCAGGCTTGCCAAATATGTTATCACACAGTACGGCGGGCCTGACGGTGAACTGGCAGCATCGCTCAGATATCTGAGCCAGCGATACAGCATGCCGACGGAGGTTGCGAAGGCTACGCTTAATGATATAGGTACAGAAGAGCTTGCTCATCTTGAAATAGTCGGAGCGATCGTACATCAGCTTACAAAGGGAGTGCCTCCAAAAATTCTGGAGAAGCAAGGCCTTGGGGGTTATTACGCCGATCATGACAGAGGTGTTTATCCAGTCAATGGAGATGGCGTACCGTTCACCGCAGCCTATCTTGCCGTAAAAGGAGACCCCATAGCTGATTTGACTGAGGATCTTGCCGCAGAGCAAAAGGCTCGCGCAACGTATGAAGGACTCATTAATATGACTGATGATCCGGATGTTATAGACCCTTTGCGTTTTCTCAGAGAGCGCGAGGTAGTCCATTTCCAGCGCTTCGGTGAGGCATTGCGCATAGTTCAGGAAAAGCTCAATGAAAGACCGTTCTATGTAAAAAAGCCTGAATATGCTGAAGTGAGCCCTGCGGCAAATGTGAGCCCGGTGGCAAACATAAGCCCTGACGCTAACGTGAGTCCTGCCGCTAATGTAAGTCCTTACGCCAATGTGAGTCCTTACGCCAATGTGAGTCCTTTTACTGATGTAAGCCCTGCAATGAATAAGAAGAAATAGGATTCATAAAAGTATAAAACTCGCCGCAAAGTAAAAAACTGGCGAGTTTTTTTGTTTTGCAGGCTGTCAGGCAATTTTTGCATCCGTCTGAATCATGTTATTTATAACTGTCTGCTATCAATTTGCTAATCAGGGGGTTTTTTGGTTAAACATTACTCTTTACATATCAGCCAGAACAGTATTATAATTAAGTTACGAACACATGTTCGGTGCAATGCTGCATATACTATTATTGACTCAACTACGATAGAGTTGGAAAAACCAGGTGATTTATACATGAGCAGAGTAATATTACACAGCGATCTGAATAATTTTTATGCCAGCGTAGAATGCTTTTACAACCCGGAAATACGCAACTATCCGGTGGCGGTATGCGGGTCCCAGTCGACCCGACACGGCATCGTACTGGCAAAGAACCGTATAGCAAAGGACTTTGGCGTCAAAGCGGGTGATGCCGTATGGGAGGCCAGGTCCAAATGTCCGGGTCTCTTGGTGGTCAGACCAAACTATATGCAGTATCTCAAATTTTCCATGATGGTCAGAAAAATCTACGAAAACTACACTAACCTGATAGAAGCTTTTGGCATAGACGAAAACTGGCTTGACGTGACAGAGAGTACCAAACTGTTTGGTTCCGGCGAAAAAATCGCAGACGAACTGAGAAAAAGGATACAGTATGAGCTTGGTGTCACCGCCTCAGTAGGCGTCAGCTTCAACAAGATTTTCGCCAAACTGGGCTCCGACATGAAAAAGCCTGACGCTACTACTGTGATATCTCAGGAGAATTATAAGGAGAAGGTTTGGGGCTTGCCCGCAAACGACATGATATACGTGGGGCCGTCCACCCGCAGAAAGCTTGCCGATATCGGCATCGCTACCATCGGGGATCTGGCCTGTGCACCGCTTAGGTTTCTCGAGAAGCATTTCGGGCAGTGGGGCCGCACCCTGTGGATATTTGCCAACGGGTATGACGATTCACCCGTAACACAGTTGGACTTTCAGCCCTGCATAAAGGGTGTTGGCAATTCGCTTACCACTCCCCGCGACCTCTTAACTAACAACGATGTAAAGATCCTCACCTATGTGCTGGCGGACAGTGTGGCCGAAAGACTCAGACGGCACCATCTAAAGGGCAGAACGGTTCAGATATATATCCGTTCGAACGATCTGTCCTATATTGAAAGGCAGGGCAAGCTTTCCCACTATACCCATACCTCCTCAGAAATTGCGGAAAAAGCGCTGGAAATATTTTCAGGTTCGTGGAATTGGTCTAAAACCGTTAGAGCGCTCGGTGTGAGAGTCACTAATGTCGTCATGGAAAATGAGTGCGGACAGCTGTCCTTCTTTGACGATGAAAGGAGACTGCGGCGTGAACAGCTTGAGAGCAGCATAGACAGCATAAGATCACGTTTTGGACACTATTCGGTACAGCGGGCAGTGCTGTTAAAAAGCAACGGACTCAACGCAAACCCCGTCGAGGAAAACGTGATCCATCCCGTATCCTTTTTTAGATGATCTCAATGCGGCAAGGAGATGTTGAAATTTGGCCAAGGTATTTGTAGAAGTTATTGCAAAGTTCACTAAGGATGGCAAAAAAGTACCTCTGATAATCAAGTGGGAAGACGGCAGGAGTTTCGACATCGACAGGGTGACCGATGTGCGCCGGGCAGCATCGCTTAAAGCCGGTGGTCAGGGTATCAGATATAAGTGCAGGATAAACGGCAGGGAAACCTTTCTCTGGTTGGAAGAGGACAAGTGGTTCGTAGACAGCAAAACATGACATACTGCGAAGCCGAATGCATCATGAGTCAGTTAATCTCTACCGTTGACTTATATGAGGATAGTTCTATGTCCTTTGCTGGCTTTGGCCTGCTGAAAAGGTATCCCTGGGCTGTATCACAGCATTCGTTCATCAGGAATTCCAACTGGCTTTCGTTTTCCACTCCTTCGGCAGTCACGGTCAGATCCATACTGTGAGCCAGTGATATCAGAGCTTTTACGATCTTAGACTGGTTTGAGTTGGATAAGACGCCGTGTATAAAGGTTTTGTCTATCTTGAGGTTGGTTATCGGCAGCGCTTTTAAATAATTAAGGGAAGAATATCCCTTTCCAAAATCATCCAGTGATACTCCTATACCAGCTTCCCTTATAAGGCGAAGGATAGCTGTGGTGTGTTCAAGATCATGCATTGCCAGACTTTCTGTAATTTCGAGCTCCAGCCATTGTGGTTTTATTCCGGTTTTTTCTATTATGTCCATGATACCATCTACCAGTCCCGGCTGCTGAAACTGCTTCGCCGACAGATTCACCGATATCCTGAGATCGTCATGTCCTTCTCCATGCCATTTCTTCAGCTGTTTGCATGCTGTGGATAGTACCCATTCACTGATATTACCGATCAGACCTGCCTCCTCTGCTATGTGTATGAATGAATCAGGCATCAGCCAGCCTATGATGGGATCCGGCCATCTGATCAGTGCCTCCACTGATTTGACTCTGCCTGTAGCCAGCTCTATTTGGGGCTGGTAGTACAGTTCGAAGTCTTTCCTTTCTGCTGCCCTCCGCAGATGGTTTTCGATCTCCATCCTTTCCATGATGTGCATATTCAATTCCTGTGTAAATATCTGAAAGTTGTTCCTGCCTGCCTCCTTGGCGCGATACATGGCAGCATCGGCATTTTTCATCAGTTCCTGCAGATCCGATCCGTCATTAGGAAACACGGAAATGCCTATGCTTGCTGTAACATAAAATTCTCTGTCATCGAGCATCCATGGTTTTTTGAATACATCGAGCATCCTGGCAGCCAGCCTGTATACTTCGTCCATATCCTTGACATTTGACTGAAGCATGATAAATTCATCCCCGCCAAGCCTCGCCAAGGTATCGCATTTCCTCAACTTCAGCCTGAGCTGCTCACCAACCTTCAAAAGCAGCCTGTCTCCGTATGCATGCCCGATCGTATCATTTATAGTTTTGAAATTGTCCAGATCAAGGAAAAATACAGCTATACTTCTTCCCCTTCTTTTAGCACTTGCTGCGGCTATGCCAAATCTGTCCATCAGCAGCGTCCTGTTGGGCAGCCCAGTCAGTGAGTCATAAAATGCAAGTCTGTGTATTTTTTCATCAGCAAGCCGCTGTTCAGTTATATCTGTAATGGATCCGGCCACTCTGACCGGGATTCCGCAGTCGTCCCAGATTGCCATACCTCTGGTCCGCACCCACCTTGCATCTCCATTATTCGTTTTTATCCTGTACTCGATTTGAAAATGCTTATCCTGCGGTTCAGTTATATATTTGTTAAGGCCTCTGACAAACCTGTCACTATCTTCTCTCTCAATGACTCCAAACCACTTCTCAATTGTCAGAGGGCTTTCATCTGTATCCAGACCCATGATTAGCCTGCCCTGTTTTGACATAAACAGCTTGCCGTCTCTTCCGTCCCAATCCCATATGCCGTCGTTTACCCCTTCGACAGCCAGCCGGTAACGTTCTTCGCTGCGGCGCAGTTCGTTTTCTCTTGCAGTCAGATCATCGAACTGCAATCTTTGCTCTATCTCCTTTGTAACCAGCTCCATGTACAGCGATTCCAGCTCCTGATAGCTGTCGGCCAGCTTTGATTCAGCAGTCTTTCGGTCGGTTATGTCTGTACCTGTGGCAGTTATGTAAATCGGATCGATAACGGCATCATTTATCGTATCAATATTCCACAGTATATATGCCGTTCTTCCGTTCCTTGACTCAATACACGACTCATAGTTGTGGACGATCGCCTTTTTCGATATTGCTTTATGGATCAATTTTCCCAGGTCTGTGTTCTTTTTGAGGAACTCAATCTCATCGATATTGTGCCCCTCCACTTCATCTTTGGAGTATCCGGTTATATCCTGGGCAAATCTATTGAATATCAGCACTGTACCGTCTGATGAGCAAATGATTATCATGGTCTTTGCATTTTCAATTATTCCCCTTGAAAATTCCAGTTGCAGATCCAGCCGTTTCTTTAGACGTGATATATGTACCTGAGTTAAGGCAAACGAACCAAATAGCAAAACAGCAGCAAAAACAATAAAGGATACGATCTGTATCCCGCTGTTTCCAGTCTGATATGCTAAAGCCAACGCCGACTCAGGAAAAAAATACATTCTGCCCCCTGTTAATATAAAAACTAAATCAAGTTTTATTTCTACCCATAATGATTATATATTCTTTTTAACTTAATTCCAATGATTTTACATTATTTATTATATTTTGACTGATTATGAGATTAATCTGGCAGCTGTCTCCTGTATTCATCATTGGATACCTGATCCATATCATCTACTATCCCCTGCTTATCGATCTTGTTGGTATAATACTCCTCGTAATCATGGTAACCTCCCAGATCCTGAGGACTGTCGGATGATCCGTATTTCATAAGGTCATTGAACTGATCCATTCCTTCGTATTCGTCATCTTCCTGTTTATTGAGGTATTTCCTGCCCAATGGTGCATCTATGACCAGCTCTTCATTGGCTCTCCCCTTATGTTGCCTCAATGGAGCATTTTCCAAGCTCTCCTGGCAGCTTAAGCACATTTTTGCATATGGATGCACTTCTAGTCTCTCACTTGGTATGTTTGTACCACAATGAGCGCAAATGCCGTAAATGCCTTTGTCAATTCTACCCAACGCATCCCTTATATCCATCATTATGTTTTCCTCATGGACCTTGAGCGCATTGTTCAATTCTAAATGAAATAATTCTGTACCCTGATCCGCCGGATGATTGTCGTAGTTTGAAAGCTCGCCTGCAGAATACTTATCCTGCTCTCCTTCTCTGTTATCCTTCATCATCTCTATCGTATTGTCAACACCATCCAGCATTTTCAGCAGCAATTGGCGGTAGTGCTCAGTCTCATTCCTATTCATTTCATTACCTCCCTGATCTGTGCAAATTGTTTTCAACTATGCTGACTATTTCGCTTATGAATTCGCCTATGACCGGCAGATTCCATCTTACCGCCTTTTGCAGCAGATATATTATAAAGGCTGCAAGCAGTGTGAAACCTATGGAAGCACCGAAGCCTCTCGCCAGACCTGCAAGGAAATTTGGCAGCAGCAATTTTTTGGGATTCTCGAGATAGCAGATATAGTCTTTGATCCTGGACTTTTCCATATCCAGCGCCAGTTTATCAAGCTTGTCTGCCAGCAATTTGATGCGCTTCTTTCTGCCGAACATGGAAGAACTCACCTCTTTGGATCGTAGATTATACTGTATTATTATGTTTTCAAAACGAACAGAATTTATTAAGCGAATTTCAGGGAAAGTAAATTTGCATTGCACAAGAAGACAGATGAAGCCTGAGCTTCACCTGGCAAAGGAAATAATATCATCAGATCGAAAATACAGTTATTCATGAAGCCCTTCGATCACCTCTTTTATCAATCGTTCATCATCAAGCATACAGCTGATCACTTCCCCGATCCCCTTCGGAAGAATGAAATTTAATTTGCCGTCCTTTGCCTTTTTGTCGTGCAGCATTTTCTCATATATCAGCTGTGTATCCATACCCTTTATCCTTACCGGCAAGCCTGCGGATTTAAGAGTGTTTTCAACACTGTCTGCCATTGTTGCATTTACCATGCCCAGTTTTTGCGCCAGTCTGAATGCTCCGGCTATCCCTATTGAAACGCACTCACCATGCAGGAGCTTAAAATCGAAAGCACTTTCAACAGCATGCCCAAAGGTGTGTCCGAAATTAAGTATTGCCCTGAGACCACCCTCCTGTTCATCCTGCTCAACGATACTTTTTTTGATAGTGCAGTTCATTTTAGTCATATATTGAAGAGTATTTTCATCATAACTGAATATTTTTTTATTGTTGTAAGCGATGTAATCATAGAACTCAGCATTCATGATCAAACCGTGCTTAATGACCTCGGCAAGACCTGCGCTGAGCTCTCGGAGCGGTAAAGTCCTGAGTGTGTTTACATTTATATATACAAAACGGGGCTGATAAAAAGCTCCGACCATATTCTTGCTGCCTTCGAAATCTACTCCCGTCTTCCCACCTATGCTGCTGTCCGCCTGTGCCAGCAAGCTTGTCGGTATTTGTACATAGTTGATGCCGCGCATATACGTAGCGGCCGCAAAACCGGTGATATCGCCTGTAACACCCCCGCCGAGCGCTGCTAGCACCGAATTTCTATCGAACCGCTTGGCTATAAGCAGCCTGTAAATGTCCTTTACAGTATCGAGTGTCTTGCTCTTTTCACCGGCCTGTATGACATGACTGTAAACCTCGGCTCCGGCTGCCTTCATCTGCGAGACACATATCTTGAGGTAATGATCACAGACATTACTGTCTGTGATCAGCATCACCTTCGCACCCATTCTTGCTCCAGACAAGGCTTTGCCAAGACCGGAAAAATCAGATGCTATATATATGGGGTAGCTTCTGTCCCCAAATTCCACATTCATTTTTACCATACTGCCCTCACCCTGCCTCTTACCCCTTCCGGACACTGAAGGTCACATTTTCTCCGTTGATGCTCCACTGCTTGCAGTAGCCGTCTCCTGTCGAGGGGAGCAGTTCGTCCGCCAGCACTTCCTCACCTATCAGATCCCTGTTCCTGACAAATATTGCACTGATCCTTTCGTTGCCGCCATAGTACACCGTGATATGGTCCTGAACCTCAAAGCCCGCTTCTTTCCTCATTGTCTGAAGCTTGCTTATTATCTCACGCACAAAGCCTTCTTCTATCAGTTCCGGTGTAAGGTTTGTATCCAGTACTACCGTTACGTCTCTCTCGCTTTCAGACACGAAGCCTTCTTTTTGTATAGTTTCCACAAGTACATCGGATAATTCGAGCTCTACGTCAGCATCATCAATTCTGAAAGCTATCGTTCCATCCTTATTGAAGCACTCCATCAGCTCATTACCATCCGCCTGTGACAGGTGTCCTCCTATCTTTGATACCAGCTTACCATATTTCGGCCCTACTGTGCGAAGCTGAGGTTTAAATCTGTAAGTCGTGAAACCGGATGCATCCTTTGTAAATGCTATCTTTTTGACATTAAGCTCGTCCTTTACCAGGTCCTCATACATTTGCGGCAGCTTCTGATCATCCTTCACATACATCAGGCCGATGGGCTGTCGGTTCTTGATATTTGCCGCATTTCTGCAGGCGCGTCCCAGCACGACATATTCGAGCACCTTATCCATATTTTCTTCAAGCTCTGTGTCTGTAAACCCATCCTTTACCGCAGGATAATCACAGAGGTGAACACTCTCTGGTGCAGCAGGATCGACACTTCTGACAAGGTTCAGGTAAATTTCCTCGCTGATGAAGGGTACGAATGGAGCTATCGTTTTTGCCAGTTCCACAAGCACGGTATAAAGTGTCATGTAGGCATTTATCTTATCCTGGTTCATCTCCTTCTGCCAGAAACGCTCTCTGCTTCTTCTGACATACCAGTTGCTCAGTTGGTCAGTAAAATCCTGTATATCTCTTGCAGATTCGGTTATCCTGTATGTTTCCAGGTTTTTATCGACCTTGCCTATCAGTGTATACAGCCTTGAGAGCACCCATTTGTCCATTACGGACAGCTTGTCATGTTCCAGCTTGTATTCCATTGGGTTGAATTTATCAATGTTGGCATACAACACATAAAATGCATATGTGTTCCAGAGCGTGCCCATGAACTTTCTCTGGCTTTCGCTGACTGCCTCTTCGTAGAACCTGCTTGGCAGCCACGGTGCACTTCCGGTATAGAAGTACCAGCGTACTGCGTCAGAGCCCTGTTTATCCAGTACTGTCCATGGATCTACTACATTTCCCTTGTGCTTGCTCATCTTCTGTCCGTCTTTGTCATTGACATGACCGAGCACTATTACATTTTTAAAGGCCGGCTTGTCAAATAGAAGCGTCGATATTGCCAAGAGAGTATAAAACCATCCTCTTGTCTGGTCTATTGCCTCACTGATGTAGTCCGCAGGAAAATGGGACTCAAATATTTCCTTGTTTTCGAAAGGATAATGCCACTGAGCAAAAGGCATGGCTCCTGAATCAAACCAGCAGTCGATGACCTCTGATACTCTCTTCATCTTTCCCGAGCAATTGGGGCAGTTCAGCTCCACTGCATCAATAAAGGGCTTATGCAGCTCAATATCATCAGGAACACAATCACCAAGCTCTTTCAACTCAGCTATACTGCCGACCAGATGTCTGTGTCCGCAGCTACATTCCCATATCGGAAGCGGTGTGCCCCAATATCTTGAGCGGCTCAGGCCCCAGTCCACCACATTTTCAAGGAAATTGCCCATACGGCCTTCCCTAATATTATCAGGCAGCCAGTTGATGATATTGTTGTTCCTTAGCAAATTGTCTTTGATCTCTGTCATTTTAATAAACCAGGTGTCTCTTGCATAATAGAGCAGCGGAGTGTCGCATCTCCAGCAAAATGGATATGAATGCTCATAGTCCATAAGCTTATATACAAGACCCTTTGAGTCGAGCTCTTTTACTATCAAAGGATCGGCATTCTTGACAAACATGCCGCTCCAAGGCTCAACAGAGTCGATGAACTCACCCTGTTCATTGACGAGCTGTACAAACGGCAGATCATTTGCCCTTCCCACCTTTGCATCGTCTTCACCAAATGCTGGCGCAGTATGGACTATGCCTGTGCCGTCAGTCAATGTGACAAAATTGTCGCACACGACATAATATGCCTTTTTATCTGGTGTGACAAAATCAAACAGCGGTTCGTATTCCGTGCCCTGCAGTTCGGCTCCCCTGCAGCTTGCTGTCACGGTATATTCGTCCTTCAGGACACAGGATGCCAATGCTTCAGCCAGTATATAAGT
This sequence comes from Bacillota bacterium, assembly GCA_023418915.1. Taxonomy (GTDB): domain Bacteria; phylum Bacillota; class Clostridia; order Acetivibrionales; family DTU013; genus DTU013. The sequence goes on from JAEZYU010000079.1 coordinate 19,102, forward strand.
CTCATCACCGCATTTTGCTCTGATATATATCTCCTTTGGATTTACCGTCAGAGCTACATTAGACGGCAATGTCCATGGAGTGGTGGTCCATGCCATAAGGTATACTCCAGGCTCTCCCTTTACCTCGAATTTAACAAATACAGAGGCCTCTTTTACATCTTTGTAGCCCTGTGCGACTTCATGACTCGAGAGTGACGTGCCGCAGCGGGGGCAATAGGGTACGATCTTATGACCCTTGTAAAGAAGACCCTTATCCCATATCTGTTTCAGCGCCCACCATTCAGACTCTATATAGGAATTGTGATAAGTGACGTAGGGATCCTCCATATCTGCCCAGAAGCCGACACGGTCGCTTATCTCCTCCCACTCGCGCTTGTATTTCCAGACACTCTCCTTGCATTTTTGTATGAACGGCTCTACTCCGTATTCCTCGATCTGTGGTTTTCCGTTTATACCAAGGAGCTTCTCCACTTCAAGCTCGACAGGCAATCCATGTGTATCCCAGCCTGCTTTCCTCAGGACGTTATAGCCCTTCATGCTTTTATATCTCGGTATAAGGTCCTTCATTGTACGAGTTATAATGTGGCCTATATGGGGCTTTCCGTTTGCTGTCGGCGGACCGTCGTAAAACGTGAACGCTTCAGAACCTTCCCTGAAATTAAGGCTTTTTTCGAATACCTTGTTTTCCTTCCAATACCTTAGTACTTCCTTCTCTCTTTCGACAAACTTAAGATCAGTTGACACCTTCTTATACATGGCTGCCTCCTTCTGCATTGTCCAATCAGTCTGCTTTATTGCTTTGAACTAAAAAATCCTCCACATCCCATAAAAGGGACGAGAGGATATCATCTCACGCGGTACCACCCAAATTACCGTCGGTCATGTCCCGGTCCCCGATATGTCCGGAACGCTTCAACGGTCGCTTTTTGTCACATATAACGGTGTGCACCGGCTTATTGTACTTGCATTTAAGTGTTCTGAATGATCATTCCCTGCTCGCTGCGCATTGCTGCGCTGCAACAGAAACACCTCAAAATAATATAACCGCACAGGACAGAACTCCCGTAATGCTTTCCAACTGCTACTCCCGGATGATTTTCAAAAACCTTCCCTGCAGACTTCCACCAGCCGCCTGCTCTCTGTAAGATGCCAGCTCTTTACTCTTTCCGTTCATAGTATTTGAAATATTAAACAGCATTATACAACAATCCTGCGGGAACTGTCAACAACGCTCATTCATCTTCCTCAAATATCTGCTTGAGCAGCTCCAGCTGTGACATCAGAAGCATTTCGCACTTAGATTTGAATACATGGAGCTTTTTTTTAGAATCCTCAAATTCGAATTTAATCTTTACAACCTCTTGATTAGCATCGTTAATGAGCTTCTGGGCCCTGATCTCAGCTTCTCTGATGACATTTTCAGCCTTCTCGTATGCATTCTTCTTTATATCCTCACCGGTCTGCTGTGCAACGAGCAGTGTATTCTGCAGCGACTCTTCTATCGTCTTGTAATGCTGAAGGCCTTCGTTGAGCAACGCAAGCTTGTCCTTCAGTTCGACATTCTCTCTTATGTAAGCGGAATAGTCTTCAATTATTTTGTCCAGAACATCATTGACCATGTCTTCGCTATAACCCATGAAGGATTTTTTGAAGGTCAGATTCTGTAAATCATTTGGCGTGTAATTCATATTGTGGTCACCCCTTACATATATTTCGTGATAATTACGCTTATTCTGTCCTTTCGCGTCCTGCCGGCATCTTTTCCGAGCACTGCTCTGCCCTTGCCGCGCATACTCAGTGTATCCCCTTCTCTGACAGGCTTGTCCGCACCCGTTGTTATCTCCCAGTTGAGCTGTACCCTTCCGCTCTTTATGTATTCCGATGTCTTGCTTCTTGATAACCCAAATGCTGCTGCGCACACACAGTCCAGCCTCAGTGCCGAAACAACAGCTCTCACCTCCGCTGTTTCAGGAGCCGGAACGGATAGTCCAATTATATCCGATATTTTAAGGTCAATGCCTATATTTCCCACTTTGTGGAGATTTCTCTCAATATAATCTGCTATGTCACTCAATACAATAACATTGCATTTCGTCTCATCGATTATGATATCTCCGATGACACTGCGCCTGATTCCCAATCCCATCAGAGCTCCCAGATAATCTCTGTGATTAAGGCTGTTTCTCATCAGCGGATCTATTTCGATCACCTTCAGGATCGAACTTTTGTACTGCTCAAGTTCAGCCTCATCTGTAAAGCATGTTTTAAACAGCGCCACCGATCGTTCAGCACCACTAAAGCCGCCATAGAAGCAATAATCGTAAATATCTGCTGCTTTCAGTGCTCTCTCTGCCAATTTAGCCTGTCTCGGATCCAAAAAATCGGAATGAGCAAGCCTGTGCGTTCTGGCAGTGAACTCCGCCTTGTTAAGCAATTTAGCCGCAGCCAGCCTGTCTTCCGAATTTACTATGCTTTTAAGCACACTTTCCCTGTTGTTCTTCATATTGTCAAATAATAATCCCTAAAATTATGCTCCTTATAATAGCAAGCAGTATGAATGCTATCAATGGTGAAATATCAAAGATCAGCCCCTGACCGATGGCAGACCGTCTGATCAGTGATCTGATCGGTGCCAGTACAGGCTCAGTGATCTGAAACAATAGAACAACAAGTTTGTGATCCCTGCTGACAGGCAACCAGGAAATCACTACTCTGATCAACAGGATCAGTTCTGCAGCACTAAAAAGTAATCTAACCAATCTGTATAAAAGCAGGTTCATCAAATGCCTCCGGAGTATAATGGTCGTATTACGCCTATTTCACCCATGGGAAAGCTCCCCGGTTCTTGAGTTCGTCTTTGAAATTCCCCATGATGTCTACATTGCTTGGCGCAATCATAAATATGCCTGTGGATACCTTTTGTATGTCACCATCCAGTGCATATACCGACCCGCTCAGAAAATCCACAACTCTTTGTGCAGTTTCCTTGGTAAGGTTCTCCAGGTTGATAATGACAGGCTTTTTGTTTTTCAGGTGATCACACACATCCCTTGCATCATCAAATGTTTCGGGCTGCATGATGACGACCTTGAACTGGCTGTTGGAATGGATATTGACTACCTTGCTGCTCTGGGGCTTTTTTGTGAAAGTCTGAAGATATTGGGGTGGCTGATATTTATCCTCGTTCAGCTCTTCTGTTATTTCTTCCTCTTCTTCCTCTTCCATCGTCTCCCAGCCTACCAGATTCAGCATCTTGTTAAGCAGTTTTGCCATTTGTATACCCCTCCGTTTTTCTTTCGTTGTCAGGCCTGGTTTTGCATGAGGCCCGGACAGTAGCTTGCCGGTTTACTTCTCAACAGAGCCATCAGCGTTTTCCGAATAAGGCGGTACCTATTCTGACCATATCGGCCCCTTCTTCTATTGCGACCTCAAAGTCATTGCTCATGCCCATTGAAAGGTAATCCATATCTACATTATCAATATTTTCCTTTCTCATGTCAATAAGCAATTTTCTAAGGCCGGCAAACACCCACCTTACATCTTCCGGATCAGCGGCGATTGGAGCTATGGTCATCAAACCCTTTACCCTAATATTTCCCAAATTGCTTGCGTCTCTTACAAAGCTATGCACATTCGAAGGGTCGATCCCAAACTTAGTGTCCTCACCGGCAACATTGACCTGAACTAGGACGTCCATTTTCTTCCCCGCCTTTTCAGCCCGTCTGTCTATCTCTCTTGCCAGTTCCAGGCTGTCCAGCGAATGTATCATTCTGACCCGATCGATTATGTACTTGACCTTGTTGGTCTGAAGATGGCCTATCAGATGCCAGTCGCATTTTATATCCAATATATCGGTTTTCCCGCACAATTCCTGAACCCTGTTTTCTCCAAAATTCGTTATGCCGCACCTGTATGCTGCTTTTATACTCTCTGCCCCAACAGTTTTACTCACTGCGATCACCCTTATGTTTTCGGAATCTCTTCCTGCTTTTACAGCAGCTGTATGTATCCTTGAGCGTACAGATTCCAGATTGTATCTGATAACATCGAGATTGTCAGTCATTTGCTGATGATATCTCCTTCCTCTATATTATCCGGGTTTATAAGATATATATTATATAGATTTACAGTTCTTTTAAATTCATTCTCAGGTGTCCTGATTATGGCGTATTCATTGTCGCTGCATAAAATATCCACCAGTCTGCTGGCAGCTACATTATACCTTACAAGCACTATCCTTCCTCTGGAGCCGTCAGGCGTAATATCTCTCAGACATTTCAACGGCACCTTCAGACCTTCTTTTGTTTTTGTAATAAAATCTGCACTGGTAACACGTAAATCTGATAAGACGTCAGCTCCTCTGCTCATCTTAACAACAACAATCGCCCTGCCGCTTTCCGAATTTCTTATGTGTTGTATGATACCTGTCACTCCAAAATCCCTGCTGTTTATTCGTATCCTTATACTGTCGCCTTCTTTGAGGTTTCTGGTCTTTTCGGATGGAATATCTGCTGCCAGATAGATGTCGACTCCCTTTATGATTTTTGCAAAGGGCTGACCTTTTTGCACACTGCCTGTTGAGGCTGGAATAGCGGCGCAGCCTTCACGTATCCTGTCAAGCTCATCCAAAGTCAGATCGTTGAGCCTGTCAGGTGTCAAAATGCTTTCATATCCGTCCAGCCTGTAGGAAACTATGCCTGAGATACTGCTTCGCAGCTGCAGTGTATTTTTATTAATCGTATTTTGGATTGATTCCTTTTTCTGCTGCAGAGAGGTTATATATCCGTCAGTTGAGTTGCCTGCTACTATTTCGGCCTTTTTCTCAATAACCTTTTTGATCTCTGTCCGGTGTCTGCTCATCTCTTCAAAGCTTCTCGAATTACATGCAATGATCAGATCCTGCACTTTCCTGCCGATCTCATCATCGAGCCTGGCCAGATCTTCAGAAAAGAAATCCGCCTTTTCTACCTGTTCCATACGTGCTTTGACAATTTTTGCATTTATATCTTCTATTTCTCTTAACTGCTCATCGGATTCACTGCTCGTCACAACGGCAACATTTGCATATGCGGCGGTTTTTTCGCCTTCATTTATTTCGGCGATATATCTTCCATCTATAGATGATGGACTAAGCAGTTCCTCATCTCTTATGATGACTGCCTGGGTCTCTATGTATTCTTCGATCACTCCGTTTCTTATCACATCCTGGGCAGTATGAGTGCCCGACAGCCAGTTCAGCAGTGAGGGAATATAAAAAATCATAAATATGACTGCTAAAAGGCTCCCTAAAGTGATCCTTTTGTATGCTGTCTTTTTTGTGCCTGCGGCAGAATTATCCCCTGATTTTTTACCGCCGGGAAATTCTATTGCTTTTTTGGTTTTTTCTTCAGTGTTTGCTTTTTTCATCTTTTAAACCTTGTAAGCTCTCTTTCCTTCATATATTTCAGAGCTGTCATGACTCCAAGCTTTACGTGCTCATAAACCAATCCGCCCTGCATATATGCAGTATACGGAGGCTTTACCGGAGCGTCTGCGCTTAGTTCTATGGAGGATCCCTGTATAAACGCTCCCGCTGCCATTATAACAGGGCTGTCATATCCAGGCATGTCCCATGGCTCGGGAGTTACAAATGAATCTACGGGCGACCCTTTTTGTATACCCTGGCAGAATGCGATCATGCTGTGAGGATCATTGAAACGGACCGCCTGTATAATATCACTTCTTATCTCAGCGGGCTCCGGTGAAGTTTCAAACCCGAGCCTGCGCATAACTGCCGCTGTAAAGACAGCGCCCTTCAAGCTTTCCGACACCACATGCGGAGCCATGAACAGCCCTTGAAACATAAGCCTGTTGTTGCCGAGAGTCGCACCTACATTTCTCCCCAGACCGGGAGTTGTAAGCCTGTAGGCTGCATTTTCCACATACGTTTTCCTTCCTGCTACATATCCTCCGGTTGGAGCCAGACCTCCACCCGGATTCTTTATGAGTGATCCGGCCATCAGATCGGCTCCCGCCTCTATAGGTTCCTCTGTTTCAGTAAATTCGCCGTAGCAATTGTCTACCATTACTATCACGTTACTGTTGATAGACTTTATTTCAGAGATTGCCCTTTTCATATCGCTGATCCTAATGGAGGGTCTCCATCCATAGCCGCGGGATCGCTGTATCAGGACCATCTTGGTCCTGTTTGTTATTGCGGCTTTTATGCCGTCAAGATCGATACTGCCGTTATCAAGCAAATCAAGCTGTCTGTAATTTATTCCGAAATCCTTCAAAGATCCGTTGCCCCCGCCCCTTATACCTATCACCTCTTCGAGGGTGTCATAGGGTTTGCCTGTGACAGAGAGCAATTCATCATCCGGCCTCAAATTGCCATACAGGCATACTGCTATCGCCTGTGTTCCTGAAACTATCTGATGCCTTACCAGCGCATCCTCAGACTTAAATACAGCGGCATATACATTATCGAGCACTTCTCTGCCCCTGTCGTCATAACCGTAGCCGGTAGTTCCTCCAAAATGGGTGTCGCTCAGGCGATTCTCCTGCATTGCTGAGATCACCTTATACTGATTTGTTTCCCTAATTGCGTCTATTTCATCAAAGATGCCTTTGATTTCATTTTCAACGGTTTGTGTCAGTCTGATTATAGTTTCATCAATACCGAATAATTCCATAAGCTGATTTTTACAAAGTATGTTCATGTTAGCCTCTCTCGTGTATTTGCGATATATATCCATTTTATCCTACTTGAATATTCAATTCAAGCTTGTACAATACAGATCGGGCTTGATTTATGTATTACACTGGGATAACATTGATATATTATTTATAATGGTGGTAATAATGAGACTGGAGACGAATGTAACCGGGCAGGATTGTTCAAAAACCGTGAAACAGCTTCTTAAAAGTAAGCTGCATTTATCTGAAAGGCTGATAAAGAAGCTGAAGTATTCAGGCGGAATACTTCTTGATTCGGTTCCTGTCCATGTCAATGCAAAACCCTCTGAGGGCGATATTCTTGAAGTTTTAATCGAATCAGACGAGCAAAATGAAGATGTTATTCCAGAAAAAATGGGTCTTGATATCATATATGAGGATGATTGTCTGATTGCTGTGAACAAGCCTCCTGACATGGTCGTGCACCCGACTTTTCGCCATTTTACAGGCACAGCAGCCAACGGCCTTATGTATTATTTCCAGGAAAGAGGAATCAGAACTCTGATACGTCCTGTAAGCAGACTGGACAGAGACACGTCAGGCGTAATTGTATTTGCAATGAACTCATATATCCAGGACAGCCTTATCCGCCAGATGAGAAGTAAAGCTTACATAAAGGAATATATCGGTATTGTGCATGGTAACCTTCCTGTCCCCAAAGGATCTGTCGATCTTCCCATAAAAAGGCTTCCAGGAAGTATCATGCTTCGTCATGTATCTGCGGACGGTGCTCCCTCAGTTACCCACTACGAAGTGTTAGAGCAGTTCGATAACGCCTCGTATCTGAAATTCAGGCTGGAAACAGGCAGAACACATCAGATAAGAGTACACTGCCAAGCTATAGGCCACCCGCTGCTTGGTGACACTTTATACCACCTGTCGGGCTTTGAGGAAAATCACAAAGGTCTTATCAGCAGACAGGCTCTTCATTCCATACGTACTGTTTTGAACCACCCTCTTTCAGGAGAGAAGATAGTTCTGGAAGCATCTATTCCCAAAGATATAAGTGATGTACTGGAAATAATGAAGAAATAAATTCATTTATTTTACTATTCCTCCTTATTATGGTATTATATTATCAGTTTTACTATCCGGGAGGAATACCAATGGAAATACTAAAGGAAAGATATTCGATCACCGAATTAAGTGAGATGCTCCAGTTGTCTGACCATACTCTCAGATTCTACGAAAAGGAGTGCGAATTGATAATACCAAAGGATGACAGAGGCAGGCGATATTATACGACCGATCTTGCCAATATCATGTATAAGATCAAGGTAATGCGAAGTGAAGGACTTGAAATCAAAGCCATAAAAAAAATTCTCCAGGAGGACTGCATGTTCGGACCGCCTCCGGTAGCAGCCGAGTGCGGCAGTACTTCCATCTCGACCGTCACAGGCAGAGAGTATGAGGCAATGCAGATCATATTCAGCGAGCTGGGCAAACAGCTGACAAAGGAAATATCTTACGAGCTGGACAATACGAAAGAACAGCTCGTAAAGGAAATATCAAAAACCAAACTGGAGTTGGGAGCATGTGTGGAAAACAGTGTCCGAAGGCTTGAGAGCAAAATGGAAAAGCATTATGAAGAGGTTGACATGGCTTTGGGCAGGTGGCGGGAGAAAAACAGCAGACATCGTTTTAAAAAAACCCTTCGAAATATTTTTAGTTCTAAGAATAAATAAAAAAGAAAAAACACCATCTGAATCAGGTGGTGCTTTTTCTTTTTTATTTGCTGTTGTCAGCTTACTTTCATTTCCAGTCTAAGCTTATCTGCAACCATGGCAATAAACTCAGAATTTGTCGGTTTACCTTTGCCAAGGCTGACTGTATAACCGAAGAGCGCATCGATAGTTTCTACCTGTCCTCTGCTCCAGGCTACTTCGATAGCATGCCTGATAGCTCGTTCAACTCTGCTTGGCGTCGTATTGTACTCACGTGCAATCGAAGGATAAAGCTGCTTTGTGATTGAGTTAATAATATCAAGATCCTTGACGACCATCATGATGGCATCGCGCAGATACTGGTATCCCTTGATGTGCGCAGGAACACCGATCTCATGCATCACGTTTGTGACCTCAACCTCAAGATTGCGCTGAGTTGGCGCTCTATAGGACGATTTTGCTTCAGGAGTATAATCTGATCTGATTATGGGGCTTTGATTTGAATCCTTGAGCTGTCTTATCCGTGATACAAGAACATCCATGTCAAACGGCTTGACTATGTAATATTCAGCTCCCAGCGAAAGTGCTCTTTGGGTGATCTTATCCTGTCCGACTGCTGAAAGAATAATAAACAAAGGACGTTTTTTCAATGACATGGATCTAACCTTTTCCAGCACGCCAAGCCCATCAAGGTGCGGCATGATAATATCTAATATAGCTATATCAGGCAATTTTTCTGCAATCAGCTCGCAAGCTTCATTACCGTCGCTTGCCATACCAACTACTTCAATATCGCCCTGGTTGTTCAGAAATTCGAACAGGATGTCGCTAAACTCTTTGTTGTCATCCGCTATGATAATTTGTATTTTTTTATCCAGCAAGTGAATTCCCCCTCCATTCATGCAAATTTTTTTTACTGATGTTTCCATTATATTTTTGTTTTGTGTTTTAATCAAGTATTATTTTCTCACAAATTCCATTTATTATTGGGACAACAGGGTGTTTTACCCTGGTAAAGCCTTGATTTAAAGCCATTTTGACGATATTTAACCATATATTACTACTAAAAAGAACAGTAAATTATTTCCTTATTTTACCATATATTTCCTATATTTTTACATTTTGAACTATACAATGGTGTTCTTAAGCATAGCTTCTACAAAGATGCCATATCCTCTTGTCGGATCATTTACCAGCACATGTGTCACTGCTCCAACTATCTTGCCATCCTGTATTATCGGACTGCCGGACATACCCTGTACTATGCCTCCGGTGGCTTTGAGCAGCCTCTCGTCCGTGATTTTTATGATCATTCCCTTTGAGCCGTTTAGATTCTGTCTCGATACTCTTTGTATTATAATATCATATTCATCAATTTCTTTGCCATCTATATTCGACATTATAATAGCTGGTCCTTCCTTTATATTCGCTCTTACCCCCACCGGAAATGTCCGCCCTTTAATTTTTTGCATTGCATGTTTTTCAAGCTTGCCATATATGCCAATTTCTGTATTGTAATTTATCGTACCAAGCTTTGTACCTTCGGTAAATATTCCCTTTAGTTCACCCGGTACGCCTGATTTGCTCATTTTTACTCCAAGTATGTCCGATTCCAGTATCTCTCCTGATTTGACAGACATAAGCTTACCCGTGTCTATATCAGTGATGCCATGACCCAAGGCTCCAAATCTTCCGGTCGCTTCGTCATAAAAAGTAAGTGTTCCAATGCCGGCAGTGCTGTCTCTTACCCACAGTCCGATATGATATTTGTTGTCATCGGATGACTTGACAGGCGAAACCATGGCTTCCTTCACCTCATCCTCAGATCTGTACGATATTTTTATTGGTTTCCCGCAGCTTCGCTCTATCTCATCCACCAAATCATCTATGCTCTCCACCGATTTTTCATTTATAGCGGTTATTATATTTCCCGGTTTGATGCCGGTATTTCTGACAGGAATTATTTTTTCACCATTGGAGGTGACATTTGATATCCCTATTACCAGTATGCCGTCAAGCCTGATTTTGACACCGATTGTGTTGCCGCATGCGATTAGGTTTTTATTAGAAACAACATCAACATTTATCGTTTTTAGCGGAATAATACCAAAAAACCTGAGATTGAGCTTTACGCTTCCATCCCTGTCTGAACTCAATGACACAGGTTTTGATATCCCTATGTGATTATAGGGCGTTTCAAAGCTTTTCCCGTTTATCTTGAGTATACCTTCATTATCTGCTTTGATACTTATGGGAAACAAGCTGTCTATATTATACGAGTAATCCTCACCTTCAATGAGTACCATTTCACCGGGTACGGTCAGAATGACCTTTACATAAGAAACACCGATGACTGCGATTGCAGAAACTATAAAAACTATAAGAGCCTTTATCAAAAATGTCGTTTTTCTCATTGTTCAACCTCCTGCAAGTAAGTTAACCTTTTACAAAATCATTTATTCAAACAAATAAATGAACAGGAGGTAAAAATGGATAAGAAAAATAAAAATCCGGTGCTTTTGACCGGATTTTTTGCTTCTGAATAGTTTATCAGGCTATTTGTGGCTTTTTTGCGGTTTTTATCATCTCTTCTGCATATTTCAGCGATGCTTCCGTTATTTCACCACCTATCAGCCGTGCTATTTCCTTAGTCTTTTTATCATTATCAAGTAAGGAAATCGATGTCGTGGTGCTGTTCTTTCCTGCAATTTTTTCTATCATGTAATTGCAATCAGCTATACAGGCTATCTGAGCCTGGTGTGTGACACACAGGACCTGATGGGCGTTTGATATGTATGATAGTTTTTCGCCCACCTTTTGTGCCGCCTTACCGCTGATACCCGTGTCTATCTCATCAAAAATCATCGTTGGTATGCTATCTACCTCCGCAAGGATCGTTTTGATAGCCAGCATGACCCTCGACATTTCTCCTCCAGAAGCTATACGGGCTAAAGGCTTCAAGGGTTCACCCACATTCGGGGAAATAAGAAATTCGACCTTATCAAGTCCGCTGTGACCATATTTCCTGTATGAAGTACTGCCTGAAATAGTATCAAATTGTATATCTACCTTGAACTTAGCCTTTCTCATCTCCAGGTCACCCAGCTGTTGTCCTATCTTGCTTTCCAGAAGTGAAGCCGCTCTGACCCTCTCCGCATTAATTTTGCATGAAGCAAGGTACAGCTGCGTCTCGAGCTCTGTCTGCTTTTCCGCCAGTAGCTTTGCAGTTTCCTCGCTCTTTTCGAGCTCTTCCAGTTGCTTTTGAGCGTCATCACAGAATTTGTGTATCTCATTGATTCCAGAGCCATATTTCCGTTTCAGTTTGTATATCAGGTCGAGTCTTTCCTCTATATTCTCAAGGCTTGCCGGGTCATATTCTACCCCTTCCCAATTCTTCCTGATATCTGATGCCAAATCGTCTACCTGGTAAATGATATCCTGAAGCCGCTTGTGCATATCATCATAGCTTTTATCCAGCCTTGAAACAGAGCTCAGATGCGACAGTGATTCGTTCATAGCATCCAGAGCAGATCTGCCGCCTGATTCACCTGACAAAAGAAGATTATATATCAGAGCAAGAGTGGCTGAAATCTTCTCAGCATTTACAAGAAGAGTCTTCTGTCTGTTCAGTTCCTCTTCTTCTCCACTCTTCAATCTGGCCTTTTTTATCTCATCTATCTGAAAACGCAGAAGATCCATCTTCCTTTCACGCTCTCCCGGATCACCCGCCAGTTCTTTCAGCTTTGTGATAACATCCCTGTATTGCTCGAGGAGTCCTGAATACTCACGCAGCAATGCTTGTATGCTTTCGCCAGCGAACAGATCCAGAAGCTCTATATGATGCTCAGTTTTGAGCAACGATTGATTATCATGCTGTCCATGGATATCTATCAGCCTTTCGCCTATAGCTTTCATGAACGATGCTGAAACCATCTTCCCGTTTATTCTGCAGGTGTTTCTGCCGGACTGGCTGATCTCCCTTGACAGTATGAGAGTGCCGTCTTCTTCGGGCTCCATACCCATATCGTTCAATATATCATTTATCTTCTCAGCATCGACCCGGAATACAGCTTCTATAAATGCTTTCTCAGTGCCTGTTCTAATAATGTCCTTCGATACCCTGTCTCCAAGCACCGCATTGATTGAGTCAATTATTATCGACTTGCCTGCGCCTGTTTCTCCGGTAAGCACATTAAGACCGTAACCGAGTTCTATGCTGATCTCATCTATAAGTGCAACATCATGGATATCCAACTGTAAAAGCATATTGGCCGCATTCCCCCCCAATATTACTTATAACGCATCGTTCAAAAATCATTTAATCATTCTGTTGAGCTTGTCCACCAGTTCCTCAGCTATCCTTTCAGCTCTGCAAATGATCATGATGGTATCATCTCCGGCGATCGTACCTATGATATCAGCCCATTTGAGTGCATCTACAGCAGAGGCAGATGCCTGTGCCATCCCGGGCAGAGTCTTAACTACGACGACATTGTTCGCATAATCACAGCTAACGAAGGATTCCGTAAAAATGGTAAGCAGTTTGTTTGAAATATTGCCGTCATTTTGGGATATCGAGGCATACTTGTAATGTCCGTCGTCCGCCATGACCTTGATGAGCCTCAGTTCCTTTATGTCCCTTGAAACAGTTGCCTGAGTCACATCCATTCCATGCGCCTTCAGCTTTTCTGCAAGCTCCTCCTGAGTCTCGATCTGGCATTTGTCAATCAGTTCCAGTATTTTTGCGTGTCTGCTGTACTTCATCTTTTTTAAGACCCTCTCCCCTATAATAGATTTTGGACCTCAATATGTTGAAAAAGTTAAGAGTACCAAATTTGATCAGCTTTATAGTGTGCTGGGATCTCCTGACCTCTACTGTATCACCATTGTGTATGTCGTGCCCGTCACGTCCGTCAAGTGAGACCATCGCACAATGTTCAAACTCTTCAGCAACAACAGCCTTGACCACACTTTCGGACTTTGTGATAAAGGATCTGGAATACAGAATATGCGGACAGATAGGTGTCACAATCATCAGGTTGGTGTCCGGCTCCACAATGGGCCCTCCTGCTGATAAAGAATACGCTGTCGATCCTGTTGGGCTGGAAATGATCAAACCATCACCCGGAAATGTGTCAATGAACATATCGTTTATGTACGCCTTCACATGCAATATCCTGGATACCGCACCTCTGGTTATCACAACATCATTAAGGGCTACATCGCTAATAACATCCTTGCCTCTTCTTGTGATGAGAGCGTCCATCATCATCCGCTCTTCAATCTCATACCGGCCTTCAAACAGCTGTTCAATTGCTGAATCTATATTGTTTCTGTCCACTTCTGTAAGGTATCCGAGGTTTCCCAGATTAATGCCCATAATCGGCAGCTGCCTCATATATATCTTTCTTGCAGCCTTCAGCAGTGTGCCGTCTCCTCCAAGGCATATCACAAGGTCGCAGCAGTCGATCATATCCTCCTCGCTGCCGCACTTAACGCCGGCACCGGATGCTTTTGCCGTACTGTCCGGCACTAAAGCAGTGCCTCCACGCTTCGTGATGCTTTCAACAAGAAGCCTTGTATATGTATAATCGACGTCCTTATCCAAATTTGTAATTATGCCGATCTTCTTCATCCAAACCTCCGGCATGCAACATTAAGGGGGGGCGGCACTTCTTCAGAGAAGTGTCCCCTTACCTATTATACCCCATCAACTTAACATTTGCTAGTTCAAATCCGCATGGGAGTTACGGACAGCATCATCCAAAGCGGGCAATATTTCCTTCATGTCACCGGTGCCGCTTTCCAATGATAGGTAGCACAGATATTCAATATTTCCCTCAGGCCCCTTAATAGGTGAGTATGTTATACCCTTGAAATAAAATCCCATTTCTACCGCATATGACGATACATCCTCCACAACCTGCCTGTGGACCTGTACATCTCTGACCACGCCATGCTTGCCAACCTTGTCGCGTCCTGCTTCAAACTGTGGCTTTATCAGACAAAGCACTTCTCCATTACCCGGTTTCAGCAGAGCCTTAACAGGCAGAAGTACTTTTTTCAGCGAAATGAATGAAACGTCTATTGAAGCAAAATCAGCTGCTAAACCGATGTCCTCCGGCTTAACATACCGTATATTTGTTCTTTCCATGTTCATTACCCTGTCATCGTTCCTTAATACCCAGGCCAGCTGCCCATAACCCACATCAATTGCAACGACTTTCCTCGCTCCGTTCTGAAGCATGCAGTCTGTAAAACCACCGGTGGATGCCCCGATATCAATTGAAATTTTGTCCCTGAGTTCGATGCTAAAGTAATGTATGGCCTTTTCAAGCTTGAGACCCCCTCTGCTCACATATGGAATCAAATTTTCTTTTATCTGAATATCAGCATCAGCAGGAAAGCTGCTGCCTGCCTTATCCGCACGCTGGCCGTTCACATATACAAGTCCGGCCATGATAGAGCTCTTAGCCCGTTCACGGCTTTCACACAGACCCTTCTTTACCAGTAAAACATCCAGCCTTTCCTTTCCCAAAAAAAAACCTCCCTGTATCATCCACATGTGTATGTCTGCTCAATGTTAACTCATTGCCGAGACAAGCAGCGCTTCACTTGCTTCTCAATAGTCTTTCTATATCATGTGCTATGGATTTAGCATCCAAGCCGTACCTAATAAACAATTCATTTCTTAAACCGTGTGTTATTGGTATGTCAGGGAAGCCGAGCAATCTTGTCTTTACATTGAATCCGTTCCTGTTGAGCAGCTCAAGGACACTGCTGCCAAAACCTCCCCTGATACAGTTGTCCTCTAATGTCACCAGAGCATTTGTTTTTGAAACGCTCTCCAGGATCAGTCTCTCATCCAGTGGCTTGACAAATCTTGCATTTACCACCTCTGCATGAATTCCCTTTTTCAGAAGCAGTTCAGCCGCTGACAGTGCAGTTTCTGTCATTTTTCCGATTGCAGCAATGGTGACATCATCACCTGCTATAATTTTTACTCCCCGCCCAAGCCTCACAGGTACAGGTTGTGCGAGCATTTTTCTGCCTGTGCCTCTGGGATATCTTATGGCAATAGGACCATCATACATTGAAACGCTATATTCAAGCATACTTATAAATTCGTCGTAATCTGCAGGCGCCGCTATCGTCATATTTGGTATATGGTTAAGATAGGACAGATCATACAATCCCTGATGAGTCTCCCCGTCCTCTCCCACAAGCCCGGCTCTGTCAATGGCAAAAGTCACATGCAGCTTTTGCAGTGCAACATCATGGATGATCTGATCATATGACCTCTGCAGGAAAGTAGAGTAAACTGCAACGACCGGCTTTAAACCTGCTCTTGCCAGACCTGCGGCAAAGGTCACAGCGTGCTGCTCAGCTATCCCCACATCAAAAAATCTTTCGGGATACAGCTTTGAAAATTTATCAAGCCCCGTGCCCAGTGGCATAGCAGCAGTAATGGCGACCAGTTTTGGATCTGTCTCGGCCAGGACCGCGAGCCTTTCACCAAAAATATCCGAATATGTCGGTCCATTATTGGCTTTGACTTCACCAGTCTCTATTTCAAACGGTGAAATACCATGGAACTCCTGCGGTTTGTTTTCCGCAAAACTGTAGCCCTTGCCCTTTTGTGTCATCACATGGATAAAAACCGGGCCCTTCATTCCCTTTGCATTTGACAATACCTTTGTGAGCTCGTTTAAATTATGGCCGTCGATCGGTCCAAGGTACTTAAATCCAAGCTCTTCAAATATGATACCAGGCATCACGATGTATTTTATTGTCCCCTTTGCCCTGTTCAATGCTCGAGCGGCTGTTTTTCCAATAGCCGGCAGCTTGTGAAGGAATGTGTCAAGATCTTCTTTTGCCTTATAATAAAGCGGCTGTGTCCTGATCTTGCTGAGATACCTTGAAAATCCGCCTACATTCTTGCTTATCGACATTCCGTTGTCATTTAAGATGATTATCATATTATTAGGAGAACGTCCGGCATCATTCAAAGCCTCAAATGCCATGCCCCCTGTCATCGCTCCGTCACCTATGACGGCCACGACCGAATAATCCTCGTGCAGTATATCCCGGGCTCTGGCATAGCCAAGCGCTGCCGATATGGAAGTACTGCTGTGGCCTGTATCAAAACTGTCATATACGCTCTCGGAGTGCTTTGGAAAGCCTGATAATCCTCCAAGCTGTCGAAGTGTTTCAAACTGCTCTCTTCGACCGGTTAAAATCTTATGTATGTATGACTGATGTCCCACATCCCATATAATCTTGTCGCTGGGGGTTTTGAAAACCTTGTGCAGCGCCAGTGTCAGCTCCACCACGCCAAGATTGGATGCTAAGTGCCCTCCTGTCACAGAAACTCTTTCGATCAGAAATTTCCTTATTTCCTCAGCGAGCTTCTCCAACTGTGTCAGATCGAACTTCCTTATATCCTCCGGTGATTTTATACTGTTGAGCAGAGCTCCTGTCTCATTTTTTTCTATCATTTTTAGCTTTCCTTTTTCTTTTGAAAAATAGTATTTTATCCAATATAAAGCTGATGATAATACTAACCTTATATATTATATAATTACTGCTGCGGATCGCAATATTTTTGCCAAGTGCCTTGCCTCCCACGGTCAAAGCAGTGATCATACCTGTAACAGCCAGCTCTATCATAGATACCGTCACATGGCCGCCGATCAGTCTGAATATGATGTATGCACCGGCCGCACCGCTTATTATGCCGCAGATATCACCAACGACATCATTACAGAAATTTGATACCTTATCAGCATTTCGCACTAGCTTAATTGCCTGCTTGGCGCCATACATCTTTCGGGATGCCATCGCATGGAACGGCGTCTCCTCAGCTGCGGTAACAGCGGTACCTATGATATCGAACACAATATTAATCAAAATGATGAATAAAATAACCAGAAATGCCGTATATATATCGGCTTCCTTTAGGACATCAGATGATGCTGCTGTAAGAGCTGCAGATATAAAAAAAGAAATAAACGTTATTGTCAAAACCCAGATTATGTTCCTGCTCTTTGAACCGGCAACCATCGTCGGTCTGAACCTTACCTTCTTTTGATCGACAGGATGCCTGTAATTATCATCCAATTAATACTCCTCCACAATCATATGTACAGGATGCCGTAAACCCGAAGCGTCCCAAGGTACACGGAAAAAGATCCTGGTAAAAAATATAACAGGTGGCAATATGCTGAGTAAATTTTGCGGCTTAGGTCAGGCAGGATTTCCCCTGAAGATACTGAAATGTCGCCAAATCAGCGGTTTCCCTTTGAATCTGCGGCTGCCGCGTTACCAACGGCAGAGCCTGATCACCACTCAGTCCACACTGCAATCCCCAGCATATTTCACTTGTAACAGTCTAGGGGTTTTCCCCAACAGTCTGTCCGCTTCCTAGCCTCTTTTGCAAATATGGTTTCGAACAGCAATAATGCGCTCATACCGGCCAGTACTCATGCATCTGATCCATTATCCACCATACCCACTCAAGGCAGGCTACGCTGTTCGCAGCATCTTGCGATACCGCATAACAGGTTTAATCCCTGATCGTAGTCGATTTGCAGCATTTCCTTAAGTAAGCTTCGGGCTTGCCCGCATGCATTCCTCTGGTTATACCAGCTTTTCTTCCACAAGTCAGGGTCTCCACGGTAAAGGGGTCAACGCCTGCATGCCATTGCAGATCGCCCCTGAACCTTAACTCCCAGCATCAACCCACCGCTGGGCGCAGCAAGCCGACACAAGGAACTTCATCGATATGCCCTTTAACGGATTTTTAGGCCCGTCCTGAGAAGCGGCAGTACTGACTAGAATACTGCGCCACCTTGTTTTGGATTATCATTATATCATATATGCTATATCCGATAAAGAATTACTAAAGTGCTAATTTGAACAAGGCAAGCCTCGTTTTTGTCATTATGTCGATTTATCGTCGCTATGCTTACTGATAATATTAATAACAATTGTTATCGATATATGTAAAGTATAGAGCAGTCATTTTTTCACTTAATGAAGCAGCATTTTTTCAGTTCTTCCTGTTTTTAATAAACAGAGCAAGCTCTTTCAGAAAAACAGCTCTGTCTCCAAAACACCCAAGCGCTTCTGTCGCTGAATCTACCGCCTCATCAAGGAGTTGAGCTGCCATATCGAGCCCGAACATTGATACATATGTGGTCTTATTTGACGCTGCATCACTGCCTGCTGGTTTACCCATCTGCTCAAGACTGCTTTGAACATCCATTATATCGTCCTTTATCTGGAACGCCAGACCTATACTTTCAGCATATTTTTCAAGGCTGTCATTTTCGGCAGACGAAGCGCCGCCGATAATGGCCGCTGCAAGCACAGATGCTTTTATCAGTGCTCCCGTCTTGCACCTGTGCATGTACTTGAGAGTCTCCTCTGATACGATACTGCCCTCTGATGTCATATCAATCGTCTGACCCCGTATCATCCCGTCAGCTCCGGCATTTGCTGCAATTAAACTCATTGCTTTTATATAAGCCTCAGAGCATTTGCCTTTTCTCAGCATATATGAGAGCATGAGCTCATATGCCTTGTTTAACAATGCATCCCCGGCAAGAACCGCCAAAGCTTCACCAAACACCTTATGGTTTGTCGGCATGCCCCTTCTATAGTCATCATTGTCCATTGCAGGCAAATCATCATGGATAAGGGAGTAGGTGTGTATCATCTCCAATGCACATGCATAAGGCATCACATCATTTCTGCCGGCACCAAGCAAGTCACATACAGCAAGAGCTAATACAGGCCGCAGCCTTTTCCCTCCGGCGGCCAGACTATATTTCATCGCATTGTATATTTCTGAGCCCGGCCTGTCATCCGTCGACAAGCTGCCGTCCAGAGCATCATTAACGATATGTACGTAATTGTCATATTCACTCTTAAAATTTGTCATTTTGTCCATTTGCACCGCTTTTTATGAGAACGGCCGAATCACTGTCCCTGCCCCATGGCAGGCAGTTCCTTTTCCGTTACTCCGTTTTCTCCATCGATAAGCATGGTAATGCTTCTTTCAGCTTCATCAAGCTTCTTGCTGCAGTATTTTGTCAGCTCGACGCCTCTCTGGAAACAGCTTATCGATTCATCCAGCATCAGTTCTCCCTTTTCAAGTTTTTTCACTATTTCTTCAAGCTCTGCAGCAGCCTGTTCAAATGTGACACCTTTATTGTTCATCCCTATCCCCCTTGATACCTTCTACCATACAATCCAGCCTGCCGTCTGTCAGGCAAACCTCCAGCCTGTCTCCGACCCGCAGCTTATGCACTGATTTTATCAAAGTCCCATCCTTTTGCGACCTGACTATGCTGTAACCCCTTGCCAGCGAATTCAGCGGACTTAGTGTGTCGAGCCTTGCCGCAAGCAGCGACAGCCTGTTCCTGTAATCGCTGTTTATAGCCGTTAATGCCTTGTGCAGATATCTTTTCTGTACATCCAACAGCATCCTTTCCTGATATACTCTGTTGAGTGGCTGTCTGAATGCCGCACTGCCCTCGAGTCTCTTGAGTATCAATTTTTCCATCGATGTTTTTTTGATTATTGCGTTTCTAAGGCGCATCTTAAGCCCATCAAGTCTGTTCTCCACCAATACTCTTTCCGGCATTGCAAGCTCAGCTGCCGCAGATGGTGTGGGAGCACGTACATCGGCAACAAAATCTGCTATGGTAAAATCCGTCTCATGTCCTACCGCCGAAATAACCGGGATGCGGGATTCATAGATGCTTCTGGCAACGATTTCTTCGTTAAAAGCCCACAATTCCTCAAGAGATCCGCCACCCCTGGCGACTATTATGACATCAACATTCCCAAGCTCATTGAAACGCCGTACAGCACCTGCTATCTGCCCTGCTGCCTGCTCGCCCTGGACCTGCACCGGATACAGCTTTATATTGACATTATAGAATCTTCTTGACAAAACATTAATAATGTCTCTGATCACTGCGCCCGTCGAAGAAGTCACCACGCCTATCGAGCCCGGTATATATGGCAGCTTCTGTTTTCCTGCCTCATCGAACAGCCCCTCAGCCTGCAGCTTCTTCTTAAGCTTCTCAAATGCAACATAAAGTGCGCCTATCCCGTCCGGCTGCATTTCTTCAGCATACAACTGATATTGACCATCGCGCTCATATATGGAAATATACCCTCTTATTATTACTTTCATGCCATTTTCGGGAATAAAGGCCATTGACGATGCGTTTGACCTGAACATAACACATCTCAGTACCGATTTTTCGTCCTTTAAAGTAAAATAAAAATGACCGGAATAGTGGTTTTTAAAGTTTGATATTTCACCCTTGACCCACAGTCCCGACAGTATAATATCTCTTGAGATAAGATCCTTGATATGCTTATTCAATTCTGAAACAGTCAAAACATTCATTTCAGGCATAATATTCAACCGCCGTCGCTATTTTTGTCGTCATCCGCTTTATTATCCGATATTTTACTTAATATACCATTGATAAACGAGCCTGCATCCTCACTGCTGTATTTCTTGGCCAGCTCCACAGCTTCGTTGACTGAAACACTGTAGGGAATGTCGTCTCTGAAACATATCTCATATATACTGAGCCTCATTATGGAAAGGTCTATCTTTGAAATCCTGCTGATTTTCCATCCCTTTGAAAACTTTTCTATGATATCTCCGATATATTTCAAATTGGTAAATACGCCTTCTACAACATCATTTACATATGTCTTGTCGTTTCCTGCAAGAGTGTTTTCTTCAAAGAAAAGCTTCATTTGCGCTTCTCTGTCATCCCTTTGTATCTCCAACTGGTATAAGAGCTTCATTGCCATCTCTCTGGAGGCTCTTCGTCCCATCGCTCTTCCTCCTTTTAACCACAGTGCAAAACATTCCTCTCCTAACGGTAAGTACCGGGCGGCAGGACCCTGTCCAGAAGGTTTTTTATGTAGTTTTTGTCTTCATGCATTCTTTTTCCAATATAATAACCTACACCCGTCAATATTGCAATAAAAAGGACCTTCAGAAATCCAAGCACCAGTATAAGCACAGCCAGTACAAAGCCAGCTGCTGCGCCCTTTATCGCACCTCGGTGCTTATTGTAATACGTCAGGATTTTTTCTGTATTCATGCTGCTGGCCTCCCTTATTCAACCCTCGGTTTATATGTGATACCGGAATAAATGCTGTCCACTATCACCTTTACACTCCTGACCGTAACACCGGATGCGTCTTCCACTGATTTTTTAACTCGTCCCTGTACCTCTTCCGTTATTACAGGAATACTCATATCGGGCATCACAATTACCCTGACCTCTATTTCGACTCCGTCCTCTGCCTTTTTGACCAGGGTTTTGGACTCTCTCACTCCATTTGTTCTTTTTGAGGCATTGATCGCAATATTCTCAATGGAATTGAGCGATATTTTAATCTCGCCTATATTAGTATGTTTGCTGACAGCCTTTTTATCCTTGCCGCTTCTGACTCCGGACAGCAAAAACATAATACTCAGTGCGAAAAAGATCAATGCGACAATGAATACAGCAACTCTCAGAGCTATGGCATTATCTGTGGAAATAGCTTGTATTATGTGTCCGGATATCTCAACATATGCATCCGGAAGGATTGCAACATACATTGCAAATGCAGAGAAAACCGCAAGACAAAAAGCATATATGGCTAAAAGCACCCTAAAAAAAATATTCATAGACATACCACCTCTCTCTAATATCTTACTCTTTTGTAGAATTGACAAATTCCAAACAATATATTAACATTATAGTTTATTTTCCCAAAAAAATAAACCCCGAAGGGTCTATTATCAAGTACGAATTTATTTCGATTTTGTCTGTTCCTCCAGAAGTTCTTTCTTGTGTTCGCGTTCTATATTGACGCCCTGTATATGAATGTTTACTTCTACTACATTCAAGCCTGTCATATCCTCCACAGCATTTTTTACCCTCTCCTGTATGGTCCAGGCGACCTCCGGTATCCGATAGCCATATTCTACAATGATATACAGGTCTACAGCCGCTTCCTTCTCACCGACTTCCACCTTCACTCCCTTAGACAGATTCTTCCTTCCCAGGGCTTCAGCTATGCCTCCTGCAATACCGCCGCTCATGGATGTGACACCCGGAACCTCCATCGCAGCTATACCTGCGATGATGGCAACAACTTCATCTGTGATCTTTATGGTCCCTATTTCATTAACCACACTTTGCACATTTTCTTCCATGGCTTGCCTCCATAGGTTTAATAATGTAAGTATTATAACACTTTTGCAGATTCAAGTAAAATAATATTGATCTCTTTAGAACATCGTGCTGATATGAATATCCGCTACCTCCACATCAGCCTGCCTCATGACTATGTCTGTGATTTGCGCCGTCTGTGAGGTTGTGAGGCTTGGAGTCTTTATTATTATATCAATGCTTCCGTTATCGGCAAACAATATAAAGCTGTCCTCAAAGCCCATTTTGTTTATCATCGTTTCGATCCTTGTTTCTCTTTCCAGGTTTTCAGTCAGTGCGATCATTTTGGTGTGAGCACTCTCTATTGTCTCAACGCTGGCGTTGATGTCCTCTGTAATGGCTTTTAATGATTCGGAAGCTTCGCTTCTGCTTTGCTCCTTTTCCATCCTCGCCTGAACAAAATAATCATTTGCCATTTTAGACGCTGTTACGTTGGTCTGCTCCTCAATATCTCCCTCACTTAGGTCGAGGTTTGCGATGTCCAGCCCCTCATTATAAATCTCATTGTCTACATATACCGCCTCTCCAAGCTTACCCTCTGCATCGGCCGAAATGCTTCCTTGTCTGTAGCTATACTGCAGGTAGCCTGCTACAACGATCAAAAGTATCAATGCTAAAATGACTATCTGCTTTCTTTTTAATACCATCATCACTCTGCCCCCTTTATGAAACTTGCAACATATTTATATTAGTTTTTTGTCCATCTTAGTAAATAATATATTCATGTGTTTTTGTGTTTATAACGCATCGTTCCAAAAGAAAATTTTTGTTTGCGGAAACTTCCTGCATCTATGCATTTTTTCTTACGTCATTTCTTCCTTTGAGCTACCTGGACCTTGTGTACAGGCACATCAAGAACAACTGCAACCGCATTTATTATTCTGTCTCTTACTTCCACACAGTCGGCTCCCTCGGCAACTACAAGAACGCCCTTCACCTGTGGCTCAAGCTGCTTCAGTATTACCGGAGATTTCCCACCCGACCGCGAATCCTCATAAGTAAGCGCACTCTCGAATTCTTCTTCGCTAACGTTTCTGGTCCCGCCTTCACTGTCTTTTTCCTCGGTGTTTCCGACACTCTTTTTAATATCATAAGCAGGGACATTTTCGCTTGTAGTAGCATAAGTTATCATAACATCAACCTTTCCAACACCCTGCACCTGATTCAAAAGCTCCTTCAGCCTGCTTTCAAGGGCATCTGATGCAGGCGCAGGCAGAGCCGTATCGTGTGCGGTCATCCCGGCAACCTGCGGCTCGGTCTCAGTCGGAGAAATTTCCGGATCGACGCTTTTTTTGCTGAATATGGTGGAGCCAGCAATAATGATGATCACTCCGATTATTATTATTATCGCAGTATTTTCGATCAGCTTTTTTCTGTCCTGTTTCGCAATCCATTCCTTTATTTTTCTGACGATGCCATTGAAGATTTCCATGATATCACCTCTGTATATGAGAAATAATTATGTTTTCCCTGTTTACGCCGAATACTTCCTCTATCCTTTCCGTAAGACTTGCAGCCAGTCTGGCGTCGATAACCGGTGTATCGACTTTATTACTGTCCCTGTTCCCGATGCTGACTCGTTCAACCCTTTCGACACCGGGAGTACTTATATCCACCAAAGAGCTGCTGTCCGGATCGGATGAAGGCAGACCGACGGCAGGAACTTCACCGCCCGTTCCGGCGCCTTCGCCGGTAGTTCCATCTCCTGTGTATCCCTCGGCCTCTGCCTCGATATAGATTCTTTTGATTTCTCCGAATGTTACAGATTGATGGTCTTCGTTGATGATCACATCTGCTCTTGCACCTCTCACTCCTTCCACTTCTTTGGCCTGTCTCTCTATCTGTTCTATTATTCTGTTCCTGTATATTCCTATCGTCTGTTTCACCTGTTCCTCCTCAAGGAGCCGTCCAGCCTTTTCTATCTCCTTTCTGTCCATAGTTCCGGCGGCGGCAGTTTGATATGCTGAAAAATCAAAGCTTCTGCCGAAAAAGCCGGTAAATGGTTCAATGATAGCGATTATGAGTATAGTTCCCGTCAAAAGGTTTACATACTTTTTGATCCTTCCCTTCGGCAGCAGCATCTCTATCATAACGATGAAGAGGACAAGCGTAACAATGTTAACTGTCCAGTTTTTAATAAATTCAAGCATTCACTGCCTCCCATTCTCATTCCTTCATCATAATATTCCTACAGCAGCTGCGGATTCTTCTGACGCTCCTTCTTTGCTCAGTACACCGGCCTGCTTATCTAAGCATAGCGCTGAGGTTGCCTGCGCTTATCAGTGCAGTAACACATATTATGAACATGAACGCCACAGCTGCTGACAGTGCAAATATATGAAGCATCGAACCGGCCACATCATTAATGCAGTTAGTTATCCGACTCTCTGATATCGGCTCCAGCAAAGCGCTGGCGGCTTTGAACAGACCGACGAGAGCGATGATCTTCAACAACGGAAGCACGCATATCAGCAGAATCCCTATCATTGCTGCAAAGCCTGCGGCATTCTTAATAAGCAGCGTACAGCCGATAACTGTATCTGCGGCATCTGACAATGTTTTGCCGATAATGGGTATGAATGTGCTTATGGCAAATTTGGCTGCTTTTTGTGTTGCTCCGTCTATGACTGCGCCAAGTGACCCCTGTAATGACACGGCAATGATAAAAACCGTGAGTATGATGCCAAGCGACCAGGAAACTATCTGCTTAATTAGATTCACAAGCCTTGTAAGCTGTATTTTTTCTGAAATATTGTTTACTATAGTCAGTATCGTCGATATAAAAACAAGTGGTACAAAGACATTTCTGATAATCGTCGCAGCAGTCTCAACTATCAGAAGCAGGACCGGGTGAAGTATACCTCCTGCGGTAATGTTTCCGCCTGATATCAGCAATGCAAGCAAAACAGGGATCGTCACATACATAAAGCCCACCATGCTGTCAATGATACCGATCGCCATATTCATTACGGTTCCGAAGCTGACGAATAAAATAGATACTATTACTATATAGCAGACAAAGAATGCTATCTGTCCTGCGCCTTCGCTCATAAAGCTGGTTTGCAGGTTTTTCAGCAGCGCACAGATTATTACGAGAACAGTGATTTTTATAAGGATTCCAATATTTTGATACAGTTCCTTGAATAAAAACCTGAGAGCTTTACTGCCAAGGCCTTTCATATCGATATCCACCGTCCCCCTGAGCAGATCGTTCATAAATTCGTCAGCATCATATCCTCCAAGCAGATCCAAGGTTTCCTCGTCCACATATTTCTCCATTTCGTCTCTCAGTTTATCGATGCCTCCTGTTTCAGCCTGTTGATCTATGATATCAGCAGTGCTTGCATCCAACGCTGATTCGCCTCCTGTTCCGGCTTCAGCCTTACATGTCAGTGCCGGCAGTACAGCTGATGCGATTACCAGGAACAGGACTATTCTCAATTTCAATAGGATTCTTTTGTGCAGCATTTGATTTTATCCCCCTGTTACGGCATAATTTTCAGTGTCAGATCGATAAGTGATGTTATCACCGGTATTGCCATTGCAACGATTATTACCTTTCCTGCCATCTCGATCTTTGACGCTATTGCGCTCTCACCGGCATCCCTGCATATCTCAGCTCCAAACTCAGTCAGGTATGCTATCCCTGTAATTTTCAAGACTGTGTTGAAATAAGCCGGTTTGATGTCAGCCCTGCCCGCATATTCCTCAAGCAGCTCGATAACTGCAGACAGCTTAGCGGCAAGGAGCATGAAAATCAATGCGCCTGCAACTATACTTGCCTGCACGGCAATTTCAGGCTTTTGCTTCCTGAGAATTATGATAATGACGGTCGAAACAAGACCGATACCAATGATCTGCATTATTTCCATGCAATTCTCCTGTGTTTTTCTGCTCTTTTATCCTGCTATCCTGCCATTCAAAACAGATAATGACTAGCTTATGTCTGCTCTATTTCGGTGCATTCATTTCCCCTATCATTCCAGTTTAAAAATTGTTTTCACAGTATCGAAAAGCACTGCAATTTCCTTTACCACCATTAAAAGGACAACGATCAATCCGGCCAGTGTTGTCATCATCGCCTGCTCTTC
The DNA here is from genome assembly GCA_023418915.1 of Bacillota bacterium. GTDB lineage: Bacteria > Bacillota > Clostridia > Acetivibrionales > DTU013 > DTU013. The sequence goes on from JAEZYU010000079.1 coordinate 45,838, forward strand.
CCTCCCGGATCTGATAAGCAGCTGATTCAGCACTGCCACAAGGATCCCGATAGCAGCTATCCTGAAAATCAAATCAATACCCATAAATTGCACAACCCCTTTTCGAAGTGATTCAAAATATTATCTGATGTAACCTTATTACAGACATCCCTCATTTATGAGATTAAAGAGGCCTTGAAGCTTTACATCAAAACTATCACAACTGCAATTCCACCGATTATACCAAGGCTCCTGTACATGCTTTCATTCTTCTTTCTGCTCTCCTCTGCTTTTTTTTCCTGTAGATCCAGCTGTCCCAGGGTCAGCCGTATATTTTTTATCTGTCCGTCCAGATCTGTGCTGCCAAGCGATCGTCCAAAGGATAATAATATTTCCTCATCCTCTTTGTTCAGAGTGGTCATCTTGATACACTGGCCCACAGCCTGCTTCCACGCCTCACATGCATTTGTGGCGCTGCCCTCCTTCAGCAGCTCTGATGCTGTTTTGAAAAAGACACCGGTCTCACCACCGACTCTGCTTATTCTTTCAAACGCCTCTGCCAATACATCCGACAGGTAAGAAATCTGGTTTTCAAACATCTGAAGAAGGCTTTGCAGCTCACGAAGCTGCTGCGGCCTTTTGCTGCAGTCTCTTGATAATATGTATCCAAGGAAACTGCAGGACATTATAACTATTATGCTCCCTGCTATTTTAAACAGCACCCTGACCAGCCCCCATAATTATTTTCATATCCGAACCATCCACGATCTCCCTAATCGAACCGGGTCCGTCGGAATCGTCAAGAACGATATATCTTTCGAATACCTTGTCCTCCACCAGCATCAGGACCTCTTTTCTGCTTTTGAGCTCTGATATGTTGTAGCCGTGAGCGGTGGTGATTATCCTGACTCCCGCGTTCAATACATTGTGTACTGCCTCTCTGTCACCGTCGTTTCCTATTTCATCGGTAATGATTACGTTAGGCGACATCGAACGGATCATCATTTTCATGCCGATATTCTTGGGACAACCGTCAAGTACATCTGTTCTCAGTCCCACATCATTCTGCGGCACCCCTTTCAAACAAGCGGCGATCTCGGACCTCTCATCAACGATCGCCACCTTTACACCTCCAAAGCCCAGTTCTGGTATTCCATTGCCAAGGCTCCTGGCGATATCTCTCAGAATTGTTGTTTTGCCGCATTGAGGAGGAGATATGATCAGCGTATTATATATATCATTACTGTTTTTTATAAGATATCGCAAAACCCTGGAGGCACAGCCGAATATCTGGTTTGAAAGCCTTATGTTGAGCCCTGATATATCCTTTATGTTTTTTACAAAAGCTCCGTCGAGTACCACTCGTCCGGCAAGACCGACCCGGTGTCCTCCCCTGATAGTAATAAAGCCATTTTTGATCTCATCCTGATATGCGTAGATCGAATTTTCGCTCATAAGCTCTATTGTGGCCTTTATGTCCTCTCTGGTGACAATAAAGCTTCCTGACGGTTTGGATGAAGGCAGACCATCACTGCCGATGAACCATTCCCTGACATAATTCTGGAGCACAAGGGGCTTGTCTGCCCTCAGCCTTATCTCTTCGAGCGGTTCAAGCCCATATATCATTGCTCCTCCCACAGCCGAAGCCACTCTTTTGGACAGAAGCGGCAGGATGTCTTTCCTAAGACTGCTTGTACCTTTTACTGATAAGCTGCGCTCTGCACCAGTTCTCATATGTACCTCCCCACTTTAATATCAGTCTCATACAGGATTCTCTCCAAGGAAACACTCTGATCCATTCATTAATAATTATTAGGCTTTGTCCACTTTTATGACTGTTATGGCATAAAACAAAATGCAAGTGAGGAAATATCAGCGTCAACTAATAAAACAAAATACAGGCATTATACAGCCTGCATCGTTAGGAAATTTTCTGGTATTCTATTTCAGTAATGTATTGCAAATGCTCAAAGGATCATGTTCCTTCCGCTATTTCTTCAGCACTGCTGACTCCCTGCCTTTCTCTGTCTTGCCGCCTTGATCTCAGCTCCAATCCAGATAATCACAGGTAATATTATCTCAAATGGTACCGCATAGTATTTGTATAGCTGGCTTGCCCAGTCAAACATCTCTATCGTGCTTTCGAACAAAACCAGAGAGTACATCATTATCAGAAGACCCACAGGTGCTGCAAGCTTTCTATGATCCTGTATCCCGAATGAATCGGCAATACCCTTGCTGGCTGACAGTAAACAGATGGATGTCTTAACGAACCCTCCGAGCAGAAAGACTATCGCCACTGTAACTTCTATCCTTTCAAGGAAATCTCCCAATTTAACAAGTCTTGCCGACGCATAGGAGGCAAAGAAAAGGAGCCTTATATTTCCCGCCCCCAGAACCAGGAGGCTTCGAAATGTAGAAATCGATAAAACAGCTGCACTTATCAGAATACTCCATATGAATATTTTGTAAGGCTTGTTCTCCCTTTTGACATAGCAGAAAATAATCGAACAGACCACTATTTCAGCAAACGGAAAGGCAAGGACAGAAAAAGATGCATCAATCACGGGTAGTACTCCATCATATAATAAAGGTCTTATGTTATTGATATTATATTCCGGGATCAACAGCATAGTTATGGTGAATATGACAAGCAGCATGATTGGCAGCACGATGGCCGTCCATCTTGCAATAGCCTCTATTCCTGCCTTCACTGCCCATATACAAAGCAGCATGAAAACGGCAGCTGTGACGAACTGGGGTGTTTCATGCAGACCGACAATCTTAACAAACTCAGAGAAATTTCTTAGCACAAGTGCACCGATGTGAAAGGTATACCACACATATATAAGAGTAAATACCGTGCCAATAATTCTTCCATACACAGTGAAAATGATTTCATACAGACCCATTCCAGGGAAAAGAGAGAGTATCCTGGATAATATCAGCACAAGAGGCAGCACCATGATACATGCAGCTAATATGGCAATCCATGCGTCCTTCCCTGCTTCTCTCCCAGTCCCAAGCACCATTGAGCTTCCAAGTAAAAACGCCAGCATAATGGCAATCGTTTGCTTTTTTGTTATTATATGATTATCCATGCAAGTATCCTTAACTTCATGTATGACTAGATCACATATCAGCCTATTATCGAAGTTATGATTTTTTCAACCGGATCCATTGGATTTGGGAATTTTACGCCAAATTCAACAAATATCGCTGATAAAAGCAGCAGTGCCAGCATAAAGGAATATACGATGCAGACCAACCACTCTCTGCTTTTGAAGAGTTTTTTCAGTTCTATTAAAATCATAATAATTATCATGGCTGCAACTACTGTCAAAAGCATATCAAGCTATTCCTCCATCATGATCGATTCCTGCAGCAGACCGGATTCAGTTACCTCCACTGTTGGATTGACATAGATTTCCATGTCCTTAAAGTACTCATCCCAGTCCTGCTCTATTTCTCTCCAGAGCTTCGGGTATTCCATATGTATACTATTTCCGAAGCCGAAAATATCAGCCCTGTATTCTGTCTGCATCTTTTTTATCAGAGCGGAAGCTTTATTTTTTATAAGCTCTTCTGCCTGCTTCTTATGCATCGCTGCCCCTTCATGATGCTTATGTCTCCCCGGCCCATGCTCTCCCAGTGCGGTTTTTACATGTATTTCGACATTGATTGATATTTTGCCATTGGAATATACCGGCTTCACCTTTGTCTTGTTTTCAAGTATCTCAAAAGATACGTCCTTTACATGCTTTCCCGGTTCGCTGTCGGCGACAAGGATCCCCCCTTCCACCCTGTCTGTTATAAAGCAGAAATATTTTGTTTCTTCTTCAGTGAGGAACCCGGCGAGGCTACCTCGCTTTAGTATCGCAGTGCCTGACATGGCCTGCGTTTCGATACCTGCAGTATTAATGATCCTCATGCATGGCAGAACAGGGCAATATCCGGGACATTGAAGCAGGTTCATGAATTCACTGATGGTCATTTTAAATGATTTTGACAGATCTGCCTGCCCCTCGATCATCTGCGAGATCTCAAATGTGCGGATCTCAGTCGTAACGCTTTCTGACCGCAACAGTTCAGCTGCTCTCTCCTCCTTTGAGACAAGAAGCCATATGTTAGTTCTCGGCTCCACATCTCGTATAAGGAAATCAAGCACCTCGACCAATCCTTTTTCCAGTACCTGCTTTCCAAGGATAACGACCTCCATATGGCCTAAGTACAGTCTTCCAGTTTCAAACTTGATTGCATTGCGTACTGCATCAAATAGGGTGTCCCCCTCTGTTTCTATTATCTTTGAGGCTATCGATGATTCCTTGCCTCCTTCTATGAGATCCACCAGCTCTGCTGTGACAACATGTCTTTTATCTTCATTCATGTCGACAGCCATACCAACAACAATGGGCAGTCTATTTATCTCTCTGTAATCCCAGCAGCCGGTAAGACAACTTATTGTCAGCACCAATAGCATCACTGCCGCTGTTTTTTTGACCATGGCTGTGTGCCTCCCCTGCCTTTTCTTATTCTATTGTATGTGATCAGCTTCGGCCTGTATTTAAAGTACCAGTCTGGGGCTTTGATAGCAGTATCCTTCATTTCATGTGCTTCCAGAGCTGTGATATGCACCATATACGGAATACCGAACGAACGCATGGAGCAAAGATGTATAAGTATACCGATAAAACCACACATATACCCATACAGTCCAAGAAATGCAGACAACAGCAGGAGAACAGGCCGCAGTGCAACAACAGCACCTGTCAGCTTTGGGACCATAAGACCCGTGATCGCCGCTACAGATACTATTATTACAATCGGTGCACTGACGATCTTAGCTTCGACCGAGGCTGAGCCAAGGACCAACGCACCAACTATGCTCAGTGCCTGTCCGAGGTTTGACGGCATCCTGACGCCGGCATCCCTTAGCATCTCAAAGACTATAGTCAGCAGTATTACCTCCACAATTGTCGGGAATGGAACACCCTGCCTTGCAGCTGATATACTCAGAAGCAAAGGCGTCGGTATTGCCTCCTGATGATACGTTACCAGTGCCGTATATATCCCTGGTATGCTTATGCTGATCCAGAACCCTGCTATTCTCAGCAGTCTGTTCACACTTGCAAGGGGAAAGGCCACATAATAATCTTCATTAGATTGAAAATTTTCAACGAAAAGATACGGAACCGTCAATGCTACAGGAGAGCCATCCACCATAATTGCTATGCGTCCCTCCATGATGTTGGCTGCTACCACATCCGGTCTCTCTGTTGAGCCGTTTGACAGAAAAGGTGAAAATGGGTGATCACGGATATACTCTCTGATATATTCGGTATCAAGTATAATGTCAGTATCAATTGTACTGAGCCTTTTGTATACCTCCTTGAGTATCTTTTTGTTTACGATGCTGTCAAGATAACAGACGCACACTTTGGTACGGCTCCGTACTCCCATGGTAATCAATTTAAACTTCAGGTCATTTGTGGCCAGCCGTCTCCTTATGAGCGAAAGATTCATAAGCAGCGATTCGACAAAGCCTTCTCTTGGCCCTACGATCAGTCTCTCGGATGGTGGCTCCTCAATGGACCTGGTCTGCCAGCCTTTGGTACTTATGATCAGTCCCCTGGAACTGCCGTCAGCCAGAAAAACAGTATCTCCCCGCACTATCGCATCTGTAAGTTTTCCTACGTCTGATGTCATTTTCACATCGTTTGCGGCTATTACAATATCCTTTATTTTTTCAATCGTCTCATCGTCATGTATAGCTGTAGCCGCTCTGATAACAGGCTGCATTATGTTTTCGTTTATTGTCTCATTATTCACCATTCCGTCTATGAAAATAACACAGAATTTTAATGCTTCATCTCGTTCATTTTGGAATCGTCTAATAATAAGAGTATCATCATCATTGAATATTTCCGTAAACATATCAAGATCATGCAAAAGAGAGCCATCAAGACTATATCTGCTCAGATCCTCAGGCTTTATCGCTCCAGTTACATTGCTGTTCATTCTCTTGTGCTTCATCACACCACCAGGAGTTTAGCATATTATCTATATTCCGTATGGTATGTATTTTTCTGAAAATAATTCAGGGGGACGATATCATCGCCCCCCTGCAGCATAGTGCATATGTTTTATTTTAATATTCCGATTCTGTCCATCGGCCAGAATCTGTATGCCGCCCTGCCTTCGATCTGGCTGCGGTGTATAGCTCCAAATGACCTGCTGTCCTTACTTACCTCTCGATTGTCGCCGATGACAAGATATTCGCCATCCTCAAGCCTTATAGGAAACGGCTGCTCTCTTTGAAAGGTTTCCCCCTTCGCATACGGTTCGCTGAGCTCTGTACCGTTCACAAGCACCTTCCCGTCTTGGATATCCACTACATCACCGGGAATTCCGATCACCCTCTTTACGAGTCTGGTGTTTGTCTTTCTCTCGACCGGTTTGAAAATATCACCGACATCAGTCAGAAATATTTTAACTTTCTCAAAATAATTCTCCGGATACTTGTCTTCGATGAAAACTATGATATCACCTCTGGATGGATCACCGAAGCTGTAGCTCAATTTCTCAACGAACAGGTGCTGTCCTTCCAGCAGCGTATCCTGCATGGATGTCTGTCTAACCTGAGTGGTCGCGAATACTGCTGTATTGAGCAAAGCCACTAGTATGAAAGCTGCAGCAAAAACTACTATCCATTCCCATATCTCTCTAATCACTGTTCTGCCTGTCATGCCGACACCCCTTGAGCAATTTCATCGTATATTTCTATTAAAAAGGTGGGTCGCCTGTTTACAGGACCCACCTGATATAACTTTGTGCTTATTATTCAGTGCCCTCTTCACAATCTTCGCAGTCTTCACAACTGCAATCCCATTCGATCTCGATCTCTTTATTGCAATGAGGGCAAAGAACAGTGTCCTTCTTCATGAATGCATTTTCAAGATTGACTGTTTCCCCGCAGTGCGGACAGTCAAATTCTGCGAATACCTCCTCTTCGTCGTCATCCTCATCATCATCGTCGTCGTCGTCAATGTAATATTCGTCATCGCTGTCCAGATCGTATATCAGGCTCTCTATAGAAGCAAGATCCTCATCCATTTCATCCACCTGTTCACTGAGCTGTTCCTGTACTTCCTCTATATCGTCAACCGCAAGAGCCACATCATCCAGCGCATCAATAATTGCCTTGAGCAGCCTTCCTTCATTTGTTGTGTAATCCAGCTGCATCCCGTCAGCAAGTCCCTTCAGATAAGCTATCTTTCCTTTAAGATAATCCATGTCTACCTCCATATAAAAATTCTATAATCTGCTTACTTAATATCCCCCCGGGCAGGAAGTTTATGCAAGCCTCTATCATGCTCTTTCCAGGTAATCGCCCGTTCTGGTGTCGATCCTTATAACATTCCCCTGATCGATAAAAAGTGGAACCTTTACCATGGCGCCAGTCTCAACCGTAGCAGGCTTGGTTGCACCGGTGGCCGTATCTCCCTTATAGCCAGGGTCGGTCTCGATGACTTCCAGCTCCACAAATGTAGGAGGCTCGATACCGATAACATTTCCTTTGAATGAAAGAATCTTTACTGTCATGTTTTCTTTGACAAATTTCAAAGTGTCACTGATGGTATCCTTGCTCAGCGGCATTTGCTCGTAGGTCTCGGTATCCATGAAATAATACAGGTCTCCGTCATTGTACAGGTACTGCATGTCCTTCCTTTCAATATGCGCCTTGGGCATTTTATCCGTTGGGTTGAAGGTTCTTTCAACTGTAGCGCCTGTTATGACATTTTTAAGCTTTGTCCTGACAAACGCAGCGCCTTTGCCTGGCTTCACATGCTGAAATTCAACAATCTGGAAAACCTGTCCGTCAAGTTCGAAAGTAACACCGTTTCTGAATTCGCCTGCTGTTATCATAAATTTATCCCTCCATCATTAACTCTTAAATCAATTATGTCATCTAATAATATATTTATCAAATCACCCGATATTGACTATATAATATTAAAATAAAACATCATGCATTTCAAGAAAAATTTTCTTGCTGAGGCTTACAGTATGATCATTTCCTTTGGAGATGCAGTAAGAACAATCGCTGATTCACCATTTACGACAGTCATGTCTTCGATCCTGACGCCTCCTGTCTCGGCTACATAAATCCCCGGCTCGACAGTGACTACCATACCGTCCCTCAATATGATATCTCCCCTTTGTGAAAGTGTCGGATCCTCATGTATTTCAAGACCGACACCATGACCCAGTCCATGCCCGAAATTGCTCCCATAACCTGCTTCGTTTATTACTCCCCTTGCAATCGAATCGATCTCCTTACCTGACACACCGCTTTTTACAGCCTCAATGCCCTTTTTATTCGCATCGAGCACGATCCTGTATATTTTATCGAGTTCTGCTTCTGGTTTACCAAGAAACACCGTTCTGGTGATATCTGAACAATATCCGTTGTAAATAGCCCCAAAGTCAAGCGTTATCACGTCTCCCGCCTCTATAACCTTGTCAGATGCGACACCGTGCGGCATAGACGCACGCCTGCCTGATGCAATGATAGTTTCAAAGGACGGTCCCTGTGCACCAAGCCGCCTCATGTGGTGTTCCATTTCCGCAGCTATTTCTATCTCGGTGACACCAGGCTTTATAAACTCCAGGATATGTAAAAAAACGTCATCGGCTATCCTGACTGCGGATTTGATCAGCCCGATCTCACTTTCATCCTTTATTCTGCGGATTTCCTCAACTTTTCCTCCAAGAGGGACGAATTTATCCGTCCTGAGCTTTTTGGAGTATTCCGAATACTGTGAATAGGACAGATTGTCATCTTCAAACCACAGTCTGAGGATATTTTCGTTTTCCAGCAGTTTGTTTAGCTCTTTAATATGACTTCCGGCATATTGTATTATTTCATAATCAGGAGCCTGGTCGGATGCCTGCTCCACATACCTGAAATCCGTCAGAAGCACAGCACGGTTCCTGCTGATAAAGAGAAGGGCTGATGTTCCTGTAAATCCGGACATATAAATATAATTCACACGCTTTGTGATCAATACCGCATCTGTATTTTCAAGGATCATATTGCTGCGAAGATTAGTGAGTCGTCTCTGATATGTTTCTGACAATGTTATATCTCCTTTACCGTTTCATTGAGCATTATAGCTGCTGCTTTAAGTGCCACCATATAGCTGTCGGCTCCAAAACCGCTTATTTGTCCTGTACAGACGGGAGCAATGACCGATTTTCTCCTGAATTCCTCTCTGGCGTGTATATTGGACAGATGAACTTCGATACACGGAAGCTCAACCGCCTTTACGGCATCCCGGATTGCTATGCTGTAATGAGTATATGCCCCCGGGTTAAGAATAATAAGGTCATATCTTCCCCTTGCTTCATGCAGCTTGTCTATTATTTCACCCTCATGGTTGGTCTGGATAAAATCCACATCCATTCCAAGCTGTTGAGCTTCTCTTGTGACATCAGCCGCAATCTCAGCCAGAGTGACAGTTCCATATACATCCTTTTCGCGAGTCCCCAGCATATTCAGGTTGGGACCGTTGATAACAATAATTTTCTTTTGCATATCAATATATTTCCCCTTTAAGAAGTGTATAACGCATCGTTTTAAAGAAAACCCTCCGGTTTTCATAAAAATTTTCTCACACCGGCATTATATATGCCGTGGTTTCCTTTTCACCAGTACAGCCGCCTTTGTAATTGCAGCTACTATATCGACCTCAAATTGCTGTCCGAGAGTATTGATCTTGGAATAAAGCTCTCCCTTTTCTGTTACGACATATTTGGGCGGAAGATCGTTCAGCGCTATGGCAGCAATATCAAGAAGGCATTTCTCACAGGTGCACATGTTGATATCAGTCAACACTTCCTTCATCTGTCCGAATACGATCTCCTCCATGTAGTTTTTAATCTGGGCCATGATATTTCCTCCTCTGACCGGTTATATTTTAATATTTACCTAAATCTATACACTCATATAATTGAAAAACCATTCCACCATCTCCCAGCCCCAAATAATGGTCACAAATGAGCCAATCACTATGAAAGGGCCAAATGCCACAGTATCCTTCCTCTTTTTGATGCGAAGCAGCATAAGCAGCATGGAGATTATTCCCCCAAGCAATATCGAAGATGCCAGTGCGGCAATACAAAGCTTCCAGCCAAGGAACAGGCCGATTGGCGCCATCAGCTTAACATCTCCCATACCCATAGCATCATCGGTCCTGTATATCAGCGAGCCTAATACAGCGACCAGCAGTAAAAAGCCTGATCCCGGAAACAGACCGGCCAGAGGTGTCCACCATTTATCGTCTCCGAACACTTCCGTCACAGGACTGATGCAGTTGTAGACAAAAAACACTATCCCTCCCGCCATTCCTGCTAATACAAGACCGTTTGGAATAATCCTGTGATCGATATCTATAAAAAATACAGCTATCAATATTATCATTAGGTAAGCAAACGCAAAGAAAGGAGCCGAAAATCCGAATTTTATGAATAGAGCTATAAAAACTAAAGCTGTCAGAAGCTCAATCAGAGGATATCTGGGTGAGATCCGCCCACCGCAGTACCTGCACCTGCCCCTGAGAAAGATATAGCTGAATACCGGGACAAGATCAGGCGCAGCAAGTCTTTTACCGCAGGATGTACATGAGGACGGCGGTGCAACTATATTCCTGCCCTCAGGGATACGGTATATGAGAACATTTATAAAGGATCCTATGATAAGCCCAAAAATAAATACATATATGTATATTGCTGCCATAACCTCACCTGCTTGTAAAAAATCAGTGCTTTATTCGCCACATGGAGTAAAAAATCCTCTAAACTTCCAGGTATTTTAAAAATGTTGTCGAAAGCTCCGCTGAAACAGTATCAGAAATTCTGGTCTCCATCCATATCTCGAATGCCCTAATGCCCTGATAAAGCAGCATACCAGCTCCGTTACAGGTTTTACAGCCTTTTCCACGTGCCATGGAAAGCAGTTTTGTTTCAGTTGGATTATATATCACATCATATACTATAGGCTTGCATAAAAAATCCACATCATTTCCGACAGGGCTCATGTCTGTATTCGGGTACATGCCGGCGGACGTGGTGTTGATGATAATATCAAATTCATTCAGTATCCGGTGCGCTTCACCGGTGCCCGGAATTGCAGTAAAAGCATACATTGCAGCTTCTTTGCCTGAGATCAGTGTTTTATTTATGTATGATGCTATCTCTTCTGCCTTTGATCTGGTCCTGTTAATTATGCAGAGCCTTCCCGCTCCTTCTGCTGTAATCTTCACTGCCAGTGACCTGGCGGTTCCTCCTGCGCCCAGTATACAGACAGCCCGGCCTCGAAAGTCAGTGCCTGTCTGTTTCGTAAATGCATTGACGAAACCTGTTCCGTCAGTATTATAACCATAGAGCCTGCCATCTTTTATTCTGACGGTATTTGCAGCGCCAAGCAGCCTGACTTCATCATCAGCTTCATCCAGAAAGCCCAATATTTCTTCCTTGTAAGGTATCGTCACATTAAATCCTGCAAATCCCAGCGCTTTAAGTCCGTTGATAACTGTCCCAAGCATGCCCTTCTCTGTCATCAAAGGTATGTATATTCCGTTCAGACGCAAATGAGAAAAAAGGCTGTTATGAAGAACCGGTGAAACTGTATGTTCCACCGGATTTCCAATAAGTCCGGTCAGTATCGTCGTCCCGGTAACTCTTTGATCAAGTACCATCTGCCTACCTCACCAAATCCTTTGTCCTTTCGGCATATCTTCTCAGTATCATCTTTTCAAAAACCCGCTTGAGCCTGACCATCCTGCCTTCCCTCATATCGATGGGCTTTACCAGAATAGTTAACATACCCGCTCGGTTTCCTCCATATATGTCAGTGAATATCTGATCCCCCACGACAGCGATCTGTTCGCCTTTGAGCTCCATATGTCTGCCTGCTTTGAGGAATGCCTCCCTGACCGGCTTCATAGCCCTATGCACTGCATACAGCTTTAGTCTTTCGTTGAATCTGATCACGCGTTTTTTTGCGCCGTTTGAGACTATACAGAGTTTGAACCCCTTTGATTTCATTGCTTCTATCCATTTTACCGCATTTTCGTCTGCATCGGCTACATGGTTCGGTACCAGTGTGTTATCAATGTCCAGTATGATACCTTTTATTTTATTCCCTTCCAATATTTCAGCTGTTATTTTGTTGATGCTCTCCACATATATATCCGGGTAAAATGCTTCTTTCATTACTCCTCCGATATCCCTTGCTATCTGTCATTATGACTGATCCAAAGGGTGGTTTTTTGTAATGATAACAGATCCATGCTCTTTTGGCAACGTGTGCTATGCTTGTCCTTTTTGGTATTTACTCATTTGCATTGATGTTTCGATCAGTTCCTCCACATATCCCCCTGCTTCATTAGCTTTTTCAATGTTCTGAGTGGATAAAGCACAAGCTTCCTGTGCGCTTGCAGTCACCTGCTCACTTACCGCAGATATCTCGTTTATGCTTTCCACCAATTTGTTGTTTGCGCCAAGTACTTTATTGACTTTGTCATTTACCATATTAACATTTTCTCTGACGTCGTTCATTTTTTCGCTGATGCCGGTGAAAATATCCATGGTCCTGGAAACAAGCGTATTTTGTTCATCATTTGCCTCCTTGAGCCTGAGTACCGCCTCGACAGAACTGTCAGTCTGGGTATACAGCTCGTTGACTATCCTGATTATCTCATTGGTCGATTCCTTGCTTTGAGCCGCAAGCTTCCTTATTTCATCGGCGACCACCGCAAATCCTTTTCCGCTCTCGCCGGCTCTGGCACTTTCGATCGCAGCATTGAGAGACAGCATGTTAGTTTGCTCAGATATACTTGAAATAAGGTCTGATATGGTGCGTATCTCATCAGTCTTCTGTTTCAAATCGAGCATTATGTTGTAGGCATTGTCGCTGTTTTCGCTGACAAAAGCAGATTTCCCGTTCAATCGTTCTATTATACCCAGGCCTTCAGAGACAGCCTCAGCAGTATTCAGAGAAATTTGTTCCATACTCTCGGAATCTTTCGATGTGTCCGTTATCAGATCCTGTATGTCATGTGTAAGTCCGGACTGCACCTGTATATTGGCGGCTGTATCAGCTGCACCCTTTTCAATTTCCTGTACCGCATTTGATGCTATATTTGTGAATTCAGCCAACTCTTTAACTATCCTGTGCACCTCTCTGGAGTTTTTGTCCAGTACTGCCGCTGTCTTTAATACATCCTTCAGAATACTTTCCTGCTTCGACTGTTCATCTCTTATATCTCTTACCTTCTCATCACTGAACGCATTGGATATTTTAGTTGAATAAATAAGTGATGCTGCGAACATGAAAACACAGGCGAATTCTATCAGGTAATTGGTAGTGTCGAAACTGCTTTTGAGCCCGAGGAATGCGAAGCTGTAAACTATTTTAGCTACATTTACGAGTGCAAAGGCTATATTGGTTGCTATTATAAGCTTCAGATCAAAGTATAAAAAGTAACTAAGCACTATCGGAAACATGTAACAAAATACAAGCACCCTGTCCGGTGAGGCAGTGAACATAGTGAAAACATAGAGTATGAAGTAACCAGTAAGTGTTACATATTTCATAATATTCGATCGGTTATCTTTCATAAATAATAATGTAGCCGCAACCATTGGGAAAACGACTATCGCCATCATCACCAGCAAATAAGTTAATGTTTTGGCTCCTTTGATGTACTCCATCAAGTATCCGGCTATTAGAAAAATATCAATTCCCCAGTTCAAAAATAATACAAATCTGTTGACTCTCTTTGATGCAGATTTATAGTCCATATTTGACACTCCCCTGCATAATTATTTCATTTTTTCCATTACATTATATACTATTTTGTAAAAAAAATGAATTTGTTTTCTTTCAAATACAAATTTGTTTTGGTATGGGTATAGATTTTTTATTAAAAAAGTTGCATAATAAAAAAAGTGTTTAGGGTAAATAATTGTAAGGAGGCTGTATAAATATGACTCAGAGAATAAATATCCAAAAAACGCAGAAGGCTAAAGCGAAACCGGATCAGAGAAATTTGGGATTCGGCCAGTATTTTTCAGATCACATGTTCATAATGGATTATAGTGTGGAAAAAGGATGGTATGATCCGAGAATAATACCTTACGGTCCTTTGTCACTTGATCCGTCCACAATGGTTTTTCATTACGGACAGGCAATCTTCGAAGGCTTAAAGGCATACAGATCTGCCGACGGAAAGGTATTTCTCTTCAGACCGGATATGAATATGAAGAGAATAAACAATTCGAACAAGAGGATGTCGATCCCTCCTATAGATGAAAAATTCGCAGTAGAAGCAGTCAAAACCCTCGTCAGTATAGACAGCGACTGGATACCGACAGAACCGGGAACTTCATTGTATGTAAGGCCGTTCATAATTTCAACCGACCCGTATCTGGGCGTGAGAGCTTCTAATACATACAAGTTCATCATAATACTCTCACCCAGCGGTGCTTATTACCCGTCGGGAATAAATCCGGTAAAGATCATGATAGAAAACGAATATGTCCGCGCCGTAAAGGGCGGTACCGGCTTTGCCAAGACACCGGGCAATTATGCCGCAAGCCTCAAAGCACAGGAGATCGCCCATGAGAAGGGCTATGTACAGGTATTATGGCTTGACGGAGTAGAAAGAAAGTACATTGAAGAAGTCGGCTCAATGAATGTTTTCTTCAAAATAGGAGATGAAATAATAACACCGTCACTGGACGGAAGCATTCTGCCGGGAATAACCAGGAACTCCTGCATACAGCTGCTCAAAAAGTGGGGCTATAAGGTCACTGAAAAGCATCTTAGTGTTCAGGAGCTGTTTGATGCACATGCTAAAGGGAAATTGGCAGAAGCATTTGGAACAGGTACGGCTGCTGTCATTTCGCCCATTGGCGAACTCAACTGGTACGATAAACTGGTAACAGTAAACAACGGCGAGATTGGAGAAGTCTCAGCAAGGCTGTATGAAGCTATTACAGGTATACAGAACGGCACTGTGAAGGATGATTTCGGCTGGATCACTGAAGTAAAATAATTCTTCTATATACAGGGACAGTTTACTGACTTTAGGGCATGTCAGTAAACTGTCCTTTTCTATGGGAATATTTCGTCATAGATGAAATACAATTCTAAGTAAACACATATTTTTCTTTAACGATGCATTATAAGGTTGGTTAATAATGACATATACTCTTATTATCATAATAGCTGTATTCATACTGCTTGTACTAATGATGCAGCCTTCCAGGATCATATATATCAAGCTGCTGTCCATACCTATACTATGCATTATATTCGTCATATTTCTTATCCTTTTTTCAGATACTGCAGTCAAATCTGCGCTTAATGGACTGAATCTCTGGGCCGGCGTGGTCGTGCCGTCATTACTTCCGTTTTTTATAGCGTCAGGTATTATGAATGCTACAGGTTTCACCAATGCTTCAGGAATACTGCTCGAACCTGTTATGAGACCATTTTTTAATGTGCCGGGCTGTTCATCCTTTGCTCTGGCTCTAGGGGTAACATCTGGCTATCCTGTAGGTGCCAAAATAACCTCCGATCTAAGAAAAAGCGGTGCATTGACAAAGACAGAGGCAGAGAGACTGCTTGCATTTACCAACAATTCAGGTCCTCTTTTCATAATAGGCGCTGTCGGAACAGGTATGTACGGTTCATCACTAATCGGTATATTCCTGTTTATCTGTCACTTCTTAGCCTGTATAACTGTTGGGTTTCTATTCAGGTTTTACAAGCCTTCTCACGGTCTTACTGCGATGGTCAGGTACAATGTCGGAAAGAAGACAGAAAACAGCAGAAAGCCATCTCCCGGAGTAAAAAGCAAAACCAGAAAAAGGCTGCTGATCGATTTTAGGAATCGCCTTATCCATGAAAGCAGGAGTAGGGCGGGTTTTGGAACACTGCTGGGTGAGGCAATAAGAGATTCGGTATCTACGGTGCTTACAATAGGCGGATTCATCGTGCTTTTCTCTGTTATAATCAGCTTGCTGAAGGAAACAGGAGTAATAAAACTGATAACAGAAATGTTGTTGCGCTTATTGCCGCAGAGCTTGCGGCAAAATGGGTTTGACGGTGTGATATCGGGAGTGCTCAGCGGCATACTTGAAATCACGACCGGATCGGAACTGGTCAGCTGCGGAACATCGATCCCACTTTCCATCAAATTGCCTGCCGCAAGCTTTGTAATCGGCTGGGCAGGGTTGTCTGTCCATTTCCAGGTAATGAGTATCGTTTCGGGAACTGACATAAACACATGTCCATACTTGCTTGGAAAGCTCCTGCAAGGGATAGCTGCGGCCATATATACCTGGGTGGGAACAAAGCTGGTCAGCATAGAAATGATGATCACAGAACCGGCTCTCGGCCTTGTGCAGTTCAATATGCGCAGCTTTTTTGAAACACTGGGAAGATCAGTAATTTTGCTGGCAGCAGTTATTACTATATGGATCGGTATAAATCTTTTGATTCGATCAAGGGCAGCAGCAGGAAAACCATCAATAAAAAAGAGCTCTATTTGAGCTCCTGTCGGTTCGTTCTAATGACTTCCATCGTGTCATTTAGTATTTCCTCGACTTTATTTAGTATATTGTCCGCATATTCCTTTGTGCCCAGTCTGATCTCCCGGGCGTTCTTTTGCGCTGAGCCTACTATCTCATTTGCCTGATCATACGCTTTCTTTGTAATCTCATGCTCATCAACCATCGACGCTATTTTTCCCTCTGCATCCTTTAGCATGTTGCTGGCTTCTTTCTGGGCGTCGAGCAGTATTCTCTGCCTTTCTTCCTTTACCCATTTAGCCTGCTTTATATCGTCAGGAAGCTTCAACCTGAGCTCCTTTACTATTTCAAGTATCTCTTCCTTGTCAACAATACATTTACCTGAAAAAGGAACACTAACACTTTTTTCGACTAAGTCTTCCAAAGTCTCCAGTATCGCAAGTATTTCCATGATCTTACCCCCTATGATCTATCTGCAGGTCAGCTTTTTTACAATCCTATTCTTTATGCAGTCCGGCACAAGCCCGTCTATGCTGCCGCCGTTTCTTGCAATCGCCTTTACCGCACTTGAACTGAGATACGAATAATGTACACTGGTCATCATAAACAGTGTTTCCATATCCGGCTCAAGGTTCTTGTTCAGAAGCGCCATCTGAAACTCATACTCAAAATCCGACATGGCTCTCAGGCCTTTTATGACTGTCTTGGCACCGACCTTCTTTACAAAATCCGCCAGCAGCCCCTGAAAGCCACGCACCTCAATATCTTTCCTGTCGCCAAGCGCCGTCCTTATCAGGTCTATACGCTCATCGACCGTAAAAGCAGGTTTTTTGCTTTCATTATCTCCAACTGCAACGATAAGCCTGTCGCAGATACATACAGCCCTGGTCATAATATCCAGGTGCCCATTGGTTATCGGATCAAAACTTCCCGGATATACTAAAATCATTGATCGCCCTTACCACCCTTGTATATTGTAATCATTGTATCACCATATTTTCTGGAGTCAATTGTTTTGTATCCCTCAAAAGCTTCAGGCAAATCATCCAGAACGCTATGTTCGGCAATAATTATTCCATCGTCCAATATTATATCATTTTTTGTCAATAATTTTAATGCTTCTTGAATAAATTTTTTATTATAGGGTGGATCCATAATTATAATATCAAATTCATATCCTTCTCTACGCATCCTTTCGATCCCGGATGCATAATCCACATTGTAAACCTCTGCCTTGTCAGAAAGCTTCGTATGCGCAAGATTTTCTTTTATTACGTCACAGCACTGTGCACTGCGGTCGAGAAACACAGCAGAGTGTGCTCCCCTGCTCAGCGCTTCGATACCCAGGCTGCCTGTGCCTGCGAATATATCAAGAACTCTGCTTCCCTCCACTACTGGTGCAATTATGTTGAAGAGAGCTCCCTTTACCATGTCTGATGTCGGCCTTGTCGTCATGCCCTTTATTGTTTTCAGCTTATGTCCTCTTGCAGTTCCTGAAATTACCCTGAGAATAAGCCCAACCTCCTTTTATCGCCAGTACTTCCGGTAGTGCCGTCTTTGTCGTGCCTAATTCATACTGATAGAACTCATGACACCTCTGAACTTCTCTCTGACAGCCTGTCCCAGCCTGCGGTTTTCCTGCGAGTCCAGCGTTCTGTCCTTCCCGAGCAGTATCACCGCAGCTTCCTGTGCTTTTTTTAAGATCTCAACATCTCTATATAGATTTGCTATTTTTAGCTCTGGTATACCATGCTGCCTTGTGCCGAAGAAATCACCCGGCCCCCTCAATTCCAGATCCTTTTCCGAGATGACAAAACCATCGGAGGTATCTTCCATCACCTTCATCCGTTCCATTGCGATACCTGACCTGTTATCGCTGAACAGCACGCAGTATGATTGGTGCTCGCTCCTGCCAACCCGTCCTCTGAGCTGGTGCAGCTGAGACAGTCCGAATCTTTCAGCATTTTCAACAACAATCAATGATGCGTTCGCTACATTGACACCAACCTCGATCACAGTTGTCGATACCAATATATCAATTTGTCCGGATACAAAGCAGGTCATCACATCGTCCTTTTCTGCCGGTCTCATCTTGCCGTGTATCAATCCCACACGCAGATCACAGAAGGTTTTGTGAGCGAGCTGTTCAGCCATTTCCGAGGCTGATGCGGCTTCGACCGATTCGGACTCCTCCACAAGCGGACAGACTATATAGACCTGTCGACCCTGAATTACCTGTTTTCTGACAAAATTGTTGATCCTCTCGCGCATACTTGAGTCCACAGCATACGTAAGCACCTTTTTTCTGCCGGGCGGCAGCTCATCTATGATCGATATGTCAAGATCGCCATACAATATGAGTGCCAGTGTTCTTGGTATAGGGGTGGCAGTCATGACCAGCATATCGGGATTTTCACCCTTCCTGCCAAGGACAGCCCTCTGCCTGACACCGAATCTGTGCTGTTCATCGGTCACAACCAGGCCCAGGTTCTTGAATTGAACTCTTTCCTCGAGCAGCGCATGGGTACCTATAGTGATATCAATCTCTCCATTGTTTATTCTCTCAAGCATTACTCTGACATCCTTTGCTCCGGTGCTGCCCGTCAGCAATGCGGTTTTGATGCCCAATGGCTCCATCAGCTTTCTGACCGATTCGAAGTGCTGTGCTGCAAGTATTTCCGTCGGAACCATGAATGCACCCTGATATCCACTTTTAACCGCCTTAAGCAATGCCAGCACTGCGACTATCGTTTTACCGGAACCTACATCGCCTTGCACAAGTCTATTCATGACTTTGGTGCTTTCCATATCACTTTCTATTTCGGAAAATACCCTTTTCTGAGCATTGGTCAGTTTGAATGGAAGATGCTGTATGAATTTCTGTACCTCAACTCCCGTATTGAAGCATATCCCTGACACTTCGCCTTCCCTTGAAGCTTTTATACTCATAAGCGCAAGCTGCAGCATAAGCAGTTCTTCAAAGACAAGCCGCTCACGAGCCTTAATAAAAGCGCTGTCGCTTTGTGGGAAGTGTATATTGTTAATGGAAAAGTGCAGGTCAGCCAGATTGTATTGCTCCTTCACACGATTCGGAAGAATATCTTCAAAGCTGTCTTTCGCATATCCCAGAGCATTTCTGATTACATTTCTGATTACATTCTGAGTCAGTTTGCCTGTAGCCGGATATACCGGCATGATCCTGCATGTATTGACCGGTCCTGTCGACTCCATTTTTTCAAATACAGGATTTAGAACTTCAAAGGTCCGTCTTTTTGTGATCTTTCCAAAGAACAGATACTTCTCTCCCATCTTGAAATGATCCTTCAGATAAGGCTGGTTGAACCATACTGCATTGATCAGGCCGGTGTCGTCTCTTATGCTTACACGGCATATTGCAAGCCCTCGCCTTGGCTTTGAAACAACTGTTTTCGAAGCGATCATGCCTTCAAAAGAGCATTGCTCTCCATCCTGCAGCTCAATAAGCTTTTTGAGCTTGCTGCGGTCCTCATAATCTCTTGGATAATGAAAAATGACATCCCCAACCGTATAGATGCCAAGCTTGTGAAACAATGCAGCTCTTGCTTCACCAACACCCTTCAGATATTGCAGAGGTTTTTTAAGCATTTCTGATCTTTGGTTCATCACCAATCACCTGTACAAACGATAAATTCTTTGTCAGCCATTCATGCAAGGCTGAAACACCTTCATCCTTAATTTCAATTTACTGCGCATTTTGTTAATACCGCTATCTTTAATTCTAATATATGGAGCCTTACTTTACCATACCCTATTTTAGCAGCATCAGAAAGCGATAAAACCAAATACCTGGAATGGATATTAGCAAAATTCACCTTCACAACTCATTTATTTACTTCGCACTAGCCATTGAAACAAAAAAGGGCTTGCGATATTTGGAGTTATTGTGTTAAAATAGTTATGCTTTATGCGAAAAAAGCTCCGGCTTGAAGGAGGTGTAATATAGATGGCAAAATGTGAGATCTGCGCAAAGAATACCGTATTCGGCAATAATGTCAGTCACTCGATAAAAAGGACAAACAGATCCTGGAGACCCAACATAAAAAAGGTCAGAGTAACAGAAAACGGCACAACAAAAACGATCAACGTTTGTTCCAGATGCCTTCGTTCCAATAAGGTTACAAGGGCAGTCTGACAGACATCAAAAAGCTATGCCAAATATCTTTCTATATCGAAGCGACATAAAAGTCAACCGAAACTTTTATGTCGCTTTGATCTTGTTAGTCAGTTCATTCTAAGTACTTTCTTTATGAGATTTCCGAAAAATTTAGGCATCTTCAATACCATGATACGCATACACATACTCCTCCCCTGAAAGGTCTGATACTTTCATAATACACAGGAAATATATTTTGGTGCACGTCCCGGTGATCAGCTGATTTAGTCTCAATCAGAATCTTGTGAGCTGTGGACATTATCTTGAGCTCCGGGATAACAATTATCATTCACAGGGGATTGGATGTGATTTGTTTCATATAACCTTTTTGCTGTCATTACACAATTACGCCCGGAGGCTTTCGCCTCATACAATACATCGTCGGCAGTACGTATCAGATCGTTCTCATTGAATGCGCATTCATCAAACGACGATATTCCAAAGCTGGCTGTGACCGAAACACTAATAAGGTTATCCTCAATAATATGCCTTGATACCAGCCTTCTTAAATCTTCTACTTTATCATATGCCTCATCAAGCTTTGTTCGCGGCAGAAGTATTATAAACTCTTCGCCGCCATATCTTGCTATCATGTCGCCCTTTCTCAGGTTTGCTCCGACGACTTCTGCTATAGATGTCAGCACTTTATCACCAAATATGTGTCCATACATATCATTGAATCTTTTAAAATGGTCGATATCAAATATGACAAGTGATAGTGGATAGTTTTCCTTTTTTGCTTCATTGAACTCGCTCTCCAGTCTTTCCTGGAAATACTGACGGTTATATATGCCCGTAAGCCCGTCTTTTCTGGCCAATTCCTTCATTTTATAGTACAATTCCGCATTTTCCATGACGATGCCCACCTGCTGTGCAATTATACTCAGAAATCTTACATTTTCCTCATCAAATGCATCGTTAACCGTATGTTCCACTAGAATCAGGCCATATTTTCTGGAATTTGTAGTCAGCGGTATGCACATCAGTGAATTGATATCTCTTCCGCATGTAAAAACATACTGGAAATAGTCTACATTATTCTCGAGTATATACTCACCTTTTTCAAGCGCATCTCTCAGAACCCCACTATTGATGTGGTCTGTCAATGTAGCCATCTCATTGCTGTTGGTAATATTAGTCGTATGCACCTTCAGTCTGTCTGAATCCTCATCAAGCAGGATTATAGATGAAAAGCTGCATCCTATCACTCCCAGGATTATATCATTGAGCCGCTTGAGCAGCTCTTTTGTATCAAGTATGGAACCGATCGCCTGGCTTATCTGGTTGAGTGTGAAAAACTCAGCTATACTTTTAGAAAGAGTTTTGTTGGACTTTTCCAGTTCACCGGAGCTGGAGATCAGTGTACTGAATTCCTTCTTGATAATATCCCTTTCACTTTCCAGAGTCATGCAGCGCTCGTCAAGTTGTTCAATAGCATATTTATTTATGAATTCATATTCGAGCCTGTACTTGTAAAGCTTGCTGAAGAAAGATACGAAAGCATAGGACATGACATACAAAACTGCAGCAGCGTATAAATCATCCTTCATTACAGACAGCTTCAGACCTTCCGCATCTATCAGGGGCATCAGTTTTCTGTATAGGAGAGACAGATGGATGATCAACGAACATATCAACAGGCCATATCCGTATTTGGGACCTTTTATGTATGTAGCCATGACCAGCGGTAAAAACATTCCAAGATAAAACCAATAGCCTATATCTGAATAAATAGTTATAGCTGATATCGTTGCAGTGAATAATATTTTTTCGAACCAGTATATTACTTTTTTCTCCAGCAGGTATCTTTGAAATATCTTATATCTGACGATCTGCAAAATAAAGATAAATACACATACAGCAGTACTCCAGATCAACCTGTCTCTTTTGACCGGATCGTTGAACAGGCTGCCCTCTGCCATAATAAAATAACGTGAAAAATAGATAACACAGGATAGTATGAGAAAAATAAGAGTGGCTCTCAAATAGAACAATTCATATACTTCATACTTATTATAAATTCTCTTGCTACTATCCAGTGGTAATGCCTCCCAACTACTATTTGCGCCAGAAAATTTCTATATTGTCCCCATGTCTTATTGCATCTGTAAAAGCTGCAGGCTTGTTGTTGAGCTTAAGCACTATTGTTCCTAGTGGTTTCGACAGGTCAAAATCTATGTAATTAAATATATCGACAAACATATGCTGAGCTTTGCTGTCAATGATTCTCACCGAATTACCGTTAACTATGACTTCAATAGAATCCTCCTCAATGCTCTGCGCAGCAGTTTCCGGAGCCGTATCGGTCTGCCCGTCCGTATTTGCTTCAATTACATCGTATTCGCCTTCAATATCTATAGAGATTTCATCCATTGCAGTGTCTGCCTCTGCATTTTTTTCCGCTTCGACATGCTTATCGCATAGGAGGCATGCTATATGATCCTTATCTCTTAGAACATAATCCAAATCATAATGAGCCTCACCGTTTATCCTGATATCACATTCCTCCGCCGCATACCCTGCCGCCTCCATAAGATCGCGCAGAGTCTTTATCCTCGAAGTCTGTACGGCATCGCCGTCCTTTATCATGGTTTCCTTCTGTACCCGTACACCATTTACCATAATTATCGTGCTTATGTCGACAGGATTTCCGTTCATATTTACTATACCGCTGCTATAGTCGGAAACAACCTCACAAGCTTTCACTTCCGCATCTTTGCCGTCCTTCGCAGGTACGACTGTGATACTGTCACCGAATGACAGAGGTGAATCCAAACCAGACGGCTTCCCGTTCTGATAGATTTCCGCTGCCATGCCGTAATCTCCGCGTACCCTTCGAATATCATCATTTACCGTAAATGTTATACTTTTGCCCGTTCTCCCTATCAGATCAGCTGCGTCATATCCGTATAGTATGAGCGCATCGGCAACAGTAAGCTTTTTAGCGTTGAACAGCTTGATCTTTTTTTCATTTACTGTAACGGATACAAAGTCCTTCCCGGCATACATCTGTGCTGTGACAGCAATACCGTACGGTGTGATCGATTCAGGACCGTAAAGCTTTTTATCACTGTATTTTATATCCTTTATTACATCACGTCCGCGCACCACAACTCTGTCCTTTGGTAAGCCAAGCTGCTTCGACAGCATCTCAGGCAGCATCGGGATCCGGCTCCCGCCGCCTATGAGAAATACCGCATTAGGTGCTTTTTGATTAAAATCAAGTATCTTTTGGCTGATGGTAGACGCCATCAATTGTATGGAATCCTCAATTTGCATCAGCACATCAGCAGCGGCGATCGTGTGTTTCTTTTTCAGAATGTCAGTAAAAACAATGTTTTCTCTGCTTGATGAAAGAGCTGTTTTGATTTTCTCCCCCGTATTAAAATCGACAAGATAGCACTGTGATATCCTTTCTGTTATTTCATCGCCTGCAATGGGGACCATAGCGTATGCAAATACGCTGCCATTCTTTGTCAATGCTATATCTGATGTCCCTGCACCGATATCGACAAGTGCCAGATTCAGCAGCCTGAGATCCGGCGGAATGGCAACATTAATTGCCGCTATAGGCTCCAGCGTAAGGCTCGATACCTCAAGGCCTATCCTGTTTACAACAGAATACAGGCTATCCACCACAATAAGTGGTAAAAAAGTTGCCAAAACATCAGCTCCTGCAGTTTTGCCCTTATGTCCGGTCAATTTTGTGATCACATATCCGTTTAGATAATAATTTATTACACTGTAGCCTACACAATAGTATTGGGTCTTATCTTCAGACTCCGAACTCTCATCCAGTATCATTTGTGCCCGCTGAATGCCTTCGATCTCAAGACTGCTCACAAGGTCAACATCGATCTCGACGCTTTGCTCAAGATTTTTTTCAACCTTCACCTGGCATGTCTTCAACACTCTGCCTGCGGCTGCTATTGCGACCTTTTTGAGCTTAAAACCGATCCTGGCTTCCAGCTTCTGTCTGACCTCCATAGCTGTAGCAGCAGCCTGTTCTATATCATGTATCTGACCGTCCATCATAGCTCTGCTTCTGTGTGCACAAACCTCTGTGGCCAGAATCCTGAAACAGTTGCCGTCCTGCATGCCCACCACGCCCACAACTGTCCTTGTGCCGATATCCATGGCAAATATCGTATTTTCAGGTATAAGGTCCTTTATCCCTATTGGCGATATAGCATTCTTCTGCGCCAATTTTATCACTCGCCCTTTTTTATCCGCCGGTCTGCCTTTCTTTTGAGCAGCACTGCCGTTTCCGGATGCTGCCTTCCGGATGCTGCCTTCACTGTTCCTTTTGCCCGAACTTATACTCTGGTTCTCATCTGCCATGGACATTTCACCTCGTATGCATATAAATATTAGCTAACGTTTCTCCGTTCGAGTTAAGTTAGTAACAATATCAACCTATATTAATTCGACAAGTAATAACAAATTCCTTCTATAAATATATCAATTTGTTGTTTCAGCGAAGCTAAAAAATGTAAATTGATAGTCCATATGTACTATTCAATATAAGACCATAGTCCCTAGGCCTATTTTGTACTTTTCTTCCACTGTTCATCATAGTATACTGTACTTGATATGTCTCAACTTATGTAAATGAAACAAAACAAAGTAATATTATGACATGGCTGGCAGAAGGTGATTTTGAGATGTTGTCCGTTGCAATACTGGACGATAATATGAAAGTCCTTGAACAATATGAAGAACTGTTGCCCCAGTGGTTTGACAGAAATGGTATCAAAGGCCGGATTATCGCCGCTACCACTGATTACAATGAATTCATCAGTGTAGTGAAAGAGCAGGCGGCCAATGTCTGCCTCATTGATATCAATCTGCAATCCGAGATAAACGGACTTTATGTGGCAAGAAGGATAAGACGTGAGAACGTAAATACAGAAATAATCTTTTGTACCGGTATGCTGGAGTACATGCATAAAGCCTTTGATGTGAACGCTTATCATTTTATTATCAAGCCGGTGGGGCGTGATTTGGAAAGATGCCTTGTCAAGCTCTACAGGGAGATCGAAGCCAGACAAAAGAAAAAAGGTGTTCTTGAGGTCAGAACAAGGTCAAGGATGTATTATATCTCACATGATAAGATCTCCCATATCCTCAGAGTAGGAACAAAAACTGTCATATATTGTTCGGGCAATACAATTGAAGTGTATGAAAGTCTTGATTCATTAATTTCAAAACTTGATTCTGAGAGATTTGTGAAATGCTGCAGATCCCAGATCATCAACAGAGATTTTATAGAATACATAGATAAAAAAAGCAGGACCGTTGTACTTACCAACGGCTACAAAGGCAGGCTGGGCCGGATTGACGCCTGTTCGCTCGCACTGAAAGGAGCTATATCCAAATGAGTTATGACACTATAATGATCAACATTCTCTCTGCTTTTCTAGGTTCCTTATATATTATTTATTTTTTTAGAACTGTTATTGAAATGAAACTTTCAAGGCCCGGCAAAATTAGATTCATAGCAGTATTCAGCATGATAAACGGTGCAATTTCCTCACTTATGCAGACCTCCGTTTATAAACCACTGATTCTTCTTGTCCTTAGCATCATTATTATCAGGCTTCTGCTAAAAGCCTCATTTATTCAATCGTTTTTGTCTTTTGCGCTTTATATAATAGGTTTAGCTGTTGGAAATGCACTTATACCGATAATGCTTAGTTTAGTCTCACCGGGACGTTCTGTGGAATCTGTGCTGAACGACCCCTTGATGTCGCTCGCAGGTAATCTCTTCACTAATATAGTTGTATTTATACTGTTTGCTTTAATCAAGCCAACAAAGGACTATATCAAAATGATAAGCCGCGACAAATTTCTTCTCATCCTGACAGCAATCACAATCATAGTGATATGTTCAACCTTTGCTATGTATCTATATACAAAAACTTTAAATGTCTATGCCTGTCTGATAATAGCTTCAATTAGTATTTCATACTGTGTGTTTATTTTACTCATGTGGTTCGCTTCCCTAAGAAGAGTCATCCGTGACGAAGATCTGAAGCAGCAGAAATTTTATAACGATTCTCTTCGTTCAACGTTATTTGAGCTTCGAAGATTCAGGCATGACTGGGTCAATAACCTGACAGTAATTGACTCCATGATAAAAATGAACAAAAACAACGATCTTAAGCAGTATGTCTCCGAGTTGATAGATCAGTGCAGCCATCATATCAACACTCAGATATATGATATAAAAAATGCAGGCCTTTTCGGCATACTGTCCTCGAAAATAAATCTTGCCTGTGAAAAGGGGATTTCTGTTAATATGTCGGTGATCGGCGAAATAGAGGATATACCTGAGGTAAAGATATCCGAGCTTTGCGAGATCGTTGGCATCTTTATGGATAATGCTATAGAGGAATCAGAAAACGGAGATAAAATAATAAATTTGAATATAAAAGACGCCAGCAGTTTTATGGAAATCTCCATTTCAAACAGCTGCTCATCTCCTCCAGACATGCAGAAAATCAATATCGACGGTTATTCGTCAAAGGGCGTTAACAGGGGCATGGGACTTGCTATAGCAAAAAAGATAATCGAAAAGTATAAAAACATATTGCATGTAACTACTTATGAGGACAACACATTCACTCAGACCATAGAAATTGCAAACAAAAAGGGGGTTTAATCCCCTTTTTGTCCTTTAAGTAAACATCAGTCTTCTCTGATCAGTGCTTTTGGGCATTCCTTCTGATAGAAGGTCCAGAACCAACACCCGTATGCCGAAACAGTGGATGCAACAAACACGCCTGCCATTGCTGCCAGACATATCAGGACCTTGAAATAATTCTTTTTCATGCCGATACCTCCTCTCTTCCGTATTTATTTTTTGAGATTCTGTAGGCTAGAGGTGTCATGAATAATGCCTGAAGTAAGCAAGAGAAAAGTATTACTCTGGACCATACTGCAGGAAGGAAGCACGAAGCCGTGAATAAAGCAGTCAGCAAAATGAACCCTCCCACTCTCAATTGCATCCTTTGTTTTTTTGATTTAATCGGCTTTTGCGGAAGATCAGCCGGTGCATACAAATATGCTGAAGCATATGAAAACGGCGCTGTGATAAGCAACAGATAGAAGCGATCGATATCCAACAGAAGTGATGCTGCCACCACACCAAAGACGATAGCTGAATGAGCTAACATACATCCAAGATGAGTCTTGGCATGGATTCCTCCCAGCAGTGTCCTCTGGATCCCATAGACTGCAACTGCCGCCGCTACATATGGCACTATTCCAAGCATCAGTGAAACCAACAGTATTATGCATATCTTGACTATCTCAGAAATAGTCATATAAACACCATACTCAATGACCTCACGCCTTTCAGGTGCAACATCCGGCAAGGTTGAATAAATCATATCTGTTACATATTTGCTGATTTTATCGAACATTATCATCACCTATATTTATTATATAGTTTAAATATCACTTTCTGTCGAAATTTACTGAAATGTACATTTTGTTTATTAAAGGTCGACTATTGTATTTTCGATAAATAAAATGCACAGATATACGTCCAAATCCTTTTAGACGTAGAAGTCTATACATTATTTCAGGGCAATATATGGGGAAATTATAGTAAGTGTTGACAATTATCTCTTTAGGTGATATTTTATGTTCGTTGAGTTTATCAAAGATGATGATTTTAGTAAAGAGGTTATAAAAATGTTATCCGAATTAACTGAATGCACCATACTTATGCTAAAAGTCATTCATGAAATGTACAATTCACAAAGGATAACCTACGAAGAGTTTGTAAGCCACGCTGAAAAAAAACTTAAGTTTTTATCAGAAAATATTCAGCATTCATCCAACGAAGCAGAGAGAAGAAATGCATTTGATATCATATACAAGTGCAACGCAGTGATGTCCGGAGATCAGGATACATATTTACAGTGACCGAACTGTCTGTGGATGCGATCAGCACTATATATATTTGTTGTTTTGCTGGTTGCGTTTGCTTATCTTAAGCACTATAAGGCACTGATGCAGTTATTTCATGTTTTCCTTTATTATCCTGATCACTGCCGACGTTCCGCTTTCATTGGCGTTTTTATCCATTGCAGCCCAATATCGACCCTTATTGTTCCAAAGATCATATATAGCCTTCAGCATCGATTCATCACTGAGCATATCCTCTGATAAAACACTGCTGTAGCCCAGCTTCTCAAAAGATGCTGCATTTAGTATCTGGTCTCCCCTGCTGGCTGCTTTAGAAAGAGGAATCAACAAGCCGGGCTTTCTCAGCGCAAGCAGTTCAAAAAGCGTCGTGGCTCCCGCTCTCGACACAACCAGATCTGCAGCTGCGTATATATGTGGCTGCTCCTCATTTACATACTCAAACTGCTTGTAGCCTTGCTTATTTATGAACTCCTCATTTATATTACCTTTCCCGCATAAATGACAAACATTGAAATCCTTCAACAGCATGTCAAGTATATTCCTTACTACGCTATTTATTCTTTCAGAGCCAAGGCTTCCTCCTATTATCATTATCACAGGCTTCGCATTATTAAAGCTGCAGATGCTCCTGCCCTTGCTTCGGTCTCCTTCAGCAAGCCCTTCTCTTATGGGCATTCCGGTCCTTATGCTGTTTCTTCCTGATACATGGCTCTCCGTTTCCGGAAAGGTATAACATATAGCTTTTGCAAACGGTATCGACAGCTTGTTTGTCAGCCCGGGGGTTATATCTGATTCATGTATTATGACTGGGATCCTTCGAAGCCATGCAGCCCAGACCACCGGGCAGGACACAAAGCCACCCTTGCTGAAAACAGCAGAGGGCTTCAGCCTGCCTAGTATTGAATGTGCCTGCAGCAATCCTCCTGCCACCTTGAAAATATCAGTTATGTTTTTTGCATCAAAATACCTGCGAAGCTTGCCTGCGCTTATTCCATAGTAGGGTATCCCTTCCTTTTGGATCAGCTCCTTTTCCATTCCATTGCGAGAGCCTATGTAATGGATATCAAAGCCTTCACGTTTCAGTCCAGGCAGTAAAGCTATGTTTGGGGTCACATGTCCCGATGTCCCCCCCCCTGTTAAAACAATTTTTCTCATATCAATCATTTGCTCCGTTTTTACGTAGTGATGATATGTCAAATCCGGTAGGTTCCTGGAATGCCCTCAGTCCGAACTGCGGCAGTACTGCTAAAAGATGGTCGAAAATATCGGACTGAATATTTTCATATTCTATCCAATCTGTTGTATTGGTAAACGCATATATCTCAAGAGGAAGACCGTCTGATCCCGGCAGTAGCTGGCGGACCATCATCGTCATACCCTTGTGTATTCCAGAATGGTTTTTCAGATAGTTCAGGACATAAAAGCGGAATGTCCCAATATTAGTCATCCTTCTGCCGTTGACCGGCACTGATGTATCAAAGCTTCGTTCATAATTGTATTTTTTGATTTCTTCCTTTTTATCCGAGACATATTCTTTTAAATACTCTATTTTTGAAAAATACTCAAGCATTTCATCAGTACAGAATGCAATACTGGATAAGTCTATACGTACGTTACGCATGATCCTTCTCGCTCCTGAGGCTTCCATACCCCTCCAGTTTCTGAAGGAATCAGACATCATTGCTTGTGCAGGGATCGTTGTTATTGTTTTATCGAAGTTCTGAACCTTTACTGTGGTAAGCGTAAGATCAATTACAGTGCCGTCTGCGTCATATTTGGGCATCTGTATCCAATCCCCTATACATACCATATCATTTGATGTCAGCTGAAGGCCTGACACAAAACCAAGAATAGAGCTTTGAAATACAAGCATGATCACTGCAGATAATGCTCCAAGTCCTCCCAGCAGTATCAGCGGACTCTGTCCGATCAATGTTGATATTATTATTATGGCTCCGATAACAAAAGCTCCGATTTTCACTATCTGAAGTATTCCCTTGATAGGCCTTGTTTTTGAAATATCAAATGTTCTGTAGATGTCATCCGCAGCATTGAGAACAGAATCGATGACCAGCAGCATGACCAGGGTCACATATGCTGATGAGATCCTTATTATCCAAGTTTCGTAATCAGGAAAGGAAGCAGCAAAAAAGCCTATGATCAACGGAGTCACAAGATGAGCGATACGGTGGAAGACTCTGCGCTCATACATCTTGTCATCCCAGGTGTATTTATTCTGTCTGATCAGCCTTGAAACCAACCGGAGAAGCACCTTTCTTGCGATCAGGTTGCCCAGCAGGCAAAGCACTACTATGATCATTATGATCACAACAGTTGTCATCATTTTCGATGTTTCATCTCCAACACCAATGGCACTGAAGCATTCAACGATACCATCGTACAATTTGATCCCCCCTGTACAAATAGATTATTTTGATAGTCGATTATCAGGAATTCTTCATTATAACATTTTCTATCGCATTGGCGACATCCTCACAAGAGTCACAGCATTTCTCCAGGTAATGGTATGCTGTATCCCATGCAGCCAATTCCTTGTAGTCCTGACACTCGACATAAAGCTTTCTTGTGGCTTCCATAAAGAGAGTGTCACCTTCTTCCTCCAGCCTGTTCACTTCCACTACCAGATCGTGAAGTCTGGTGGATTTGCGGAAGTTGTAAAACTCATCCAGCGCAGTTTTCAAGGAATTACAACAATTAACTATGACATCTGTCATTTTCTGAGCATATTCGGTAACTCTGCTTATATTAAACATATACATGCGCATAAGCACATCCTCTATCGTATCGGTGACAGTGTCGATAGAGTCAGCCATTGCCATTATATCCTCACGTTCAATAGGAGTTATGAACTCACGCGACAGCTTTTTGATCATTCTATGTCTGGCTTCGTCACCACTATGTTCTATTTCGTGCATTTCCCTCATTTTCTGAGGCAGATTAACGACAGTATAATTGTCCATGATATTTTTAAGTAAATCCGCTGCCTTGCAGGAGTATCCCGCCAGTTCTACAAAAGTATCAAAATAATTTCCATCCTTTTTTCGAGCCATACTTTGAACCTTCCTCATCCATTATATTTTATTAGTATTAAAATATTCTCATAAACAAAGATGCCATAAGATAGCCTATCAGGCCGCAGCCCGGAAATGTCATGATCCAGGCAAGAAGCATCTCCTTCACTACTCCCCAGTTTACAGATGATATCCTTTTTGCAGCACCAACACCCATTATAGCTGTTGTCTTTGTATGAGTAGTACTGACAGGAAGACCAAACGCCGAGGCAGTAAACAGGCATATAGCTCCTGCCAGATCTGCAGAGAAGCCCTGGTAAGTTTCAAGCTTGACCATATCCATCCCTACTGATTTGATTATCCTCATACCACCAATTGAGGTTCCAAGTGCCATTACTGCTGAACAAAGGATTATCAGCCACACAGGGATCAAAAGGCCTGTAACCTCTGTCTGCCCCTGCGCAAGAAACAATCCGAGCATAAATACTCCGATGAATTTCTGGCCATCCTGCGCTCCATGCATAAATGCCATGCCTGCTGCACCTGCTATTTGGGCATTCTTAAATGTGGAGTATGTCTTTCGCCTGTTAAAGCTCCTGAATATCAGTTCAATAAGCCTAACTATCAGTCCGCCTGCCAGGAATCCCATAACAAGTGATAATACAAGTCCATATATGACTTTGATCCATTCACTGGGGTTTATCCCTCCAATACCTCCCTGAAGAGCAATAGCAGCACCTGAAATACCTGCTATCAAAGCATGGCTTTCACTAGTCGGGATACCGAACCACCATGCGGCCGTCGCCCATATGACAATAGCAAAAAGCGCTGCGCACAACGCAACAAGTGCTTCATGTGAATCACCACCGAAATCCACCATTTTATAAATGGTCTGCGCTACCATTGTGTTTACCACCGAATATACCAGAACTCCAAGAAAGTTGAAAACAGCAGCCATAATAATTGCAGGCCGGGGGCTCATTGATCGTGTCGAGATGCAGGTTGCTATTGCGTTGGGAGCATCAGTCCAGCCATTCACCATAACAACGCCTAATGTCAGAATTACTGTGAACATCAGTGCAGGATTCGAAATGAATTTACTTAAAAAATCTGTTAACGTTACTGTCATCATTCATCAACTTTCTTTTTAAGTTTATATATAGCTATAATATGTACGCTATCAAACGTTTTTAGCATATCATGTTTTTTTATCACGGACAATACCGAGGCAGTATATAATATGCAAAATACGTGATTATTGATAATTCTCGATAATCTGAGCTAATATTCACCAAATTATTTAGTTATATTTACTAATAGATTGTCAGCATTGGTCAATTGTCGCAGCAAAGAGGGACGGTCCACCCATATCTATCATGGATGAGCTAGCAATTGTTTTTAGTATAAAACAGCGACAGTCTATCCATATCCTCTGAATAAATCGTCAATTGCTTTATTAATATAGCAGGGTGTACAAAATTTAAACTTTTGGCAAATAAAGCTGTAATAATCGTATGATTGCGTTACAAAATATAATATATTATTGCGTTATTAAAATAAACACCTAAAAAACTATACAATTTGGACTGAAAAATTAGAAATTTTGTACACTCCGGTACTTATTGCTCTTGGAAATAAAAATGCCAAGCCTCCGTCACCCGTAAATAACTATAAATTCAGCTGAAAACTCTGTACTTACTAATATGCTTCATATACAGCATCAGCTGGTGAACATGAAAATAGGCATCCATATTCGGTATTCGGAAAATACCATTGATAAAAGTCAAAATTGTCACATAAATCCCTGCTATAAGGCTTATCGTAAAATCATGGGATGAGACCATAAGCACATACAGGCATTTCGGCGAAGTATGGTGGAGCTGATGGGATTTGAACCCACGGCTTTCACAATGCGAATGTGACACTCTCCCACTGAGTTACAGCCCCATATATTCCAATCTTTAAAAATAATATACACCAATGAGTTAATTTGTTCAACAGTATCAGCAAATAATTATTCAATGTATACTGAGATGTTTGTAATAAACCCTTCGGGGTTTATTTTTATAAATGAAAGAAATGCGTCTCATCGTATTATTACAAGTATTGTCAACCAAAAAGATATTATAGGTTGACAAATGAGTTCAAAGTTATTATTCTATCATTGTTATCATGTAGAATCATAAGGGGCGGAATGACTATGCAATCTTATACGACCGCCGGCAGAGAGGGGCATACTATGAGACTGACTGTAAAAGAATTGATATTATCAGCGCTGTTCACTGCGCTGATGGTGGCGGGTGCATTTGTACGCATCCCGTTCCCGCTGCTTCCCGTAACTCTCCAAACCTTTATATGTGCGCTTGCCGGACTTGTACTGGGTAAGAGGCTTGGTACATTATCCATGATCGTCTACACCTGCCTTGGTCTTGCCGGTCTGCCAGTGTTTGCCAACGGAGGCGGGATAACCTATATTTTTGACAAAAGTTTTGGCTTTATTATCGGCTTCATAGCAGGTGCCTTTGTCATCGGTACTATTTCTAAAAAACTAAACAGCCCTTCCGTTCTAAACAATATTAGGTCCTTGATACCGGGTTTAGCTGCGATTTATGCGATAGGGATATCCTATATGTTTCTGATAATGCGGGTATACTTGGGAAATGAGCAGGCTGGGATGATTTTTATACTCACTGCAAATCTGCCCTATCTGGTAAAGGATATGATTCTCTTCATTCTGACAGCTTTTGCAGGTGCTTCTCTGTTGCCATCTGTTAGAAAAGCAATGACTAATAGAGCTTCTTGATCATGTCCTCATAACTGAATAAAATGCTTTTGGCGTCAAGACTTCTGTCCTGGATGTATCTGAATATATCCTGAGCTTCCTTTGACATGAAGGTCTCCTTACATTCACTGCAGTAATAGACTGGAGCATTAGTCAATGTTATCACTTTGCCTCTCATTTTTTTTTGGGCATTGATATTATGCAGTGTTGTGTTTTTTCCGCAAAACAGGCATCTAATGATTTTCATAGTGAGCTCCTTTGAATGAAATTATTTAAAGACTAATATGTCATTGTCTGTCACAGGATCAGTACCAAGCTTGCGGCAAAGCTCGGCCTGCCTTTCTATTATCCCAGCCGCATCCGTGCCGGTCTGCACCTCGACATAGGATTTTTTAAGTATCCTCACCGGTATTGCAGTGAACTGCGTCAATTCAGTACCTTTATATTTCATATCAACAATAAAAGATTCCATATTTTCCGACTCGTTTTGATCGAAGAGTATATTGCCCATACTGTACAGTATCGGCTTATTGTTATAGATCTCTATGCCTTGAAACTGATGAGGATGATGCCCCAGTATGATATCTGCACCATCATCTATAAGCATGTGAGCAAATTCGATCTGCTCAGGTGTTACCCTGAAGCTCTCCTCTATACCCCAGTGCAGAGATATGGCCAGCAGATCCACCTGTCCCCGCGCTTTGTCTATATCTTCCTTTATTGTTTCATATTTTCTCGGTACAACGCCGGACTTTTCCGGGCCGGCTGCAAATGAAAGGTATGGATCTCCAGCGAAAATGATCTCTGCCATATCCGTATAAGCCAGTAGACCGATTTTTAATCCGCTTTTTTCTATAATGGCAAGTTTTCTTGCCTCTTCAATATTTCTGCCGCCACCGGCATGTATTATGTCATTTTGATCCAGCAGTTCCATGGTATCTAACAAGCCCTGTTCATAATAGTCCATAATGTGATTGTTGGACAGGCTCAATAAGTTGAACCCTGCGCTTGTCAGCGCTGTGACCGATTCGGGAGCTCCCTTTAATACTATTTTTCCATTTTTATTAAGACCTTTAGTGCTTGACGTGAGAGGACTCTCAAGATTGCCGAAAACCACATCGCCCATCTCTAATATCGGCTTTACCTTTTCAAAAGCCATATCATAATCACCATTTTGCTTTATCCAGTACTCGACGCCTCTTCCAAGCATTATGTCTCCTACTGCGATAAAGCGGAGCTCAGGCTCTTCAGGCTCCTTAGGCTCTGATGGTTCATCCGCTATTCCAGGAGTGTCCTGTCCCTCTGTTCCATTCTCATTATTTCTGTTGCCGTCTGTGGTATCGGTATCTAGGTGTTCTTGCATATGTACATCGTTGGTACCATTCTGTACTTGGTCAGCAGTCTCACCGGGATCCGATTCAACATCTTTCATCACCTGCTGGTCTTTGTAAGCATCACTGTTATACAGGACAACTATAGTGGTGCCTACAGCAATTAATAGAATAATGGCAATAATAGTTAATATTCTGACTGCTTTCATATGCTTCTCCCGAATAATAACGCATCGTTATAGTGCAGTGGACTTTTTGTTTAGAAATATAATAACATTTATTATGTTATCTGTCATCCCATGACAGCATGTTTCTGGACTCATCGATATGTGTTTATATGAACCATTGCAAAATTCAAAATCACAAAAAAAAGGCTGTATGCTTGCACATACAGCTTTGTCAATATGGGGTCAAGCACTGACCTGTATAGATCAGAGACAGCGATGCGGTAATCAGTAGTTCTCTACAAACAGCTGAAAGTACGATTGCGGATGTGCACAAGCCGGACATTTATCGGGAGCGGAAGGCCCTTCATGAACATAACCACAGTTTCTGCATATCCAGTAAGTAGTCTGTTCTCTTTTAAATACCTTGTTGTCCTTGACATTATCATAGAGCTTGAGATACCTCTCCTCATGGCGTTTCTCCACATCAGCTATTTTCCTGTACACGGCAGCGATTTCCGGGAATCCTTCTTCATCAGCTATGTCAGCGAATTGAGGATATAGCTTGGACCACTCCTCATTTTCCCCGCCGGCTGCATATTTCAAGTTTTCAAGTGTATTTCCCATAGCAACGGGATACGTTGCTGCAATGTCAACATCAGCAGGGATCTCTCCTGCCATCCCCTCAAGTGCAAATTTGAAGAACCTTTTGGCATGTTCCTTTTCATTATCTGCAGTCTCGGTAAAAATTGCTGCAATTTGTTTAAGGCCCTCTTTATCAGCTATTGAAGCATAATATGTATATCTGTTGCGTGCCTGAGATTCTCCTGCGAAGGATTTCATAAGATTTTCAAGAGTTTTTGTTCCTTTCAAGCCTTTCATAATAACCTCCCGATTTTTTTATTTTCAAGCTATTATTACCACAATATTTAATTGATTAACAAAAATATTAACAGAATATACAACTTATAATCGGACATGCAATGCATAACATAATGATAGGACATGGCTCGGAGGCTTTTATGAAATCACATATGCACAAATACAAATTTGATTGCAGAAATGTGAATGGCCATAATCACAGACTGCTTGGATATGCAGGTGGTATGCTGGGTATAGGCGGCTTCCATTTCCATTATTACTACGGCGTTTCATCTTACCGCAGCCATACCCACTATTTCTGCGGTCTGACAGGTATGCCTATAAAAACGGAAAACGGTCATATACACAGGATGGAAGGCATTCTCGAAAACAACAATATGCATGAACATATATATAAAGGCCATACCTTTGAAGAAATATCCTGTATCTCATCTCCGCAGGTCATAGGTTTCGTTCGCTGACTGAAAGATGGGAGAAAACAGCTGTTCAATTCAAATAGTGAAGTCTAGTTCCCCCAAATAATCGAGTAGGGGGAAATTTCTTCCCCCTCTCACACCACCTGGCATGCCGTTCGGCACCAGGCGGTTCAATTCAAATAGTAGTCCACACAACTAATGAGCCCTCGCTTTGCGAGGATTTCTTTT